>NZ_AP014809.1:0-642500 GCF_002355515.1 Methylorubrum populi | reverse complement strand
GGCGCACCCCAAGGGGCCGCCGATCGCCAACACCGGCGCGGGGTGGAGCAGCCCGGTAGCTCGTCAGGCTCATAACCTGAAGGTCGCTGGTTCAAATCCAGCCCCCGCAACCAAACACACACACACACCACACCACCACGGAACACGACAGCCCGCCGGCACATGCCCGCGGGCTTCTTGCTGTCTGGTCTCAAGCTAAAAAGCCGGCGCGTGTGCGAGACGGTGAGAGGAACCTCGCGACCGACAGGGGAGGGGACCCGCCGCTTGCTGCAAGGCGAACGCGCCTTCGCGCGATCGGACGATGCCGAAGCGTCGGCCTGCGGTCGCCGGAGATCCAAGTCTCCGGCGAGGCACCCCCTACGGGAAGACGTGTCCGCCGACAATCCGCAGCCCGACTTCGCGGCCGGCGGCGAGGCGGGCGGTATCGGCGGCTTCCACCACCACGACCTTGGTGCCGGGCCGGTCGACTTCAATCCGCTGCCGACCTTGCGTCCGGTATGAGGAGCGCACCGTCCCGGTGAGATGCGCCTCGTGCGCCTCGGCGAACTGAAGCTGCCAGGGCCGCGCGTAGAGCTTGACCGGTCCGACCAGGCCGTTCGGGGCCGTGAGCGGTGTCGGCCGGCCGTTGACGAGAACCTGGCCGTTCTGCGCGATCGCCTCGACCTCGATCGTGTCGCCCAGAAACTTCAGCACCGTCGGCGAGACCGGATGCTCCTGCACCTCGTCCGGCGTACCGACCTGCTCCAGGCGGCCGCGGTCCAGCACCGCAACCCGGTCGGAGAGTTCGAGCGCCTCGTCCTGGTCGTGAGTGACGAAGATCGTCGTCTGGCCGGTGCGGTCGTGGATCTCGCGCAGCCAACGGCGCAGATCCTTGCGCACTTGTGCGTCGAGTGCGCCGAACGGCTCGTCGAGCAGGAGGACGCGGGGCTCCACCGCGAGCGCGCGAGCCAGCGCGATACGCTGGCGCTGGCCGCCGGAGAGCTGGCTCGGATAGCGGTCGGCGAAGCCTGACAGCTTGATGAGGTCGAGCAGGTTGCCGACGCGGCGCTTGATCTCGGCCTTGTCCGGCCGCTCCGAGCGCTTCCGGGCGTTGAGCCCGTAGGCGATGTTCTGCGCCACCGTCATGTGCTTGAACAGTGCGTAGTGCTGGAACACGAAGCCGACCGCGCGCCGCTGCACCGGCACCTGCGTGGCGTCGTCGCCGCCGAAGATGATCCGGCCGCGATCGGGGAAGTCGAGCCCGGCGATGATGCGCAGCAGCGTGGTCTTGCCCGAGCCCGAGGGCCCGAGCAGCGCCAGCAGCTCGCCCGCCCGCACGTCGAGGGTGAAGTCGTGCAGCACCGCCGCCGTCTCGAAGGTCTTCGAGACGTCCTCGATGCGGATCGCCGTCGCCGTTCCGACGGGGTCAGTGGCGGCGTGCCCCCGCCGCGATGTCGTCGGCGTAGCGCCATTCAAGGACGGATTTGACGGCGAGGGTGACAAGAGCGAGCCCGGCAAGGAGAGAGGCGACGGCGAACGCGGCAACGAAGTTGTACTCATTGTAGAGAATCTCCACGTGCAGCGGCAGCGTGTTGGTGAGCCCGCGGATATGGCCGGAGACGACCGAGACCGCGCCGAACTCGCCCATCGCGCGGGCGTTGCAGAGCAGGACGCTGTAGAGCAGGCCCCAGCGGATATTGGGTAACGTCACCGTCCGGAAGGCGTGCCATCCGGAGGCCCCGAGCGTCAGCGCCGCCTCTTCCTCGGCCGTGCCCTGTTCCTGCATCAGCGGGATGAGCTGGCGGGCGACGAAGGGAAAGGTGACGAAGATCGTCGCGAGCACGATGCCGGGCACCGCGAAGATGATCTGGATGTCGTGCTCGACGAGGAAGGGGCCGAACAGCCCGCGCGAGCCGAAGACCAGCACGTAGATCAGCCCGGACACCACCGGCGAGACCGAGAACGGCAGGTCGATCAGCGTGACGAGCAGATTCTTGCCGCGGAACTCGAACTTGGCGATGGCCCAGGAGGCCGCGACGCCGAAGACGAGGTTGAACGGCACGGCGATCGCCGCGACGAGCAGGGTCAGCCGGATCGCCGCCTGAGCGTCGGGCTCGGCGAAGGCGGCGAGGTAGGCGCCCCAGCCCTTGGCGAGCGCCTGGGCGAACACCGTCAGCAGCGGCAGAACGAGGAACAGGCCGAGGAAGGTCAGCGCGACGGCGATCAGCAGCCAGCGCACGACCCGCCGCTCGGTGACGACGCTGGCCGGCGACCGCAGAGCCTCGTCCCGCGGCCCCGCGATGGGGGCCTGCGTCAGCGCCTCAGACATAGCCGAACCTCCGCCGGCTCCAGGCCTGGATCAGGTTGATCGCGAGCAGGGTGACGAAGGAGATCGCCAGCATGATCACGGCGATGGCGCTCGCGCCCGCGTAATCGAATTCCGAGAGCTTGATGACGATGAGCAGCGGCGCGATCTCGGAGACGTAGGGCAAGTTGCCGGCGATGAAGATGATCGAGCCGTACTCGCCGACGCCGCGGGCGAAGGCGAGGGCGAAGCCGGTCAGCACCGCCGGGATCAGCGGCGGCAGCACCACCCGCAGCAGCGTGGTGATCCGCGAGGCGCCGAGGATGGCGGAGGCTTCCTCCACCTCCTTGTCGATCTCGGCGATCAGCGGCTGCACCGTGCGCACGGCAAACGGCAGGCCGATGAACACCATGGCGATGAAGATGCCCACCGGCGTGTAGGCCGCCTCGATGCCGATCTTGGCGAGCTGCGCGCCGACCAGCCCGTTCGGCGCGTAGAGCGAGGCGAGCGCGATGCCCGCCACCGCCGTCGGCAGGGCGAAGGGCAGATCGACCACGGCGTCGGCGAGCTTACGGCCAGGGAAATCGTAGCGGGTCAGCACCCAGGCGACGATGCCGCCGAAGATCGAGGCCGTGAGCGCGGCGAGCAGCGACACGCCGAAGCTCACCCGCAACGCACTGAACACGCGCGGATCGGTGGCGACCTCCCAGATCCCGGCGAGGCCGAGGCCGGACGCCTTCACTACGAGGGCGGCGAGCGGCAGCAGCACGATCAGGCCGAGGCAGGTCAGCGTGTAGCCGAAGGTGATCCCGAAGCCGGGGATCACGCTCCGCTGGCGGAAGCGCCGCCGGGGTTTCACGGGCTCGACCATGCGGTCAGCGCCCGGCCCGGCTCAGTTGGTCGAACAGGCCGCCATTGTCGAAGTTCGCCTTCTGGATCTGGTCCCACGAGCCCTGCAGATCCTCGATCTTGAACAGTTTGATCTCGGGCAGCTGCGCCAGATCCTCGGGCTTGGCCGCCTCGCGCTTGATCGGACGATAATGGTGCTTGGCGAAGATCGCCTGCGCCTTGTCGCTGTAGAGGAACTGGAGATAGGCCTCGGCCTGCTTGCGGGTGCCCTTCTTCTCGACGTTGGCCTCGACGAGGGCGACCGGCGGCTCGGCATAGATCGAGGTCGGCGGCACGACGATGTCGAACTTGTCCTTGCCGAATTCCTCGAGCACGAGGAAGGCCTCATTCTCCCAGGTCGGCAGCACGTCGCCGAGGCCGCGCTGGGCGAAGGTCACGGTCGAGCCGCGGGCGCCGGTGTCGAGCACCGGCACGTTCTTGTAGAGCGAGCCGACGAAGGCGTTGGCCTTCTCCTTGTCCCGGCCGTCGCGCTCATAGGCGTAACCCCAGGCGGCGAGAAAGTTCCAGCGCCCGCCGGCCGAGGTCTTCGGGTTCGGGGTAATGACCTTCACGTCGGGCTTGGCGAGGTCGTCCCAGTCCTTCACGCCCTTCGGGTTGCCCTTGCGGACGAGGAACACGACGGTCGAGGTGTAGGGCAGGCCCTCGTTCGGCAGCTTGGTGCGCCAGTCCGCCGGGATCTTCTTCGAGAGGTTGGCGATGGCGTCGATGTCGGAGGGGATGCCGAGGGTCACGACATCCGCGGGGATGCCGTCGATGACCGTGCGGGCCTGCGCGCCGGAACCGCCATGGGCGGCGCGCACGGTGATCGTCTCACCGGACTTGGCCTTCCACTCCTCGGAAAACGCCGCGTTGATCTCGCGGTAGAGTTCGCGCGTCGGATCGTAGGAGACGTTGAGGATCTCGGTCTGCGAGAAGGCGCTGCCGGCAGAGACGAGGCAGGCTGCCATAGCGAGACCGAAAAGGGCCGTGCGCCGACGAGGTGCCGCACCAAGTCTGATCGGATGTCCGTCGAACACGTCGTCTCGCCTCCACATCACGGGGCCTCGCCCGTCCATGGCAAGGTGGTGTTCTTTTTAAAGAACGATGTCAAGGCGAGGCCGGAGTCGGCGTAGCAGCTAAAGCTCCCAGAGAATCAAACATTTCGAGTGTGTTTACAACATTCTTCTTCGACGGAGCGGTGGTGTGGAACGAATGTCTCCGATCTTCCTGTTCTATAGAAAGAACGTTTCGTGCAGAGATCCGGATCCAAAAGACCGGGTCGATGCCTCAAGCCGAGACCCATTCGACGGCGAGCCAGACGCCGTGGGCGACAATGAGCCACCAAGTCAGGGTCACGGCCAGGGCGCCGAGCAGGCCGAGGACGGCGAAGCGGCGCCGGATCGGGCGCAGCAGGATTTCGAGAGTGCTGTTCATCGAAGGCCTCTACAGATTCCGCCAGCGCTCCGGCTCGGACGCCCCACCTCTCCGGCGCTTCGACCGTGGCGGCGTGCCATCTCGAAACGTTCGGTGATGCCACGGACGGTCCCGGCCCGATGGTGGCAAGCGACAGGCCAAGGTTGTGGCCGCGCGTTCCGCTCGGCCTTTCGCTCCGCCGCGAGATCGGCCGAGCGGGCTTCGAATTTGCAGTGATACCGGGGAGCGTCCCGATTTCGGACGATCTGCTTTGCCCTTGTGAAAGCTTTTGGAAATGTCGCTGCCGACCCTCGCGGAGAACGTCTCAGGCCATGATGCGCGACCGATCCTGTTCGGACTGTTCGCCGACGGATCCGGCGAGACACGCTTTCTCGGCCTTGATGGTGCGCCGTTCGGCGACCTTCGTGCCCGGTCCGAGCGGCCGCGCTTCTCACCCTCCGGCGATTGGTACGGTCGCTGGGCGGTGCAGCCCCTGCACGGCATCCTGACGCCGCGCACGGATCCGGAGGATCGCGGCGTGTGTCCGGAGGACATCGTGGTCCTCCGGCCACGGCACCACGTCCGGCGGTCCTGAGACAGTCGCGCGGCGGCGGATCGGCGAGCCGGGCCGTCGGCGCTATGCCCCGCGGGCCGCATCCCTTAAGCTCGCGCCATGGACAACCACGAGCTA
The DNA here is from genome assembly GCF_002355515.1 of Methylorubrum populi. Lineage (NCBI taxonomy): Bacteria > Pseudomonadati > Pseudomonadota > Alphaproteobacteria > Hyphomicrobiales > Methylobacteriaceae > Methylorubrum > Methylorubrum populi. Next base: position 637,224 of record NZ_AP014809.1, on the reverse strand, counting down.
CGCGAATCGCGGGCCGCCCTCATCCTGATGGCCGTTGCGGTGCTTGCCGTGCTGCTATTCGGGGCCGTGACGCTGATCGTGCAGGCGGCGGGATGAGCCCGGGGGGCGCCTCGGTGGCGCGCCGCCTAGTCCGACAAGGCCCTTAGCTGCCGGTCGAGCGCCTCCAGAGCGCGGGCCTTGTCCGGCTCGGGCTCGGGGCCGCTGACATAGGCGAGCGTCACCCGGGCGATGCGCAGTGCGGTCGCGAGATCGCGGCCTTCACGCTGCGCCTGCTCGATCACGGCGGCGACGTCCGCCATGACCTGGGCGTTTCCCTCATATCCCCGCATCATCCCAGGGTCTTCAATGTCCGGGCCGCGATCCGTGCGGCACCGCTTTTCCTAACATTTCCGTCCGGTTGATGAAACGCACGGGCCGTCGGCCCTGTGCACCGGCCTTCGGCGCGAGCATAGTCCAGGCTCGACGAACCGGAGCACGGGCGCATGGGCGAGGAGCAAGCGACCGGCCACGCCGTATTCGACGTCGCCGAGAGTGTCCGCCGCCTTCCCGAGACGGCGACTACAATGGTTGCCGATCACCGCTTCACCGACGACGAGACGGCCAGCGCCCGCGTCTTCCGGGTCTACCGGCCGACGCCCCCGCACTATCACACGGGCTGCGACGAGTATCTCTACGCCCTCTCCGGCCGCTGCCGGATGCAGTTCGGCGATGCGCCGCCGGTCGAGGTCGGGCCAGGCATGCTGGTGTTCTTCAAGCGCGGCGTGGTGCATTCGGTGCCGGAGATCCTGGAGGAGCCGGTGGTGTTCCTCTCCGTCGACACGCCGCGGCGGGAGCCGCGCGACATCCAGTTCGTGGACGCCGGCACGGGCACGCCGGACCGCTTCATGCGGCAGACGGATTGAGCCTCACAGCACGTCGCTGCCCACCGGCGCGGCGGGTCGTGCCGTTCCCGCGGTTTCGGCGGCGCTCTGGAACAGGCGCTCGCTGGTCAGCTTCAGGAAATAGAAGCCGAATTCCGGGTTCTGGTAGTAGAGCTGCTTGACCTCGGAATAGGATAGGCAGCGCGCGGAGCCCGCCTCCACGCAGGCGAGCGACCCGGTCCGGCGATTGCCCGGCGAGAGCATGCCGAGCTCGCCGACGATCTGGCCCGGCCGCACGTCGAGTCCGTGCTCGGCGATTCGGAAGCGTCCGCTCTCGATCAGGTACATCTCGTGGGCCGGATCGTCTTTGAGGAACAGCACCTCGCCGGCGCGGAAGCGGCGCGAGGTCCCGAAGGATTTCAGCCAGTCCAGGGAGAGGTCGCCCGAGGCCGCCTTCTCCGTGTCGCGTACGAGGCGGATCATCTCGTAGAGGCGCCAGGCATTGAAGGGGATCTGGATCGCCTCTGTGAGCATCACCGGGACGCTGCCGATCAGGAAGCCGTAGGTGATGACGGCGCAACTCGCGCACAGGGCCACGATGCGCAGCGGGATCATCGTGCCCATCGCCGTGGAGGCGACGGTGAGTGCCGTCCCGAGATAGCCGATCGCCTCGACCCAGTTCATGGTGATGCCCCCGCTTGCGGCCGGCCTTCGCTCCGGCGGACGCTTGTGCGCGCCTATCGCTTCGGCGGTTCGCCCATCCGGGCGAGGGATGCAAGGGGATGCGGCAGGATCCCGGTGCGGCCGCGCTCACCCGCTCGCGCGTCGATCCGAGCGGTCGGAGGCATCGGCGAGGGTGGCGGCAAGAGGGGCAGCAAGCGTGTCGGCAACGCGGTCTGCCGCCCGCAGCCCTTCCTCATAGGCGCCGCCCGCGGTTCCCCACTGCGCACGGGAGTTGGCCTCGCCCGCGAACCAGATTCGCTCGCCCACCGGCTCTTGAAGCGTCGTCCGAGCCGCTGCGTGACCGGGAGGAACCACGGCCCAGGATCCCCGGGACCAGGGATCGTGTCGCCACGCGGTGACCGCCGGGATCGCGAGGTCACGAAGGGTACCGCGACCGAAATGCTCGTCCAGCACCGCGCGGGCGAGGCGCCGCGCCCCGTCGGCACCGGTCCCGGTCGCGTCGAGCGCGCGGGCGAAGGCCGTATCCAGTTCGAAGTAATGAAACGGCGTAGCGTCGATCCGGGTCAACATCCCCGGCGGTTTGTGGCGTCCTCCGACCACGCTGGCGAGTCGGTCGCGGCCGCGAAAAGGGGCGGAGGGCCAGTGCAGGACGACGTGCTCGTAGATTCCCGCAAGGAAGCCGTCGATGGCGTCGCGCGGGCGCCCGGGAAGGGGCGGATCGAAGCGGAACGCCGCCTGGAGCACGGGAACCGGAATGGTCACGATGGCGGCCCGCGCCGCGATCCGCCCTCCATCGGCGAGCCGCACCCGCACGCCCGGCCCTGACCAGTCGAGGCCGCTCACCGGGCAGCCGAGGCGGATCGGCAAGCCGATCGCCAGTCGCGACAGATAGGCGCCGTAGCCGCCCGCGATAAAGAAGTTGTCGCCGTATTCCAGGCTCGGCCAGTCGTGGAGCGAAACCTCGTCGAGCGGCCGGCCTGAGACCAGGCCATGAACGAGGGCGATGCGCTCACCCCAGGGCCCGAGATGGCGGGGCAGGGCGCGGCCGGCCGGTCCGTCCTCGCTGCGGCCGGCCGCCCGCGTGATCGCCCGGTCGGCGACGTCGAAGGCACGGGAGAAGGCAGCCTCCTCGTCCGGCCGCCCGCGACGCTGTCCGATCCAGAGGTGCTCGTGCTGCGCGGCGCGGCGCAGCGGCTCGCCGCGGAGCTTGCCAAGAGCGACAAGGGGATTGATCGGGCCGGCATGCAGCCAGTGCGCGCCGAGATCGACCGCATGACCGCGCAGCTGTGTCGTCACCGCCCGTCCACCGACCCGGTCGCGGGCTTCGAGAACCGCGACGGACAGGCCGCGCTCGATCAGCCGGCGGGCCGAAGCGATGCCGGCGGCACCCGCGCCGATCACGATCACGTCGGGCGAGGCGGGCAGCGGCGCGACTCGCGGCATGACGGTCGAACGGAAGCGGGCGTGCTCGGGGACGAAGAGCATGGTCTCGACGCGGATCCAGGAGAGGGGCGGCCCTCATGTCGTCCGCAAGCCCGGCCGCGGCAAGCACCCGCGCCCGCAGGCGCCGATCACCGGGCCGGTGCGGCGCCGTTTGGATCCAGCACCTCGACCGTGCCGGACCGGTCGCCGCCGGGCCGCGGGCTCCCGGTCAGGGTGTAGATGCGGCCCTTGTAGGTCACGGCGCCGAAGCCGTGGCGCGCCGTGGGAAGCCGCGCCAGCGCGCGCCAGAGATTGGCCGGCAGATCGAAGGCCTCGACCTCGTCGTAGGTCCTGCGGTTCGACTCCCCGCCGATGACGAACACTTCGCGGCCGAGTACCGCCGAGGCGACGCCGCTGCGGGCGGTCGGCAGGGGAGCGGCCTCGCTCCAGGCGTCACGCTCGGGATCGTAGACCTGATTGGCCGAGAGGTTCTTGCCGGAATCGCCGTCGATCCGGCCTCCGCTGGCGACGATGCGGCCCTCCACCGTCTGCACCGCGAGATGGTCGCGCGGCGTCGGCAGGTCAGCGGCCTTGCTCCAGGTATCGCCGGCCGGATCGTAGACTTCGTGGGTGCGCACGTTGCCGCGACCCGATCCGCTGCCGCCGACGACGTGGATCTTGTCGTTGATCAAGGCCGCTCCGCCCGCGGCCCGCGGGGTCGGCATCGGCGCCCGGGGCTGCCAGGCGTTCAATTTCGGATCGTAGGCCCAGACCTTGTCGCTGGCCTCCCAGCCGTTGACGTAGCCGCCGAAGACGTAGATCCGGCCGCCCTTCTCCGCCGCCATGGTGTGGTGGACGGGATAGGGGAACGGCGCGCCCTTGCTCCAGGAATCGGCCGCGAGATCGTAGATCAGGAGTTCGGTCGCGCCGTTGTAGTCGCCGATGACGTAGGCCTTGCCGTCGAGCGCCGCGACCGCCACCTCGGAGCGCTCCGCCGGCGCGGAGCTGGCGCCGGCCCAGGCCCCGACCTCATGGGCGGCGGCGGGCGCGACGGCGAGCAGGGCGGCGAGGAGAGAGAGACCGGGGAAAAGCGGGCGTGCCATGCGCGAGGCTCCGGCAGAACGTGTCGGCGGGGCAACGCGTCAATTGCTCTCAAGAGCCCACCTTCGTCAGGATTCTCTCCGAAGCGACACTTGCGCGGCGGGAGCAGGGCGGCGAAAACCCGGCCCGGGCGGGTGCAGATCATCGGAAGGACTGAAGGGCACGATGCTCATCAAGGCCGCTGCCGCAGCCCTGCGGCAGGTATTCTCGCCCGCCCTGCGCGGTATCCTGTTCAAGTCGCTGGCGCTCACCATCGGGCTGCTGGTGGTCGCCTGGTTCGGTCTGACACGCCTGATCCAGGCGTTCCAGGCCAGCCACCACATTTCGGCCGATTACCCGTTCTTCGACACGCTCGCGTTCTTCCTGGCCGGCGCCGGGCTGTTCGTGGCGCTGGCCTATATCATGCCAGCGGTCTCGATCCTCGTGGCCGGATTCTTCCTCGACGACGTCGCCGAGGTGGTCGAGCGCAGCGACTTCCCCGCCGACGCGCCGGGGCGCGCCTTGCCCTGGGGTCAGGCGCTCGGCTCGGCTCTGCGCTTTGCGGGCCTTGCCCTGATCGTGAACCTCGTCGCGCTGATCCTCGTCTTCGTCCCGGGTGTGAACCTCTTCGCCTTCTTCGGCGCCAACGCCTACCTGCTCGGACGCGAGTATTTCGAACTCGCCGCCGGCCGGTTCCGACCCCTGCCTGAAGCGCGGGCGATGCGCGAGCATTACGGGTTCACGGTGATCGCCGCCGGCTGCCTGCTCGCCGGCCTGATGATCGTGCCGGTGGTCAACCTCGTCACGCCGCTTTTCGGCGTCGCTCTGATGGTCCACCTGCACAAGGGTCTCGAACGCAGGGCTCTGCCCGGCCCGACGGGGGCCGACGCGCGCCTTCCGAACCGGCGCTGAGCTGCGCCGAGACCTTCGCAGCATCGCAACGATCCGAGGCCGGGCATCTGTCCCGTCGAGCCGCGTCCGTTCCGGGGCGCGGCCCCGTTCCGCGCGCCGATACAACAGCCTGTTGGTGAGCGTAACGAGAGGCAAGTTGCGCTTCGAATTTAATCCCTGACGGTGCGTGTGCCTCGGCACGTCATGCTGGGGTCCATTCGATTATATCAGTAAAACCAGAGGAGAAAAGCGCTCTTCCTACGGGATTAGCCGAAAGATCGAGAGTGAACAGCAGATGAAGACTCGCATTTCTACCGCCATCCCGGCCGCCATTGCCGCCGTCATCATCGGCGTTGCTGCGCCGGCCTCATCCGCTATGGCATTCGATTACCGTCACGATCGGACCGTGCCCCGTGATGTGACGGTCACGGGTTCCCTCGGTGTTCACGACAGCCCGAAGCATACGGGCTGCCCGATGAGCTCGGCGGCTGAAGGAAACGCCAACCAACAGAACTTCCCGGTCAAGCAGTACGGCCAGACGTCGGGCGGCTACCGTTGCTGACGCACGGATGAACCAAAATGAATGGCGTGACGCGCAGAAGCGTCATGATATTGTGCAAAGTCCGATATCGCGCGGAATTTTATCGATAATCGGACCTTGATTAGCCTCACATCTTCGCGATTTGGGTCGATCTTATTTGGTTCGGCCCATTTTTCTATCCCTCTTGATGGAATGGTCGGGCGCTTCCGTCGTTGATGGAGGTGCCGGATCCTTCCGGCCTCGTTCCTGTCCCTCGTCCTGCCCGGCCCGTCGGCCAGCCCGCCGCGCCTGCGGAGTCGCTGTGCCCGGGTGGGACTTACCGATTGCAAGGAGTTGACCGCGCATGCAGCTGAAGCCCGTGTCTTACGCCATGATTGCCGTGTTCGCTGGCGGCCTCGTGATGACCGTCGTGGGGACGATGAACGTCCTGCTCGGCGGGATGTAAGGGGCGGTCAGGCGTCCGGCCGGCGCCGCCGCGGGGCGGTATTCCGGTCGAGGCGCAGCAGCAGGGCGACGGGAATCAGACCCGTCATCACGATCAACAACGCGCTCGCGGCACCGTCCTCATAGGTGCCGCGGGCGGCCTCGCCGTAGAGGTGGGTGCTCAGGGTCTCGACGTTGAGCGGGCGCAGGAGCAGCGTCACCGGCAGCTCCTTCGCCATGTCCACGAAGGCGAGCAGGGCCCCGCTCAGAACGGCCGGCCATGCGAGCGGGATCTGCACGGTGAGCAACGTGCCGAAGCGCCCGCGTCCCAGAACCCGCGCCGCGTCGGGAAGGGTCGAGGGAATGCGGGCGAGTCCTGCCTCCGTCGCGCCGACCGAGATGGTCAGGAAGCGGAGCGTGTAGGCGATCACCAGTGCCGCGCCCGTTCCGAGGCCGACGGCCGGTGCCCAGCCGAGCCCGGCATGCGCCAAATTGGCCAAGCCGTGATCGAGCAGGGCGAGCGGTGCGAGGAGCCCGACGGCCAGCACCGTACCGGGCATCGCGTAGCCGAGGCCGGCGGCGCGGATCAGCGTCGAGCCGCTTCGACGTCCGAGGAGATGCGGGGAGGCGGCGACCAGCAGCCCGACCGCGACCGTCATCAGAGTGGCGATGCTCGCGTAGAACACGGTGTTGAGGGCCTGCGCGGCCAGCGTCTCCGGCAGCCCCGTTTCCTGCAGGCGCTGCCAAGCCGCCGATAAGAGATAGCCCGCCGGCAGGCCGAAACCGAGGAGCACCGGGGTAAGGCCGAGGGCGAGCGCCAGGCCTGCCCGCCAGCCGGAGAGCGGTCGACGCGCGGTCGGCCGGTCGCGATGACCCGAACCTGCATAGCTTCTCCCGCCGCGAGCCAGCCGTTCGAGCGCGACGAGACCGACGACACCGGCGAGCATCACCAGGGCGATCTGCGCGGCGCCGGCCAAGTCGGAGCGGTTCACCCAGGTTGCGTAGACCTGCACCGTGAGCGTGCGAACTCCCAGAAATTCGGCCGCGCCGACATCGTTCAGGGCCTCCATCAGCGCGAGTCCGGTGCCGAGAGCGATGGCCGGGCGGGCCAGCGGCAGCGCCACCCGGAAGAACGTCCGCGCCGGCCCGGCTCCGAGCATGCGCGCGGCCTCAAGCAGCGTCCCCGCCCGCATCAGGAACAGCGCCCGCGTCGGCAGGTAGACGTAGGGGTAGAGGACGAAGCCGAGAAGGAGAACGCAACCGGGCAGGGAGCGCAGATCGGGGAGGGAGAGGTCGCGCGGGCTGCGCAGGCCGAGCGCAGCCCGCAGGCCCGTCTGCACCGGACCGAGCGGGTGCATCAGGTCGAGATAGGCGTAGGCCACCACGTAGGTGGGAACCGCGAGCGGCAGCAGGAGGGCCGCGTCGAGGATTCGGCGGCCGGGAAAGGCGAAGGCCGAAACCAGCCACGCCGTTGCGGTGCCGAGCGCGATCACCAGGAATCCCACGCCTGCGAGCAGCAGGCCGGTATCGCGGATCGCCTGCGGCAGGACGTAGGCCGCGAGATGGGGCCACAACTCGCCGGACCCGTCGGCCGCCGCGACGGCGAGCGAGAGGACCGGCGCCAGGAGGACGGCGGCCAGCATCGCCGACGCCGCATAGAGGAGTCCGCGCGCGGGCGTCATCGATGATCCTGTGATCCGTTCCCTCGGTATCCCGTCCGCCGGCCGCGCCGGGCGCGGACCGTGCTCTTCGAGAGCGGTCAGTTGTCGAAGCCGACCTTGTCCGCGAGCAGACTCGCCGCCTTGCGGTTGCGGGCGATCTCGACGAGCGGCGTCGTGTCGAAGGTGAGCGGGCCGAGCGCCTGCAGCATCGGATCGACGGCGACGCCGGATTTGACCGGATACTCGAAGTCGGCCTTGGCGTAGAGCGCCTGCGCCTCGTCGGAGACGAGGTATTCGAGGAGCTTGACCGCTTCCTCGCGATGCGGCGCGTGCTTGGCGACGAGGGCGCCCGACACGTTCACGTGGGTACCGCCACCCTCGAACGTCGGCAGCACGACCTTGATTGCCTCGCCCCATTTCTGCTGGTCCGGCCCGCCGCGGCCCGAGCGCATCAGCCCGACATAGTACGAGTTGGCCAGCCCGATCTCGCAGAGGTCGGCGGCGATGTCGCGCGCCACGTCCCGGTCGCCCCCGGCCGCCTTGCGGGCGAGGTTGGCCTTGACGCCGCGCAGCCAGCTCTCCGTCTTCTCCGCGCCGTGGCGCACGAGGAAGGCCGCGATGAGGGCGGTGTTGTAGGGGTGCTGGCCCGACCGGAGGCAGATCTTGCCCCGCCATGTCGGATCGGCGAGCGATTCGTAGGTCGCGCTGTTCAGCTCGGCGAGCGCCTTGTCGGCGTAGAGCACGCGGGCGCGCATGGAGAGGGCGAACCAGCGCCCGTCCCCGTCGCGCAGCGGCGCCGGAACCGCCGCTTCGAGGACGGGGGACCGGACCGGCTGGGCGAGGTCGCGGTCGACCAGCTCGATCAGGTTGCCGATATCGACGGTCATCACCACGTCGGCGTTGCTGCGGGCGCCTTCCGCCGCGACGCGCTCCGCCAGGCCCTTCTCGACGAACACGGTGTTGACCGTGACGCCGCTCTTGGCCGTGTAGGCATCGAGGAGGGGCCGGATCAGGCCCGGCTCACGGGTCGTGTAGAGGTTGACCTCGGCGCTCTCGGCTTGCCCGGTCAGAGCAAAGGCGAGGCTCAATCCCATGAAATAACCGAGGCGCCGCAGCCGCAACATTCTATTCCCCCGAACATCGTTGATGCTCGTCGGGTGTTATAGGCGGTCAGGTGAGCCGACAAGCCGGATGATTTATAGTTATTCCAGATAAAATCAGTTCATCAAACGTGTCCGGTTCCGGGAAAAACCAGGACGCCTGCTTCCACGAGCGTCAGCTCGACGCTGTCATCCGCAATCTCATCCGGTGCCGCGGTGAGACGCAGCGGTGCGTCGAGACCCGGGACCTCGATGTCGATGCGGCTGCGCGCGCCGGCAAAGCTGCGGCGCAGGATCCGGCCCTGCACACCCTCGCCCCGCGATACGATGCGGATCGCTTCGGGCCGAAGGCAAACCTGCACGGGCCCGTCCGGGGCGGCGGAGGGTAAAGGAATCGCTCCCAGCGGCGTCGTCAGCCGCCCGTCGGCGGCGTGGCCTGCCACCATCACGACGTCGCCGAGCGCCCGCGCGGCGAAGGGGCTTACGGGCGCGCGATACAGGACCTCGGCGGTGTCGCACTGGATCAATCGACCCTTCCGCATCAGGGCGATGCGGTCGGCGAACTCTACGGCCTCGGCGGCGTCGTGGGTCACGAGGATGGCGCTGATGCCGTCCTGGCGCAGGACGGCGAGCGTGTCGGCACGAACCCGCTCCCGGGTGCCGGCATCGAGATTCGAGAACGGTTCGTCGAGGAGCAGCACACGGGGGCGCGGCGCGAGCGCCCGCGCTAGCGCCACCCGCTGCGCCTCGCCGCCGGAAAGCGTCGCCGGATAGCTCGCCTCACGACCCGCGAGCCCGACCTCGGCCAGGCGCTCCCGCGCCACGGCCTTCGCCTGCGCAGCCGACAGGTGGCTCAGGCCGAACCGGACATTGGCCAGCACGGTGAGGTGGGGGAACAGGGCGTAATCCTGGAACATCAGGCCAACGCAGCGGATGTCCGGCGGTTCGTCGCCGCCGACGCCCCTACTGCCACCCGCAACGCATCGACCGTCGATCCGGATCTCGCCGGCATCGGGGGAATCGAGCCCGGCGACCAATCGCAGAAGCGTGCTCTTCCCGCACCCGGAATCGCCCAGAACGGCGAGGATCTCACCGGGAGACAGGGACAGCGAAACCTCCTCGAGCGCCGGCGTGCGGCCGTAGCGCCGGCTCACACCGCGGATCTCGAGTCGGGCCGATGAGGACGCGGCCGGGGCGCCGTCCCGACCAGCGGCGGATTTGCGGCGAAGGAGCAAAGGCGGCGGATCCGACAAATGGGCCTGAACCCGGGCTTGAACCGGGCGGTGCGCCCGGCATTTCCTCTCCCTCGCACAGCTTCCGCGCCGGGGCGAGATCCCGCTTCACGCTTCTCAAAGCGGCCGAGGCATGCTATCGCCCCGCTGCATTGCCGCTCACCGCGCCGCCTCGCGCGGACGGGTTCTGGGAAACCGGTATCCGGTGTGCGTTGCGATCGGCGGGTGTAGCTCAATGGTAGAGCAGCAGCCTTCCAAGCTGAATACGAGGGTTCGATTCCCTTCACCCGCTCCAACTCCTCTCCCCGATTCGCCGCACCGCCAGCCCTGAAGTCGGGATGCGGGCCGCCTAACGGAGTTGGGCCTCAGACCGCCGGCGTTCGAAGCGGATCGTAGGTCGCGCGGTAGCTGCGCGGGCCGACGACCGGGAGCAGCAGATTCCTCACCCAGTCCGGTAACCGCGCCGTGCGCGACAGGCGATCCGTCATCTGCTGGACATGCTCGACGCGCGGGCGGCGCAGGCGCTCGTAGGCCGCTCCGACACCAGTCCAATCGCTTCGCTCCGCGAGGAGGCGGGCTAGCACCAGCGCATCCTCCAGCGCGAGCGCCGCGCCCTGGGCCCAGACCGGCGCGGTGGCATGTGCCGCATCACCCAGCAGGACGATGCGGTCGCGGGTCCAGGCGGGGATGCGGACCTCTTCCAGGGGCGAGTGATAGATCGCGTCCGGTCGCGAGAGGGCGGCGTCGAGCGTGTCCCGTACGAGGCGGGGAAACGGGGCGAACGCGCCGCGGATCGACGCCGGGTCGGCGCTGCCATCCCGGTCCATGCCGGCCGAGACCCAGCCATAGGCCTCGTCGCGATCGACCGGGATCAGCAGGAACAGGGCCCCGGCCCCGGCCCATAGGGTCCAGGCCTCGATGCCCGGATTGGGCGCCATGAAGCGCCAGCTCTGACGCGCCAGCATTGCGGCGCCGAGCGCCTGATTGCCGAACAGGCCGCGGCGGACCGTCGAATGCACGCCGTCGGAACCGACCAGCAAGCCGCCCGATTCCGTGGCGCCATCCTCGAGTTCGACCTCGACCTTCTGCGACGTCTGCCGGACGACGGCGAGTTCGGCCCCCTGCCGAATGTCGTCCGACGGCAGGCCGCGCTGCAGCAGGCGCAGCAGGTCGGCGCGCCGCAGGCAATGGGAGACGGTCTCGGCCCCCCAGAAGGCGGTCTCGTCCACGGCAAAGAGGAGGCGCCCGCGCTCGGTCCGGTACTCGCGACGGCGCACCGGCGAGCCGGTCTCGCGCAGCGCATCGAGCAGACCGAGTTGCTGCAACGCGCGCACCGCATTGCCGGGCAGGTTGATCGCGAGCCCCGCATCCGCCTGCACGCGCCGCCGCTCCAGCGTGAGCGACGGAATGCCCTGCTGATGCAGGGCCCGCCGGACGGCGAGCCCGGCGATGCCACCACCGGCGATCAGCACCCGGCCGGCCTGTTGCGTGTCCATACGGCTGCGCGCCCTTCCTACCCATGGGCCGGTGCCGGCCTCACGGCCCTGCCCGGTCTCGGCAGCCGGATCGACGCCGGTTCGCGCTCCGCTGCAAGCCCGCGCCTGTCTTAGCCGTGGCCCGGCGCCCGGTTCAGTGCGGCGCCTCACTTTCCCGACGCGTCTCGTAGGGCCATTTCCAGCCCTGGATCTCCGGCAGATCCTCGCCGTACTCGCGGATATGGAGCTTGTGCGCGGTCAGGCGGTCTCGGAATTCCTGCTTGGCCCGCGCCGCCCGGGTGACCAGCCCCGGCACCCGGTCGATCGCCTCGATGGCGAGGTGGAAGCGGTCGAGCTCGTTCAGCACCACCATGTCGAAGGGCGTCGTCGTGGTGCCCTCCTCGATGAAGCCGCGCACATGCATGTTGGCGTGGTTGGCCCGCGAGTAGGTGAGCCGGTGAATGAGATAGGGATAGCCGTGATAGGCGAAGATCACCGGCTTATCGCGGGTGAAGAGGCTGTCGAACTCGGCATCCGACAGCCCGTGCGGATGGTCCCGATTCGATTGCAGCGTCATCAGGTCGACCACGTTGACGACACGGATGCGCAGGCCCGGCACGGCCCGCTTCAGCAGGTCGACGGCGGCCAGAGTTTCGAGGGTCGGCACGTCGCCGGCGCAGGCCATCACGACATCGGGCTCCAAGCCGCTCTCGTCGGTGCCTGCCCAGTGCCAGATACCGATGCCCGCCTCGCAATGCAGCCCGGCCTCCTGCGCGTTGAGCCATTGCGGCTGCGGCTGCTTGCCGGCCACGATCACGTTGATGCGGTCGTAGGTCTTCAGGCAGTGATCGGCGACCCAGAGCAGGGTGTTGGCGTCCGGCGGCAGGTAGACCCGGACGATGTCCGACTTCTTGTTGGCGACGAGGTCGATGAAGCCGGGGTCCTGGTGGCTGAAGCCGTTGTGATCCTGCCTCCAGACATGGGAGGTCAGCAGGTAGTTGAGCGAGGAGATCGGTCGTCGCCAGCCGAGCTCGCGCGACACCTTCAGCCACTTGGCGTGCTGGTTGAACATCGAATCGACGATGTGGATGAACGCCTCGTAGCAGGAGAACAGGCCGTGGCGGCCGGTGAGGAGGTAGCCTTCAAGCCAGCCCTGGCAGAGGTGCTCGCTCAAGACCTCCATCACCCGGCCCTCATGGGCGAGGCTCACGTCGTAGGGCTCGATGTTCTCGATCCAGACCCGGTCGGTCGCCTCGAACACGGCATCGAGCCGGTTCGAGGCCGTCTCGTCCGGGCCCATGATGCGGAAGTTGCGCGCCTCGGCGTTGAGCCTGACCACGTCGCGCAGGTAGTGCCCGAGCGTGCGCGTCGCCTCGCCCAGGGCCGCGCCGGGCTGCGGCACTGCCAGGGCGAAGTCCTGCCAGCGCGGAAACCGCAATTCCCGGCGCAGAAGACCGCCATTGGCGTGCGGGTTCGCGCTCATGCGGCGATTGCCCTGGGGGGCGAGGGCGGCGAGTTCGGGCAGCAGGCGACCGGTCTCGTCGAAGAGCGTTTCGGGCGCGTAACTGCGCATCCAGTCCTCAAGGATCTTACGGTGTCCGTCATCGGTGCGGGCGTTGCCCACCGGCACTTGGTGGGCGCGCCAGAAGCCCTCCACCCGCTTGCCGTCGACGGTCTTCGGGCCGGTCCAGCCCTTGGGGCTGCGCAGCACGATCATCGGCCAGCGCGGGCGGCGGAAGCCCATGCCGCCCCCGCGTGCCTCGGCCTGGATGTCCCGGATGCGATCCACGGCGCGCGCGAGCGTCTCGGCCATGGCCCGGTGCATCGGTTCTGGCTGGTCGCCCTCGACGAAGAACGGCTCGTAGCCGTAGCCGGTGAACAGAGCTTCCAACTCGTCGTCGCGCATCCGGCCGAGCACGGTCGGGTTGGCGATCTTGTAGCCGTTGAGGTGCAGGATCGGTAGCACTGCGCCGTCGGTGACCGGGCTCAGGAACTTGTTGGAGTGCCAGGAAGCCGCGAGCGGTCCCGTCTCGGCCTCGCCGTCGCCGACGACGCAGGCGGCGATGAGGTCGGGATTGTCGAACACGGCCCCGAAGGCGTGGACCAGGGCGTAGCCGAGTTCGCCGCCCTCGTGGATCGAGCCCGGCGTCTCGGGCGCGACGTGGCTCGGGATGCCGCCGGGGAACGAGAACTGCCGGAACAGTTTCCGCATGCCCTCCGCATCCTGCGAGATCTCCGGATAGACCTCGCTGTAGGTGCCTTCGAGATACGTGTTGGCGACGATCCCGGGGCCGCCATGGCCGGGTCCGCAGATGTAGATCGCGTCGAGGTCGCGCGCTTTAATCACCCGGTTGAGGTGGACGTAGATGAAGTTCAGGCCCGGGGTGGTGCCCCAATGGCCGAGAAGGCGCGCCTTGATGTGCTGCGGCTCCAAGGGCGCGCGCAGCAGCGGATTGTCGAGCAGATAGATCTGTCCGACGGAAAGGTAGTTCGCCGCCTGCCAGTAGCGGTCGATCAGGGCGAGTTCCGCGCCGTCCAGCACGGCGGCCGGTCGCTGCGCAGTCGTGGGCTCGGTCATGGGGCTTCTCCTGGCTGGCGGGGCGCTTGACGGTGCGGCCCATCGGGTGACGGCCGGATCGCGGGGCGGGCGTGGCGTCGGTCAGACTCCGAAGATCACGCGGCGGAAGCGGGTGAGGGCGAAGGCGAAGTAGATGCTGCCCAGGGCAGCGAGGGCGAGCAGCTGCGGCCAGACGACGGACAGGCCTGCGCCGCGGTAGAGGACGGCCTGGGCGAGCGCGACGAAGTGCGGCGTCGGGCTGACCGTCTGCACCACGATCTGGAGCCAGAACGGCATGCTTTCCATCGGCGTGCTGCTGCCCGAGAGCAGCTGCATCAGCAGCAGGATCGGGATCACCAGCAGGCCGAACTGACCCATGGAGCTCGCGATCGTGCCCAGGAGAATGCCCAGCGCGGCCACCGCGAGGGCGTAGAGGCCGGCTCCGAACAGGAAGAGCGGGATCGAGCCGCTGATCGGCACGCCGAGCCACCCTTCCACGACGAAGACCAGTGACAGGCCGGCGCCGATGAGGATGACGAGCCCGTTGGCGATCACCTTGGCGAGCATGATCTCGACCGGGACGAGCGGCATCACCAAGAGGTGCTCCACCGTGCCCTGCTCGCGCTCGCGGATCAGCGCGGCGCCGGTGAGGATGACGGTCAGCAGCGTTATGTTGTTGATCACCTGCATCACGGAGGTGAACCAGCTGGTCTGGAGGTTCGGGTTGAACTTGGCGCGCGTCACCACCTGCACGGGGGCGGTGTCGGTGAGGTCGCTGCGGGCGGCGAAGCGGGCGACCTCCTGGGCGATGATGGTCTGGAGGTAGATCGAGCCGTTGCCAGCCTGGGTCATCGCCGTGGCATCGACGCCGAGCTGGACCTCGGCCGGACGGCCGGACAGCACGTCCATCTGCAGGCGCGGCGGCAGCTCGATCACGAAGACGAGCCGGCCGGTATCCATGGCGGGGTCGATCTCGGCCGGGGTGAGGGCAACGACGCTCTTCACCAGCGGCGGGTTGAGCGCGCTCATGATCTGCCGCGACAGGTCGGATTGATCCTCGTCCACCACGCCGACGGTCAGGTTGCGCACCTCGGTCGAGGCGCCGGAGGCGACGGAGTGGACGGCGAAGGTGAAGGCGTAGACGACGAGGAACAGCATGACCGGATCGGCCCGAATGCTGCGCAGCTCCTTGACGATGAGGCGGAACAGGTTCGCCGCATGCGTTCCGAGGCCGATGCGGAACGGCGCGGGCGCAGCCCGGTCCGGGGTGGCGGGTTGTTCCATCTCACGCCTCCTGCTTGCGCAGGAGCAACTGCGACAGGATCAGGAACAGGAGCGCGAAACCCGCCAGCACCAGGATGTTGGGCACGAGTTCGGAGAAGGGCAGGCCCTTGGTGAAGGTGCCTGCCGTGACGGGCTGGTACCAGGCCGGCGGCAGCGAGAGCCCGATCACCCGGGCGCTGCCCGACAGCGACGAGATGGGGACCAGGAGACCGGAGAAATTGACGGCCGGGATGATGGACAGGAGCGCGGTGGCGAAGACCGCCGCAACCTGAGTCTTCATGAAGGTCGAGATGAACTGCCCGAAGCCGGTCGTCGCCACGACATAGAAGAACGTCCCGAGGACGAGCGCGGCGAATGAGCCTTTGACGGGCACGTCGAACACGAACAGCGCCACGAGCACGAGCAGCCCGAAGCTCATCATGGCGATGCCGATATAGGGAAGCTGCTTGCCCAGCAGGAACTCGAACTTGGTGACCGGCGTCGAGCGGAAGTTGGCGATCGAGCCGGTCTCCTTCTCGCGCACCACGGCGATGGCCGACATGATCGCCGGGATCAGGATGAGCAGCAGCATCATCACGCTCGGCACCATGGCGTTGACGCTGCGAAAGGCCTGATTGTACCGGAAGCGCGTCTCGACGCTGACCCGCGTCGATGACGGGTCGATGCCCAAGCGCTCCACGGCGAGCTGGTGGGCGTACTGGTTTGCCAGGCCGGTGACATAGCCTCGGCTCGTCTCGGCCCGGAACGGCATCGCCCCGTCGAGCCACACCGCAATCTCCGGAGCGCGTCCGGACTGGAGGTCGCGGCCGAAGCGAGGCGGGATTTCCAGTGCGATCTGCACGCTGCCATTGCGGAAGCGCTGGTCGAGTTCGGTCGCGGAGCGGATCGGCGCCTGCTCGCTGAAGTAGCGCGAGCTGGTGAAGGCATCGACGAGCTGACGGCTTTCGGGCGTGTTGTCCTGGTCGAAGGCCGAGAAGCGCAGGTTCTCCACGTCGAAGGAGATCCCGTAGCCGAAGGCGATCATCAGCAGGATGGGGCCGATGAAGGCGAAGGCGATGCGGATCGGATCCCGCAGCAGCTCCATCGTCTCGCGTCGGGCATAGGCCCAGAGGCGCCTCGGATCGAAGCGGTGGCCGCGTGCGGCCGCATGGGGCGGGGCGGGCACGGTGTCCGGCCCCACCGCCGCCTTTTCTCCCGCCTCCATCCCCGCCTTCTCGGCTGCCTTCGGGTCGAGCCCGGCGGCCTCGGCCAGATAGTCGATGAAGCACTGTTCCAGCGAGGTGCTGCCGCGCCCCCGCACCAGCTCGGCCGGCGTGCCGACCGCCAGCACTCGGCCGGCATGCATCAGCGAGATGCGGTCGCAGCGCTCCGCCTCGTTCATGAAGTGCGTGGAGAGGAAGATCGTGACGCCCTCATCCCGCGAGAGGTCGATCAGCGTCCGCCAGAAGGCGTCGCGGGCGATCGGGTCGACTCCCGAGGTCGGCTCGTCGAGGATCAGCATCGCCGGCCGGTGCAGCACCGCCACCGCGAGCTGCAGCCGCTGCTTGATGCCCAGAGGCAGGCTGTCGGGCCGCGCGTTCTTGACCGGATCGAGCTCGTAGCGCTCGAGCAGCTCCTTGATCCGGACCGGGCGGTCGTGCGGCGGCAGGTGGTAGAGCTGGGCGTGCAGTTCGAGGTTCTGCAGCACCGTCAGCTCGCTGTAGAGCGAGAAGGCCTGCGACATGTAGCCGACGTTGCGGCGCGTCTCCATGTCGTTGTCGCCCACGGGATGGCCGAACAGCTTCGCGCTCCCCTCCGAGACCGGCAGGAGGCCCGTGAGCATCTTCATCGTGGTGGACTTGCCGCAGCCGTTCGAGCCGAGAAAGCCGAAGATCTCGCCGCGGGCGATGCGGAAGCTGACGTCGTCGACGGCGGTGAAGCTGCCGAAGCGCCGGGTCAGGTGCTCCGCCTCGATCGCCGGCACCGCATCGAGCCGCGGTGGCCTTGGTTTCAGCACCACGGGCCGGTGCTGGGCCTGCTTCTCCGCCGGGAGGAGCGCGATGAAGGCGGCCTCCATATCGGGCTTGGCCGTTCGGGCCAGCAGCTCGGCCGGGCTGCCGCTCGCGATGACGTGGCCGTCATCCATCGCGATCAGCCACTCGAAGCGCGAGGCCTCGTCCATGTAGGCGGTGGCGACGACCACGCTCATGCCGGGCCGCCCGGCCCGGATCGAGCCGATCAGCTCCCAGAACTGCCCGCGCGAGAGCGGATCGACGCCCGTTGTCGGCTCGTCGAGGATCAGCAGGTCGGGATCGTGGATGAGCGCGCAGCACAGGCTGAGCTTCTGCTTCATCCCGCCCGACAGCTTGCCCGCCGGGCGCTCCTCGAACGGGTCGAGGCCGGTCGCGGTGAGCAGGTCGGTGATGCGCCGCCGCCGCTCCGACGCCCCCTGGCCGAACAGGCGGCCGTGGAAGTCGATATTCTCGAACACGCTCAGCGTCGGGTAGAGATTGCGGCCGAGCCCCTGCGGCATGTAGGCGATGCGCGCCGCCTCCCGCGTGCGGTGGCGCCGCTGGGCCATGTCGCCGCCGAGCACCGTCACGCGGCCCGTCTGGATCCGGCGCACGCCCGCCACCAGCGCGAGCAGCGTCGACTTGCCGACGCCGTCCGGCCCGATTATTCCGACCATGCGGCCGGCGGGAAGATCGAGCGACACGTCGTCGAGCGCGCTCGTTCCGCCGTAGCGATGCGAGACGTGTTCGAGCCGGGCAATGGCGGCCGCGTCGCTCATGCCGCCCTCACGGCAGCTTCACGGCGAGGTCGGCGGGCCATGGAACGTCGGCCTTGGTGCGCACGAAGCCCATTCCACGCACACCCGTCTTCACCCGCTGATGGTACTTCTTCAGCACCTTCGGATCGATCTGGAGCTTGATCCGGAAGGTGAGCTTCTCCCGCTCCTCCTCGGTCTCGACGCTTTTGGGGGTGAACTGCGCGTCGGCGGCGACGAAGCTGATAGTGGCCGGGATGACGTATTGCGGCACGGGATCGAGGACGATGCGTGCGTCGTCGTTGAGCGCCAGCGGCCCGGCCTGCGCGGCCGGCAGATAGATCGTCATGTAGACGTCGGCGAGGTCGAGCAGCGTCAGGATGCGGGTGCCGGCGCCCACCACCTCGCCCTCCCGCGCCAGCCGGTACTGCACCCGCCCGTCGCGGGGGGCCCGCAGCACGAGATCGACCAGCACGGCCTGGAGCCGCTGCACGTCGGCCTCGGCGCTCTCGACCGCGAACTTCGCCTGATCTTCCTGCGCCTGGGCGGCTTCGAGCCCTGCCTTGGCCGCCTCGGCCTTGGCCTTGCGCTGGTCGAAGATCTGCTTGGTCAGGTAGCCCTTGCCGACGAGTTCCTTGCCGCGGTTGAAGTCGGCCTCGGCGAAGGTGAGGTCGCTCTTCCGCTGGGCGATCAGGGCCACCGCCTCCGCGAGGCTCTTCTTGGCCCGCAGCACCTGGGCCTGTGCGCCGCGCAGCTGCGCCTCGGTCTCGGGCGAGGAGATCGTGGCGACGACCTGGCCCGCGCTGACCTCGTCGCCCTCCTTGACGAGCAGCTTGGCGATCCGGCCCGCATATTTCGCCGCGACATCGACCTGCGTCGCTTCGATGCGGCCGTTCGACTTGGCGATTCCCTCCGGCATCCGCTGCCCGCGCAGCCGGTCGATCAACTGCTTCAGGCGTGATTGCGCCAGGGCGGGCGGGGGCGCGGCGACGGCAAAGCCGGTGACGAGCAGGATCGCGAGAAGGCCCCCGCGCGCACCCGTGTTGAGCGCTGGCCGCCTCATGACGTCGCTCCTGCCGCGGTCCGGCCCAGCAGACGCAACGTGTGTCTCGCGATCATGCGCTCCTCGTCGGTCGGGATGGTCCAGATCTGCGCCCGGCTTCCCGCTTCATCGAGTCTTGCGATGCCGGAGCGGTTGGCGTCATTGCTCAGGATCAAACCCGCCCAGCCCAAATCGGCGACGATGCGCCGCCGGATCTCGGGGGCGTGCTCGCCGATCCCGGCGGTGAACACGAAGGCGTCGAGGCCGCCGAGCGTCACCGCCAGCGCCGCTGCCGCCTGCGCCACCCGCCGGCAGAAGAAGGCGACGGCCATGGCGGCCTCGGGCCGTTCGCTCGCCAGCAGGGTGCGCACGTCGTTGCTGAGACCGGACAGGCCGAGCAATCCGCTCTCGTGGTAGAGCATGTGCCCGACCTCGGACGGCGTCATTCCCTTGTGCTCGATGAGGTGGAGCACGGCGCCGGGATCGAGCGCGCCGCAGCGCGTACCCATGGGCACACCGTCGAGGGCGGTGAAGCTCATGGTGGTTTCCTCGCTCCGGCCCGCTTTCAGGGCGCAGAGCGAGGCGCCGGAACCGAGATGCGCCACGACCACGCGCCCCTCCGCCGTCTCCGGCGACAGCTCCCGCAAACGCCCGGCGACGTACTCGTAGGACAGCCCGTGAAACCCGTAGCGCCGCAGGCCCTCGTCATGGAGGAAGCGGGGCAGGGCGAAGCGGTCGGACAGCTCCGGATGGCCGCGGTGGAAGGCGGTGTCGAAACAAGCGACCTGCGGCAGGTCGGGGCGGCGCTGCCGAAGCACCCGGATCGGATCGAGGTTGCCGAGCTGGTGCAGCGGTGCCAGCGGGATGAAGGATTCGAGCGTCCGCAGCACCGCGTCATCGACCAGCACCGGCTCCGAAAAATCCGGTCCGCCATGGACCACCCGGTGTCCGACCGCAACGATCGGTTCGCCGGGGCGATGGTTAGTGAACCAGTCGGCGAGATGGTGCTGCGCGGCGGAGGCATCGGGGACGTCGGCCGCCTCGAAGCGGCGGGTCACCGCGACGGCACCCGTTCCATCCTCCACCGTGAACACCGGCGAACTGCCGATCCCGCTCATCCCTCCGCTCAGCAGGGGAGCGAGATCCGCGTTGTCGATGCGGTAGAGCTTGAACTTGATCGATGAGCTGCCCGCATTCACGACCAGGATGCTGTCGCCCATCTCAGCCCCGCGCCGGAGCCGATTTTCGAAGCGCCGGTGCCAATGCCGTCAACGTCGCCCGCCCCGGCCCGGCATTGCGCCTCAAGAGCCGGCCGCCGCGGACCTCCGGGATCGATGCGATGCGAAACCCCATCGGATCTGCTCCATCCATCGGCAGCCTGCGCGGCCGAGTTTGACGGTGTCGATCGAAGCTGCCCAAGGATTTCAATATTTTCCCCGATCGTGCAAATGATTATCGGTTCTCAGACGCAGATCGCTGAAAAATCTCGATAGAGCCCCGGAGATTTTAGCATAACAAATGATATCGTATCGTCAAATTCGTTAGAGATGTTCGTGTCATCCGAACGTCAACACCGGTTGACACCGTATGGTTGCGTTGATTGTATGAAGTCATCGATCATGAGCGCTCAAGCTAGGCTTGGTTGCCAGGATCGACCCTGCTCAGGTTGCATCCTCGCGGGGTGCGCGGGCGCTGCTCCCATACCGTAGTGGGTGTGACGGCCAACCTCTTTAGGCGGGTGGAAGGCGCCCGTTGCCGATGATCCGTGACGGGACACTGCCCTTCGTCGCCGTCGAGCCGGCATCCCCCGAGACGGAACGAAGGGACGATCGATGCTTCGCCCGCGCCTGAACCCACCGACCGATATCTTCCCTCCGAATCCGTGGGCCATCGAGGCTGTCCGCTACGTGCGGGAATTGGTGCAGGACTTCACCGGGCAGGCGGAGACGATGTTCGCCCTGTCGAACGGCTATCTCGGGATCCGCGGGATTATCGACGAGGGAACACCGGTCCGAGAGGCGGGCACCTACCTCAACGGCTTCTACGAGCATCGCCCCATCTCGTACGGCGAGCGCGCCTACGGCTTCCCCACGGTCGGACAGAGCATCCTGAACTGCCCCGACGGGACGGTCATGTCGCTCTCGGTCGACGACGAGCCCTTCATCCTGGTGGAGGCCGAGATCCTGTCCTATCGGCGCAGCCTGGATTTTCGAACCGGAACCCTGAACCGGGACGTGGTCTGGATGACTGCGGCGGGCAAGCGCCTGCGTCTGCGGACGGTTCGCCTCGTCTCTCTCGCCCACCGCCATCTCGCCGCGCTCGAATACGAGCTCACGGCGGAGAACGCCGAGGCGGAGGTGGTGATCGCCTCAGAACTGCGGAACGACCAACCGCTCGCCGCCGACACCAGCGACCCGCGTCTCGCGGAGGGGTTCGTCGGCCCGGTCCTGCACCCGACCGGATCGCGGGCCGAGGCGCTGCGCGCCATCCTCAGCTATCGCACCGCGAGTTCAGGGCTGGCGCTCGGCTGCGGCATGGATCACGTGGTGACGGCCGATTGCCCGGTCGCCACCAAAGCGGCCTGCGACGACGATCTTGCCCGCATCCTGTTCCGCGCGACCCTCGCGCCCGGGCAGACGATCCGCATCCACAAATACCTGAGCTACCACTATTCCGGCGACACGGCGCCCGAGCCGATCCGCTCCCAGGTGGCATGGACGCTCGACCGTGCGGTGGAGACAGGCTTCGCATCGATCCGCGCGCGCCAGCACGCGGATGTCGACCGATTCTGGCAGCGCGCCGACGTGCAGGTTGATGCCGGTGACGCCAGTAACGTGAGGCTGCAACAGGCGATCCGCTGGAACCTGTTCCAGTTGATGCAGGCCTCCGAGCGGGCGGAGGGGCATGGGATCCCCGCTCGGGGTCTGACCGGGCGGACCTACGAAGGGCACTATTTCTGGGACACCGAGATCTACGTCCTGCCGTTCCTGATCTTCACCAACCCGCCAATGGCGCGCAGTCTGCTCAAGGTGCGCTACGATATGCTCGACAGCGCCCGCGACCGGGCTCGCGAACTCCGGCATCGCGGCGCGATGTTTCCCTGGCGCACGATCAACGGGCGGGAGGCCTCCGCCTATTACGCGGCGGGAACGGCCCAGTATCACATCAACGCCGACATTGCCTTCGCCCTGCGCCAGTACGTCGAAGTCAGCGGTGACGTGGATTTCCTGCACCGCTACGGCGCCGAGATCCTCGTCGAGACCGCCCGCCTCTGGTGCGACCTCGGCTTCTTCTCGGACCGTATGGGCGGGCGATTCTGCATCCACGGTGTGACCGGGCCGGACGAATACACGGCGATCGTCAACAACAACTGCTACACGAACCTGATGGCGCGGGAGAACATGCGCTACGCCGCGGAGGTCGTGCGGATGCTGGAGCGCGACGATCCCGAAAGCTTCGCGAATCTCCTGCGCCGCACGGGCCTCGACCCGGACGAGCCGGAAGCCTGGAATCAGGCGGCGGAGCGGATGTACCTGCCCTACGACGAGCGGCTGAAGGTGCATCCACAGGACGATGCCTTCCTCGATCTGGAGCGATGGGACTTCGCCAACACACCGGAGGATCACTACCCGCTTCTGCTGCACTATCATCCGCTGAACCTCTATCGTTCGCAGGTGATCAAGCAGGCCGATATGGTGCTGGCCATGTTCCTGCTGAGCGAGCATTTTACCACCGAGGAAAAGCGACGAAACTTCGAGTATTACGATCCTCTCACGACCCACGATTCGTCGCTGTCCGTCTGCATTCAGAGCATCGTCGCGAACGAGATCGGGCTGCGCGAGAAGGCAATCCACTACTTCTACTTCGCGCTGGCGATGGACCTGTCCGATATCGGCGGCAACATGATGCACGGCGCCCATATCGCCGCGATCGGCGGCACATGGCTCGCGCTCGTCTACGGCTTCGCGGGGCTGCGCGACACCCGCGGGCGGATCTCCTTCCGACCCTGCCTGCCCGCGACCTGGAACCGGATGAGCTTCACGCTCCGGATCCGCGGACGGGTGCTCCGGGTCGAACTCGACCACGTCGCAGCGACCTACCGACTGATCGAGGGCGAGGACCTGACCCTATGGCATGCCGAAGACTGCGTCCGCCTGTCATCGGCCGCGCCTTCGGCGACGCGAGCGATCCGCCCGCCGCCCGGGGGCGGCCATGAACCGGGGTCCTGAGGCCGTGCCGGAGAGGCTGCAGGCGGTCATCTTCGACGTCGACGGCGTGCTGGTCGATTCCCCTCACGAGCAGGCTTGGCGCGAGGCGCTCGCCGAGTTTGCCGACCCGTCAGATTTCACCACGGCCTTCTATCAGGCTCATGTCGCGGGCAAGCGGCGGCTGGAGGGCGCCCGGGCGACGCTCGAGCGTCTCGGCGGGGCCGGGGCAGCCGCTCATGCCGCCGACTTCGCGCGGAAGAAGCAGGCGGTGATCGACCGGCTGATCGAACAGGATCGCTTCGAGGCGTTTCCCGACGCGATCCGTCTCGCGGTGGCGCTCAGAGAAGCGGCTCTGCGCACGGTTCTCGCCTCGTCCTCGAAGAACGCCGACGCGATGCTGGCCCGCGTGATCCTGCCCGACCGCCGCACGCTGTTGTCTCTGTTCGATGCCGACGTGAGCGGCCGCGACGTCCCGCGCGGCAAACCCGATCCGGCGCTGTTCCTGCTCGCCGCCTCGGCCGTGGGCGCGTCTCCCAACCGCTGCCTCGTCGTCGAGGATGCACCGGCTGGAATCCGTGCGGCGAAGGCCGGCGGCATGGCGGGACTTGGCATCGCACGGCTCGGCGACGCGGCGCTGCTGCGGGCGGCCGGGGCCGACCTCGTTCTCACCTCGCTCGATCAGCTCGATGTGAGTGCCGTGCCGAGCGGCGTCTTGCGCCCCCGATCCGGAGCGGAGCCGCACCGCTAGCGCATCGTGCTGGATATCGGATCCAGCACGATGCGCCAGGGATCTGTTTTTGCATCATCTTTTTCCGAAAGCTGCAAACCACCTTTCGGGATGATGCTCTAGTTCGGCATCCGCTCGCAGATCGCCGTGACGGAGGTCGGAAACATCCTCGGCGATTGCCCGGAAGCGGTCCGAGGGCGGCAATTCAACAGGGAATCAGATGCTCCCGGAGCGTCCATTCGGGCGCACCGGGACGGCCCTTGCGGGGGCAGGTCACGGGTTGCGCAGGGCCGGGACCGTCTTCGGCGAGCCGAGATCGTAGGTCTTGTTGCGCAGGGGATCGAGCCGCGTGCCCTCGGAGGCGTCGAAGGCCTTCGGACGCGCTCCGCCCGTGCCGTCGGCGGCTGCGCCGTCGAGCGCCACGTTCGAGCCCGGCGCGTAGGCGGAGGCGCGGCCCGGATTGGTGCCGGGCTGACCGGAGGGCTGGCCCGCATTGGGCTCGGCGGTGTTCGGATCGACCTTGTCGACGGCGGCGGGATCGGCCTGCTGCGACTGCTGGCGGGCGCGCTCCACCTGGCGCCAGCGGGTCACGTTGCGTTGGTGACCTTCCAGCGAATCGGCGAAGGCGTGGCCGCCGGTGCCATCGGCGACGAAGTAGAGGTCCTTGGTGCGCGACGGATTGGCGACCGCCTCCAGCGCCGCCCGGCCCGGATTGGCGATCGGCCCCGGCGGAAGGCCCTCGATCACGTAGGTGTTGTAGGGGGTCGGCCGCTCGATCTCCGAGCGCAGAATGCCGCGCCCGAGGGTGCCGCGCCCGCCGACGAGGCCGTAGACGATAGTCGGATCGGATTGCAGCTTCATCCGCTTCTGCAGGCGGTTGACGAACACGCCGGCCACCCGCGGCCGCTCGTCGGCGCGGCCGGTCTCCTTCTCGACGATGGAGGCCAGCGTCACCATCTCGGCCGGCGTCTTCACCGGCACCTCGGCGCTGCGGCGCTGCCAGATCTGGTTCAGCACCTCGCGCTGCTTGGCGCGCATCAGGTTGAGGATCTGCTGGCGGGTGGCGCCGCGCTCGAACTTGTAGGTGTCGGGCAGGAGCGAGCCCTCGGGCGGCGTCTCGGCGATCTCGCCGGACAGCACGTCGTTGTCGTTGAGGCGGGCGACGATCTGCTCCGAGGTCAGACCCTCGGGGAAGGTGATGGCGTGCTGGACCTGACGCCCGTTGGTCAGCGTCTCGATCGTGTCCTTCACGCTGGCATGAGCCTTGAACATGTACTCGCCATGCTTGAGCGGCCCCCTGCCGCCGAAGCGGGCGGACATCTCGAACAGGCTCGGATGCTCGATCACGCCCTCGCGGGCGAGAATGCTGGCGATTTCCGAGGTGCCGCTGCGATTGGGAATCACCACGACCTTGTCGGCGGGGAGCGGCCCCGGCTCGGACGCTTGGCGGTTGAGCAGGGTGAGGCCGACGAGGGCACCGAGCGCCAGCACCACGCCCAGCGTCAGGAACCCGCTGATGGTGGCGAGCAGTCCGCCGCGGCGGCGCTCGGGCTTCTCGGGCGGGGGAGGGGCGACGGTCGGCTTGATCGCCTCGCTCGGGCTACGCGGCGAGGGCCGGTTCGGCAGCGACGGCTCCTCGGAAGCGGGCGGCGGAGACGGCGGATCTTGTCGTCTGCGAAACATCCGGAATCCTGCTGTGGCCCTTTGCGGCGCCCCGCTCAGAAAGTCTTTCCCCGGTTGCCGGGCGGTCGCCGAGCGTTCGAAGGATCGAGCCTGGAGCGTCTCTCACAAAGTCTCCGCCCAGCCGAGGGCCGGGCGTTTTGCGAGGCAGTGTAAGCTGTTTTGTGGCGAAATGGCGTTGCCTGCGGCCGGCCCGCCACACGCTGCGTCCCGTCGCAGGAACCGTGCTCGTCAGCCGACCCGGCGCATCAGCAGCGAGGCGTTGGTACCGCCGAAGCCGAAGGAGTTCGAGAGCACCGTATCGACGCGCTTGCGCTTGGCCTCGTGGGGCACGAGGTCGATGGCGGTCTCGACCGACGGGTTGTCGAGGTTCAGCGTCGGCGGCATCACGCCGTCGCGGATCGCCAGCACGGAGAAGATCGCCTCCACGGCGCCGGCCGCGCCGAGCAGGTGGCCGATCGCCGACTTGGTGGAGGACATCGACGCCTTGGAGGCGGCGTCGCCGAGCAGCCGCTCGACCGCCTTCAGCTCCAGCTCGTCGCCGAGCGGCGTCGAGGTGCCGTGGGCGTTGATATAGTCGATCTCGGACGGGTCGATCCCGGCGCGCTTCACCGCGGCCTTCATGCAGCGGTAGCCGCCGTCGCCGTCCGGGGCGGGCGAGGTGATGTGGTAGGCGTCGCCCGACAGGCCGTAGCCGATCACCTCGGCGTAGATCTTGGCGCCGCGCGCCTTGGCGTGCTCGTACTCCTCGAGCACGACGATGCCGGCGCCTTCGCCCATGACGAACCCGTCGCGGTCGCGGTCGTAGGGACGCGACGCCTTGGTCGGCTGGTCGTTGAAGCCGGTGGAGAGCGCGCGGCAGGCGGCGAAGCCCGCCAGCGACAGCCGGTTGACCGGCGCCTCCGTGCCGCCCGCCACCATGACGTCGGCGTCGCCCAGCGCGATCAGACGGGAGGCGTCGCCGATGGCGTGCGCACCGGTGGAGCAGGCGGTGACGACCGCGTGATTCGGTCCCTTCAGCCCATGCTGGATCGAGACCTGCCCGGAGGCGAGGTTGATGATGCGGCCGGGAATGAAGAAGGGCGAGATGCGCCGCGGACCCTTCTCGTGCAGGGTCACGGAGGCATCGTAGATCGTGCCGATGCCGCCGATGCCGGAGCCGATCAGGACGCCGGTGGCCTCCTGATCCGCGTCGGATTTCGGGTGCCAATCGGCGTCGTCGAGCGCCTGGCCGGCGGCAGCCATGGCGTAGACGATGAACGGATCGACCTTGCGCTGCTCCTTCACCTCCATCCACTGGTCGGGGTTGAAGGTGCCGTTGGAGCCGTCGCCGAAGGGCAACGTGCAGGCGATCCGGCAGGCGAGATCGTCGGTCTGGAAGGCGATGACCGCGGAGGCACCGCTGTCACCGGCGATGAGGCGGCTCCAGGTATGCTCGACGTTGCCACCCAGAGGCGACACCATCCCCAGACCCGTGATCACCACCCGACGCATTGCCTGATCCCAACGATCCGCTCAGTCCGCGAAGGACTCATTGTTCGTCCCGGGGGACGATGACGGTTTCGAAACATGGTGGCGCGCGGGGCCTTGTCGACCCCGCCCGCGCGAGGACACCGCCTTAGGCGGAGTTCTTCTCCAGGAACTTGATCGCGTCGCCGACCGTCTGGATGGTCTCGGCCGCGTCGTCCGGGATCTCGACGTTGAACTCCTCCTCGAACGCCATCACCAGCTCGACGGTGTCGAGGCTGTCGGCGCCGAGATCGTCGATGAAGTTGGAGGCCTCGGTGACCTTCTCAGGCTCGACGCCCAGGTGCTCGACGACGATCTTCTTCACGCGCTCGGCGATATCGCTCATCGTTGTTGGTCCTCGTCTTCTCGATCGTGATGGTGTGTGCTTCTGACGAAAGCGCCGTGGCCGCCTTCCCGCTCCGGGGATTTTTCTGGACGGCCGGTGTTCGATCGCGCGTGGTTTGGAAAAGCCGCAACCCGCTGAACCGTCAACTCCCCTGCACGGCTGAGCCGGGTGTTAACACAGGGTTTCCGCTCTGGCGAGGGGCGGTTCAGAAAGCATTCATCGCCGTGGTTTTCCGGACAGAACACCCCTTTGTGGACGGTCTCAGTACATTGCCATGCCGCCGTTGACGTGGAGCGTCTGCCCCGTCACGTAACCCGCTTCTTCCGAGGCGAGATAGACCGCCGCCGCGCCGATCTCGGCCGCGGTGCCGAGCCGGCCCGCGGGAACGCGGGTCAGAATCGTCTCGCGCTGCTTCTCGTTCAGCGCGTCGGTCATCGCCGACGCGATGAAGCCCGGCGCGATGCAGTTGACCGTGATGCCGCGGGTGGCAACCTCGGCCGCCAGCGCCTTCGTCATGCCGACGAGTCCGGCCTTGGCCGCCGCGTAGTTGCCCTGTCCCGGATTTCCGGTGGCGCCGACCACCGAACCGATGCCGATGATGCGGCCGTAGCGGCGCTTCATCATTCCTCTGAGCGCGGCGCGCGACAGGCGGAAGGCGGCGGTGAGATTGACGTTGAGAACCGCCTCCCACTCCTCGTCCTTCATCCGCATGAAGAGGTTGTCGCGGGTGATGCCGGCATTGTTGACCAGGATGTCGAGCCCGCCGAGCGCCGATTCGGCAGCCGGCAGAAGGGCCTCGACGGCGTCCTTGTCCGCGAGGTTGGCCTCGACCACCGCCACGCGTTCGCCGCCGAGCTCCGCCGCTACCTCATCGAGGACCGCCCGGCGGGTGCCGGACAGAGCGACATGCGCACCCTGAGCATGGAGCGCCCGGGCGATCGCCCCGCCGAGCCCGCCGGTTGCGCCGGTGACGAGGGCCTTGCGGCCGGTGAGGTCGAACATGCTGTCGGCTCTTCTGATTGGGAGAAAGGTCAGGCGTAGGCGGCGACGTCGTCGGGCGTGCCGACCGCGCTGGCGGCGGCACTCGGTGCGATCCGCTTGACGAGACCGGTCAGGACCTTGCCGGCGCCGAGTTCGAAGAAGCGATCGACGCCGGCCTCCGCCATGGCGGCGACGCTCTCGGCCCAGCGCACGGTTCCGGTGACCTGGGTCACCAGCGCGTCGCGGATCGCGTCCGGCTCGGTGAGCGGGCCGGCGGTGACGTTGGCGTAAACGGGAACGACCGGCGCCTTCATCGTCACTTCGGCCAGCGCGCCGCGCATCGCCTCCGCTGCCGGTGCCATCAGGGCGCAGTGGAAGGGGGCGGAGACATTGAGAAGGACCGCCCGACGCACGCTGCGTCCCTGAGCCAGTGCCATCGCCCGCTCGACGGCCTCCCGGTGACCGGAGAGGACGACCTGGCCCGCGCCGTTGTCGTTGGCGACATCGCAGACCGTGCCCTGCGCCGCCTCTTCGGCGATATCGCGCGCGGTCGCGAGGTCCGGACCGAGCAGGGCGGCCATGGCGCCGACGCCGGGAGCCACTGCCCGCTGCATCGCCTCGCCGCGGATGCGCAGCAGGCGGGCGGTGTCCGAGATCGAGAAGGTGCCGGCGGCGGCGAGCGCCGAGTACTCGCCGAGAGAGTGGCCGGCCACGAAAGCGGCGTCGCGGGCGAGATCGAGGCCGCGCTCGGCCTCCAGGGTGCGCAGCACCGCAAGGCTCGCCGCCATCAGCGCCGGCTGGGCGTTGGCGGTCAGCGTGAGCTCCTCGGAGGGACCCTCGAACATCAGCCGCGACAGGTTCTGGCCGAGCGCCGCATCGACCTCCTCGAAGACCTGCCGGGCGGCCGGGAAGGCGTCGCTCAGCGCCTTACCCATACCGACCGCTTGGCTGCCCTGTCCCGGAAAGATGAAGGCTCGCGTCATGACGTCCCGTCGCCTCGGCACCGGGACGGGTGCCCCGGCGCATCGGGGTCGCGCCCGCCGTCACGCCGCACGCGCGCAGCCACGAGACGGACTGCCGCTGACCGGGATCGTCGGGAGACCCTGTTTAAGGTGCGGCGCAGTCGCATCACGTGCGGCACCTGTCAACAATGCGCTGCACAAGATCAGATCGGCGAAAAACCCAAGCTCGACCGTAGATTACCGGCGCCGCCGGCAGAACCCCGCACGATTCCGCGCATTGACTGGACAGGCTTCGCGAGAAACCCGCCATGTTTCGCACGACCTTTCCCCAGGAGGCGGTCGGGCACGCCCATGCCCTGATCGGCGCCTACGAATCCGCCCATGCCGGACTCGCCCGGATCTCGCAGGAGTTCCGCCGCGACCTGTGTCTCACTCTCGACCGGCTCGGGCCCGGAGCGGTTCCGTATCTGCGCGCCGTGCGCAGCGATCTCGAAGGCCGCACCCTCGAGGCGCGGGCGACGTGGCCGCTCTGGATCGACCGGCTCACCGATCCGATGATCGACCGACGGCTGATCGCCTCCCGCGCCCTGCTCGACGCCGTCGAGAGGGAGGCGGACGCCCGCGGGATGATTCTCTAGTGCCCGGTTCCGCGCGGCGATAACCGCTGGCGGGAAGACGACGCTCGCACCGGTCCGAGCGGAGCGTCGGTCAGGCAGCGGCGCGCAGGCGCGTCCGGCGGGCCGAGCGTGACAGGTCGGCCTGCGCCCGGTCCAGCGCGGCGGCGACGCAGGCGGCAGCCCGCGCGACCTCGGCATCGGAATGCCCGGCGGTGACGTGCAGGCGCAGGCGCCCGGTTTCCTCCAGGCCGGCGAGATCGGCCAGCAGGCCGAACTCGGACAGATGGTGAGTGAAGCAGCGGGCACGCTCACCGAAGCCGATCTCGACGGAGACCGAGGTGCAGGGCTCGCCGCAAACGCTCAGAGCGCGCTCGCGCAGCGCCGTGCGCAGGTTCAGGACGTTGCGCATCAGCCGGGCACGGCGCTCGGAACCCTCGGCCACGCCGATGATGGCGAAGGCTTTGAGGATCACCGCAAGCTGGATCGGCGAGAGCGCCTGCTCGGTCTCGCCGGCCCGCAGGCACGCCGTCACCGCCCGGGTCCGGGCGGCCACGAAGCCGCCGTTCGAGGCAAAGCTCTTCGAGAAGCTACCGATCACCAGATCGGCCTTGCCGAGCATATCCTGAAGGCCGAGATGGCCGCGCCCGTCCTCGCCGAGGCAGCCCAGGTCCTGAGCCACGTCCACGAGGAGCGTCGCGCCGAACTCGTCGCACAGCGCCCGCAGGGCGGCGAGGTCCGGCGTACCGGAATCGAGCGGCGACAGGCTCTCGGTCACGACCAGGATACCGTTCCGCGCGTCTCGGGCGCGTATGGCCTGAAGACGGTCGCGGCAGTGATCCGCATCGAGGTGACGGAACGGCTGGAGGTTGTCGGTTGCGGCCTCGGCATCGTCCCGCAGGCCCCCGCGGATGGCGGCATCGATCACCACGTGGTCGGCCGGGCGCACGAGGCCGCGGATCACGGTCCGGGCGGCGGCGCGGCCGGTCGGGCAGAGCAAAGCCGTCTCCATCTGGAGGAAGTCGGCGATCCGACGCTCCAGGGCGACGGCGAGGCCGGGATCGCCGGCCTCGGCCGCGGCGCACACGCTGCGCACGCCGAATCGGCGCAGGACGTCGGCGGCGGCGGCCACGATCTCCGGATGGGTGGAGAGGCCGAGGCAATCCTGCGAGGCGAAGTCGAGGCCGCGCAGGGCGTGATCGTCGCCGAGTGCCGGCGCGCTCGGGAGGCGGCGAACGCCCTCCGCGGGCTGCTGGGTCGTCGCGTCGGTCTGCTCACGATATCTCATGCCATCCCGTCCGGTGCCGCGTCGTTACAGGCAGAACTGTCGGTCCGGCCGGCTTGCCATCGCGTTAAACGGCGCCGGTGTAGGAAAATTGCATCAGCGCGTATTTAACGAATTGCTTCTTTCGGCAGGTTGAACGGAGCGTCGTCTTGGTGCGCGACACCAAGATCATCGATGGTTGGATTCGGTAAACTTATCGAAACGTGAAGGCAGTGCCGCGCAGATCTTTCTCACGCTGTTTCGAGCGTCGCGCTCGTCTGCCGCGATCCCATTTCGACGGCGCGGCCATTGGCCCGGCAATCGGTTTGGGGATGCCCCTCGTGCACGAGGCATCCCCGGGAAGCGTCACTCGAAGGCGAGGCCGGTCAGATCACCGGCATGCCCCCCAACCCCGCACCGATGGCGTAGCCTTCGCCGTAGAGCGTGCTGTGGGCGAAGTAGTAGACGCCGAGGAACAGCATCAGGGCGCTGGCATAGTAGACCGGGGCCAGGACCACATCCCGGCGGGTGGCGGGCACCCGGGCGTTGTCGGCGGCGATCGCGATCAGGACCGCGATGATGCCCGAGTGGCCGATGGCGTCGACTTTGCCGAACTCGACGATGGCCGAGACGAAGACCGCCGTCAGGATGATCGCCGAGGCGCGGCGCACCAGGGGCGTCCAGATCAGGGCGAAGGCCAGGGTGAACTCGATGACGCCGGCGGCCTGCATGAAGAGTTCCGGCGAGGCGCCCATCGTCATGCCGGGCTTGGCGGCGATCAGCGGATCGGTCCAGTGGGGGTAGGCCCACTTCTCGACGGAAGCCCACATCAGGGTGATCGCGGCGGCGATGCGCACCACGTCGATGGGGCGCTGGCCGAACAGGGTGCGATCGAAGGCGGTCAGCGCGAGGAAGGCAGCCACGCCGAGGAACACCGGATAATCGGCGAGGTGGAAGACGCCGTAGTTCCAGACGGCGAAGCCGAACAGGAACACGATACCGGCGGCGGTGAGGGGAAGGGTGCGTTTCCAGAGAAGCCCGGCGGCCATGGCGAGTTGCAGCCACGGGATCCAGGCGACGTCCGTCTTCAGCTCCGGTGTCAGGATGATCCCGCCGAGATTCCACAGCGAGACGAGAAAGAACCCCACCACCGCCCGAACGATCAGGACGCTGTTGACCCGAAGCAGCGCCGTGACGCGGTCGAGGGCGTTGAGGAGCGACGTGCCGAGCGGCGTGCCCTCGGTCAGGCAGCCGAACATCAGGCAGACGAGGGCGAGACCGGTCAGCCATTCGAAGTCGGTGCAGAGCACCTGTTCGAGACCGCGCGGCTGGCCGGCGACATCGAAAACACAAAACCATTTGACGTGGGCACTGGCGGCCCCCGTCCCGACGAGGAGAAAGCTTGCTGCGCCTGCAAGCATGACGGAAGAGCGCACCCAGAAGCTGGACACGGAAGTCATGGGGCCGCCGAAACGGGAGGACAGTTCGTTGTGTGAGAAATATTTAGCTCAAGTTGAGCGGGCTTGCTAAGGCTTTGTTTACTCACTTGAATGAATGGTTAATACCGTTTCGCAACATAAGTTGTGCAACGGGTAGGCCTCCGACATGGTTTGTCGCCGGCTATCCTTGTATCCGACGGATCGAGCTGGGGAGAACGGGGATAGCGGGGATGCCCCGCCGCACGGCTCGTGCGTTAACGTCGTCGTAAACGGCCCGGCGACCGCTGGAGCGGCGCCGCGACGGTCGCTCGACCGGGAGGATGGATGATTGCGCTGCTCAGTCTCGTGAGCTTGTCCTGCAGCGTCGTGCTGGCCGGCCGGGCCCCGCGTTACCCGGATTGGACCGCTCGGCTGGAGATGGCCGGCGGGCTCTCACTCGTGACGGGTTTCGTCATAGCCGGTGCCGGCCTGAAGGCCTATTGCTGCTGAGGGGCGTGCTGCGGGCGCCGGGCCGGCGAGCCGAGGGGCGCAGGATCACCGGTCCGGAACTCGGACACTCCCGGCTTCACCCCCGTTGCCGCAGCACGCTCGCGAAGAAGCCGTCGAGCCCGCCCGCCCGGCCGGTGCCGCCGGCGAGATGGCTCGGCAGGGTGCGCAGGTCGCCGGCGGCATCGATCAACTCGGCATGGCCGGCCAACTGGTCCGGGGTGACGGCGATCCGTTCGAAATCAGGGTTGCGGTTCAGGAAATCCGCGATCTGTCCGCCGCCCTCCTCGGACTCCAGGGAGCAGGTGCAGTAGACGAGGCGTCCGCCCGGGCGCGTCAGCCGCGCGGCCTTGTCGAGGAGCCGGCGCTGGAGGCCGGCGAGGCGGATCACGTCCGTCTCGCTCTTCGTCCAGGCGACGTCGGGGTGGCGGCGGATCGTACCGGTCGCCGAGCAGGGGGCATCGAGCAGCACCGCGTCGAAGGGCGCATCCTCCGGCAGTTCCAGGGCATCGGCCGCCCGCACCTCGGCACTGAGACCGAGACGCTCGAGATTGCGGCCGAGCCGTTCCAGCCGCGCGGCCGAGCGATCGACGGCGGTCACCGTCGCGCCTGCCGCCGCGATCTGCGCCGTCTTGCCGCCCGGCGCCGCGCAGAGGTCGGCGACGCGCTCGCCCGGGCCAGGTGCGAGCAGCCGCACCGGCAGGGCGGCGGCGGCGTCCTGCACCCACCACGCGCCCTCGGCATAGCCGGGAAGCTCGGCGACCGAATCCCGCACCTCGGCAAGACGGATCGATCCCAGGTCGAGGGAGAGGCCACCGAGCCGCTCGGCCCAGGTCTCGCGGTCGCGCGGAACGGTGAGATCCACCGCCGCGCCCTCCAGATGAGCGGCGGCGATGCGCTGCGCCTCCGCCTCGCCGTAGGTCGCCCGCCAGCGCCGGGCGAGCCAATCCGGCGTATTGTGCGCGAGCGGATCGCCCTCCTGCGCCCGGATCGCATCGCGCTGGCGAGCGATCCGGCGCAGCACGGCGTTGACGAGGGGCGCGAGGTGCTGGAGTTGCGCGTCCGCCTTGGCGAGGCGTACCGAGAGATCGACCGCGGCGTGGTCGGCGACCGCGAGATCGAGGATCTGCGCCGCGCCGGTCACCAGCAGGGCGAGGAGATGCGGCCGGTCTACCGGGAGGCCGTCGCGCAGGCGTGCGGCGAGCGCCGCCTTGATGAAGCCGAGCCGGCGGAAGCTCGCCGTGGCGATCGCCCGGGCCAGCGCGGCCTCGCCGGCGTCGAGCCGCGCGACGCGGCCGGCCTGGGCAAGGGCATCTTCGAGGGCGAGGCCGCGGGCAGGTCCGAGCAGGGTCGCCACAGCCTCGCGCGCGACGTGGCGCGCGGCGAGACCCGGTACGGTCGCGTCGAAGGCGGGCGGCGTTTGGCGGTTGGAGGTCGATGCCACGCGGGAAAGGCCGTTCTCAGCTAAAAGGGGTCGACGGGGTCTCGCCCCGGAGCCGATGCAGTCACATCTGTCGGCGAGGGATGCAAGCGATGAAGGAAATCGGCATGACCCAGGCGGGTACGCGGGAAGAGGTTGACCGGACGAACACGGAGACGCGCGCCTTGACCCCGGCGGCGCAGAGGGCGCTGGCGGAGGCGGCCGAGCGCCGCGCGGCCATCGACGCCCGCGCGGCCAAGATCGCCGAACGGCCCGAGACGCTGGGACGTGGCGGCCTGGAGCCGGTTCGCTACGAGGATTGGGAGGTGAAGGGCCTCGCCAGCGACTTCTGATAGGGTATTCACCCGACCCAAGCGGACAGCTCATCGGCGAGCCCGCGCAGAAGCCGGCCAAGCGCGTCGGCGAGCCGGATCAGCCGAACTGCTCGCGCAGGATGCGCTCCTCCAGGCTATGCCCGGGATCGTGCAGAAGCACGAGGTTGGTGGCGTGGTCGAGCCAGGTCTCCACCGTGCAGACCCGTCGGAACTCGGTGTGATCGGCCACCGCCGCGACGGGACGGTGCTCGGCGTCGATCACGTCGATGCGGATGCGGGCGTAGTTCGGCAGCAGCGCGCCGCGCCAGCGCCGGGGCCGGAAGGCCGAGATCGGCGTCAGCGCCAGGAGATGCGCGTTCAGCGGCAGGATCGGCCCACCGACCGACAGGTTGTAGGCGGTCGAGCCGGCAGGCGTGGCGGCGAGGATGCCGTCGGCGATCAGCTCGGGCAGGCGCACATGGTCGTCCACCGAGACCCGCAGCTTGGCGGTCTGGTGGGTCTGGCGCAGCATGTACACCTCGTTGATCGCCCGCGCCGTGTGGCTTCGTCCCTCCGTGTCGGTGGCGATCATCGTCATCGGGTGAATCGTCGAGCGCTTGGTCGCCTCCAGACGGTCGAGCAGCCCTTCCTCGCGGAACTCGTTCATCAGGAAGCCGACCGTGCCGCGATTCATGCCGTAGATCGGCTTGGGCGCGTTCATGAACCGGTGCAGCACCTGCAGCATCAATCCGTCGCCGCCGAGCGCCACGACCACGTCCGCCTCCTCGGGAGGAACGTGATCGTAGCGGCGCATCAGCAGGTCCGCCGCCTCCCGCGCGTCGGCCGTGGGGCTCGCCACGAAGGCGATCCGTGAAAAGCGACGCGGCATCCGTACAGTCAGCCCTGTTGACGGGAAGAGGCCGAGCCGGTCTCACTCGGGGCACGCACCGGACACCCGAGTGGACACCGGCCTGCCGAGGGAGAGCCATAGCATGGAGCGCCCGCTCCTCGTCTACACGACCTTTCCCGATGCCGCGATCGCGCTGGATGTCGGCGAGGCGCTGGTGCGCGCCCGCCTCGCGGCCTGCGTGAACGTGATCCCGGGGATGCAATCGGTCTACGCCTGGAAGGGCACGGTCGAGCGCGGCACGGAGGTGGTCGCCATCGTCAAGAGCCGCGAAGGCTTGGCCGACGCCCTCGCGGCCGAGCTAAAGCGGCTCCATCCCTACGAAACGCCGATCATCCTTCATCTGCCGGTCGCCGATGCCGATCCCGACACCGCCGCCTGGATCCGCGCGGAGACGGGCTTCGCGTGACGCGGTCGACAAGCGAAGGGCGCGGACTCCTCATCGGAGCCGCGCCCTCAAGTCGTCGGTCGGGCGCCTCAGGCGCCGACGAGGGGTGAGAGCCCGCGCTGCTGACGGGCGATGCTCGCCTCGTAGCGTTCGGCCTGCAGCCTCGTCAGGCCCGAGACGAGGGCCATGGACCCACGATAGACGGTATAGGTGCCGTCGTGGGTCGGTTTCACGCGGATGAGCTCGGACATGGGACCGCTCCCTGCCAGGGGTCAAACATCGAACGCGTCTCGATGAGAGCACGTTAATCAGCTGTTCATCGCTTGCAAGCCGGTTTGTGCTCGGCGTCACGAACTATTTTCGTTGCGGTGCAAGAAGAGCCGGCTTGTTTTGCAATGCGATAAGTCGCGTAAGACGCTGATATGGCAGATCGTTCAATGGCTACGTCTCGCGTTGTGGCGGATCCGGGGTCCGTATCGGGCCTGTAAGTGCTCATATCGCATGCGTAATCGAAAATACGTTTTCCGGCAGGGATGGGTTCTCTGATGAAGATGTGATCGGATCCGCGCGGGTCCGCGGCTTGGCGGAAGGATGGCCGGCCGCGCTGCACATCTTGCATCAACACTTTACCGATAGCGTGGGCCTCGAAACGCATCTTGCCGTGGCCCTTATGCCGAGCCCCCCTTCACCCGTTGGCGGTTTCCCGTCAGAGCTGATGTCGGAAGACGACTCTGCAACGGTCGAGACCTCTCCCACCGCGCGGCGCGAGGAGCGGACCGCCACCAACTGGATCGCACTGATCCGACTGTTCGACGGCACCGAGATACCGTGTAACATCAAGGACATCTCGAAGTCTGGGGCTAAGCTCGGCGTTCCCGAGGCCTACATCCTCCCGGCCTCGTTCATGCTCAGGATTCTGGGCCGGGACTTCGTTCTGCGGGTCAACCTCGCTTGGCGGAGAGGCAACTACGCTGGCGTGCGCATCGAGCGCATCGCCAAGCTGACCGTTGCCGAGGAGAAGAAGCCCGCGGCCACCGATCAGCTGCCCCCGAACTACAGCTCCATCGGCTCGCGCCGGAGCCGCGACTTCTCCGGCTGACAGGGCCGCAGCCGCCTGCGGCAGCGACGGCCTCTCCGGCAGCGGCCCGCCCGTTGCCCCGGAGTGTCGGCCGTTTGTTCGGCAGCGCACTTGCAAGGCCTCGCTGCGAACCGATAACCCACCGTGCCGGACGCCGCTGGGTGCTCCGTCAGACGATCGGGTGAGGGGCGCGGAGTTGCAGGAATGCTGTTCCGGCGCTTCTGAGCCTCGAACCCCGCGCGAAACATGGGAGCCGCGCTTGGCCACCATCATCCCCGTCTCGCCCTTCGATTACGTCGTGTTCGGCGCCACCGGCGACCTGACCCAGCGCAAGCTCCTGCCGGCCCTCTACCAGCGCTACCGCGACGCCCAGATCCCCGAGACAAGCCGCATCATCGGCGCCTCGCGCAGTCACATGACCGTGGAGGAATTCCGGGAGCACGCTCGGGACGCCCTGAAAAGCTTCGTGCCGCCGGCCGAGATCGACGAGGCGAGGCTCGCGGGCTTCCTCGATCACCTGTTCTACGTGGCGGTCGACGCGCTGGGCGACGACGGCTGGGACGAGCTGAAGACCCTGCTCGACGAGCGGCCCGACCGCATCCGGCCCTATTACCTCGCCACCTCGCCCGACCTCTACGGTTCGATCTGCCGCAACCTCGACCGTTACGGGCTGATCGGCGAGAACAGCCGGGTCGTCCTCGAGAAGCCGATCGGCAAGGATCTGAAATCGGCCCGCGCCATCAACGACGCGGTCGGCGCTGTGTTTCCCGAGAGCCAGATCTTCCGCATCGACCACTATCTCGGCAAGGAGACGGTGCAAAACCTGCTGGCCCTGCGCTTCGCCAACACGATCTTCGAACGACTCTGGAATGCCGACGTGATCGACCACGTGCAGATCACGGTGGGTGAGACGGTCGGCGTCGAGGGGCGCGGCGGCTACTACGACACCTCGGGCGCCCTGCGCGACATGGTGCAGAACCACATCCTTCAGCTTCTTTGCCTCACGGCGATGGAGAGCCCGATCTCGCTCGACGCCAATTCCGTGCGCGACGAGAAGCTGAAGGTGCTGCGCGCCCTCAAGCCCATCACCGCCGCCGACGTGCAGGCCGTGACGGTGCGTGGGCAATACGCGGCGGGTGCGGTCGGCGGGCGGCCGGTGGAGGGCTACCAGGCCGATCTCGGCAGCGAGGCCGCGAGCCGGACCGAGACCTTCGTCGCCCTCAAGCTCGAGGTCCGCAGCGGCCGCTGGGCCGGCGTGCCGTTCTACGTCCGCACCGGCAAGCGCCTGCCGAAGAAGCTGTCCGAGATCGTGGTGCAGTTCCGCGCCTCGCCCTTCTCGATCTTCCCCGCCGACGCCTTCGGGCGCGAGCCGAACCGCCTCGTCATCCGGCTCCAGCCGGAGGAGGGGATGAAGCTCGAAGTGATGACCAAGGATCCGGGGCCCGGCGGCATGCGCCTGCGCCCGACCAATCTCGACATCTCCTTCGAGGAGACGTTCAAGCAGCGCTATCCCGACGCCTACGAGCGCCTGCTGATGGATGTGGTGCGCGGCAACGCCACCCTGTTCATGCGCCGCGACGAGGTGGAGGTGGCCTGGGCCTGGGCCGACACCCTGCTCAAGGCCTGGGCCGACCGCCCCGAGCCGCCGCGCCCCTACGCCGCCGGAAGCTGGGGGCCGACCGCCTCGATCGCGCTGATCGAGCGCGACGGCCGCACCTGGCATGAGGAGATCGGCTGACTTCTCAGCCGCAGGAGGCGGACGGCGGGGGCCGCTCACGCCTCCAGCGGCGGCACGTCGGTCGGCCGGTCGATGATGCGGCGGCCGAACAGGCTCGCCACCAGCTCGACCAGCACCCGGGCGCTGCGCCCGCGCTCGTCGAGGAACGGGTTCAGCTCCACCACGTCGAGGGAGCCGACCAGCCCTGAATCGCACAGCATCTCCATGATGAGGTGCGCCTCGCGGAACGTCGCCCCGCCCGGCACCGTCGTGCCGACGCCGGGCGCGATGGTCGGATCGAGGAAGTCCACGTCGAAGCTCGCATGCAGGTGTCCGTTCTCGGCCGCCACCCGGTCGAGGATGCGGCGCAGCGGCGCCACGACGCCGAACTCGTCGATGGTGCGCATGTCGACGACGTTCACGTGCCGCTGCGTGACGATGGCCCGCTCCCCGGCATCGATGGAGCGCAGGCCGAACAGATGGACACGGCGCGGATCGAGCAAGGGACGCGGTTCGCCGTCGAACAGCGCGTCGAAGCCGGGCTCGCCACACAGGGCGGCCAGGGGCATGCCGTGGACGTTCCCGGAGGGCGAGGTCTCCAGGGTGTTGAAGTCGGCATGGGCGTCGAGCCAGAGCACGAAGAGCGGCTGGCCGGTGCGACGGCAATGGCGCAGGGCTCCGTCGATCGAACCGAGCGACAGACTGTGGTCGCCGCCCATGACGAGCGGCAGGCTCCCACCATTCAGGGCCGTTTCCACGGCGCGCGAGATCTCCGTCATCCAGGCGCGGATCGCCGGGAGGTCGCGCTGCTGCCCTGGCGTGCCGTCGGGGGTGAGATCACCGGCGTCGCGGACCGTGAGCCCGAGATCGTGCAACACCCGCATCAGCCCGGCGGTGCGCAGAGCGGCCGGACCCATCACGGCTCCGGGCTCGCTCGTGCCGATCTCGATCGGAGCGCCGATGAGTTCGATGGTCGACGACGGCATGGATGCTTCCCTTCAAGCCGAATCGGACATGACCGGTCCCGACGCCTCTTTGTCGTGCCAAGAGCGAAAGGACATCAACGATCGGGCGATCATCTCGGCTATGTCCGGCGGCCTCGTGATCGCCGCTGCACGTCTGGCGGGCGCCTGCGTCCACGGCTTCGGGAACGGAACCCCGTCACTGATCCCGTTCTTTGCCGTAGGTCGTTGTCAGCGGCGTGAAAGGTGCCTGAACAGCCGCGGGTGTCTGGCCGGCATGGCCCAAACCTCGGCGCCGACGTCTGGCGGCTCGCCGGAGGCTGGGGCCAAGCGCGGAACCGATCCGGGTCGTTGAGAGCATCGCTGCCCATGGAAGGGCAGGGGGCGCATCGCTATCGCCCGCCGCCGATCGCGACGCGCCTGCCGGGCACGGCGAGCGCCGTCCGACCGCAATCAGGCGGTCAGAGCGAGCGCTCGAGGGCCGTGACCGTGTCGACTTTGGCCCGCGTTGCACCGGCGAGTTCACCAATTGCCGTCACCGCGTCCCGCTCGGCTTCCCGGCCGACCTCGGCCAGACGGTCGGGGGTCGGCATCGGCAGCCGGACGAGCACCAGCGTGCCGACTCCTTCCTCGGAGCGGATGCGCAGCGAGCCACCGTGCAACTCGGCGGTGGAGCGGGCGATGGCGAGCCCGAGGCCGGAACCCTTGTAGCTGCGGGTGAGGTTGGTCTCGACCTGCTCGAACGGACGACCGAGCTTGGAGATCGCCGCCTTCGGAATCCCGATGCCGGTATCGCCGATGAAAAGATGGGCGAAGCCGTTGCAGGAGCGCCCGCGGAGCGCGACGCGACCGCCTTCCGGGGTGAACTTCACCGCATTCTGGATGATGTTGAGCAGGATCTGCTGAAGCGCCCGCTCGTCGGCCAGCACGCTCAGGGTTCCGGCCAGCTCGATATCGATCGAAACCGACTTGGTCGCGGCCTCCTTGGCCACCAGCGTCACCGCCGAGGCGAGCGCCGTATCGAGGTCGATGGAGCGGCGCACGAGCTTCACCCGCTTCGCCTCGATGCGCGACATGTGCAGGATGTCGTCGATGACCGAGAGCAGGTAGGTGCCGCTCTGCTGGATGTCGCGGCAATAGTCGGCGTAGCGGGGTGAGCCGAGCGCTCCGTAAACCTCGCTCTCCATCAACTCGGCAAAGCCCATGATCGCGTTGAGCGGCGTGCGAAGCTCGTGGCTCATATTGGCCAGGAACTCGGACTTGGCTTGGTTGGCGATCTCGGCGCGGGCCTTCTGGTCGAGGTGGCGTTCGGCGAGGTCGGCGAGTTGCTGCGTCTGGGTTTCCAGGGTGCGCCGGGAGCGCTTCAGGTCCTTGACCGTGCCGATCAGCTCGCGCTCGGAGGCGACGAGTTGCTCCTGGTGGCGCTTGAGGCTGGTGATGTCGGTGCCGACCGAGACGTAGCCGCCATCCTTGGTGCGGCGCTCGCTGACCTGGAGCCAGCGCCCGTCGGTGAGCTCGACCTCGAACGTGCGCGACGTGCCGCGCTCCGGACCGGGGATGCCTCGGCGCACCGGGGGGAGAGCGCCTTGCCCCATGATCTCGTCGTAGCGGCGGCCCGGCACCGCATCCTCGCTGGAGAGAGCGTGCAGGTCGCGAAACTTCGAATTGCACAGCACCAGCCGGTTGCCGGCGTCCCACAGCACGAAGGCTTCGGAGATCGCCTCCACCGCGTCGCGCAGGCGCATGTCGGCGGTGGCGGTGAACTCGGCGAGGCGGCGCTGCTCGGTGACGTCCATGGCGATGCCGACGAGGTGGCGACTGCCGTCGGTCGCATCCTCCACGATCTCGGCGCGGGTGCGCAGCCAGATCCACTCGCCGGAGGCGTTACGGATGCGAAACTCGTGATCGACGGTGGCGTGGCTCGCGGCGAGATGGCGGGCGAGGCTGTAGAGGTCGCCGTCCTCGACATGCAGCAGGGCGTTCACGTCGCCGAACGAGAGCAGGTCCTGTTCGGGGGTGTAGCCGAGCAGGGCGTACATCGAATCGGACCAGAAGATCGTGCCCCGGGCGATGTCCCAATCCCAAAGGCCGCAGCGCCCACGCCCGAGCGCCGTGTCGAGGCGCTGCTTGACCAGTTCGCACACCTCGTCGGCGGCCTGCGCCCGTTGCGTCTGAAGGATGTAGGCGGTGGCCATTCCCGCCAGCACGAGGGCGATGGCGGAAAGGGAAACCGCGTGATGTCCGAACATCCGCCACCAATCGGCGGTGATCGGCTCGAACCGCTGGATGACGG
Organism: Methylorubrum populi; assembly: GCF_002355515.1. Taxonomy (NCBI): domain Bacteria; kingdom Pseudomonadati; phylum Pseudomonadota; class Alphaproteobacteria; order Hyphomicrobiales; family Methylobacteriaceae; genus Methylorubrum; species Methylorubrum populi. Next base: position 594,931 of record NZ_AP014809.1, on the reverse strand, counting down.
CGACCTCGCCGGACCCGTCGGCCAGGCGTCGCGCCGCGACGACGGCCTGTCCGCCGGCCTGGAGATTCACCGTCATCGCCCCGGCGCTCTCGCCGAGGATGGCGATGGGCTCTCCCTCCGCGAGATAGCCCGCGAAGGTGTCGGCCGGTGCCGGATGGGGATAGGCGGCGCGAATCCGTCCGGAGGGACCCATCACCAGAATTTCGCAGCCGGCCGGCAGCAGGTGGACGGGAAGAAGGCGCTCGAGCCGCGTTTCGGTGGCGGCCGCCTCGTTCGCGAGCGACAGGGCTGCGAGGCGGGCGAAGGCTTCGACCTCGCGGGTGGCCACGCGCATCGCCTGATCGTGGCGTCCGCGCATCTGCAGAACCGCGACGCCCAGCAGCGTCAGCATGAAGACGACGAGCAGGGCCGGAAGCGCGTAGCGAAGCCACGTCTCCGCCCGCATGAGACGAGCTTGCGCGGTGCCGGTCGTACGCTGGATCCCGAGGATCGTGTCCGCACGCGCGCGCGCGGACAGGGACGCGGAAACCGCCCCCGACATATCGCCACCTCTGCACTGTCTGGAAACGGCGCCTCAGCCTGGGCCGCGCCGGTTGTCTCGAATCGTATTCACATTGGACATCGCCGACGGACGTTTGTCCACGCGCATTTTGAAATCGACCGTTGACTCGTTGAGGCGCTTCGACGGTCGTTTTGACGACGGCGAGTCGCCGAAACGCTGTCTCAACAGAGTGTTAACTAGCCGGCCACGCTTCGTGTCGCGATATCGGACACATCGCGAGAAAGTCCGGGCGTGGCAACGATGCGACGCAGGGCGGCCTCGGCCACGGTTCGGCGTCCCGGCTCGAGGCGGCGCCAGGGTCCGAAGGCGGTCATAAGGCGCGCGGCGACCTGCGGGTTGGTGCCGTCGAGAGCCAGTACCGTTTCGGCCACGAGGGCGTATCCGGTGCCGTCCGGACGGTTGAACTGAGTCGGGTTGGCGAGGCTGAAGCTGCCGATGAGGGAGCGCACCCGGTTCGGGTTGGTCATGGCGAAGGCCGGGTGGTTCTGGAGGCGGCGGATCCGCGCCACCGTCCCGTCCTCGGGAATCATCGCCTGGATCGCGAACCACTTGTCGAGGACGAGGGGCTCGTCGGCGTAGCGCTCGGCGAAGGCGGTCAGCGCCGCCTCCCGAGCCTCGCCCGGCAGGAGCGCGAGGGTCGCGAGCCCGGCGAGCCGGTCCGTCATGTTGGTCGCCGCCTCGATCTGCGCCTGGGCGAGCGCCGTACCGGCCTGCGGATCGGCTGCGGCGATCAGGTCGAGGGCGGCGTTGCGCAGGGCTCGCCGCCCCGCGGCGGCGGCGTCCGGCGAGAAGGGAGTCCCCGAAGGCTCGGCCAATGCCTCGCGCAGGTGCGTCAGGCGCTCGCGCAGGCCCGAGCCGAGGCGGCGGCGCAGGTCCTGGCGTGCGGAGAAGATCGCGTCGGGGTCGGTCTCCGATCCGATCTCGTCGGCGAGGTCGCCCTCGCTCGGCAGGGCAAGGACTTGCGCGGCGAAGGCCGGATCGCACAGCGCCTCCGCGTCGAGGAAGGCATCCAGCGCGGCGACGAACGCGTCGGCGCCGGCGGTCTCCGAGGTCTCGCCGCGCGCCTCCCGCGCCATCAGGCCCAGAGCGACGCGCTGAGCCGCCTCCCAGCGGTTGAAACTGTCGGGATCGTGGCGCAGCAGGGTCAGGCGGGCGGCCTCGTCGAGGGAGCTCTCCACCCGTACCGGCGCCGAGAAGGCACGAAACAGCGAGGGAACGGGCTCGGCCGCCACATTCCCGAAGGTGACGGCATCCTCGGCCGCGTCGAGCACGAACACGCCGGCCTCGACGCGCTCGCTCGTCGCCGTGTCGAGAGGGCCCTCGTCGCCGACGAGGCCGAGGCGGATCGGGATGACGAGGGGCGGGGCATCCGCCCCGGCGCCGGGCCGCGTCTGCCGGAAGGCGAGGCGGTATGTCCTGGCGGCCGCATCGTAGTGGCCTGAGACGGCGACACGCGGCGTTCCCGGCCGCTCGTACCACTCGGCGAAGCGGGTGAGATCGCGGCCCGTTACCGCTTCGAAGGCCTTCAGGAAGTCCTCGACGGTCGCGGCCTTGCCGTCGTTCTCGGCGAAGTAGCGGTCCATTCCGGCGCGGAACGCCGTCTCGCCGATCAGCGTGCGCAGCATCCGCACGATCTCGGCGCCCTTCTCGTAGACCGTCGCCGTGTAGAAGTTGTTGATCTCGGCATATCGCTTCGGCCGCACCGGGTGGGCGAGGGGGCCGGCATCCTCCGGGAACTGGCGGGCGCGCAGGTTGCGCACCTCGGCGATCCGGTGGACCGCCCGCGAGCGCATGTCGGACGAGAATTCCTGGTCGCGGAAGACAGTGAGGCCCTCCTTCAGGCAGAGCTGAAACCAGTCGCGGCAGGTGACCCGGTTGCCCGACCAGTTGTGGAAGTACTCATGGGCGATGATCGCCTCGATCGCCGCATAATCGGCGTCGGTCGCGGTCTCGGGTGAGGCGAGCACGTATTTGTCGTTGAAGATGTTGAGGCCCTTGTTCTCCATCGCCCCCATGTTGAAGTCGGAGACGGCGACGACGTTGAACACGTCGAGATCGTAGGCCCGCCCGAACGCCGTCTCGTCCCAGGCCATGGAGCGCTCCACCGCGTCGAGCGCGTAGGCCGCCCGGTCGCCCTTGCCCGGCTCGACATAGACCGCGATCTCGACCTCCCGCCCCTCCATCGTGGTGAAGGACTTGGAGACGCGGTCGAGCCGCCCGCCCACCAGCGCGAACAGATAGGCGGGCTTGGGCATCGGGTCGTGCCAGACCGCGTAATGCCGATCCGTCCCCGCTACCTCACCCGCCTCGACCGGATTGCCGTTGCCGAGCAGGACCGGGGCGGCCTCCCGCTCCGCCTCGATGCGGGTGGTGTAGATCGAGAGCACGTCCGGCCGGTCGAGGAAGTAGGTGATCCGGCGAAAGCCGTCGGCCTCGCATTGCGTGCAGTAGACGCCGTTCGAGCGATAGAGGCCCATCAGCCGCGTGTTCGCGGTCGGATCGAGCCGCGTCTCGATCCGTAGGGTGAAGGGGCGCTGTGGCGGCGCGTGCAGCGTCAGGCCCGACGGTTCGGCCCGGTAAGCATCGGGTGCGAGCGAATGCCCGTCGAGTTCGAGCGCCAGCAGGGTGAGGTCGTCGCCGTCGAGCAGGAGGGGAGCGCCGGCGCGGCCCGCCGGGTTCGGGCGCAGTGCCAGGGTCGCGGTCACGCGGGTGTCGTGTGGGTCGAGGCGCACGTCGAGTTCGACCCGGTCGATCAGGTGATCGCTCGGGCGATAGTCCTCGAGGCGGACGGTCGGGGGCGTCTCGGTGCGCATCGGGCAGGGCTCGCCGTCGGGAAAGGGTCCTGCCTTCTAGAGGTGATCCCGTGCGAGCGGAATCCGTCACGCGGTGATCAGACCGCGGAGCGTGCCTGTTCCGCCTGATGCCGCAGGGCGAGGCGGTAGGTGAGGTCGCTCTGAGCGAGACTGCCCGCGATGAAGCGGTCGAAGGCGGCGACCCAGTGCGGCGTGAGATGGATGTAGGCGTTGCGCGGCCCCGAGCGGACGAGGAAGTTCCGTTCCTGCGCCACGGCCAGGATGTTGCGCAGATGGCTGCGCGAGACGGCGAAGCGTGGCGCGAGTTGGACGAGATCGGCCTCGCGGATGCGGCTTGCCGGATCGCTGCCGCCCATCTCGAAGAGCGACAGCAGGATGATCAGCGCGCTGGTGCTGCTGAGGAAGAAGATGATCTCCAGGTTGCTCCACATCATCGCGATGATCGCGTCGAAGGCCGCGACGGCCGATCGGGCATGGGCGGCCTGGAAGGCAGGGTCGCGCCGACGCGCCGGACCGAATCCCGGATCAGGGTAGAGAACTTCGAGAGCCGCGTAGTGGGCCGCCATCCAATCGCGGTCCCAGGCCAGGAGGCGCTCGGTGGGGCACAGGAGGCGCACGCGGTTGTCGTCCGGCTGCTGCCGGAGTTCGACGTAGCCGGTTTGTACGAGGCGCGCGACAAAGCTGTCGATCAGCCTCGGACTAGCGAATCCGAAGCGGGCGACGGTGTCCTTGAGCCGGCTGAGGGTCGGCCAATTCGCCCGGTCGGCCGGATCGTAGCCGGCATGCTGACAAACGATGATGGCCAGCGTGGTGACCCGCCCGGCATCCGCCCCGAACTGGGCGGGAAACACGCCTGCTTCGTAGACCTTCGCGTGCTCCGAGACGAAGACTCGGCGCGCGATCGGAAAGTCGGGATGACCCAAAATCTGCTCGGGAATTGCGTGTTCGATCTCGCCGATCCCGCGGATGATCGAGCCTGTCTTCACGCACGGGACTCCGAGCCGGGCGTGTCCGATCGGCCGACCGTTAAACTCAGAGCGGGAGAGACTTTGCTCCGCTTGGTTTGTGGACGCGTAGACTCACTTGGGGCGGCCTCGTGCGGATTGGACAGCATTGCAGAGAATGATTTTCTCCAATTTGTCAGATTCATCTTCCGCATCGGGTAATAGAGGTTTCTCGATGCCCAGTATGTGATGCGATGATGCGTGGCAATTCCGATGATTCGGCGAATTTGTCAAAGAAACGTGACCGCACATCGCTGTGGGCGGCCGCGCGCCGTTACGTTGCTCTGCCGGTTGCGCAGCGATGTCGAGTGCGGGTCGGCCGGCGCCCGTTGACGGGTGGCCGCCCCGGACCAGATAGCCGGCCATACCTGTCATCAACCGGTCTGGCCATGGAATACCTGCACACGATGGTCCGCGTTACGGATCTCGACCGCGCGCTCGCCTTCTACGTCGATGCCTTCGGCCTCAAGGAAGTGCGGCGGGTCGAGAACGAGAAGGGCCGCTTCACCCTCGTCTTCCTCGCTGCCCCGGGGGACGTTGAGCGCGCGGAAGCGACAAAGTCGCCCCTGATCGAGCTGACTTACAATTGGGATCCGGAGGAATATTCGGGCGGGCGCAATTTCGGGCACCTCGCCTATCAGGTCGATGACATCTACGCCTTCTGCCAGCGGCTGAAGGATGCGGGCGTGACCATCAACCGGCCCCCGCGCGACGGGCACATGGCCTTCGTGCGCTCGCCTGACGGCATCTCCATCGAGATCCTGCAGAAGGGCGGATCGAAGCCGCCGCAGGAGCCCTGGTCATCCATGGAGAATACCGGCACCTGGTGAAGCCAGCGGGTGGGCGCTCATGCACGGCGTCTGGGGCGCCCACCCGGATCGGTCAGGCCTCGACTTTCGGCGTGATGCCGAGTTCGGCGAGCTTGGCGCACACCGAGTCGATCGGCCGCTTCAGCCTCAGGCTGATGACGGACACAGGTACGCCCTCGCGGGCCATGCTGCGCAGGCTCTGGACGGCGTCGAGGCTCCAGTTGGTATCGACCGACATGGTTTCCTCCCTTCTTCTCAGGCTGCGGGGCGCTCCGGCGGATCATTCCCCGGATCGCCACACTCGAACGAGGTGGATCGCCGCCTCAGCGCCGGCAACGTCACGCCGAACATCTGTGCATGCCTGAAACTTGAGCAGCCCGCAGAGTCGGCCGGCCCTGAAGCGGGTTACGGAACGCGATGCGGCGCCCGGGCCGCTCCACCTTGAGCAGGATGTTTGAGCCGCCGACTACGGCACCGGTCCTGTCACGCAGGGCCGTGGGATAGGGCATGAAGGCCATCCGGGTGCCATCCGGCCGTTCAAGGCCCACCTGAAGGCCGCGAAGCATGCGGCCTTCCCTCAGGGTGACCGCCATGGGCGAGAGGTCGTGCGGCAACGGCGTGCCGTCCGCCTCGAACAAGCGCCACGAACCGCACCAGCGCGCCTTCCCGAGCACCGGGCGAAAGCCCCAGAGCTGCGCGGCCGCGTCATTGTAATAGGTCAGCCAGCCATCCGAGTCGGTGGTGTAGAGAGGTGCATCGATCTGCCGGAACAGATCGGCGCGCGACGGCTCATGGTTCCAATCCGAGTCCGGAGCGTCGAAATCGTAAGCGAAATCGTCCGTGTTCATCAGGCTCCCCACGACCTGCGGGCATTCGAAATGCCCGCTGCCAGCACTTCGTGCCCCCCTCTGTCATGGGTTCCTGGGGACCCTCCGGCGCTTCGGCCGGATCGGTGGGTCCTTCGGCGCGGCGCCGGGGCGCCACCCTCCAGATCGTCCAACCCTTGCGGGATTGTGCCTCGAAGCTTCCGGGGGCGGTCGCTCCTCGACGCCATGAACAGCCTATTGGCCGAACTGGGCTCTCTCGCCGGGTCTGATGCGGACATCCGTAGAATGCACGTCTCGCATGATCAGGCAAGCACCTCCTTGTCATTTCTCCTATTGATCGGCATCGCAGTGCCGATCGGACTTGCTGCGGCGCAAAATTGGACTGACTCTCATGTGGTCTGTGACCACACTCGTCACAAACGATAGAACGAATACGACATTTGTTTTATATTGTCCGGCGTGGAACCCTCGTTCGCGTCCAGATCATGCCTCGCGAAGCGGCGCAGACTTTTCGCAGACGGCGCGCTTCCCCGTGTTTCCGATGTGATTCGGGATCGTATCGGCCGGCGTTTCGCCTCGCCGCGGCTCGCAAGCGCGTTTGCATCGGGTATGAAGTCCTGGCCGCCTTGAGCCTCGGAAGCGCCTTGTCGATCCTTTGTACAGACACGCGATACGGCTATCGGAGCCTCGGTCGATGATCGCGGCGGCTATTCCAGCTGAGTTCCGTTTCCTCGAGGAAGGGGGCGTGACCGGTCGTGAGATCCTGGCCCACGATTGGGCCGATACGCCGATCGGTCCCCTGGCGGATTGGCCGGTTTCCCTGCGCTCGACGCTGGCGACGATGCTGTCCTGCCCGGCAGCGATGTTTCTCGCCTGGGGGCCGGAGGGCATCTCCTTCTTCAACGATGCCTACCGGCCGATCTTCGGCGACCGGCTGCCCCGCGCTCTCGGGGCACGTTTTCGCGAGATCTGGGCCGACCTGTGGGACGATATCGGCCCGATGGTCGATGCCGCCCTGCGCGGCGAGAGCGTGGCTCGGCGCAACCTGCCGCTCGTCATGAACCGACACGGCGCGCCCGAAGAGAGCTGGTGGAGCTTCACCTACTCGCCCGTGCGCGACGACGGGGGGCGCATCAACGGCATGCTCTGCGTCACCGCCGAGACCACTGCCGAGGTGCTGGCCGAACAGGCTCGCCGCCGCAGCGACGATCGCCTGGAGCTGGCCCTCTCTGCCGGCGGCAGCATCGGCGTCTGGGATTGGGACGTGACCGCCGATCGCGTCACGGCCGATCCGCGCTTCGCGGCTCTCTACGGTGTCGATCCGGACTGGGCAGCCGCGGGGGCGCCGGTCGGCGCCTTTTTCGCCGGCGTGCATCCGGAGGACCTGCCCGGCTTGAAGGCGAGCATCGACGCGGTCCTGCGCACCGGCGGCCGCTTCGAGGCGGAGTACCGCCTCGTCCAGAAAGACGGCAGCATCCGCTGGGTCGCCGCGCAGGGACGTTGCACGCTCGCCGCGGACGGGACGCCGCAGACCTTCCCCGGCGTCAGCTTCGACATCACCGCGCGCAAGCGCACCGAGCAGGCGCTTCGCGACAGCGAGGACCGTTTCCGCGGCATCATCAACTCGGTCGACCAGATGATCTGGACGACGCGTGCCGACGGCTATCACGACTTCTACAACGACCGTTGGTACGACTATACCGGCGTACCCAAGGGGTCGACGGACGGCGAGGAGTGGAACGGCATGTTCCATCCCGACGACCAGGACCGGGCCTGGGCGGAGTGGCGGCACGCCCTTGCCACGGGCGACACCTACCAGATCGAGTATCGGCTGCGCCACCGTTCGGGCATCTACCGCTGGGTGCTTGGCCGAGCTCAGCCGGTGCGCGATTCGGACGGGCGGATCGTGCGCTGGTTCGGCACCTGCACCGATATCCACGACCGCAAGCTCGCGGAAGAGCGGCAGGCCTTCCTGCTCGGACTGAATGACCGACTGCGGGAGGCGGACGATCCGCAGGCGGTGACGCTGGCCGCCGCCGCGACGCTCGGTGCCCATGTCGGCGCGGCCCGGGCCGGCTACGGCGAGATCGACGGGACGGGAGAGATCGTACGGGTCGAGTGCGACTGGACCCGCGACCCCTCGGTCATGAGCCTCGTGGGCGGGTCGCGCATCCTCGATGGGTTCGGTCCGGCCGCAATCGCGGAGTTGCGGGCCGGGCTCACCCTCGTCGTCCAGGATTGCTACGCCGATTCCCGCGCCGGGCCGACCTATGCGGCGATGTGGGATTCCATCGGCTGCCGGTCGCTCGTCGTCGTGCCGCTGATCCGCGACGGGCAGCTGCGGGCGATCCTCTATCTGCACGAGCCGCAGCCGCGGGTCTGGCGCCCGGACGAGATCGGACTCGTCGAGGACGTCGCCCAGCGCGTCGGTCACGCCGCCGAGCGCGCCCGTGCCGAGCAGTCCGAGCGCGCCAATGCCCGCGAATTGCGCCTGATCGCCGATTCGCTGCCGGTCCTCATCGCCTTCTTCGATGCGGACGGCCTCTGTCGGTTTGCCAATGCCGCCAGCGCCGACTGGTTCGGCCTCGATCCGGCGGAGGCGGTCGGACGCCCTCTCGCCACCCTCGTCGGCACCAGGGCGTCCGACGAGGCGCAGTCACGTTTCGAGATCGCGCGCGGCGGCCGCGAGGTCCGCGCTGAGCGGGTCTGGCCGCGCCAGGACGGCAGTTCCCGCACCGCCGACATCCGCTACCTGCCGCGGCCGATGCCGGACGGTTCGACCGACGGCGCCTACCTGTTCGTCTCGGACATCTCCGACGCCAAGCGAATCGAGGCGATGCTGGAGCGCGAAGTCGGCGAACGCACCCGCGAGCGCGACCGGCTCTGGCAGACGACCAACGATCTGATGGGAACGGCGGCTCTCGACGGGCGCCTGCGCAGCGTCAACCCGGCCTGGGAGCGGCTACTCGGCTGGAGCGAGCGGGAACTGCTGGAGCAGCCCTTCCTCGCCTTCATCGAACCCGAGGACCATGCCGGGACCGGTGCGGCGCTGGCCCGGCTCGGCGGGAGCGAGCGGGTCGCGGATTTCGTCGACCGCATCCTGACCCGGGACGGCCGGCGGCGCACGGTGATGTGGACCGCGGTGCCCGAGGGCGATTGCTTCCACATCGTCGGCCGCGACATCACCGAGCAGCGCCTCGCCGAGGAGCAGTTGCGGCAGGCGCAGAAGATGGAGGCGGTCGGACAGCTCACCGGCGGCATCGCCCACGACTTCAACAACCTCCTGACCGGGATCGTCGGCTCGCTCGATCTGATGCAGACCCGCATCGGTCAGGGCCGGGTCGATTCACTCGAACGGTACATCCAGGCGGCCCTCTCCTCGGCCCACCGCGCCGCATCGCTGACCCATCGCCTCCTCGCCTTTGCCCGGCGCCAGCCGCTGGAGCAGAAGCCGGTGGATGTGAACGCGCTCGTGACCGGGATGGAGGACATGCTGCGGCGCCCCCTGCCCGAGCAGGTCCGTCTCGAGATCGTCGCCGCGAAAGCCGTCTGGCCCACGCTCTGCGATCCGCACCAACTCGAGAACGCGGTGCTCAACCTCGCCATCAACGCCCGCGACGCGATGCCGGAGGGCGGGCGGCTGGTGATCGAGACCGGCAACGCGCGGCTCGAACCCGGCGATCTGCGCCTGCATCCGGAGGCGCGCGAGGGCGCCTATGTCTGCGTCCGCGTGACCGATTCGGGCCTCGGCATGCCGCCGGACGTCGCGGCGAGGGCCTTCGAGCCGTTCTTCACGACGAAGCCGCTCGGTATGGGAACGGGTCTCGGCCTCTCGATGATCTACGGCTTCGCCCGGCAGACGGACGGGCATGTCAGCATCAGCTCCGAACCCGGCCGGGGCACGACGGTGACGATCTATCTGCCGCGTCACCACGGCGCCTTGCCCGCCGATCCGGAGCCGGTCGCACCGCCCGAGCCGATGCGGTCGGGGCGCAACGAGACGGTGCTCGTGGTCGAAGATGAGCCGATCGTGCGCGATCTCGTCGTGGAGGTGCTGTCCGACCTCGGCTACCGGACCATCGAGGCCCAGGACGGCCCCTCCGGTCTGGAGGTCGTGCGCTCGAAGGCGCGGATCGATCTCCTCGTGACCGATGTCGGTCTCCCCGGTCTCAACGGGCGCCTGCTCGCCGATCAAGCCCGTAGCCTGCGTCCCGGATTGAAGGTGCTGTTCATGACGGGCTACGCCGAGAACGCCCTCTTCGGCGGCAGCCGGCTGGAACCGGACATGCAGATGATCACCAAGCCCTTTCCGGTTGAACTGCTGGCCGCCCGCATCCGTGAGATGATCGAGCATTCGTGAAGCTTGACCGCGGCGCGCTGTGCGGCGAGGGCTTGCCCGGCGGAGCGGATTTGTCGACTTGTGGACGGCTCGGAACGGCCCAACCCTGGGGACGTTGACCGGCGCGGAGATAAAGTCGTTTTCAAGCTGCCGAGAGCGAACAGACGAGCGGAATGGTTGCTGACACGCCAGAGGGCGGCTTTCCAGGGAATGGCGCGACCGAGACCCCCTTCGACCTCGGTGACGGCTTTCGCCGATTTGCAGATCACGTGCCGCTGATGATGTGGCGGACGGACGATTCCGGACGCTCCACCTATCACAACGAGTGCTGGCTCCAGTTCACCGGACGGCCCCTGGCCGACGAGATCGGCGACGGGTGGCGCAAGGGTCTGCACCCGGACGATTTCAAGCGTCACGCCGAGATCGTGGCGAAGGCCTTCGAGTCGCGCTCGCCGTTCTCGATCGAGTTTCGCCTCCGCCGCCATGACGGCGCCTATCGCTGGCTGCTCGATACCGGCCGCCCGCTCGAGGAAAACGGTGTCTTCTACGGCTATCTCGGCTCGTGTTTCGACATCACCGACCGCAAGAACGCCGAGGAACATGCCGAGCACGCGCTCGTCGAGAAGGAAACGCTCCTGGCGGAAATCTATCACCGGGTGCGCAACAATCTTCAGGTGATGGTCAGCCTGATCGGGCTCTACGGCCGCGCCGCGCCGGAAACCTGCCGCGGCAGCTTCGATGCTCTCGGGCAGCGGGTGAGGGCGATCGCCCTGGTGCAGCAGCATCTGCACGAGGCGCCGCATATCGCCTCGATCGACCTGCGCGATTACCTCCGCCGCCTTGCCTCGGGACTGGGACAATTGCGCCGGGCCGGACAGATCAGCGTCGGGATCGAGGGGGAGGGCACTAGCCTGGTCGAGCCTCGCACCGCCAACGCGCTGGGAATGATCGTCGCCGAGATCGTCGCGGAGTGCCTCGACGCGACGAACGATTCGGTCACCTGCGGAATCGTGATCCGCATCGATGCCGGTGTCGGTGCGCCGGTGCGTCTCTCGATCGTGTCCGGCTCCGGAGAGGCCGCCGCCGCGGGGCGGGAGGGTGTGCCGAAGCTCGGTCCCCGCCTCATCGCCGCCTATGCCGCCCAGGCGGAGATTGCGGTCAGCGGCACCGCTACGGACGCCGACCCGCTGCTCCTGCAACTGCCGGAGGCACGGGCCTACGTCCCGCCTTCGCTCCCTCCGGCCCTGCGCTGACGCATCGCTCGCAATCGAGCCGTCCGGAGAGGTGGGGCCCGGCCGACGAAAGACGGCGGCACAAAAACGCGCCGCAGCTTCGTGCCTGATCCGATATCGGGCACGGTGATCCCGTGCCTCGCGGTGCCGCCGCACGATCGCTATATCGACGAGACCGATGCCCCGCCTGTCCTGAACCTGAGTGCCATGCTGCCCGACCTCGACACCATCGTCCAGAATTTCGAGATCCTCGACGATCCCATGGATCGGTACGAATACGTGATCGAGCTCGGCAAGCTGATGCCGAAAATGCCGGAGGACGCGAAAGTCGAGGACAACCGCGTCTTCGGCTGTGAAAGTCAGGTCTGGATCGACGTCTCCCTCGCCACCGCCGCCGGCCAGCCCGCGCTGAGGCTCAACGGCGACAGCGACTCTCATATCGTGAAGGGTTTCGTGGCCCTGATGGTTGCCCTCTACGACGGGAAGACGCCCGATCAGGCGATCGAAGCCGACGGCTTCGACCTGCTCAAGCGTCTCGATTTCGGATCACACATCACGTCGAAGCGCTCCAACGGCGTGCGCGCCATGGTGGACCGCATCCACAAGGATGCGGCCCGGCTCAGGACGCTGAATTGATCGTCCGCGAGAAGACCCGCGAGACGCGTGCAGCCGATCGGGGGATCACGACGAGGTCGGTGTCCCCTCGGTTGTGAGGCGCCAAGCCCGGCTGCGCGCCCGTTCCGGCCCCGTCGCCTCGGCCTGGATGCCGTAATGTTCGGCGAGGCGTCCGAGGGCGATGCGCGCCACGACCTTGGCGGAGCGCGCCGGCCAGCGCCGCTCCGACTCGATCCGCTCAAGGCCCTTGAGAAAGCCGCAGAGGTCGATCAGCAGGCTTGAAAGATCCGAGCCCACCGCCGCCAGGGCAAGGTCGACCCTCTGGCGCGCGGCGATGACCCGGTCGGAGGCCGAGGCCGGATCGCGCGGCCCGCCCCCATCGACGCGCGGCGCGGTCCAGTCGGTCGAGAGCTGCGGCAGCATCTGTGCCGAGGCGAGGTCGTGGCGCAGCCGCTCCCCTGCCGCGAAAGCGGCCGCGTCGATCATCGGCGCACCGTCGCGTCCGCGCCGTCGCGCCATCCAGGCCAGCGGGCTCTCGGCGGTGTCGCGCAAGTGCTCCACCTCGCCCGACCCCTCGCGCACCAAGGCGAGATGCTGCGCTCGGAAACCGTCAAGTCCGCAGGCTTCGGCGCGCCGGAGACGGGCTCGACCGGCCGCTCCGATCACCAACCGGCTGCGTCGCCCATCGTCGCGCGCCGCGAGGTCGGCCGCGAGCAGCGCCTCGCCGGCACGTGCGGAGAACCGTCCCGCTCCCAAGGAGACACCGCGACCGCTGCCGCGCACGATCAGCGTTTCGGGCGCGCTCGGATCGGGGAAGGCGTAGGCGCCCTCGGGCCCCAGCGCAGCCAGGAGGCGTTCGGCCTCGCGACCGAGACCACCTCTTTTGTTCGTGTTTTGTTCTAAAGACATCACAGCACCCGAACGGAACCAACGTCCGGAGGCTAAGGGAAAATCGTCCTAATACAAGTCTTGACAGAAACTTGTGCGCCCAGGGGTTGCACCGTCACGCTCCCCTTTCGCGCTGTCTCAGGGACGTTTCAGGACTGAGCCGGCCTAGTCGGCGGCTTCTTGAGGATCTCGGTCACCTCGTCCACAGATTTGTCGCGCACCTCGTAGCCCATTCGCTCGAAGCGCTCGATCAGCGCATCGCTCTCGCTCGCGGAGCGGGCGGCCCACTCTGCCAATGCCGCATTGGTCTTGGACAGTTGTTCGGAAAGATCGTCGTCGCTCATGCCGAAGGAATGCAGCAACGGTTGCTCCGTTCCACGACAAGCTTGTTGATAAGTCGATTCTGTCACGCCAACTTGTCCGATCAGCCGGGACGTGATCGGACCACTGCGCCGAAAATCGATGCGGCGCAGTGATTGTCGCGTGGAGCTGCAATCCGGAACGGATCAGGCGGCCGCGTCGTAGCCCGGTCGCACCTGGCCCAGGCCGATCGCCTTGGCGAGGTCGGAGCGGGCTTTGGCGTAGTTCGGCGCCACCATCGGGTAGTCGGGCGAGAGGCCCCATTTGGCGCGGTACTGCTCCGGCGAGAGATTGTACTTGGCCCGCAGGTGGCGCTTCAGCGACTTGAAGGTCCGCCCGTCCTCCAGGCAAACGATGTAATCGGGCTGAATCGACTTCTTGATCGGCACGGCCGGCTGCTGCGGCTCCTGGGCGGCGGGCTGCGGCGCAGGCACGCGGCCGCTTCCGACTTGGAGCAGGGCGCCGTGAATGCTGCCGATCAGGCCGGCGAGTTCAGCAGCCGGCACCGGGTTGTTGCTCACGTAGGCGGCGACGATGTCGGCTGTGAGAGCGACGTAATCGACCGACGGCTCGGTTTCGTTCATGGTCTCGATTATCCCTTCGCGGTGCATCGCGCGCAATCGATCCAGCCCAGTGTCCAGCGGAAAACAGACAGGAAAGGGCCGGCTTGTGCAATCGTGCCGCTTGTTTTCGGTTTTGAGTGACGCCCCCTCAGTCACGGTCTCTACCTAGAACATCTAAATTAGACCTGCAAGACAGAGCGGGTATGCACAAGTGAACGGGTCCGCCGCTTCCGGGACGTGCACAATTTAGCGTGAATGCTCAGGCTCTTTTCGCCCCAGTGGCAGCGGAGCTGAGCTTGCCGATGCGACCAATGATGCGATCAATGCAGGCGCTGCGCGCCTTGCGGCCGGCGATGCGGCGCGGCACACCCCCTGTCATCCGACACCTTCACCTCCCGCACGTTCACCTGCCACGCGTTTCGACCGGAGTTCGGCGATGACCTTCGAACCACCCGCCTTCGCCCTGCCGCCCGCGGCACCCGCGGCCGAGGCGCGCCCGCACGCCTTCGAACTCTTCGGCCGGCGCGTGGAGGATCCCTTCGCGTGGCTGAAGGATGCGAACTGGCGCGCGGTGCTCAAGGACCCGTCGGCGCTCGCGCCGGATATCCGCGCCTATCTCGAGGCCGAGAACGCCTATGCCGAGGCGGCGCTGAGCGGCGCCGCGGCTCTCCGCAAGTCACTCGTCGCCGAGATGCGCGGGCGTATCCGTGAGGACGACGCCTCGGTTCCCGAGCCCGATGGTCCCTTCGCCTACTATTCCCGTCACCGCGAGGGCGGGCAGCACCCGCTGATCTGCCGCCGCCCGCGTACGGTCCACCGCATCGCCGAGCAGCCGGAGGACGGCGAGACCGGCGAGCAGATCCTGCTCGACGGCGATAAGGAGGGCGAAGGTCTCGCCTTCTTCGAGATCGCCGGCGCGGCCCATTCCGACGACCATCGCCTGCTCGCCTGGGGTGTGGACACCAAGGGTTCGGAACTCCACACCATCCGCGTGCGCGACCTGGAGACCGGCGAGGACCGTCCGGAGCGGGTCGAATCGACGGCGGGCGACGCGGTGTGGAACGCGGCGGGCACCGCCTTCTTCTACGTGGCGCTCGATGAGAACCACCGCCCGGCCCGCGTCATGCGGCACCGCCTGGGCACGGACCAGGCCGAGGACGCGATCGTCTACGAGGAGGCCGATCCGGGCTTCTTCGTGAATATCGGTCGCACCCAGTCCGGCACCTATCTCACCGTCACGGCAAGCGACCACGAGACGGCGGAAGTCCACCTGCTCGACCGCGCCGACGACGAGGGCGCGCTCCGCTGCGTCGCGCCCCGCGAGGAGCGGCTGATCTACTCGGTCGAGCACTGGGGCTCGTATCTCGTCATCTTGACGAACGCCGACGGCGCGGTGGACTTCAAGATCGTCACCTGCCCCCTCGACGCCACGGCGCGGGAGAATTGGCGCGACGCGGTGCCCTACCGCCCCGGCGTGATGATCCGGCACCTGCACGTGCTCGGAAACCACCTCGTGCGGCTCGAACTGGAGAACGCCCTGCCGCGCATCGTCGTGCGCGACATGAAGGGGGATGAGCACACCGTCTCCTTCGCGGAGGAGGCCTATTCGCTCGGCCTGCTGCCCGGCTACGAATTCGAGACGGCGCGCATCCGCTTCACCTACTCGTCGATGACGACGCCGGCCGAGACCTACGACTACGATTGCGTCACCCGCGCGCGCATCCTGCGCAAGCGGCAGACCGTGCCGAGCGGCCACGAGCCGGCCGATTACGTGACCCGCCGCCTGTTCGCGACGGCCCCGGACGGGGAGAGCGTGCCGATCTCGCTGCTTCACCGCCGCGGGCTCGCGCTCGACGGCTCGGCGCCGCTGCTGCTCTACGGCTACGGCTCCTACGGCACGCTGATGCCGGCGGCGTTCCGCACCAACCTGCTCAGCCTCGTCGACCGCGGTTTCGTCTACGCCATCGCCCATGTCCGCGGCGGCACGGAGAAGGGCTGGAACTGGTATCTCGACGGCAAGCGCGACAAGAAGCCCAACACCTTCACCGATTTCGTCGCCTGCGGTCGGGCGCTGATCGAAGCGAATTACACCTCGCAGGGGCGCATCGTCGCCCATGGCGGCAGCGCTGGCGGCATGCTGATGGGCGCGGTCGCCAACCTCGCGCCGGAGCTCTTCGCCGGCATCGTCGCCGACGTGCCCTTCGTCGACGTGCTCAACACCATGCTCGACGCCGACCTGCCGCTCACGCCGCCGGAATGGCCCGAATGGGGCAATCCGGCCGAGAGCCGGGCGGCGTTCGAGACGATCCTCTCCTACTCGCCCTACGACAACGTGGCGGCCAAGGCCTATCCGGCGATCCTGGCGCTCGGCGGCCTGACCGACCCGCGCGTGACGTACTGGGAGCCGGCCAAATGGGTGGCACGGCTGCGCGCCACCATGACCGGCGGCGGTCCGATTCTCTGCAAGATCAACATGGAGGCCGGTCACGGCGGTGCCGCCGGCCGGTTCGATCGCCTGGAGGAGGTCGGCCTGATCTACGCCTTCGCCCTGATGGCGGCGGCGCGCGCGGCGAAACCGGCCTGACCAACGTCAGCGCCGGCCGCGACGGGGCGCGGCCGGCACTTCGACAAAATCCCGCCGATAAGGCAGAACGGCGCCCGCAACTTCGCTGCGCGGCTGCAGCAGAGAAGAAGCAGAGCATAAGATCAAAATAATAATGAAATACGATCGGTCAGGGAGAGATACGATGAAACACCTCGCGATCGCAGCTGCTGTTCTGTTCGGGCTGCCGCTTGCCGCCGTGGCCGAGGAGGTGGCGCCCAAACCGGCGGCAGAAGCGGCGAAGTCCGCGACCGAGGCGGCGACGACGGCGCCCGGCACCGTTCCGGATGGCGCTCCGAAGGCGCCCCAGACCGCTCAGGAGCGCCAGGAGGCGAATGCCGCCAAGCTCGCCGGGCTCGTCCGCTTCGTCGGCGAATCCTGCAAGGAGGCGCAGCCCGATTACGAGCGGTTCAGGTCGGTCGTGGCGGCGATGGGCGTTGATCTCGATGCGATCTCGAAGGGCGCTCTGCTCATGCGCAGCATGAGCTACACCGAAGCCTATCGGAAGAACGTCGACGAGAGCTGTCGCAAGGCGCAGGAGATGTTCGGCGAGAAGGGCACGGCGATCCCCGGCCTCGTGCTGCGCAAGGCCTCGTGACCGGAGCGGCGTTTTAAGCGCACGTTCACCGCGCTGAGCGAGAGTGCCCGCACGAGTGGCGTTCGGCGCCCGGCCTCCGTCCGAGGCCGGCCGCCGCTGAGAGGCGGGCGTTTCGCGCGATGGGGGGACGGGCCGGTCAGGGAAAGCGGCTGCGTCCGGGCGGGCTTCTGCTGCGCGCCGGCCTCGCCGTCGCTCTCTGCGCCGCCGCGTCCACCGCCGAGGCCGCCCGCCTCATCGCGGCCAAGGGCGCGCAGCCGACGGAGGGTTATGGCCGCATCGTCCTGACCTTCGACGAGCCGGTCGCGGTCAAGGCGCGGCTCTCGGGCGCGATCCTCGTGCTCAGCTTCGGCCAGGCGGTCGGTGCCGGCCCCGAGCGGATCGTCGCGGGCATGCCGGACTACGTCAGCGTGGTACGGCGCGATCCCGACGGATCGGCCCTGCGCCTCGCCCTGCAGCGCCCCTATCAGATCAATGTGCAGGATGCCGGTGAGCAGGTCTTCATCGATCTGCTGCCGGAGAGCTGGAAGGGCTTCCTCCCGCCGCTCCCGAGTGAAGTGGTGGCCGAACTCGCCCGCCGGGCCGCGGCGGCCGAGGCGAGCCTGAAGGCCCGCAACCCGGCCCCGGTGCCGCGTCCGCTCACCCTCGAACTGGCCCGCATCGATGCACGGACCCGGCTCTCCTTGCGCCTGCCGGAGGGCACCGTCGCTGCCTTCGCACCGAACGGCGCAGGGACGCGCCTGACGCTCCCCGGAGCATGGCGCGTCGACGATCTCGCCCTGCGGGGGCGCCTCGCCCCCAGCATCGGCCGGGTGGCCGTCGAGACGGAGATGGGCGAGACCCGGATCATCGCGAGCCCGGCCGAGGGCGTGAGCCTCGCCAGCGAGCGTGACGAGGATGTCGTCAACATCGACTTCCTCACCAAGTCCAAGCCCGTGGAGCCCCCTGCGCAGGCGGCCGCCGAGGCCAAGGCCGATGCGAAGGAGCCTCCGAAAACAACGCCACCGCCCGCTGCCCAGGCCGCGGACGCATCGTCGACCCGCCGCGCGGCGCCGACGCCCGCGTCGCGCAGGGCGGGTTCGGGCCTCGTCTTCCCCTTTACCAAGCGCGTGCCGGCGGCCCTGTTCGAGCGCGGCGGCATCGTCACCCTCGTCTTCGCCACCACCGATCCCGTGACCGTGCCTCCGCCCGGAGCCACCGGCCTCGTCGCCCTGGCGCCTCCGCGGCGCAGCGGCGGCTTCACCGTCCTGCGCTTCGCCGCGCCCACCGGCCGGCTCGTGGACCTGATGCCGGTGACGGAACCGGGCGGATGGGAGCTGGTGACCGGCGATAGCCTCTCCCCGAGCGAGAGCCTGATCGCCCAGCGCGCGCCGGCCGCGCAGGGACGGCTCGGCGTCGCCCTGCGCCTGCCCGAGGCCGGCCCTGTCGGCTGGTTCGATCTCGACGGCGAACGTATCGCCGTCGTCACCGCCGACGGCAGCCGTCCGGCGGGGGTGGTCAAGGCCCAGCGCTTCGTCGAATTCGAGCTGATTCCGAGCCGGCTTGGACTCGCCGTGCTCGCCCATGCCGACGATCTCATCGTGCGGCCCGACCTCGACGGCGTGACGATCGGACGCGAGGGCGGAAAGGAGGGCCGAGAGAACGGACTCTCCGTCTCGGGCGTGTCCCGTCCCGCCGACCCGCCCGTAGGAGCGGTAACGGAACTCGCGATCGATCGCGACGCCTGGGAAAAAGCGCAGCGCGGTGACGTGCGCGCGACGCTGCGGGAAGGCCTCGCCGTCGCCGTGGAGGCTCAGCGGCGCGATCGCGGCGGCGCCCGCCTCGCTCTTGCCCGCGCCCTGATCGCCAACGATCTCGATGTGGAGGCGCTCGGCGCGCTGAATGCCGCCGCCGCCGAGGACGTCGTGATCGACGGCGACCGGCAGACCGTGCTGATGCGCGGCATCCTGCTCGCCCGGATCGGACGGGCCGAGGAGGCGCGCAAGCTCCTGTCGGACGAGCGGCTCGCCACCAATCCGGAGGCCCGGCTCTGGCGGGGCTACGCCGACGCCCTGGCCGGTCGCTGGAGCGAGGCGGCGGTCGCGCTGCGCGCCGGCGAATCGGTGCTCGAACGCTACCCCGAACCTCTCGCGTCGCTGTTCCACGCCGCGGCCGCCGAGGCTGCGGTCGAGACGGGCGATTGGGAGGCGGTCACCCGCGAATCGATCGCCGCGACCCCGGCCGCCACCGAGTACACCCGGGACCGGCTGTCGCTTTTGCGAGCGAAGATGGACGAGGCGACCGGGCGCGGTGCGGCGGCGCTGGCGGCCTACGAGGCGCTGCGGGAGCGGGCGCCCTGGCCGCTGGCCGCGGAGGCGACTCTGCGCGCCGCTGCCCTCGGCCACGCGCTGGGCAAGACGACGCTGCCCGACGCGATCGACCAGTTGGAGGTTCTGGCCCTGACCTGGCACGGCGGACCGACCGAGATCGGGACGCTGGGTGCGCTCGGCGGCCTGTACGAAGAGGCCGGGCGCTGGCGCAAGATCTTCAACACCGCGCGCCGGGCCAACGCCCTCAATCCGCAGGCATCGATCGCGCGTGCCCTGCACGAGCGCGCCATGACCGTGTTCGAGGACCTGTTCCTGGGCCCGCGCGGGGAGAAGCTCGGCGGCGTCGAGGCGTTGGCGCTGTACTTCGACTTCAAGGATTTCGCGCCGGCCGGCCGTCGGGCCGACGAGATCGTGCGGCGCTTGGCCGACCGCCTCGTCGCCCTCGACCTGCTCGATTCCGCCGATGAATTGCTGCAGTACCAGATCGAACACCGCCTGGAGGGTGCGGCGCGCTCCTCGGTCTCGGCGCGGCTCGCCACGATCCGGCTGATGGAGGGCAAGCCGCTGCAGGCGCTCCAGACGCTCGACGCGACGCACCTACCCGAGCTTCCGGAAGACGTGCGCCGCGCCCGCGCGCTGCTGCGCGCGCGCGCCCTGTCGGACCTGTCCCGCACCGATCTCGCCCTGGAGGCCGTCGAGGGCGAGACCGGGGCCGATGCCGAGCGGCTGCGCGCCGACATCCTCTGGGCGGCCCGGCGCTGGCGCGAGGCCGGAGAGGCGCACGAGATGATCCTCGGGCCGGCATGGCGTTCGGGCAAGCCCCTCGACGAGACGGCGCGGGCGGACGTGATCCGCGCCGGCATCGCCTACGGGCTCGCGGGCGAGTCCCTCGGGCTTGAGCGGCTCAAGGCGAAATTCGCCGGGCTGATGGCCGAGAGCGCGGATGCCCGCACCTTCGCCATGCTGACCCGACCGGACGCGCCCCGCTCCGCCGCCTTCCGCGATGCGGCCCTGCGTGCCACCAAGGCGGAGACGCTCGCCGCCTTCCTCACGGAATACCGCAAGCGCTATCCCGACAGCGCCGTGCCGGAGCCGGGCAGCGCCGCGACGGGCAACCGGGCCGAGGCACCGTCCCCGCCGCCGGGGTAACGGTCAGTACGTGCGGCGGCTGCGCTGCGCGTCGATGCTCCACGGGCCCGGGCCGGCGAAGGCGATGTAGAGGAAGACGAAGCAGTACAGGATCGCCGCATCGCCGCCGTTCAGGGCCGGGAAGAAGCTCTTGGGCGCATGGGCGATGAAGTAGGCGAACGCCATCTCGCCGGAGAGGATGAAGGCCACCGGCCGGCTGAACAGCCCGATCACCAGAAGCGCGCCGCCGACGAGTTCGAGCAGGCCGGCAATGCCTGACATCGAGAGCAGGGGCGGGTTCATCGCGCTCGGCGGGAAGCCGAGGATCTTCTGCGTGCCGTGCGCCATGAAGATCAGCGCAGAAACGATCCGCAGCACACTCAGCATCCGCGGTGCCCATTGTGCGGTGATGCTCGTCAGATCCATGTCACGACGTCCTCTCTACGCGAAAGCCCGCAACCTCGAATCGTAGTCAGGCGGACCTCACCCTCCGTAGCTTTGAATGAGAGACCCCGCCACCAGCGTCCAACCGTCGACCAGAACGAAGAAGATCAGCTTGAACGGCAGCGCGACGGTGGCCGGAGGCAGCATCATCATGCCCATCGCCATCAGCACCGAGGCGACCACGAGGTCGATGATGAGAAAGGGGATGAACAGCAGGAAGCCGATCTCGAAGGCGCGCCGCAATTCGGAGATCATGAAGGCGGGGGTGACGATCTCGAGGCCGATCGCCTCGGGGCCCGCCGGGGCCGGCTGGCGCGCCATGTCGAGGAAGAGCTTGAGATCCTTTTCGCGCACGTTGCGCAGCATGAAGGTCTTGAAGGGGGCCGAGGCCCGCTCAAAGGCCTGCGACTGACTGATCTGTCCGGCGACCAGCGGCTCGACGCCGGCCCGGTAGGCCTCGCGCGCCGTCGGCGCCATCACGAAGGCGGTGAGGAACAGGGCGAGGCTCACCATCACCGTGTTGGGCGGTGCGGTCTGCGTGCCGAGCGCCGAGCGCAGGATCGACAGCACCACGACGATCCGGGTGAAGGAGGTCGCCATCACCAGCACCGAGGGCGCGAGCGCCAGGACCGTAATCAGCGCGACAAGCTGGAGCGCCCGCTCGGTTGTGCCGCCCGCCCCGAGATCGAGCGTGACGCTCTGCGCCCAGGCCGCGCCCGAACCGCCCGCCAGCAGAAGGGCGGCCAGAATCGTCGCCAGGAGAGGGGATCGCGGCAGGAGCCGGCCGGGGAGGGGGATCATCTCGGGCCGCACCCTGCGGCGTGACGCGTTCGCGCACAAGCGACGCGACGACACGCTGCCGGCTCGATCACACGTCGTCGCCGACGACGCCCGCCTCGTCCTGGGCCTGGAGCACCGCCGGGCGGGGCATCGAGATGATGTTGTAGCCCGAATCGACGAAGTGGATCTCGC
Organism: Methylorubrum populi; assembly: GCF_002355515.1. NCBI lineage: Bacteria > Pseudomonadati > Pseudomonadota > Alphaproteobacteria > Hyphomicrobiales > Methylobacteriaceae > Methylorubrum > Methylorubrum populi. The sequence goes on along the minus strand of NZ_AP014809.1, from coordinate 572,869 downwards.
CGGTCACGCCACCCGAGAGATCGGAAAGAAGGTAGAGGGCGGAGTTGCCGACGTCGTCCAGCGTCACCGTGCGCCGCAGCGGGGCGTGCGCCTTCTGATGATTGTACATCAGCCGAGCATCGGCGATGCCGGCGCCGGCCAAGGTCCGCATCGGGCCCGCCGAGAGCGCGTTGACGCGGATGCCATCGGGACCGAGGTCGCTGGCGAGATAGCGGACCGACGCTTCGAGTGCGGCCTTGGCCACGCCCATCACGTTGTAATTGGGCATCACGCGGGTCGAGCCGGCGTAGGTCAGCGTCAGCAGCGAACCGCCCCGCGGCATCCGCGCGGCCGCTCGCTGGGCGATCTCGGTGAAGGAGAAGCAGGAGATCGTCATGGTGCGCGAAAAGTTGGCGCGGGTCGTGACGTCGACGTAGCGGCCCTTGAGCTGCGCCTTGTCCGAGAAGCCGATGGCGTGGACGATGAAGTCGATCCCGTCGGGGAAGCGCTCGTCGAGGGCCGCGAAGGCGGCATCGACGGAGGCGATGTCCTCGACGTCGCAGGGCAGCACGATGTCGGATCCGACGGAAGCGGCCAGCGGCGTCACGCGGCGCCCGAGCGCCTCACCCTGATAGGTGAAAGCGAGTTCCGCTCCGTGTCGATGCAGGGTTTTGGCGATGCCCCACGCGATCGAGTGATCGTTGGCGACTCCCATGATGAGGCCGCGCTTGCCCGCCATCAAACCCGTCATTCTCTAACCCGTACGCGTTCGGTCCGGCGCCTTCACGCCCCGACCGAGGCTTAGCCCGCCGGGCGCGGGCCTGTCCACGCATGCCGATCGATTGCAAGGGGCGAAGGTCCGAACCAGCCGGAACGGCAGGACGGAAGCCGTAACGGGGGGCGCCGGGGCCGGACATGAGTGTGAGAGGTGGCGACCCCGGCTTCAGAAGTAGCCGCGTGTCCCCGCCTGGGCGTCGTCGATGAGGGTCTGCTTGGCACGCACCGCGACGGTCGCGGCAACGGCGACGCCAGTCACGGTGAGCAGAGCGAGGGCGACGATCATGATGTTAACCTGCCTATCGAAGCAGGAACGCGGATGCAGTTGATCCGTTCCGCCGATCCATCAGATGAGGGATCGGCCTATGCTTGGCTGTTGCTTCGCAACTGCGAAGACCGCACCGCCGCACGGCACTCGCCGCGCGGCGGTTGCGATCACGCGTCCGGGTGCTTGAGCACCAGCGTGGCGTTGGTCCCGCCGAAGCCGAAGGAGTTCGACATGACGTGGCCGAGCTGCACCCCGTCCCGCCGCTGGCGCAGGATCGGCATGTCGGCGAAGGCCGGATCGAGCTCCTCGATATGCGCGCTCTCGCAGATGAAGCCGTTGTTCATCATCAGCAGCGAGTAGATTGCCTCCTGCACGCCCGTCGCGCCCAGGGAATGGCCGGTCAGCGATTTGGTGGCCGAGATCGGCGGGCAGGATTCGCCGGCGCCGAACACCTCGCGGATCGCCTCGATCTCCTTGTCGTCGCCGACCGGCGTCGAAGTCGCGTGCGGGTTGATGTAGTCGATCCTGGCGCCCTTCAGGTCTTCCATGGCTTGGCGCATGCAGCGCACCGCGCCCTCGCCGGAGGGAGCGACCATGTCGTGGCCGTCGGAGGTGGCGCCGTAACCCGCGACCTCGCCGTAGATCCGCGCGCCGCGGGCCTTGGCGTGCTCGTACTCTTCCAGCACCAGCACCCCGGCGCCGCCGGCGATGACGAAGCCGTCGCGGTTCGCATCGTACGCACGCGAGGCGCGGGCCGGCGTATCGTTGTAGCGCGAGGACATCGCGCCCATGGCGTCGAACAGGACCGAGAGCGTCCAATCCAGCTCCTCGCAGCCGCCGGCGAAGATCACGTCCTGTCGGCCGCCGCGGATGATCTCGGCGGCATTGCCGATGCAGTGGTTCGAGGTCGCGCAGGCGGAGGAGATCGAGTAGTTCACGCCGCGGATCTTGAACCACGTGGCCAGCGTCGCCGAGGCCGTCGAGGACATCGCCTTCGGGACGGCGAAGGGGCCGACGCGCTTCGGTCCCTTCTCGCGGGCGATGGCGGCGGATTCGACGATGGTGCGGGTCGAGGGACCGCCCGAGCCCATGATGATGCCGGTGCGGTCGTTGGAGATCTCGCGCTCTTCGAGCCCGGCGTCGCGGATCGCCTGATCCATGGCGATGTGGTTCCAGGCGGTGCCGCCGCCGTGGAAGCGCATGGCGCGGCGATCGACGACACCCTCCGGATCAATCGTCGGCGCGCCCGCGACCTGGCTGCGGAAGCCGTGCGCGGCCTGCGCATCGGCGCGCGCGATCCCCGAGCGGGCCTCGCGCAGGGAGGCCAGGACCTCCTGGGTATTGTTGCCGATGGACGAGACGATGCCCATCCCGGTGATGACGACACGCCGCATGATGGCTCGTGCTGCTTGGCGCCGCGGCTTGTGCGGCGTTTCCTCGGGGAGGTCAGTTAGGATGATGTGCGGTCAATCTCAACCGCGCTTCAACGGCTCATCGCCGAACCGGTGGCCGCTTCGTCACGAAAACGGCTTTCAAAACGGCCTTTGCCGGTGTCAGGCGCGAAACAGGGCCACGCGCAGGTCGTTCGCCTCGTAGATGCGCCGGCCGTCAGCCTCGAGCCAGCCGTCGGCGATGCCGAGCACGAGCTTGCCCTGACGCACGCGCTTGATGTCGATGCCGTAGACGACCTGCTTGACCGTCGGCAGCACCTGATCGGTGAACTTCACCTCGCCGACACCCAGCGCCCGGCCGCGGCCCGGCGCGCCGAGCCAACCGAGATGGAAGCCGACGAGTTGCCAGAGGGCGTCGAGCCCGAGGCAGCCGGGCATCACCGGATCGTCCTTGAAGTGGCAGGGGAAGAACCAGAGGTCCGGCCGAATGTCGAACTCGGCGAGCACGTGCCCCTTGCCGTGGGCGCCGCCCTCGGTCCCGATCGAGGTAATCCGATCGAACATCAGCATCGGCGGGAGCGGAAGCTGGGCATTGCCCGATCCGAACAGCTCACCGCGCCCGCAGGCCAGGAGCTCCTCGTAGGAGAAGCTCGAAGCGCGCTGCGGAGAAGCGCCGTCGGATTGCTGGTCGAGAGAGGCCATGGATGACGTACGGGTCCTCAGTGACGGACGGGTCCGATTCCGGTGAGCGGACGGGGCATGATGGAATGGGCGCCTCGTTAGCACAGCCTTTCCGCGCTCACCAAGCGGCACCGGCAGGGCGCCGACACCCGTTCAACGCGCGTCGACCCTCGAAGTCCCATGTGCCGGCCCGCGAAGTCCCGTGCGAAGAACCATGCGGAGAGCCATGCGTCCTCCACGTATCTAATCGAACTGGGCACCTGCACGGGTTGCCGCAGGGCTTCATGATCCGTATAATTTCCTTGCTATACTCATTCTAAATAAGCGGGAATCGTTCCCAGCAATGTCCGATCTGATGCCTCTCCAGGCCGTGCTGAACGCCCGGTCCCTCTCGCCGGCCGATGGCGCCGGTCGCCGGGGCTGCCCGCTCTCCGACCTGCGCGACCGCCTGCGCCGGGCCGGTCTGCGCCCGACCCGCCAGCGCCTGTCGCTGGGCTGGCTCCTGTTCGGCCGCGGCGATCGTCACCTGACGGCGGAAATGCTCTACGACGAGGCGATGCGCGCCAAGGTGCCGGTCTCGCTGGCGACCGTCTACAATACGCTGCATCAGTTCACCGAGGCGGGCCTGCTGCGCCAGCTCGCGCTGGACGGGTCGAAGGCCTATTTCGACACCAATCCGAGCGAGCACCACCACTTCTTCCTCGAGGAAGAAGGCGAGGTCCTCGACATGCCGGAATGCGGCATCTCGGTCGATTCGCTCCCCGAGGCGCCCGAGGGGATGGAGATCGCGGGCGTCGAGGTGATCGTCCGCCTGCGCCGTCGCAAGGTCTCGGGCCGCGCCTGATTCGGTCTCGACCGTTCTCGAAATGAAAAAGGGCCCGGATTTCCGGGCCCTTTTTCGTTGCCGATCTGGTGGCCTATTCCACCCGCTCGTCGGGATAGACGCCCCACAGCCGGCTCTGGCGGATGTAGCCGTCGACGTCGCCGCGCTTTTCCGGAAGTGGCACGACGAGGCGGCACCACGTTCCGGTGCAGCTCTTCACGCTGCCGATCACTCCGGGCTGCAACCGCGCCTGCTCGCCCGATTGCTCGTCGGCGCGGGCATTCAGCGGTACGGTGGCCTTGGCCGCGTCAGCCCGCTCGCCGGAGGGCGGGATCACCACGGCGGTGCGGCGGCCCGACAGCAGCGAGTGCAGCACCCAGCCCTCCGTCCCTTCCGAATCGCGGATGCGGCGCCACGTCTCGAACTCGGCGACGATCTCGACCGGCAGGCCCTCTCGCTGGAACACCCAGAGAGTGCGGTGGTCCTTCGAGGGTCCCTCGCGCAGGTTGACGCGGTTGGTCTTCAGGCTGGCGTAGCGCGGCAGGGGCAATTTCGTCACCGGCCCCTTGCCGACCTCCGGCGCCGAGGCAGGGGGCGGAGCGGCCTCGGCAGTCAGCGGCACCAGCAGGGCGAACAGGGCTGCGAGCAGCGCGAGGCGGGTGGGGTTCATCGGGGGCAGCTCAGGCGGGCGCATCGTGCCTCGTCTCCGATCCGTGGCTCCAAAGTCGTGCGTCTGATGACGTTTCGGCGTCGCGCCGGAAACATCGGCGGCCCGGCGCCCGGTCGGCTCTCCGGCACTGATCCATCGGGGTTAGGGCCGCATTGTGTTCGCCGACCTCTCTGCTAGAGAGGCCAGACGTCCTGCGGCGGTCCGGGTGCCCGGTCCGCCTTCGCTCCATCTGGCCGCGTCATGGTTAAGGGAGCGTAAGCCGGCCCTTCGCGGCACAGCCGGGAAAGGCTCAGGCGCAGGCACGGGAAAGCGGGCCGGCCTCGTCGGGAGGGAACATGTCGTCGTTGAAGCGCAAGCCGCTGGTGGTCGTCACCCGGCGCCTGCCGGACGCGGTCGAGACGCGCATGCGCGAGTTGTTCGACACACGCCTCAATCACGATGACGCGCCGCTCTCGCAGGAGGCGCTCGCTGCCGCGATCCGCGAGGCGGACGTACTGGTGCCGACGGTAACCGACGAAATCAATTCCGGCCTCCTCGCCCAGGCCGGGCCGAACCTGCGGCTCATCGCCAATTTCGGCAACGGCGTCGATCACATCGACGTCGCCGCGGCTCTTGAGCGGGGCATCACGGTCACCAACACGCCGGGCGTTCTGACCGAGGACACCGCCGACATGACCATGGCGCTGATCCTGGCGGTGGCCCGCCGGATCGCGGAGGGCGCGCGCATCATCCCCGACGATGATTGGACGACGGGCTGGTCGCCGACCTGGATGCTCGGCCGGCGCATCACGGGCAAGCGCCTCGGCATCGTCGGCATGGGCCGGATCGGCCAGGCGCTCGCCCGCCGGGCCAAGGCGTTCGGCCTGTCGATCCACTATCACAACCGCCGCCGGGTCCCGACGCATATCGAGGAATCGCTCGATGCGACCTACTGGGAATCCCTCGACCAGATGCTGGCGCGGGTGGACATCGTTTCGGTCAACTGTCCGCACACGCCGGCAACCTACCACCTGCTCTCGGCCCGCCGCCTCAAGCTGCTCAAGCCCGAGGCGATCGTCGTCAACACCGCCCGCGGCGAGGTGATCGACGAGAACGCGCTCGCGCGCCTGATCGAGGGCGGCGAGATCTCGGCGGCCGGCCTCGACGTGTTCGAGCAGGAGCCGGCGGTGAGCCCGCGCCTCGTGCGGCTCGCCCGTACCGGCAAGGTTGTGCTCCTGCCGCATATGGGCTCGGCGACCCACGAGAGCCGCACCGACATGGGCGAGAAGGTCATCATCAACATCAAGACCTTCATGGATGGCCACCGCCCGCCGGACCGGATCCTCCCGAGCATGCTCTGAGAGCATCGGGCGAGCCCGGCGCCGTATCGGGGGCGTCACCCAGGTCGCGCCTCCCTTCGAGCAGGGAGGCCGCAACCGTGGTCAGCCCAGCATCGACGGCACGCGATCCGTTTGGATCGCGGCCCGGGCTCGGGCCGAATCGACATCCATCTGTGCGATCAGCGCCTCTGCGCTCGAAAACCTCTCTTCGCCGCGCAGATAGGCCAGCAGCTCGACGGCGACTTCCTGTCCGTAGAGGTCGCCCTTGAAGTCGAACAGGTGCACTTCGAGGAGCGGCGCTCCGTCGTCGAAGGTCGGGCGGCGGCCGTAGCTCGCCACGCCGTCATGGAGGCTGCCGTCGGCGAGGCGCACCCGCACCGCGTAGATGCCGTGGGCCAGTCCGCAGGCATCGAGGGCGAGGTTGGCGGTGGGGTAGCCGAGGGTGCGTCCGCGCTTGTCGCCGTGACGCACCGGCGCCAGCACGAACCAGCGATAGCCGAGAAGATCGTTGGCGCGCGCGACGTCGCCGGCGGCGAGGGCGGCGCGGATCGCGCTCGAGGAGATCGGCGCGTCGCCGGGTTCGGCCGACACCGCCGGAACGATGCGGCAGGACAGGCCGGCCTCGGCGCAGAGTTCGGCGAGGATCCCGGGCGAGCCCTCCCGCCCACGGCCGAAATGGAAGTCGTGGCCGATCACGACGCCGGACAGGCCGAGCTCGTCGCGCAGCCAGCCCTCCACGAAGTCGCGCGCGCCGGTGCCGGCGAGACGCGCGTCGAAGCGCCGGACGATTAGGCCGTCGAGCCCGAGCCGCGCGAAGACGATTTCCTTGGCCCGCGGGCCGGTGAGCCGGAACATCGGCTGGTCGGGCGCGAAGAAGGCGCGTGGATGCGGCTCGAAGGTCAGCACGGCGGCGGGACGCGATCCGGCCTCCTCACGCACCGTCGCGATCAGCGTCCGGTGGCCGCGATGCACGCCGTCGAAATTGCCGAGCGCGGCGACGGCACCGGCGAGGGCCGGCGGCACAGGGTCGTCCTCACGGCAGACCGTGAAGCGCTTCGGGGGAAGGCCGGTCCCGGCGGACGGCACGGCGTTCTCGTCGCCTGAGGGCATCGGCTCCTGCGATCGGATGTGTTTTGTCGGGTCTGACGGGTCAATCGAGACGGACATCTCGACGGAGGGCACCGGTGCGGCCGTTGCGGTTCGCCCCCACCGCGCGGGGCCGGAGACTTGGCGAAATCAGTCTGCCCGGTCAAGCGAATCGGACGGGAGCCCGGATTAACCGCTTCGCAATGCGGGCCGTCTATTGTTCGTCGGACGGAAGGCAGCTCCGCTCGCACGCGTCGATGCGACGTTGATCGCTCGAGAGGGCCGCGCGCCGCCAGTAACGATCAGGGACACACGGAGCACACGTCATATGGCCCTCGACCTCAGCATGCCTATCCTGGTGGTCGACGACTACCAGACCATGGTGCGCATCATCCGCAACCTCCTCAAGCAGCTCGGCTTCGAGGATGTGGATGATGCCTCCGACGGTACCGCCGCTCTCGCGCGCCTGAAGGGCCGCAAGTACGGCCTCGTCATCTCGGATTGGAACATGGAGCCGATGACCGGCTACGAGCTTCTGCGCCATGTCCGCGCCGACGAGGGCCTGCGCACCACGCCGTTTATCATGGTCACCGCCGAGTCGAAGACCGAGAACGTCATCGCCGCCAAGAAGGCCGGCGTGAACAACTACATCGTCAAGCCCTTCAACGCCGCGACCCTGAAGTCGAAGATCGAGGCGGTCTGCGGAGCCTGATCGCTCGAGCCGCCGACGAGGTCTCCTCTGACACACAGGAAACGGGTCGGCGGACGGGAGTGGCACGAGGACGTGGCGTGCGCCGGCCCCGAATATGGTGTCGCCGGGCCGCACGCCGGATGAACGGTCGCCCCCGCGGCGGCCGGCCTCGAGCGGGTCGAAAACAGAACGTCGCGAGTCATCGCCCAAGAGATCGACCATGAGAATGACGCTCACGGCACGCGACGGCCGGTCGCAGAATTCAAATCCCTCGGCCATGGTGAAGGAACTCCTCGACATCGCCGACTACATCGCCAGCTTGCGGGACGCGATCGCGCTCCTCCGGGCCAACGAGTTGACGCGCGACCGTCTGCCGATGGTCCACGAGGAGCTGAGCGAGGTGGTGGCGGCGACCGCGGGCGCGACCAACTCGATCATGAACACGGCCGAAGCCATCCTGGCGCTGCCCGACGGAAAGGGCTACCGCGACGCGGTCGAGGCGAAGATCTACGACATCTTCGAGGCGTGCACGTTCCAGGACATCACCGGACAGCGCATCGCCAAGGTGGCGGAGGCGATGAGCCAGCTCGAGGGCCGGCTCGCCCGCTTCAGCGCCGCGGTGAAGGCCCGCGACGCTGCCGGCATCGACGAGACGGAAGCCGACCGTCGCAAGCGGAACGAGTCGCTGCTGCTCAACGGCCCGCAGATGGGCGGACCGGCAACGGCGCAGGACGCGATCGACGCGCTGTTCGCCTGATCCGGCCTTCGCCGGAGCGGCGCGGAGCCGGGTGGGCTCAGCCATTGGACGTCTGAACCCGAGCTTGGGGCGAAGGCGGAAACCGTCTTGCGCTTACGGCCAAGCTGCCTTGATCCGAACATCGCGCCTGCGAAAAACTGTCAAGGTCCTCCCCGATGAAGGAGGCGGAACCCGTATCGGGACCGCCGCAGGGGCTGGACCATGGCGAATTTCGATCTGCCGCCGGATCGCGCATCCGGTGATGCCCTCGACCGCGTCCGCGCACAGGGGCAGCTGCACCATTCCATCGCGACGACACTGCTGGTGATCGCCGCCGCCCGCGCCGAGCGCGAGGCGCCTCCGATCTCCGCGGCGCGCCAGCGCCTCGCGCAGGTCTACGGTGCCACGCGCCTGCGCAAGCGGCTTGAGCGCGAGGCCGCCGGGGCCTGACCGCTGCCTCACCGACGTCGTCCGCCTGAGACGACCATCCATTGAACTCATCCAGCTCGGCGCAGGAAGTCCCGGAAGGGGCGGCGCTGCGGCGGCGGGCTGGGGGGCGGATCGGGCGAGGGCGGCGGCGGAGGCGGCGCCGCATCGGGTGAGGCCGAGAGCACTTCTGCCCGCACCGCGCGGGGCGCGGCGAACACGCCGCCCTGCGCCAGCGGCACGTCGAGATCGATGAGGTCGGGCACCTCGGTCTCGGATTCGACGCCCGTCGCGACCAGCCGGATGCCGACGCGGCCGAGGGAGGCCACCAGATCCTCCAGCGCGATGTCGGGCATCGCCGCGCGGTCGAGCGGGCGCAGCAGCAGCGCGGCGGCGACCTTGACCTGGGCGATGCCGCGCTCGGCCAGGGCGTTCGGGTCGAAGCGCAGGTCGATCGGGCGATCCATCACGAAGCCGATCCGTCCGCGCAGCCCCGCCAGAAGGGCCGCCTGCTCGGCATCGAGGCTGCGCCAGCTCGCCTGCGGCAGGGCGATCACCACGCGACCGGCGAGTTCCGGCCCCTCGCTGACGAGGCGGCCGAGGGAGCGCAGGAATCCGGGCTCGAACAGCGAGTGCGGCGTGAGGCTGTAGCTGACCGAGGCGGGGCTGCCGCGCCCCTGGAGATGGCGCGCGATGGTGGCGACGCGCTGGAGCATGCGCCGGTCGAGAGCCGTAGTGCGGCCGTGGCGCTCCAGTACCGGCAGGAAGGTTTCCGGCGTGTAGACCGCGTCGCCGACCGTGAGCCGCGCCAGGGCCTCGTAGGCCACGACCTTGCGCTGCGGCAGGGTGACGACCGGCTGCAGGTACACTTCCAGTCCCTCGCCGTCGAACGCGTCGATCAGCGCTGTCTCGTCGCCGGCCGTCACGAACGGATCGGAGGGGCGGGCAACCGGAGGGGTCGTGCGCGGAACGAGCCGCATCGGCGTCGATACCGGTTCCGGGGCCGGCAGGACGGTCGCGGCGGGCGCCGGACTCGGCTGGATCGTTTGGATCGTCTCCACCGCGCGCGAACGTGGGGGCGCCTCGGGCGGCTGTGCCTTCAGGCGGGCGATATCGCTGTCCTGCGCGGACACCACGGCCGCGAGTTCGCGCACGATCCCGCTGAGGATGCCGATCTCGGCGGTCACCTCCTCGATGCCTGAGACGAGCCGCGCATCGAGAGCCTTGATCGCCCCGTCGCTCGACGGAGCCGACGGTTCCGCGGGGCTCGCGCCCTGCATCCGTGTCTGGACGAGAGCGGCGGCGACGGCCTCCAGCTTCACCAGACGTTGTGACAATACGCCGATCTCCTTGGACACGACCTCCTGTGCGGTGGAGAGGGCGGTCAGCCGCCGCCACAGCAGGGCGCCGCCGACGATGGCCAGTCCCGATACGGCGGCGACCGCGGCGAGCGGCACGAGAAGCGCCAGCGGAACGAGGATCAAGACGCCGACGAGGCCGAGGATCCAGGGGGTGCCGCGCGGGCGGATCGTACGGGATTTCGGTGTCTTCACCGTCGATCGACGCGCTTCTGTCTGGCGGCCGCGGCCGGGCTTCTCGTTCACGGCGCGGGACGGGCTCCCGCAGAGCGTGTGGCTGAAACGCACCGGCTGGCGTGGAGTGGCGCGTCCGGCTCGTCGTAACCCTAATGTCGCCGAGGCTGTCCTCCGCCGCAAGGCGGCGCACCCGTTTCTCCCGTGCATTCGGCCCGTTGGCGCGGCGCGCTTGCCGAGCGCGATCCCGAGGCCACATCTGCGAAGGCCGACAGACGGCCGAACGGCAGGCAGGGATTGGTGTGCGATGGATCAGAGCCCGATCGAACTGACGATGCGCGTGGAGGGCATGACCTGCGAGGGCTGCGCCGAGGCCGTGCGCCGCACGATCCGCCGCCTCGATCCGAAGGCGGAAGTCGCGGTCGATGTCGATCATGGCCGGGTCACGGCCCTGACCGTCGCCCAGAGCCTCGACGTTGCGCAGGCGCTGACACAGGCAGGCTATACCGCCACGGCGATGACCGGCTGAGGATCGGGCGGATATTCGCTTTTCCCCCTGAAGAAACTTAACGGCCGGTATCAAAAAAATCCGAGACGCTTTTCACCGCTGTTTCGCTCACACTGCGACAATCGGTTTATCGTGGCTGTTTCGTCCGCTACCACGGAGACGCGTGGGCTGACTGCGCGCCGGGCGGCGGTTCGGCGCGCCGCGAGCCCGGGCCACAAGAAACGACGGTGAGAGAAATGCCCTCAGACATCGAGATCGCCCGCGCGGCGACGCTGAAGCCCATTGCCCAGGTCGCCGAGCGGATCGGCATTCCCGATGAGGCGCTGCACAATTACGGCAAGCACATCGCCAAGATCGACCACGGCTTCATCAAGTCGCTGGAGGGCAAGCCCGAGGGCAAGCTCGTGCTCGTCACCGCGATCTCGCCGACGCCCGCGGGCGAGGGCAAGACCACGACGACGGTCGGCCTCGGCGACGCGCTGAACCGCATCGGCAAGCGGGCGGTGATGTGCCTGCGCGAGCCCTCGCTCGGCCCCTGCTTCGGCATGAAGGGCGGCGCAGCCGGCGGCGGCAAGGCGCAGGTCGTGCCGATGGAGCAGATCAACCTGCACTTCACCGGCGACTTCCACGCCATCACCTCGGCCCACTCGCTCGCCGCGGCGCTGATCGACAACCATGTCTACTGGGCCAACGAACTCAACATCGACGTGCGCCGCATCCACTGGCGCCGCGTGGTCGACATGAACGACCGGGCGCTCCGCGCGATCAACCAGTCGCTCGGCGGCGTCGCCAACGGCTTCCCGCGCGAGGACGGGTTCGACATCACCGTCGCCTCCGAGGTGATGGCGGTGTTCTGCCTCGCGCGTGATCTCGCCGATCTCGAGGAGCGCCTCGGCCGCATCGTCATCGCCGAGACCCGTGACCGCAAGCCGGTGACGCTGGCCGACGTGAAGGCCACCGGCGCCATGACGGTGCTGCTCAAGGACGCGCTGCAGCCGAACCTCGTGCAGACGCTGGAGGGCAATCCGGCCCTGATCCACGGCGGCCCGTTCGCCAACATCGCGCACGGCTGCAACTCGGTGATCGCCACCCAGACCGGCCTGCGGCTGGCCGATTACGTCGTGACGGAAGCCGGCTTCGGCGCCGATCTCGGGGCGGAGAAGTTCATCGACATCAAGTGCCGTCAGACCGGCCTCAAGCCCTCGGCGGTGGTGATCGTCGCCACGGTGCGCGCGCTGAAGATGCATGGCGGCGTCAACAAGAAGGATCTCCAGGCTGAGAACCTCGACGCCCTGGAGAAGGGCTTCGCCAATCTCGAGCGCCACGTGAAGAACGTGCGGAGCTTCGGCCTGCCGGTGGTGGTCGGCGTGAACCACTTCTTCCAGGATACCGACGCCGAGCACGCCAAGTTGAAGGAGCTGTGCCGCGACCGGCTCCAGGTCGAGGCCATCACCTGCAAGCACTGGGCCGAGGGTGGCGCCGGCGCCGAGGAACTGGCCCAGGCCGTGGTGAAGCTCGCCGAGGGCGAGCAGAAGCCGCTGAGCTTCGCCTACGAGACCGAGACGAAGCTGACCGACAAGATCAAGGCGATCGCGACCAAGCTCTACGGCGCGGCCGACATCCAGATCGAGTCGAAGGCCGCCACGAAGCTCGCCGGCTTCGAGAAGGACGGCTACGGCCACCTGCCGATCTGCATGGCCAAGACGCAGTACTCGTTCTCGACCGATCCGACCCTGATGGGCGCACCGTCGGGCCACCTTGTCTCGGTGCGCGACGTGCGCCTCTCGGCGGGAGCCGGCTTCGTCGTGGCGATCTGCGGTGAGATCATGACCATGCCGGGCCTTCCCAAGGTGCCGGCGGCGGACAACATCCGGCTCGACGCCAACGGGCAGATCGACGGGCTGTTCTAGACCACCGCTCGAACCCTCCCCCTCCGCGGGGGAGGGTTCATTTTTGCGTTCTACGCCGCCAGCCCCCGCTTCTTGAGCAGTGGTTCGATGCTCGGCAGCCGTCCGCGGAAGGCCGTGTAGGCCTCGCGCGCGTCGCGCAGGTTGCCCGCGCCGTAGATCGTCCGGCGCAGGCGCTGCGCCGTCTCCGGGTGGAAGATGTCCCCGGCCTCGCGGAAGGCGTCGAAGGCGTCGGCGTCGAGCACCTCCGACCAGAGATAGCTGTAGTAGCCGGCGGCATAGCCGTCGCCGGAGAAGATATGCGCGAAATGCGGCGCCCGGTGCCGTGCGGCGATCTCCGTCGGCATGGCGATGCGGCGCAGGGCATCCGCCTCGAAGGCGACGACGTCGAGCCCGTCCTCCCCGGCCGCGGAGAGGTGCAGCGTCATGTCGACGATGGCCGAGGCCGCGTACTCGACGGTGGCGAAGCCCTGGTTGAAGGTCGCCGCCGCGAGCAGGCGTTCGAGCAGCGCGTCCGGCATCGGCTCGCCGGTGGTCACGTGGCGGGCGTGCGCCCGCAGAACCTCCGGCTGCTGCAGCCAGTGCTCGTAGAGCTGCGAGGGCAATTCCACGAAGTCGCGCGAGACCGCGGTGCCGGAGAGCATCGGATAGGTCACGTCGGACAACAGCCCGTGCAGGCCGTGGCCGAATTCGTGGAACAGGGTGCGGGCGTCGTCGAAGGAGAGCAGCGTCGGCTCAGCCCTCGGGGCGCGGGCGAAGTTCATCACGTTGACGATGATCGGCTTGATGTCGCCGTTCAGCCGCTCCTGCGAGCGGAAGGCGCTCATCCAGGCGCCCGAGCGCTTCGAGGGCCGGGCGAAGTAGTCGCCGAGGAACAGCCCGACTTCCGAGCCGTCGGCGTCGCGCACGAGCCAGGTGCGCACGTCCTGGTGATAGCGCGGCACGTCGCGCAATTCCTCGAAGCTGAGTCCGAACAGCCTTGACGCGGTGTCGAAGGCCGCCTGGATCATCCCTTCCAGCGGCAGGTACGGCTTGATCTCGGACTCGTCGAGGTCGTGCTCGGCCCGCCGCTGCTTCTCGGAATAGTGGCGCCAGTCATGGGCTTCGAGGGCGAAGTCGTGCCCCTCCGCCCGCACCAGGGCCTGGAGCGCCTCGCGTTCCTCCGCCGCGCGCTGGAGCGCGGGCTTCCAGACGTTGCGCAGCAGCTCCATCGCCGCGTCGGGCGAGCCGGCCATGGTGTCGTCGAGCTTGAGATGGGCGAAGCTGTCGAAGCCGAGGAGCCGCGCCCGCTCGGCGCGCAGGCGCACGATCTCGGCGATGATGGTGCGGTTGTCGGTCGAGCCGCCATTCTCGCCGCGCCGGGTCCAGGCCGCGTAGGCCAGAGCGCGCAGGTCGCGGCGGGTGGAGAAGACGAGGAACGGCTCGATCAGCGAGCGCGACAGGGTGATGACGTGGCTGTGCGCGCCGCCCCGCTCCTGCGCCGCCTCCGCGGCGGCGTCGCGCAGGAAGGGCGGCAGGCCGGCAAGGTCATCTTCGCCGTCGAGCGGCAGGATGAAGTCGCGCTCGTCGGCCAGCACGTTCTGGGCGAACTGCGTGCCGAGTTCGGCCAGCCGGATCGCGATCTCGGCGATGCGGGCCTTGGCCTCCGCGCCGAGCCCGGCGCCGGCCCGGCGGAAGCGGCTGCGGTAGCGGTCGAGCACGCGGCGCTCCTCGGCGCGGAGATCCTCCGCATCGGGATCGATCGCCGAGAGCCGGTCCCAGAGCTGTGGGTTGAGCGTGATCGCGCTCGAATGCCGCGCGAGCTGCGGCGCGACCGCCCGCTCGATCGCCTGCAGTTCCGGGCTGGTGTTGCTGCCGGTCAGGTTGAAGAACACGTTGGCCACCCGGTCGAGGGCCGCGCCCGCCCGCTCCATCGCCGCGACCGTGTTGTCGAAGCTCGGAGCCGCCTCGTTTCCGGCGATGGCCGCGATCTCGGCCTCGTGCGCCTTCAGGGCGTGCGCGAAGGCCGGCACGTAATGCTCCGGACGGATCGCTTCGAAATCCGGCAGGCCGAAGGGCGTCGCCCAGTCCGATGCGTCGAACGGGTTCGCGGCCGCGTTGGCGCTGCCGGGCTCGCTGCCCTCGGTCAGGTCGCGTGCGGTGTCGGCGTTCATGGACAAGAACCTTCGGGAAAACGTCGTGCCGGGAGGGGCTGAACATAGGTTTGTGGAGCGGGCGGCGCAAAGCGACAGCTTCCGATCCGTGGTGGCAGCCGGATTTCGTCCAGCGTGGCGGTGGCGTCCTTGCCGGCCGTGGCCGGGCGACGGATGACAGGGCAACCACGCGACCGGATGAGCGGGACAAACGCGGCATGAAGCCTTCCATCGTCGTCTGCCTGCTCGCCGCCGGTCTCTTCCTGCCGCCTGGCCCGGTCCGGTCCGATCCGGCCCCTCCCTCCGCGACGGTCCCGTTGCCGCCGCCCCAGCCGCCCGCACGCCCGGAGGGCCTCGTGCCACCCGCGCCCCAGGTCACCCCGCTGCCGCCCGAGCGTCCGGCCGAGCTCGCCGGCGGCGCGGGCAAGGACGCGGGAAGCAAGGACGCCGGCAAGAAGACCGATGAGCCGCAGCCCAGTGCCGCGCCCGACGCGGCCAAGGGGGCGCCGAAGGACGAACCCGCTTCCCTGCCCGACGCCCCGCTTCCGCCGGAGCGTCCGCCGGAATTGTCCGGCGAGCAGGCTCTCGCCCTGAAGGTCTCGGCGCTCGATGACGCCGCTTGCCTGCGCCGCCTGGAGCGGCTCGGCGCCCGCTTCGAAGCGCTACCGGCGCTCGGCAACGGCCAGTGCAGCGCGCCGCGCCCGCTAAGCGTCACTGCGCTCGCCGACGGCGTCGCGCTGGAGCCCGCTGCGACGCTGACCTGCCGGACTGCGGAAGCGCTGGCGCGCTGGACGACCGAGGTGCAGGTCGCCGCGCAGAAGGAGCTGGGCGACAGTCTCAAGAGTCTCGCGCTCGGCGGCACTTATGTCTGCCGCGGGCAGAACCACGACAGCGACGCTAAGCTCAGCGAGCACAGCTTCGCCAACGCCATCGACGTGATGGCCTACGGATTTTCCAAGCGCGCGAGCCTGAAGGTGACGGCGGCGGCGCAGGGGACCCCGGAGGCGGCTTTCCTGGCCTCGGTGCGCACGGGCGCCTGCGGCTTCTTCCGCACGGTGCTGGGACCGGGCAGCGATGCCGCGCACGCCAACCACCTGCATCTCGACCTGCGCGAGCGCAATGCCGGGCACCGCCTCTGCCAGTAGGCGACGGCAAGCAACGAAGTTCCCGGCGGCCGCACGCGACGCGCCATTCGCCGCGGGAACGCTGACGCTTGGCCATCGCTTCTTGTCCGTCATGAGATGAGGAGCGCGGACAGACAATGGGACGGGCGTGGATGCGGGGAGCGCTTGCAGCGCTCGGCATGTGGTCGGCCGCTGCGCAGGCCGCCGAGTCCGGGACGCCGGATCTGACCCGCGAGGCCATCGAGAACGCGACGTTCCGAGAGCCGCAGGATGAGGCGAAGGCCGACAAGGCCAGCAAACCGGCAAAGAAATCGAGGAAGGAGGCGGATAAGAAGCCCGATCCGCTCCTTGTGAAGGTGCAGGTGCTGCTCGATCGGGCCCGATTCTCGCCGGGCGCCATCGACGGACGCGATGGCGAGAACCTGCGCGGCGCAATCAAGGCGTTCGCGCAGGCGCAGGGGCTGTCCGCCAGCGACCGGCTCACACGCGAGGTGTTCGACCGCCTCCAGGCGACCAGCAAGGATCCGGTCGTGACACAGTACACGATCACGGAGGAGGACGTGAAAGGTCCCTTCGTCGAGCGGATGCCGCCCAAGATGCAGGAGCAGGCCGAGGTCGGGCCAATGCGCTACACCAACACCCGTGAGATGCTGGCCGAGCGCTTCCACATGCAGCGCGATCTGCTCTCCGCCCTCAACCCGAACATACCCCTCGACAAGGCGGGCGGGACGCTCGTCGTGGCGGCGGTGCCGCCGCTCGGAGAGGGCAAGGTGGAGGGGGCGCCGGTCGCGCCCAAGGTCACGCGCATCGAGGTCGACAAGCGGACGAAGCGGGTGCGCGCCTTCGGGGAGGACGGAAAGCTCACGGCGGACTTCCCCGCCTCGATCGGCAGTTCGGAGAAGCCGGCGCCGGACGGGTCGGCGAAGGTGACGGCCGTGGCCTTCGACCCCTGGTACACCTACAACCCGAAGTACCGCTTCGAGGGCGTGACGGCCAAGAAGAAGTTCTCGATCCATCCCGGCCCGAACAATCCCGTCGGTCTTGTCTGGATCGACCTCTCGATCCCCTCCTACGGCATCCACGGCACGCCGGACCCTGAGAAGGTCGGCAAGACCGAATCGCACGGCTGCATTCGCCTGACGAACTGGGACGCGCGCGATCTCGCGAGCCACACGCAGAAGGGGGCGAAGGTCGAATTCCTCGACAAGTAGTCTTGCTCAGCCGGCCTTCCGCCGTCGGTCCGGCTGAAGCCATCCTCCGATCGCAAGCAGCGACCCGTCGCCGAGATAGGCCAGAGCCGCGGTCGCCAGCGCACCCTGAAGCATCGCCGCGATGTTCTGGTTCTGGAGTCCGGCGACGATGGGGGTGCCCAGGGTCGAGGCCCCGGCGAGCGCCCCGACCGCAGTGACCGAGACCGCGAGGACGAGGGCCGTGCGGAGCGTCTCGACGAGGCCCGGAGCGGCGAGCGGCAATTCGATGTAGACGAGGACCTGAGCCGGTGTGAGGCCGATCGCCTGCGCCGATTGCCGTGCCTCCGCAGACACCGAATCGAGGGCGCCGACCGTGCCGCGCAAGGTCGGCATGATCCCGTAGGCTGTGAGCGCCAGCAGGGTCGGCGGTCCGCCGAAGCCGAGGACCGGCAGGGCCAGGGCCACGACCACCACCGGCGGCACCGCCTGCGCGAAAGCGACGAGCGTGTCGATGCTCCCGCGAAACGATCCGAACCGCGCCCGCGTGGCGATCAGGCCGAGCCCGACACCGAGCACGGTGACGACGGCCAGTCCAATGGCGGCGAGCATGACGTGATTCAGCGCCAGTTCGGCCAGGCGTCCGACCGCGAGGGGACGGTTCGCGCCGCCGCGCCCGACGAGGCCGGCGATGGTCGGGTGGCTCGCGGCGGCGAGCGCGACGCCGAGAACGAGCGGCCCGAAACCCGGCGATAGACGCCTCACCGCGGCCACCGACGGCGCAGCGCCGCCTCCAGGCGACCGAGGGCGGCTTCCGTGGCGAGCGAGAGCCCGATGATCGGCAGTGCCCCGAGCAGGATCAGGTCCGGCGCGAACTGGGCCATGCCGTCGAAGACGAGCGTGCCGAGGCCGCCCGCCCCGACCAGCGCGCCCAGGGTCGCGAGGCCGAGCGCCTGGACCGCGGCGACCCGCACTCCGCCGAGGAGGAGGGGGGCGCCGAGCGGCAGGCGGATCGTCGCCAGAATCTGGCGGTGCGTCAGCCCGAGGGCATGCGCCGCGTCGATCTGAGCCGGGCTCGCCGCACGGCGCGCGGCCTGTTGTCCGCGCCAGAGCGGCAGGAGCAGGTAGGCAGCGATGCCGGTCAGAGCGGGGAGGCTGCCGAGCGCCGAGAGGCCGTAGCCGCGTAAGGTCGGCGCCGCCGCGAGCAGGGCCGAGAAGACGGCGACCAAGCCGCCGAACAGAGCGACCGCCGGCACGACCTGAACGCCGCTCACGGCGAGATCGACCATGCCGCGCCCGCGCCGCCACAGGGCAAGCCCACCGGTGAGACAGGCGGCCAGCGCCAGTGCGCCGAGGGCGAGGACAAGATGGTCACCGATGGCCTCGCCCAGCGTATCGGACCGCGTGCGCAGTTCCACGGCGATGGAGAGCGCATCCAAGCTGCCCGCGGCCCACAGGCACGCCAACCCTCCCGCCAGGACGGCGGCCGCGGTGATGCCGCCGCCGGTCAGGCGAGCGCGCCGCGTCGCGAGGGCCAACGTGCCGATCAGCACGACCGTGCCGGCCCACGCGCCGGAGGCGAGCCGCACCCGTGTCGCCGGCGGCTTGCCGTCGATCAGGTCGGCAGCGCCGGCTCCAAGTCCGGCCAGCAGCAGCGCCAGGGCGCCGAGGCAGGCGAGCCCGGCCAAGCTGGCCACCGCCCTTCCGCGGCCCGCGGCGAGGAGGCCGGGTCCGAGGGCGGCCAATGTCACCGTCGGCCACAGCCAAGCACCGAGCGCGTCGGCGGCCGCGACGGGAGCGCCCGTCACGAGACGGTTCGGGGCCGCGTGCAGCAGCGGGAGCAGCAGCAGAAACGCCGGAATCAGCGCCGCAGCGGAGAGGCCGGCAAGCAGACGCGGGATCACGGATGGCTTGCCTGCGCGGCGAACCATTCGCCGGCCACCGCGGCGGCCGTCCGTCCTTCGACTGTAATCGCGGCGTTGAGCCGCCTCAGGGTGTCGGCATCGAGGCGAGCGAAGACGCGGTCGAGGGCGCCGCGGATCTGCAAATGGCGTTCGAGCGTGGCGGCACGGATCACCGGCGCCGGCTCGTAGACGATCTGCGCGCCGCGTGGATCGCTCATCACCGCAAGGTCGAGGGCGGCCAGCGCGCCGTCCGTTCCGTAGACCATGCCCGCATTGACCCCGCTGATGCCCTCCGCCGCGGCCCGCGCCGTTACAGCCGTGTCACCGCCGGGCAGGCTGATGATGCGCGAGAGCGGCAGTTTAAAGCCGTAGGCGGCCTCGAAGGACGGGAGGGCGGCGGGACTTTCGACGAATTCCGTCGAGGCGGCGAGCCGGATGAGATCGTTCCGTACGGCGCCGGCGAAATCCGGCATAGTCGCGAGCCCATGCGCCCTGGCGAAGGCACCCCGCACCGCGATCAGCCACGTGTTGTTGGCAGGCGCCCGCCCGAGCCACACGAGCCCGCGCGCGGCATCGAGCCGCGCGGCGAGATCGTAGGCGCTCTGCGCGGTCTTCCAGCCGGGATCGGTCTCGGTGCCGGAGAAGAAGGCCACGTTGCCGGTGTATTCGGGATACAGGTCGATTTCGCCGGCGAGCAGCGCGGAGCGGACGATCAGCGTCGGACCGAGCCCGAAGCGGCGTTCGACGGCCAAACCGAGGCCCTCCAGGGCGGCGGAAATGAGGTTTCCGAGCAGCGCACCTTCCGTGTCGTTCTTCGATCCGACCACGATGGGGCGGGCAGTCGCGGCCCTGCTGCGACCGACGAGCGACAGGGACGCCATCGCGATCAGGAGAGAGCGCCGACTCCCGGCTGAAGGAGGGGCGGTCCGTCGCTCCGATGTCGCCCGGTTGCGACAATGCGAGAGAAATGTTTCATGGAGTAACATGGGTCGGAAGAGCATAGCACGGCCGAGGCTTTCCGACGCTTGACATGCCCAGCTTTACGGGCGACGCCTCGGGGTGCCGGACAGCGTTTTCCGGGTGGGGCATTCGCTTTCGACGTGTAACGAGAGCCTCCTCCGGGACGGTCAGAGCGCAACCGGCCCGCCACAGACGGCGTTCCGGATCGGGAACGGATCGATAGGGAAGACGACCCGGCGTGAGTGTGGATTCGAACGAGGATCGTCTGTCCGGCGCTCGGGTGCTGGTCGTCGAGGACGAGGCGGCGATCTCGATGCTTCTCGAGGATATGCTGCTCGATTTCGGCTGCGAGATCGTCGGGCCGGCCGCCCGGCTCGCGACCGCCCTGGAGATGGCCCGCAGCGAGAGCTTCACGGTGGCCATCCTCGACGTGAACGTGGCCGGCGAGCCGATCTATCCTGTGGCGGAGGCCATCGCCGAGCGCAACGTGCCCATCGTGTTCTCGACCGGCTACGGCGGCGCGGGCATCCGCGAGCCGTTCCGCGACCGGCCGGTGGTGCAGAAGCCGTTCAGCCAGGCCGACCTGAAGCGCACCCTCGCCGCGGCCATCGCCGGCGCCGAGGGCTGACGCGACCGGCCGAACGCGGCCGGCGCCTCGCGAATTACAGACCTTCGATCTCGAACGCGTTCGGCAGGTGGCGCGGCCAGCGGCGCGGCGCCACGAACACCGCATCCGCCCGCAGGGTTGCCTCCGCCGGCAGCGGATGACGTGCGAGCCACGCTCGCGCCGCCCGAGACAGGCGTGCCCGCTTGCGGGCGTCGATGGCGATCGTGGCGGAATCCAGCGTCCTCCGCGCCTTGACCTCGACGAAGGCCACCGTCCGCCCGCGCCGTACGATCAGGTCGATTTCCCCGCCCGAGGCAGCAAAGCGACGGGCGAGCGGGCGGTAGCCCTTCAGCATCAGGGCCAGCAGCGCCCACGTCTCGGCCGAGAGGCCCCGTCCGTATGTGGCGCGGCGGCGCGCCTCCGGATCAGGCGGAGGTCTCATCGTCGGCCCGGCGGGCGAGCGCCAGGGCGCGGGCGTAGACGACGCGCTTGGGCTGACCGGTCGCATCGGCGACGAGCGCCGCCGCATCCTTGATCGAGTGGCGGGCCAGGGCCGCCTCGATCCGCGCGTCGAGTCCGGTATCGGCTTCCCGCGCCACCGCGTCCTCGGGCGCGGCGCCGATCACCACCACGACCTCGCCCTTGGGCGGGCCCTCCTCGGCGAAAGCTTCCGCGAGACCGCCGAGGCTGTCGCGGCGGATCGTTTCGTAGAGCTTGGTCAACTCGCGGGCCACCGCCGCCGGCCGCTCGGGCCCGAGGGTGGCGGCGGCATCCGCCAGCATCTCGGGGAGCCGGTGGGGCGACTCGAACACCACCAGCGTGCCGGGGATGGCGGCGAGCGCCTCCAGCCGGTTGCGCCGGGCTCCCGATTTCTGCGGCAGGAACCCCTCGAAGAAGAAGCGGTCGGTCGGCAGGCCCGCGGCGACGATCGCGGTCATGACCGCCGACGGGCCCGGAATCGGTGTCACCGGGATGCCGGCCGCGATCGCTGCCTGGACGAGCTTGAAGCCGGGGTCCGAAACGAGCGGCGTGCCGGCATCCGAGACCAGGGCCAGGGTCTCGCCGGCCTTCAGCCGCATCACCATCCGCTCGCGCACCGCCTCGTTGGAATGCTCGTGATAGGACACGAGCGGCGTCGTGATCCCGTAATGCATCAGCAGGGTGCGGGTGACGCGGGTGTCCTCGGCCAGGACTGCGTCGGCGGCGGCAAGCGTCGCCAGGGCGCGGAACGAGACGTCGCGCAGGTTGCCGATCGGTGTGGCCACCACGTAGAGCCCCGGCGCCAGGGACTCGGCCTCGGCGGCGAGGCCGAAGGCGGTGAAGGTGGCGGGGCCGCGGGGCTGCCCCTCGGGGCGCTTGTCGAGTCGCTGTGTCATCGCCGCGACAATGCCACGCCCGCGCGCCTTTGGAGACCGGGGAAAGGCTTGGCCTCACATTTACTTTTCACCGTCCCCTCCGCATCGTGATCGTGGATTGCGCTGGGACAGGGGGCCGAGATGGCGCGACGCGGCGGACGGCGGACGGTTCGCGCGGCTGTCGCGCTTCTCGGCATCGGCTGCGCGCTGGGGCTGAGCCTAGGAGGGTGCATCGGCGTTCCGGACGCGCCGCGTCCCGAGGCCAGTGCCGTGCCCGCGGCCGAGCCCGGCTTGGCCGAGAAGGGCGGCACTGTCATCGGCACCGGCTCGGTGAAGGTCGCGCTGATCGTTCCGCTGAGCGGGCAGGGCGCGGCGGTCGGCTCGGCGCTGCGCAACGCGGCCGAGCTCGCCTACGACGATTTCCAGAAGCCGAACCTCCAGATCCTAGTGAAGGACGACCGCGGCACGCCGGAAGGGGCACGGGAGGCTGCGCAGGCGGCGTTCGCGGAGGGCGCCGAGATGGTGCTGGGCCCGCTCTTCGCCGGTAGCGTCCAGGCCGCCGGGAGCGCGGCGCGCGCGGCGGGCAAGCCGGTCGTCGGCTTCTCGACCGATGCGGCGGTAGCTGCCCGCGGCGTCTACCTCATCAGCTTCCTGCCGCAATCGGAGGTGGACCGCATCGTCGACGAGGCGACGGCGGGCGGGCGCCGCTCCTTTGCCGCGCTGATCCCCGAGACGACCTACGGCAACGCCGTGGAGGCGCAGTTCCGCGAGGCGGTGGCCCGCCGCGGCGCCCGGCTCGCCGGGATCGAGCGCTACGCCGCCGGCAATCCCGGCCCGGCGGTCGAGCGGCTGCGCGGCGTGATCGCCGGCGGCGGCGCCCAGGCCGACGCGTTGTTCGTACCCAACACGCCGGAGGGGCTGGTCGCCGTCGCCTCAGCCCTGACGAAGGTCGGCTTCTCGCCCGCGCGTGTGCGTCCCCTCGGCCTCGCCTTGTGGAACGACCCGCGGGTGATGGCGCAGCCGGCTTTTCAGGGCGCCCGCTTCGCCGCGCCCGACGCCGCCGGCTTCGCGAATTTTGCGCAGCGCTATCAGGCGCGGTTCGGAGCGCCGCCGCCCCGCACCGCTTCCCTCGGCTACGACGCGGTCTCGCTCACGGCGGCGCTGGTGCGCCAGTACGGCACGCAACGCTTCGCCGACACGACGCTGACCAACCCGGCGGGCTTTTCGGGCCTCGACGGCACCTTCCGCTTCCTGCCGGAAGGCGTCAGCGAGCGGACACTGGCGGTCTACGAGATCCGCAACGGCGCGGCGAGCGTGGTGAGCCCTGCGCCGAAGGTGCTGGGACCCTCGGGGATCTGAGCACGGAGGTCGGTTCCGCTTTAGCCCGGTCGATCGGTCGGCGGCCCTATGGCAGATTGTTGTGACGCCGGCCGCTGCGCCGTAGCATCATCGACACGGTCGTCGATCACGTCGTGCAGGCGGGAAGGTCAGCCCGCCAGCTCCGCGACGACAGCGTTGAGCACCGGTGCACCGCGGGCGGTCGCGGCGATGCGGCCGTCGGGACGCCGGGCGACGAGACCGTCCGTCACCAGCGTGTCGAGGCGTCCGGTATCGAGCGGACGCCCCTTCAGCGCGGCGTAGCGGGCTGGATCGATGCCCTCCGACAGCCGCAGTCCCATCATCAGGAATTCGTCGCCCTGGTCCTCGGGCGACAGGCTTTCCGTCTCGACAATGCCGTGACCCTCGCGCTCGACGCGGGAGAGCCAGCCTTCCGGGGCCTTCTCGGTCAGCGTGCCGGTGCGGCCCTGCGGCAGGACGAGGCGGCCGTGGGCGCCAGGGCCGATGCCGGCATATTCACCGTAGCGCCAGTAGAGCAGGTTGTGGCGCGACTGCGCGCCGGGCCGCGCGTGGTTCGAGATCTCGTAGGCCGGCAGCCCCGCGCCCTCGCAGATCTCCTGCGTCACGTCGTAGAGGGCGCGGGAGGCGTCGTCGTCCGGCGGCACGAGGCGGCCGGCCTCGGCGAGGCCGAAGAACGGCGTGCCGGGCTCGATGGTGAGCTGGTAGAGCGAGAGATGTTCGGCCGCGTAGGCGATGGCCCGGCGCAACTCGGCGGCCCAGGCCTCGGGCGTCTGATCCGGCCGGGCGTAGATCAGGTCGAAGGAGAACCGCGCGAAATGGGCTGCCGCAGTGCGGACGGCGGATAGCGCCTCCTCCACGCTGTGCAGCCGCCCGAGCCGCTTGAGGTCGCCGTCATCGAGCGCCTGGACGCCGAGCGAGACGCGGTTCACCCCGGCCGCGCGGTAACCGCGAAAGCGCGTCGCCTCGACGCTGGTGGGATTGGCCTCCAGCGTCACCTCGGCGTCCGGCGCGACGGCCCAGGCGCCGGCCACCGCGTCGAGCAGGCCCGCCACCGTCTCCGGCGCCATCAGCGAGGGCGTGCCACCGCCCAGAAAGATGCTGGTGACCGTGCGCCCCGGCGCCAGCGCGGCGGCGTGGGCGATCTCCCGACGGAAGGCCTTCAGAAACCGCGGCTGGTCCACGCCCGCGTGGCGGACGTGGCTGTTGAAGTCGCAATAGGGGCACTTCGCGGCGCAGAACGGCCAGTGCAGGTAGACGCCGAACCCGGCGTCGCGGGTCGGATGGTCGGGCGGTGTCGCGGGGGGCATCGGCTTGTCTTGTCTCGGCGCGTCCTGGCCGTGCGTTCGTCCGATCCTCTGGCCTCATCCTGAGGTGCGGAGCGGAAGCGAAGCCTCGAAGGATCTTCCAGGAAGCGTGCGGGATCAGGAAGATCCTTCGAGGCCCGCTGGCGCGGGCGCGTCAGGATGAGGGCGGCGCGTGGGATGTAGAAGTGCCGGCCTCCGAACGAAAGCTCAGCCCGGCCGGCGCAGGCAGGCCCGCGCGAGGTCCACGAAGGCCCGCGCCCGGTGCGACAGGGCGTTGCCGCTCTTCCAGTCGACGCCGTGCTTCTCCTCGGACGAGATCTCGCCGAAGGTGCGGTCCATGCCCTCGGGGCGGAACATCGGATCGTAGCCGAAGCCGAGGCTTCCGCGCGGCTCGACCAGATCGCCGAAGACGCGGCCCTCGAACAGTTCGTTATGGCCGTCGGGCCAGGCGAGGACGAGGGCCGAGACGAAATGCGCGCGCCGGTTCGTGGCGCCGCGCCGGTCGAGTTCCTCGGCGATCCGAGCCATGGCGCCGGAAAAGTCCTTGGTCGGGCCGGCCCAGCGGGCGGAGAACAGGCCCGGCGCGCCGTCCAGCGCGTCGACGCACAGGCCGGAATCGTCGGCAAAGGCCGGCAGGCCTGAGGCCTTGGCCGCAGCATGCGCCTTGATGGCCGCGTTCTCGGAGAACATCGTGCCGGTCTCCTCGGGCTCGGGCAGGCTGAGTTCGCCGGCCGAGACCGCCTCGACGCCGAAGGGGGCCAGAAGCTCGCGCATCTCCACGAGCTTGCCGGAATTGTGGGTCGCGATCACGACCTTGCCGGAGAGGATGCGGTGCGCGCTCACGCGATGGCCTTCCGCTGCAGCTCGACCAAGCTGGCGATGCCGCCCTTGGCCAGCCCGAGCAGTTCGATGAACTGCGCCTCCGAAAAGGGCTCCATCTCGGCGGTGCCCTGCACCTCGACGATGCCGCCCTTGCCGGTGAGGACGAAGTTGGCGTCGGTCTCGGCGGCCGAATCCTCGGCGTAGTCGAGGTCGAGCACAGGCTGACCCTTGTAGATGCCGCAGGAGACCGCCGCGACATGGTCCTTCAGCGGATCGACCGAGATGATCGAGCGGGCGCGCATCCAGGCAAAGCAATCGTGCAGGGCCACCCAGGCGCCGGTGATCGAAGCGGTGCGGGTGCCGCCATCGGCCTGGATCACGTCGCAATCGACGGTGATCTGGCGCTCGCCCAGCGCCGGCAGGTTGGTGACGGCGCGCAAGCTCCGGCCGATCAGGCGCTGGATCTC
This sequence comes from Methylorubrum populi, assembly GCF_002355515.1. Taxonomy (NCBI): domain Bacteria; kingdom Pseudomonadati; phylum Pseudomonadota; class Alphaproteobacteria; order Hyphomicrobiales; family Methylobacteriaceae; genus Methylorubrum; species Methylorubrum populi. The sequence continues at coordinate 546,854 of NZ_AP014809.1, read as the reverse complement.
CTGTGTGCGGCCCGACGGCTTGCCGGAATTGACCTCGCGGCGGGTGCGCTCGTGGGTGGCGCGGGGCAGCATGGCGTACTCCGCCGTCACCCAGCCCTTGCCGGAGCCGCGCAGCCACGGCGGGCCGCGCTCTTCGAGCGAAGCGGTGCAGAGCACGCGGGTATTGCCGAAGGTGACGAGGCAGGAGCCTTCCGCGTAGCGGGCGACCGCCCGCTCCAGCGTGACGTCGCGCATCGCGTCCGCCGCGCGCTTCGAGGGACGCATCCATTCAGCTCCGTATCGAAATTCGAAGCCCGGCCTCTTAGGCGCTGCCGCCGCCCGCGGCAACCGCTTCCCCCCGAAACGAGAGAGGCCGCCGTCTGGCGACGGCGGCCTCCTGCAATGCCCTATCGGCCGCTCACCAGCGACGGTGACGACCGTGATGGCGGTGATGGTGATGGCGCGGGCCGTGGAAGTGGCGATGGCGGTGGAAGTGGCGGCGATGGTGATAGTGCCGGCGGTAGTGCCGATGGTGCGGCCGGTACTGCGCCTGTTCGACCGTGTCGCCCGCCTGCGCGGCGGCCTCAGTCTGAATCGGAAGCGGAGCGGCCTGTGCGGCGCGGGGCGCCGAGGCGAGCCCGAGGCCGGTCATCGCAATCGCCAGAGCGGCGGCCTTGACCATGGTCTTTCGTGCGCCTGTAAGCACTGTCGGGAGCTCCCTTATCGCTTGTTGTGACGGATACGCGGGATCCCGCTCGAGAGCGCGTTCCCGTCCGTGAAACGACCCGAGGGGTCCGAATGATCCCTGCCGCGGTCACGTTTGCCGATCGACGGCAGCGGAGGCCGTCCCGGCGGCCATGTCGCGCGGCGCTAGGATCATGTCGCGCGGCGCGAGGATTGATCGGCGGCCCTTGAGCGCCCACAATCATTCGTCAGCTTTCTCGTGTCCCTAGATCGAAACCGTTCAGCCGATCGTGCAACCGCAGCCCCAAGCGCTCTCCGCCCTCAACGAGCGCTCCCGAGAAATCTTCCGGCAGATCGTCGAGAGCTACGTCACCACCGGAGAGCCGGTGGGATCGCGTAACCTCGCGCGCATCCTGCCGATGAGCCTGTCCCCGGCCTCGATCCGCAACGTGATGGCGGATCTGGAGCATTCCGGGCTCATCTTCGCACCCCACACCTCGGCCGGGCGCCTGCCGACCGAACTCGGCCTGCGCTTCTTCGTCGACGCGATGATGGAGATCGGCGATGTCGATCTCGCCGAGAAGGCGCGCATCGAGGCGCAGATGCAGGCGGCCGCCTCGCGCCACACCTTCGATTCGGCGCTGGCGGAGGCCTCCTCGCTGCTGTCGGGCATCTCCCGCGGCGCGGGCGTGGTGCTGACCACGAAGGTCGATGCCGGCCTCAAGCATGTCGAGTTCGTCCGCCTCGACGCCGACCGAGCCCTCGTGGTTCTGGTTTCGATCGATGGCACGGTCGAGAACCGCTTGGTCGATCTGCCGCCGGGCCTGCCGGCGGGGGCGCTCCAGGAGGCCTCGAACTTCCTCAATGCCCGCCTGCGCGGCCGGACGCTGGACGCCCTGCGCGCCGACATCGAGGCCGGCCGCACGGCGATGAAGCGCGAACTCGACGATTTGACCGAACGGCTGGTCGATGCCGGACTTGCGACCACCGTCGGCCCGTCCGAGGCGCGCCAGCTCATCGTGCGCGGGCAGGCCAATCTCCTCGACGATCTCCGCGCCGCCGAAGACCTCGAGCGCATCCGCCTGCTGTTCAACGACCTCGAGACTCAGAAGGACGTCATCGAGCTGCTAGCGCGGGCCGAGCAGGGCGACGGCGTGCGCATCTTCATCGGCTCGGAGAACAAGCTGTTCTCGCTTTCCGGCTCCTCGATGATCGCCGCGCCCTTCCGCGACGGCGCCCAGAAGATCGTCGGCGTCGTCGGCGTGATCGGTCCGACGCGGCTCAACTATTCCCGCATCGTGCCGATGGTCGACTATACCGCCCGCGTGGTCTCCGGCCTGCTCGACCGGTCGCGATAGCGGACCGAGGCGATCCAGCGGGTGCGGTCCCGGCGCGCCGGCCCACAATGGCGATTCGAGAGCAAGGAGCGGGAAGCACGCTCTCCGGCAGGCCCTTAGGCAGGGATCGACACACCTGCCGGAGCCCTGCCATGTCGACTGCCGTGAACCGTCCGATGTCCGCCGCGGAATGGGTAATGCTTCTCAGCCTGTCCGTGCTGTGGGGCGGATCGTTCTTCTTCACGGGCGTGGCACTCTCCGCCCTGCCGCCGCTGACCCTCGTCGTCCTGCGCGTGGGGATCGCCGCGCTGATTCTCAATCTCATCCTTCCCTTCGCCGATCCTCACCGCTCCCGCTGCCGCGAGGCCTGGGCGGCCTTTCTCGGCATGGGAATCCTCAACAACGTCGTGCCTTTCGGCCTCATCGTCTGGGGCCAGACCCACATCGCTTCCGGACTTGCGGCGATCCTCAATGCGACGACACCGCTCTTCACGGTCGTTGTCGCCCACCTGCTCACTTCCGAGGAGCGGATGACCGGCAACAGGCTCGCGGGCGCGCTCGTCGGTCTCGGCGGCGTGTCCGTCATGATCGGAGCGGGCGCCTTCGCCGAGGCCGGGAGCAACCTGCCGGCGCAGCTCGCAGTGCTCGGGGCGGCCCTGTCCTACGCTCTGGCCGGCATCTTCGGACGGCGCTTCCGGCGCATGGGCATCTCTCCGCTCGCCACGGCCACGGGGCAGGTCACGGGGTCGACGCTCGTGCTCCTGCCGGTCGCGCTCCTCGTCGATCGGCCCTGGACCCTGGCGGTACCCGGTCCGTCGGTCTGGGGGGCCGTGCTCGGAATCGCGGCGCTGTCCACAGCGCTCGCCTACCTCCTCTACTTCCGGCTGCTGGCGAGTGCGGGCGCGACGAACCTCCTGCTCGTCACCTTCCTGATCCCGGTCTCGGCAATCCTCCTCGGCGCGTCGGTGCTGGGCGAGCACCTCGACCCGCGCCACTACCTCGGCATGGTTCTCATCGGATGCGGCCTCGCCGCCATCGACGGTCGCGTGTTCGAGCGCGTCGGAATGCGGCGCAGCGAGGATCCCGCGGTCTATCAGGGGCGGGACATCTGAGCGTCGGCTCAGAGCCGAACGGCCCGAGCGGGGGAGTAGACCGCTGAAAACAACCGGCCGGCCCATGCGAGGGGGCGGTGCACGGGCCGGCCGGCGTACCGCGCGCTTCCGAGGGAGGCAGCGCGATGGCAGGGCATCGGCGGATCGATGAGCCGATGCGAGGGGAACCCTATCCGTGATGCGCCGCCGGGGCAGGCGTATCACCCGGCTCGTCGCGCGGTCCAACGAAGCGGCCGAGCAGGCGCCCGAGCCCGTTGCCGAGGCTGTCCATCAGCAGGAACACCGCCGGCACGAAGACCAGGGAGAGCAGCGTCGAGACGATCAGCCCGGCGATTACCGCCACTGCCATCGGCGCGCGGAACTCGCCGCCGATGCCGAGCGCCAGCGCCGAGGGCACCATGCCGGCGGCCATGGCGATGGTGGTCATCACGATCGGCCGGGCCCGCTTACGCCCGGCATCGACGATCGCCGTGACGCGGTCGACGCCCGCGCGCATCTCCTCGACGGCGAAGTCCACGAGCATGATCGCGTTCTTCGTCACCAGACCCATCAGCATCAGGATGCCGATGACGACCGGCATCGAGATCGGCATGTGGCAGATCAGCAGGCCGAGGATCGCCCCGCCGATGGAGAGCGGCAGCGAGAACAGGATGGTGAGCGGCTGCAGGAACGAGCCGAACAGCAGCACCAGCACGGCGTAGACCATCATGATGCCGGCGCCCATGGCCATGAGGAAGCCGGAAAAGACCTCCTGCATGATCTCGGCATCGCCGGTCTGGCGGATGGTGACCCCCGGCGGCAGGTTCTTGGCCGTCGGCGTGGCGAGCGCCTGCTCGATCAGCGAGCCGAGCGCGTCGGAGCCTTCCATGTTGGCCTCGACCGCGACGCGCACGGCGCGGTCGTAGCGCTCGATGGCGCCGGGGCCCTGGTCGAGCTCGATGTCGGCCACCGCCGCGAGCGGCACCGCCGTCCCGTTCTTGGCCGGCACCTTGAGGTTCTCAAGCCGTGAGACCGCGCCGCGGCTGCTCTCGGGAAGCTGCACCCGGATCGGCACCTGCCGGTCCTTGGCGTTGAACTTGGCGAGGTTGATGCCGATGTCGCCGATGGTGCCGACCCGCACCGTCTCGGCGATGACATCGGTCGAGACGCCGAGATCGGCGGCCGCGCCTTCCTTCGGGCGGATGCGCACCTCGGTGCGGTTCAGCGGCGCCGTGGACATCACGGAGACGAGGTGCGGGATCGCGGCCATGTCGCGCTGGAGCCGCGCGGCGACCTCCGTCACCACATCGACGTCGGGGCCGCTGACGACGAGGGCGAGGTCGCGCTGGCCGCTCTCCCGCAGGGTCCAGGAGCGGATGTCGGGCTCCTCCGCCAGCAGGCCGGCGATCTCGGACTCGATGGTCCATTGCCGCTTCGCCCGCTCGCTCTTCGGGCTCAGGTTCACGATCAGCGTGGCGAGCCGCGTCTCCTTCTTGCCGCCGGCCTGCCGCCCGCCGTCGACGAAGACCGAGGTGACCTCGGGCAGGGCGCGGATGCGCTCGACCACGCGGTCGGCGACCGCGATGGTGTCGGGGAGCCGGGCGCCCGGCGCCAGCTCGATCATGAACAGGGTGCGGGCGTTGTCCTGCTTCGGAATGAAGCCCGAGGGCAGCAGCTTGGTCGAGACGATCGAGCCGGCAAACAGCGCCAGCCCGGCCATCAGGGTGATCCACTTGTGGCGCACCGACCAGCCGACGAGGCGGGTATAGGCGCGCATGATCGGGCCCTCGCGCTCCTCGGCGTGGCCGTGGTCGCGCAGGAAGTAGGCGGCGAGCAACGGCGTGATCAGCCGCGCCACCAGCAGCGACATGAACACCGACACGGCGATGGTGAGGCCGAACTGGATGAAGTAGCGCCCGGCGATGCCGCCCATGAAGGAGACGGGGGCGAAGACCGCGATCAAGGTCGCGGTGATGGCGATGACCGCGAGCCCGATCTCGTCGGCGCCCTCGATCGAGGCGCGGTAGGGTGATTTGCCGAGCCGCATGTGGCGCACGACGTTCTCGATCTCGACGATGGCGTCGTCGACGAGGATGCCGGTCACGAGCGTGATCGCGAGCAGGCTGATGCCGTTGAGGGTGAAGCCGAGCGCGTCCATCGCCCAGAAGGTCGGAAGGACCGAGAGCGGCAGGGCCACGGCGGCGATCAGCGTGGCACGCCAGTCGCGCAGGAACAGGAACACCACGATCACGGCGAGCGCGGCGCCCTCCATCAGCGTGTGCATCGCCGAGGCGTAGCTGCCCCGCGTCGCCGCGACCGAGGAATCGATCTCCTTGAACTCGATGTCGGGGTAGCTCTCGGCGAACTCGCCGATCTTCTTCTCGACGGCGGCCGCAACCTCGGCATCGCTCGCGCCCGAGCCGCGGGAGACCGAGAAGGCGACGACGGGCTCGCCGTTGAAGCGGGCGAAGGTGCGCGGCTCCTCGATCGAATCCTCGACCGTGGCGAGATCGTCGAGGCGCACCTTGCGCCCGCCGGGCAGGACGATGGAGGTGGCCTTCAGGTCGCGGATGGTGCGCGAGGCGGCGAGCGTCCGGATCGATTGCTCGCGTCCACCGACCTCGCCGCGCCCGCCCGCCAGATCGGCGGAGGTGACACGGACCTGCCGGTTGACGTCGGCCGCGGTGATGCCGAGCGCCAGCAGCCGGTCGGGCAGCGGCGTGATGCGGATCTCGCGGGCGACGCCGCCGACGCGCTCGACGCCGCCGACGCCCTTCACGCCCTGGAGCGTGCGGGCGACCTTATCCTCGACGAACCACGACAGGTCGGCCGGCGTCATCGCCGGCGATTTCACGCCGTAGATGAGGATCGGCAGGCCGGTGATCTCGACCCGCTGGATGATCGGCTCGTCGATGGTGCGGGGCAGATTGATGCGGATCTTCGAGATCGCATCCTTCACGTCGTTGACGGCCCGGTCGGTGTTCACCTCAAGCCGAAACTCCACCGTGGTGACGGAGGAGCCTTCGGTGATCGCAGAGGTGATGTGCTTGACGCCGCGCACGCCGGCGATCGAGTCCTCGACCCATTTCGTGACCTGGGTCTGGAGCTCGGACGGGGCGGCGCCGCCCTGGGTGATCGTCACCGAGACGATCGGCACGTCCACGTTGGGCATGCGGGTGACGGCGAGCCCCCGGAAGCTGACGAGGCCGAGCACCACCAGCACGAGGAACAGGACGAGGGGTGCGATCGGATTGCGGATCGCCCAGGCGGAGATGTTCAGGCGCATCGCGGCAACCCGTCAGGATCGATGTCTCAGGAGCCGAGGCGGAGGGCCGCCTCAGCGCAGTCCGGCGTCGGCGGTGGCTTGCGGCGAGGGCGCAGCGGAGATCGCGGCCGGCGTCTGACCCTGCCGGGCGAGCGGGACCGGACGGACGCGATCGCCGTCGCGCAGGAAGCTGCCGGCTCGGGCCACGACGCGCTCGCCCTCGGACAGGCCGGAGCGGATCTCGATGTCGTCCTCGTCGGACAGGCCGGTGCGGACCTCGCGGGCCTCGACCTTGTCGTCGGCTACGACCAGCACGGAGCTGCGCTTGCCGCCCCCGTAGAGGACGGAGGCCTGAGGCACGGTGACGCCGCGGGTGCGGGCGAGTTCGACCGCGCCGCGGGCGAAGGTGCCGATGCGCAGGCGCGGATCGGGATCGAGGCGCACGCGGACCTTGCCGAGCCGGCTCGCCTTGTCGACCTCCGGATAGACGGCGCGGACGCTGCCCATGACCCGCTCGCCGTCGCCGATCTCGATGAAGGCGGGAGCACCCTCGCGCAGCAGCGGCAGCTTGGTCTCGATGACGTCCGCCTCCAGCTCGATCTCGCCGCGGGCGATCAGCCGGAACAGCGGCTCGGCAGATGACGAAGTCGCCATGCCGACCCGCGCCGTGCGGCGGCTGACGATGCCGGCTTCGGGCGCGCGGATCTCGGTGCGGGCGAGCCGCAACTCGAGTTCGTCGCGCGCCGCCCTGGCCTGAGCCAATTCGGCCTTGGCCATCGCCAATCCGTTGCGGGCGAAGGCGAGCTTGCCCTCCGCCTGCCGCAGGGCGGCGGTGCGGTTCTCCATGATCACCGCGGTGGTGTTGCCGGTCTGGATCAGCTGCTTGGCGCGGTCATGGGCGAGCCGCGCTTCGAGTTCGGCGGCTTCCGCCTGCTCGATGTTGCTCTGCGCCTGCGGCACGGCGGCGGAGGCCTTGTCGATCAGCGCGTTCTGCTGAGCGAGCTGCCGATCGATCAGGTCGCGGTTGAGGCGGGCGAGAACCTGCCCCTTCTCGACGCGCATGCCCTCCTCGGTCAGCAGCTCGACGAGGCGGTAGCCGTCGATTTCGGGGGTGACGAGAATCTCATCGCGCGGCACCAGCGTACCGGTGACGACGACGCTTTCGACGACCTCGCGCCGCTCGACCGCGACCACGCTGACGACCGGCGCCGGTGCGGACTTCACGGAAGGCGGCGCGGTCTCGGCCCGCGCCGGGACCAGCGCCGAGGCCGCGAGCAGGAGAGTGGACAGTGCGAGGTGCCCGACGGATCTCATCGGCCGGTCTCCGGATCGAGGCGCGAAGGGGGAAGAGCTCCGGACAGGCCCGCATCGATCGCGGCCTGAAGCTGCGCCACGGCCGGTCCGGCATCGTACTCTGCGCTCAGCGCCCGGCTGACGATGATCCCCTTCATCAGCGGCGCCACCGCGTCGAACAGGGCGGCCGGGTCGCAATCGGCCGAGGCCTTGATCGCGTCGAACATCGCGATGAGCCAGGTGCGGCCCTCTTCGTCGCCGCGCTCGACCATCGTTCCGATGGCGGGATTGCGAGTCGCCTCCGCCCACACGTCGAGGCGCAGGATCGCGGCCTCGCGGGAGATGTCGAGGAAGAAGCGGGCGAGGACGCCCATCAGCACGGCCCGCTTGTCGCCGGCCCGCTCCATCGCCTCGACGAGGACCGCGCCGCGCTCGCGGTCGCGCTCAGCCAGCCCGAGGACGACCGCCTCCTTCGAGTCGAAGTAGCGGTAGATGTTGCCCGGGCTCATCGAAGCCTCGCGGGCGAGATCCTGCATCGTGGTGCGGTGGAACCCGTTGCGGACGAAGCAAGCTTCGGCCGCATCGAGGATATGCTCGCGCCGGGCCGACTGCCCGCTGCGGGCGTCAACGACGGCGCCGACGGCTGCACTCATGACGCGGTTCCTACAACGCTGGCGGAGGCGGTGTGGCCCGCCTCGCCGGTGAGCTGCACGGCGGCGCAGGCCCGCGGCTGAAGGTCGAGATCGGCGCAGAGCCGCGCCTGCCAGCCGTCCGGTCCGGCACCGGTCCAGCCGATCAGCGCGAACCAGCCGAACGCCACGACGGCGCAAACGAGCAGGTTGGCGGGTGTGCAGGCCGCGCGCAGCAGCCGAAGCGGGCTGAAGCCTTCCTGCGAAGCCGCGAGATCGCGATCGCCGCCGAGGGCGAATGCGTGAGGGAAAGACGCCCGACCGCCGACCGACATGCTCATGGCCAACTCCAACGCTGTCCAAGCTTGATAGTGAACGTTCATTCTCGTGTCAATGAACGTTCATTCTCATCAGTGCCGGAGGCGTGCGGGGCTTCACAGGTGAGGCAGCTTTGCCACGCTGCCGCACGGGTCTCGCCCAATTAACGATCCGGTTACCACGTAGGAATAGCGCATTGGCCAAGACGGGCGCTGTCATGCGCCTGATCCAGACTGCTTTCGCCAAACTCTATCAGTGACGCGAAGCAAGAGCCAAGAACAAGCCCTAACGGAACGGCCGTCGAAGCAAGCAGAGCACGCGTCGTTCGAGATTTCGGATCATGTCCCCCGCAGACTTCGTCCCGCTCGCGTGGAATGCCGCGCGTGAACACCTCGATCTGTTCGGAAGCTTAGGGCTTTGCCTCGGCTTCGCTGGCGGAATGATGCCGCGGCGAAGTTTGATCCTGCTCACGTCGGCAGCCTGCTCGGCCTGCTTCGCGCTGCATTTCCTGCGGCTCGGCGCACAGACCGGCACGGCGATGTGCCTGGTCTCCGTCATGCAGAGCGTGGTGGCGGCCCGCTGGATCGGGACCGATTCCCGTGCGCCTTGGGTTGCGCCGCTGTTCCTGGCGAGCAGCTTTGTCGCGCTCTGCCTGACGCTCGCGACCTGGAACGGTTGGCCCTCGGCCTGCGCCGGGCTCGGATCGCTGCTCGCGACGACGGCACGCCTTCAGGCCAATTCCCAGACGATGCGCCGTGTCTTTCTCGGCGCGTCCTCGTGCTGGGCGCTCCACAACACGCTGGTCGGCTCGGTCTTCGGCTTGACCTGCGATCTGCTGACGATCACGGCGCTGGTGATCGCGCTGGTTCGCGGTGCGGCGCGTCGGGCGACGATCGCAGGCCCGTCGGCCCCGCTTCCGGGCGCGGCGTGAGGGGCGGGGAGCCGGAGGGCTCCGCCGCCCATCGGGTCACTGCTGGAAGAACTTCAGATCGAGCGCCGCGAGAGCAAGCAACGGCGGCGGCATGACGACGCCGGCCACGCGCATGGCGCGGGCCGCGTCCCGGCAGGCAGCAAGATCATTGGCGCCGGCTGCTGCCTCGATCTTCTCTACTATTGCCGGATCGGGCTTGGGCGCCGGAGCGGGCGCCGCCGGGGGCGGCGGGTTCTTCGCCTCGGCATTCGCCTTGGCGTGCGGGTTCACCGCCGGATTGCCGGACTGATTGCTGGAGGGGTTGCCCGTCTGTTTGCCCGACGCGGGCCCGTTGCCGGTCTCTGCGACGGCGCCGCTGAGACCCGACGTCTTCTGGGGCTCGCCGCCATCGGACGGCTTGCCGCCCTCGGTCTTGCCGGAGGGGTTCGAGACGGCGGTGGCCTGCTGTGCCGGCGTCGTGGCCGCCTTGTTGGACGGCTCGGGCTGCTTCACGAAGGCGACCAGTTCCTGGCAGAGATTGGCCGGCTTGCCGGAGGCCGCCTGGGGGGCGGGCGGAGCGACCGGCGCCGCATCCTGCGCCGCGGCGGCGCCGACGAGGAGCGCGTACGCCGCGAGGCCGCCGGCCAGATGCCGGGTGAGGGGCGAGGGCTTCATCGGGTCACTCCGTCGATTGTCCGATCTTCGGGTTGGTTCGCGCTCAGGAGCGCTTCGGATGCGAGGCCGTCCCTTCGGCCTTGCCGTGCGGCTCGGCCTCGGAGCCGTACTCGTCCGGAGCCGGGTCGCCGTTCCAGCGCGGGCCGACGAGGTTGGTGCCCGGCTCCGAGACGCGCGCGCCGGAGGTGGCGAAGGCCTGATAGGCAAACTTCTGATTGCTGGTGAGCGCGAACATCGCCAACACCCCGAGGGCGACGGCGGCGATGATGGCGGCGATGAAGGCTTTCATGGTCGTGTCGTCCTTGGAGGCTCGAGGCCCCGGTGAGCGCGGGCCAACGCCCGATGTCGGTGGCCGGTCCGCGCCGCCGGCCCCCGGCCTGTTACTCGGCGGGGGCCGGATGGCCCTTGAGCTGCGGGCCGCTGCCGGTGCGCGCCTGCTCCTGCTCGACCCAGAGGTCGTGGTGCGCGCGCGCCCAGGCGAGATCGACCTTGCCGCTGCCCATGGCATCGTAGGCGCCCTCCATGCCGAGCGTGCCGATATAGATGTGGGCGAGGATGCCGGCGATGAAGACGATGCCGATCACCGAATGGATCACCTGCATCACCTGCATCCCGTTGATGTCGGTGAGGGCGAAGGGGAACAGCATCATCAGGCCGGTGGCGCCCATCGCCGCGCCAAAGCCGGCAACCATCCAGAACACGCCCTTCTGACCGGCATTGAAGCGGCCGGCATGGGGATGGCCCTTGCCGATGAAGCCGCCGCCGGCCTTGATCCAGGCCCAGTCGACCTTGCTCGGGATGTTGTCCCGGATCCAGAGCACGAACATGAAGGCGACGCCGAGCATGAACGGCCAGGCGAGATAGACGTGGCTGTACTTCGCCCATTGCGCGAGGGCGCCGAACGCCTCCGGGCCGATCAGCGGCATCAGCAGCCGCTTGCCGAAGATGTAGTTCAGGCCCGACAGCGACAGGATGATGAAGCACACCGCCGTCATCCAGTGGGTGAAGCGCTCGAAGGCGTTGAAGCGGAGGATCTTTTTCCCCGATTCCTGGCTGTGCTCCATCATGATCCGGCCGCGGAACAGGAAGAACACGCCGAGCGCGGCCAGCATGCCGAGGATGACCAGCGCGCCGATCCAGGGCAGCCAGCGCTCGCGGAAGTTCTGGTACTCGCGGCCCTGTGGCTGGATCAGGTTGGCGGCCTTGCCGTCGGGGATCGAGATGCGGCCGCGGATCTTGGATTCCTGCTTGAACAGGAACTCCTCGTTGACCGAATCCGCGGTCGGCCGGGCGCCCATCGGATTCTGGCCGTCGGCCTGGATCGGGTTCTGCGCCTGCGCCGGGCCAAACGCACCGTGCACTGCGAGGAGCATCACCGCCAGGAGGAGGGTGCTGAGGAAGGTCGTCGCCCGCCGCATCGGCGTTCCTTTCGAAGTCTCGTCACAGCTCGTGGGCGCGGGCCTTCCGGTCCGCGCCCGACACCGGATCAGATCGCGACGGTCTCGCGGTAGGCCGTCTTCCAACCCCAGGCGCCGGAGCCGTAGCCGCGCTTGATCACCCGCTGCTTGTAGATCTCGGCGATCATCTCGCCATCGCCGGCGAGGAGCGCCTTGGTCGAGCACATCTCGGCGCAGAGCGGCAGCTTGCCCTCGGCCAGACGGTTCGAGCCATACTTCTCGTACTCGGCGGTCGAGAAGTCGGGCTCGGGACCGCCCGAGCAGTAGGTGCACTTGTCCATCTTGCCGCGCGAACCGAAGTTGCCGACCCGCGGATATTGCGGCGCGCCGAAGGGGCAGGCGTAGAAGCAGTAGCCGCAGCCGATGCAGATGTCCTTGGAGTGCAGCACCACGGCATCCGCCGTGGTGTAGAAGCAGTTCACCGGGCACACCGCCGCACAGGGCGCGTCGGTGCAGTGCATGCAGGCCATGGAGACCGAGCGCTCGCCGGGCTTGCCGTCGTTGAGGGTGACGACGCGCCGCCGGTTGATGCCCCAGGGCACCTCGTGCTCGTTCTTGCAGGCCGTGACGCAGGCGTTGCACTCGATGCAGCGGTCCGCGTCGCAGAGGAACTTCATCCGGGCCATGGTTCGGGTCGCTCCTCTCAGGCCGCTGCGATCTGGCACAGGGTGCACTTCGTTTCCTGCATGCCCGTCACAGGATCGAAGCCGTAGGTGGTCACGGTGTTCACGCTCTCACCGAGCACCACCGGGTCGGTGCCCTTCGGGTAGAAGTCGCGCATGTCCTTGCCCTGGTACCAACCGGAGAAGTGGAAGGGCATGAAGGCCACGCCCTTGCCGACGCGGTCGGTCACCAGCGCCTTGACCTTGGTCTTGGCGTTGTTCTCGGCACCCGAGACCCAGACCCACTGACCATCCTTGATGCCGCGCTCGGCCGCGTCACCGGTGTTGATCTCGACGAACATGTCCTGCTGCAGCTCGGCGAGCCAAGGGTTCGAACGGGTCTCCTCGCCACCGCCCTCGTATTCGACGAGGCGGCCCGAGGTGAGGATGATCGGGAAGTCCTTGGCGACGCCGCGATCGACCACCGACTTCTGCACCGAGAAGCCGATATTCGGCATGCGCAGCTGCCGCTCGTCGGGACGGGTCGGGTACTTCGCCACCAGTTCGGGGCGCGGCGAGTAGACCGGCTCGCGGTGGACCGGCACCGGGTCGGGCAGGTTCCAGGCATTGGCCCGGGCCTTGCCGTTGCCGAAGGGCGAGACGCCGTGGTCGAGGCAGACGCGCTGGATGCCGCCCGACAGGTCGGTGGCCCAGCTCACGGTGTCGGGCTTGTCGCCGCCGATCTTGAGGATCGTGGCGAGCTCCTCCGGGGTCAGGTCCTTGTCCCAGCCAAGCTTCTTGAACACGCCGAAGGTGAACTCGGGATAGCCGTCAGTCAGGTCCGAGCCCTTCGAGAACGAATTCTCGGCCAGCAGGGTCTGGCCGTTGCGCTCGGTGCCGAAGCGAGCACGGAAGCCGCCGCCGCCCTCCTTCACGTGGAGATTGGTGTTGTAGAGGATCGCCGAGCCCGGATGGCGCAGCTCGGGCTTGCCCCAGCACGGCCAGGGCAGGCCGTAATAGTCGCCGCCGACCTCCGGATCGTCCTTGGGCGCGCGCAGGGTCACGAGATCGAACTTGTGCTGGTTGCGCATATGCGCCTTCAGGCGCTCGGGCGATTGGCCGCAATAGCCGGTCGACCAACCGCCGCGGTTGATCTCCCGCAGGATATCCTCCGCGACCGGAACGCCGTTCTCGACCTTGATGTTCTTGCAGAGCTTGTCGGCGAAGCCGAGCTTCTCCGCGAGACGATAGAGGACTTCGTAGTCGTTCTTCGACTCGAAGGCCGGCTTCACGATCTGCTCGCCCCACTGGATCGAGCGGTTCGAGGCCGTACGCGAGCCGTCCATCTCCAGCGAGGTGCAGATCGGCAGGAGGTAGGTGTTGTCCTGCCGGGCATCGAGCGCGGCGAAGGTGGTCGGGTGCGGATCGGCGACGACCAGCAATTCGAGCTTGTTCATGCCCTCGATCGCCTCGGGCATACGGGTCACGGTGTTGCCGCCGTGGCCGAACACCATGAAGGCCTTGACCGGACTGCGCTGATCGATCTGCTCCGGCGGCAGGTTCACGGCATCGAACCAGCGGGTCGAGGTGATGCCGGGCGACTCCATGTTCTCCTTGCGGGTGCGCGCCTTGCGGCCGCCCTTCGCCGGAACCTCATCGAAGCGCGATTGCAGCCACTCGTACTCGACCTCCCAGACGCGGGCCCAATGGCGCCATCCGCCCTCGACGAGGCCGTAATAGAGCGGCAGCGAGGTGACATCGAGGCCGAGATCGGTCGCGCCCTGAACGTTGGTGTGGCCGCGGAAGATGTTGGCGCCGGTGCCCGGCTTGCCGACATTGCCGGTGGCCAGACACAGGATGCACAGCGCGCGCACGTTGGCCGTGCCGACCGTGTGCTGGGTCGCGCCCATGCACCAGATCAGGGTCGCTGGCTTCTCCTTGGCGAACTTTTCCGCCACGCGCTTGAGCTGCTCGCCCGGCACGCCGGAGACGCGCTCGACCTCGTCGGGCGTCCACTTGGCGACTTCCTTGCGCACGTCGTCCATGGCGTAGACGCGCTGGGCGATGAACTCCTTGTCCTCCCAGCCATTCTGGAAGATGTGCCAGAGGATGCCCCAGACCACCGGGATGTCGGTGCCGGAGCGGATGCGCACGTACTCGGTGGCGTGCGCGGCGGTACGGGTGAAGCGCGGATCGATGACGATCATGTTCGCGCGATTGATCTCCTTGCCCGACAGCACGTGCTGCATGGAGATCGGGTGCGCCTCGGCCGGATTGCCGCCGAGGATGATCATCGTCTTGGCGTTGCGGATGTCGTTGTAGGAGTTGGTCTGGGCGCCGTAGCCCCAGGTGTTGGCCACGCCCGCCACGGTGGTCGAGTGGCAGATGCGCGCCTGATGGTCGATGGAGTTCGTGCCCCACAGGGCCGCGAACTTGCGCATCAGGTAGGAAGCCTCGTTGGTGAACTTGGCGGACCCCAGCCAGTAGACCGAATCCGCGCCGTTCTTCTCACGGATCGCGGTGAGCTTGTCGCCGATCTCCTGATAGGCCTGATCCCAGGAGATCCGCTTCCACTGCCCGCCTTCGAGCTTCATCGGGTACTTGAGGCGGCGGTCGGACGAGACGAGTTCGCGGATGGCCGCGCCCTTGGCGCAGTGGGTGCCGCGGTTGATCGGGCTCGCCCAGGACGGCTCCTGGCCGACCCAAACGCCGTTGACGACTTCCGCCGTCACCGTGCAGCCCACCGAGCAGTGGGTGCAGACG
This sequence comes from Methylorubrum populi, assembly GCF_002355515.1. Taxonomy (NCBI): domain Bacteria; kingdom Pseudomonadati; phylum Pseudomonadota; class Alphaproteobacteria; order Hyphomicrobiales; family Methylobacteriaceae; genus Methylorubrum; species Methylorubrum populi. The sequence goes on along the minus strand of NZ_AP014809.1, from coordinate 531,851 downwards.
TTCTTCTTGATGACCGTGTCCGGCCCGACGGCGGACGAGCCGGCGGCCTTGGCCTTGCGCACCGAGCCGAGCTGGATCGTACCGGCGGCGGCGAGCGCGCCGGCGGTCAGGCCGGACTTCCTCAGGAAGGCGCGGCGGTCGAGGACGCCCGCGGCGAGGCCCGCGGCGACGGCCTGGTGCTTGGTGCGAGCAGCCTCGCCGCTCTTGCGCTTGATCAGCATGGCAGCCTCACTTCGGACCGGTCGACGCCGGATCGGTGTTCTTCTTGAGCGTCTCGTAGCCGTTGGTGCGGTAGAACGCCTTCACGTGGTCGCTCTCGCGGTAGCGGCTGCGGGTCTCGTCGTTGCCGGGGTCGTAGGCCTGCGCCTCGGTCGCGCCCATCGGCGAGGCGACGGCCGCCGCGGCGGCCACCGTGCTGCCGCCGAGTGCCCGAAAGAACTGGCGACGACCGAGCGTCTTCGGATCCTGTCGCATCACCCTCGTCTCCTCCGGCGGCTGCCTGCTCTCCGGCAACGCGCCTCGCTCTCGTTTGTCACGACGCGGTCGCCCCTCAGCCTTCCATGGCGAAGGCTTCCGCCTCGATCTCGATGAAGGCGCGGCCGAGCCCCCCGACCGCGCGGTAGAAGTGCCCCGCCTTCGCGTTCTCCAAGTCGGCGAAGAAGCGCTCGGCCCAGGGCTCGATGTGACGGGCGAAGAAGCGGGCCTGCATGCCCGGCTCCGCCTCGAAGCGGCCGGCCGCCAGCCCTGCCATCACCTCCAGAAGGATCGCGAGGTGATCCTCCGGCTCGCACATCGACTCGTCCCGCTCGATGCCGAGCGCGGCGAAGTCCTCGCGCACCCGGGCGAGCGGACGCTCGTTGAGAAAGCCGGTGAGATAGTAGGAGGCGTAAGGCAGGAATTCGCCGCGACCGACGCCGATGAACAGCGCGAAGTACTCGCGTTCGACCGCATTCGAGTCCGTCCCGGCCGCCGCACGGCGCAGCGCCGCGACCTGTTGGCCGAGAACGCCGTCCCCATCCTTGAGTGCGGCGAGGGCCGACAGCAGCGACGCGTCCGGCGCGCGACCAAGCAGGGCGGCCAGGAGATCGTATTGCTGCGCGCGCAGGAGATCGATGTCGTCGGGCATACCGGCGACAGCGGACACCTCATCTCCCGGAAGTGCCATCACCGACGCAACCGAACCCATCACATCCCTCGGGTCCGCGTGCGGGACCGTCTTGTTTGGACCGATAATAAAAAGCGTTTGCCTTTGCCGCAATCGAAATGCGCACGAATCATGAGGGCATCGCCCCTCCATGGCGTCGCATGGGGGGGCGGGGCGGGGAGCGCTGCTCCGTTCCGAGTTGACGATCCGGCCCGTCAGCGATTGGAAGCCCCGATGCCGCCGCCGGCAGGCTCATTTCCTCGGGTCGAGCGAGTGTCTCGACCGCTGGCTCCGGCTCTTCCGTGACGTCCGAATCGGCAGGAGCCTCGGAAGGCTGATGCGACTCGGCCTCGGCCTCCGGCGTCTCGGCACCGGGCACCCGATCCTTGGCGGGGACCCCGTCGATGACGCGCTTGAGCATCGCCTTCATGTCGTCGGTGGGCAGGAGCGGTCCCATGCCCGGTACGCCGCCCGGCGTGTTCCAGTCGTAGGCGTATTCCCGCGCCTCGCTGACGAAGTCCCGGATCGCCGGGTCGAGCGACCACATCCGCCGCAGGGCCGCGTTGCGCAAGGCGGTCGGAACGCCGGCCTGGAGGAAGGCGGTGAGGTCGGTCTCCGGCGTCAGCGCGTCGAGCGACGGGAGACTTGCCAGCAGATCGTCCGGAACAGCCTCCGGCTCGCTCCCGGCGCCGACCGCCGTCTCCCGCGCGAGCCCGGCTTCGTCCGGCGGCGCGCTGCCGGCAACCTCGCCGGTCCCCGCCATGGTCCCCGCCATGTCCGGGGCGGCGGGCGGTTGGGAGAGCGCGGCCGCGCGCACCGACTGTTTGCGGCGTGCCCAGCGGGAGAGGAAGCTGTCGCTCATTCCGGCTTTCCGTGGCCCGCGCGGGCGCGATGGGCCAGCGCCTCGGGGTCCGCGCGGTCGCGCTTGCGCTTCTCGAACTTGCGCTCGATGTGGAAGGCTTCGAAGAAGGCGAGCAGCTTGGCCTGCACCTCGGGAGGCATCGGCACGGCCTCGACGATCTCGCCGATCCCCTCGGCCATCGACTCACCCTCGTAGGGGTCGGCGGTGACGCTCGCGACCTCGTAGGTGTCCTCCGCCGTGGCGTGCAGCGTGACCCAGAGGGAGGGCCGCCCGGAGACGAGGTTGTCGCGGTAATGCGCCGTCTCGGCGATATGCAGGCTCACCTCGTGGGCGCCGGCGTAGAAGGTCGCTTCCTCCTCCGTCTCGGAGAGCTTGGTCCAGGGCGCGGCCTGGGGTGCCGCCGGCAGGGCCGCCACCGGCAGCCAGGCATGGCTCGCCCACGGACCCTTCAGACGGCGGCGTGCCACGATGATGCCGACCTCGAAGCGGTCGTTCGGCAATCCCTCGGTCGGGGTCCGCGGCAGGTTGTCGAGCGTCATGGTCAGCCTCACGCGGCGGCCCGGTCGGATGCCAGCGGCAATCCGACGACGAGATTCTGGGGCTTGAGCTGCACGGTCTTGTCGGCGGTCATCGCGAGCAGGAGGTAGACCGGCCGGTCACCGACCCGCGGGTCGACACTGGCCGGATCGGCGAAGGTGAGGCTGAACACGGCGATCACCCGCTCGCGGGCAGCGTCATCGAGCGTTTCGCCCCGCCAGAGCGCATTGCCGATCCGCGTGCCCTCGGCATCGAGTCCGACGAACCAGCGCCAGTCGGGATCCTCCAGTTGGGCAAGCGGCGCGACCGTGACCTCGGCGTTGAGCAAGTGGCGCACGAAGGCCTCGATCGCCCGTGCCAAGCCGTCCCGGCTTCGGGCACTGGAACTGAGATTGAGCGCCATGCTGAAGGCGTCCGACCGGCTCCAGTAGGTCCAGGCGTTCTCCTCGTTGAGCACATCGAGCTCGCTTGCCGCCTCCTTGCCGAGCATCGAGACCAGGGGCGAGAGCGGCGCGCCGCCCTCCCGCGCCTCGATCACCTCGGCATCGGCGAGCAGCACCGCGCCTTCGTGGAGGCTCACCCGCTGCGGGCGGAAGAACAGCTCGGCGGCGCGCAGCACGAACGGGTCGTCGCAGCCGTCCAGGGCGTTGCGCAGGATCAGGTGGACGAGCTGGGTCAGGAAAAGCCCCGGCACGCCCTGCAGCCCGCCGCGCACCAGCGCGAGATAGGCCGCCTCGACCGACCGGGCCGCCAGGAGTCGGTCGCGGAAGGCGAGCATCACCGACCAATTCTCCCGTGCATCCGCGTCCGCAATCGTTTCGACTTCGTCGCGTTCGACCCGCCGGCGCGGGTTGGCGAGCAGGCTGGCATGCAGCGCCCGCTCGGCCGCGCAGGCCTCCTCCGGCGGCACGAGCTCGGGGCGCGCAAGATAGGCGAGGATCAGCTCGTCGGTGACGGCGAGGCCGCCGCCCTCGGTGCGCTGCGTGAGATGGTGGCCGCTCGATACCCAGAACTCGGTCATGCTCGCTTCGCCCCCGCGGGGGCGCCGTTCAGAAGGCTCAGAAGGTCGGCCTGCTCCTCAGGTCCGTCCTCGTCGGTCTCGACAAAGTGGAAGGCGCGCCCGTGCAGCGGGTCCGCGCCCGGCGCGCGCTGGTGCAGGGTGCGGAACTCCTCCGCGATCTCACCGTCGCGCTCGCTTCGATGCATCGCCACCACGCTTCCGACCGGCAGGTTGCACAGCGAGGCCGCGACCTTGATCTCCTCGCGCGCGGCGGCGCGTGCGGTCTCGCGATCCGGTGCGCCGAGACGCTCGTGGATTTGGCGGGCGAGATCCTCGATCGCGGCCTCGCGCTCCGCCTCGCTCGCCTCGCTCACGACGACGAGGGTGGAGAAGCCGAGCGAACGCACGCCGACGAAGCCGGAACGGAACGCCGCTCGATCCTTGCCGGTCAGGGCCGAGAGGTCGGCATCGAAGAACAGGAACGATCCCGTCACCGCCCACTCGCCGGGCTCGGCGGCCTGAGCGAAGACGAAGGTGTCGGAGGGGTCGAGCCGCAGGGTGCGCGGCAGCTTGCCCGAAGTCTGGGTTTTCGTCACAGCCGCACCATTCCGGTGGCCGGGTCGCGCCAGGTGGGGGTGACCAGCGCCGGCAGCAGCGGCAGGGATTCGCCGCGCCCGTCGGCGTGGACGAGCCGGGCATCGCCCTCCGGATCGATCGTTGCCCGCGCCCCCGGCGGCAGAGCGAGGCGGGCGAGGTAGCGTCCGGTCGAGCGCGCGGCACCGTCCTCGCTCCAGATCTCGAACGCCTTGGTCAGGTGGCGGGCGAAGCTCTCCACCAGCGCTTCGCGCAGGTCCGCGGGGAAGCCTTCCTCCTCCAGCGAGGTGGAATCGGGCGTGAGGCCGGGATCGCCCGCATCCCGCTTCGAGGCGATCAGCATCGCCGAGAACACGAGCCAATCCGGCGTTTCGGTTTCGGCGCAGCCCTGCGGCCAGTGCAGGATCCCTCCGCCGAGGCGTGCTCCGTTGAAGGTCAGGGTGTCGGGCCACAGGAAGGTCACCGGAATCTCCGGCGGACCGAAGGTGCCAACCGTATCCGCCAGCGCCTGCATTCCGACGAAGAAGGCCCGCCGCGCCGTCGCGAGCGCCTCCGTCGGCGCCAGCACCACGGCGAGCGCGATGACGTCGTCGCGCTCTTCCATCAGGAGGGTTCCGGCATCCGCCTCGCCGGCCTCGGCCAGCCGGCAAGCATGTCCGGCCGCACCGAGGGCGCCTGCCGCGACGAGCCCCGTGAAGGCCGGGGGCAGAACGAGGGGAGCGGGCCGCAGGGCCGGCGATCCGATATCGAGGGGGAGGGTCATGAGCCGTGCCGAGCGCCTGCGCCCGCATGTCCGTTCGTCGTTTTAGAATGATACGAGTATATGAAAGGCAGGGCCCCGCGCGAAGGGCTCTTCCGCTCCCCCAATCGTCTCAGGTTCAATCGTGTCCGATCGTCTCGTGTTCGCCTGTTCCTGCGAGAAGACGATGCCGCTCGATGTCGCGGCCCTGAAAAAGGGCTGCGGTGGTCGCGTGCGCACCGCCGACCAGCTCTGCGGTCGCGAACTCGACCGCTACCGCGAAGCCCTGGCCTCGGGTGCGCCGATCACCGTCTCCTGCACGCTGCAGGCGCCGCTGTTCGAGGAGATCGCCGCCGAGCATGAGGCGGAGGAGCGCGTCGCTTTCGCCAAGATCCGCGAGACCGCCGGCTGGTCGTCGCAGGCCGACAGATCCGGTCCGAAGATGGCGGCGCTCTTGGCCGCTGCGGCGGAGGCGGTGCCCGTCGCCGGCACCGTACCGCTAGAGAGCCGCGGCGTCGCGCTGATCTATGGGCGCGACGAGGCCGCGATCGAGGCCGGGCGGCGTCTGGCCGAGCATCTCGACGTGACGGTGCTGCTGAGCCGGCCGGGCGAGGTCGCGCCCCTCCACCGCAACGAGTTTCCGGTGCTCCGGGGCACGGTGCGCGGAGCGACCGGCCATCTCGGGGCGTTCGAACTGCGCATCGACGATTACGCCCTGCCGGCACCGTCCTCGCGCACGCATCTCGTGTTCGGGGCGGGACGGGACGGCGCGGTCTCGACCTGCGACCTGATCCTCGATTTCACCGGCGGCACGCCGCTGTTCCCCGCGCACGAATTGCGCAGCGGCTACCTGCGCGCCGACCCGCGCGACCCGGCGGCGGTCGAACGGGCAGTGATGGCGGCGTCCCACCTCGTCGGCGAGTTCGACAAGACCCGCTTCATCGATTTCCGCGGCGAGCTCTGCGCCCATTCCCGCTCACGCATCACCGGCTGCACCCGCTGCCTCGATGTCTGCCCGACCGGAGCCATCGCGCCCGCCGGCGACACGGTGGCGATCGACCCTTACGTCTGCGCCGGCTGCGGAAGCTGCGCCGCCGTCTGCCCCACGGGGGCTGCCAACTACGCCCTGCCGCCGGCCGACGCCCTGATGCGCCGCCTGCGCAGCCTGATGCGCGCCTACCGGGACGCGGGCGGCGCGGATGCGGTGGTGCTGTTCCACGACGGCGACCACGGCGAGCCGCTGATCGACGCGCTCGGCCGCTACGGCGAGGGCCTGCCGGCCCATGTCCTGCCGGTGCGCGTCAACGAAGTGACTCAGCTCGGCCCCGAGATCCTGGCCGCCTTGTTCGCCTACGGCGCGGCCGGCGTGCGCGTTCTGGTGCGCGCGCGCCCGAAGCACGACCTCGACAGCCTCCACCGCACCGTCTCCCTCGGACGGACGCTCGCCGACGCGCTCGGCTACAGCGCCGGCTCGGAGGCGCCGAATGTCGCCCTGATCGAGACCGATGATCCCGACGCGCTCGGTGCGGCGCTTCGCGCGGAACGGCCCGGACACGCCACGGCGGCGCCGGCCGGCTTCGTCCCCGTCGGCGGCAAGCGCGAGATGCTGCGCCTCGCCTTCCGCGAGATGCACGCCGCCGCGCCCGCTCCGGTTGCCGCGGTGCCGCTGGCGGCCGGGGCACCGTTCGGTGGGCTCGAGTTCCGCACCGAGGACTGCACGCTCTGCCTCGCCTGCGTCGGCGCCTGTCCGACCCATGCCCTGTCAGACAGCGCCGACCGGCCGCTGCTCGCCTTCGAGGAGAGCCTGTGCGTGCAGTGCGGCCTGTGCGCGGCTACCTGCCCGGAAGACGTCATCAGCTTGAAGCCGCAGATCGACTTCGAAGCGTGGAGCCAACCGCGTCGGATCGTGAAGGAGGAGGAGCCGTTCTGCTGCATCACCTGCGCCAAGCCGTTCGGCACCCGCGCGACCATCGAGCGCGTGATCGGCAAGCTGCGGGAGCAGCACTGGATGTTCTCGGGGGAGGCCGGCGAGCAGCGCATTCGCTCGCTGATGATGTGCGACGATTGCCGTGTCGAGGCAGCGCTCAATCAGGGCTTCGATCCCCATGCCGTGCCGCCCGCCAAGCCGCGCACCACCGAGGACTATCTTCGCGAGCGGCAGGCCACGGAGGGGCTGCAGGGCTGACCGCAAAAAACGACCCGCCGTCTCGTTGAAGGCAGGTCGGGTCAGGGATCTTTTGTCGCAGGAGAACAACTCGACAAATCTCGGGGCGCGAACCGGTTCCGTGGGCCGGTCTGAAAGCCGAGGAAAACGGCGCGAAATGTAACCGGCTATCGCAGGGTTCACCGCTTCGATCGTCGTGGTATAGGGCGCGCCCCATCCGCCAGCCCCGAGCCCCGATGCCACCGATCGTTTCGATCGCGAACCTGTCGAAGGTCTACGCCTCGGGGTTGCATGCTCTGCGCGACGTGAACCTCGACATCGCCAAAGGCGAGATCTTTGCGCTGCTCGGGCCCAACGGCGCCGGCAAGTCGACCCTCATCAACATCGTCTGCGGGATCGTGACGCCGAGCACCGGTGAGATCCGCGTCGGCGGCCACGATATCCTCGAGTCCTACCGCGCCGCCCGCCGGCTGATCGGGCTGGTGCCGCAGGAACTCACCACCGACGCCTTCGAGAAGGTGTGGGACACCGTGAGCTTCAGCCGCGGCCTGTTCGGGCTTGCCAAGAACCCGGCCCATATCGAGCGGGTGCTGCGCGATCTCTCCCTCTACGACAAGCGCGAGAGCCGCATCATGCAGCTTTCCGGCGGCATGAAGCGCCGTGTTCTGATCGCCAAGGCCCTCGCCCACGAGCCGCAGGTGCTGTTCCTCGATGAGCCGACGGCGGGCGTCGACGTGGAACTGCGCCAGGACATGTGGCGCCTCGTGCGCCGCCTGCGCGAACAGGGCGTCACGGTGATCCTCACCACCCACTACATCGAGGAGGCCGAGGAGATGGCCGACCGGGTCGGGGTGATCCGCAAGGGCGAGATCATCCTCGTCGAGGACAAGGTCGAGCTGATGCGCAAGCTCGGCAAAAAGCAGCTGATCCTGCATCTGCGCGAGGCGGTCACAATCCTGCCCGAAAACCTCGCGCGCCACGATCTCCAGATCGGCGAGGACGGACGCACCCTCGTCTACACCTACGACACGCGGCGCGAGCGCACCGGCATCACTGGCCTGCTCGGCGAGCTCGCCGATGCCGGCATCGCCTTCACCGATCTCGATACCAGCCAGAGCTCGCTTGAAGACATCTTCGTCGATCTCGTCCGCGAGCGCGCGTGAGGGCCGTGTCCATGCTGAACGTCCCTGCCATCCTCGCCATCTACCGCTTCGAGATGGCCCGCTTCTGGCGCACGGCCCTGCAGAGCATCGTCGCGCCGGTGATCTCCACCTCGCTCTACTTCGTGGTGTTCGGCGCGGCGATCGGCTCGCGGGTGCAGACGGTGGACGGCGTGCCCTACGGCCTGTTCATCGTGCCGGGGCTGATGATGCTCTCGCTGCTGACGCAGAGTGTCTCGAACGCCTCCTTCGGCATCTATTTCCCGCGCTTCGCCGGCACGATCTACGAGATCCTGTCGGCACCGATCTCCCCCTTCGAGGTCGTGCTCGGCTATGTCGGCGCGGCGGCGACGAAGGCGATCGTCATCGGGCTGACCATCCTCGCTACCGCGGCGCTGTTCGTGCCGCTGCATATCGAGCACCCGTTCTGGATGGTGTTCTTCCTGCTGCTGACGGCCATCACCTTCAGCCTGTTCGGCTTCGTGATCGGGCTGTGGGCCGACGGTTTCGAGAAGCTGCAACTGGTGCCGCTCCTCATCGTCACGCCGCTGACCTTCCTCGGTGGCAGCTTCTACTCCATCGATATGCTGCCGCCGTTCTGGCGGGCGGTGAGCCTGTTCAACCCGGTGGTTTACCTCGTGAGCGGCTTCCGATGGGCCTTCTTCGGCAAGGGTGACGTGGCGGTCGGAATCAGCATCGCCGCGACGCTCGCCTTCCTCGCGCTGTGCCTCGGTCTCGTGACCTACATCTTCCGTACGGGGTACCGGCTGAAGAGCTGATCCGATCGAAGGAGGGCAGATGGCGCGGGATCCCTACATCGTCAGGCGCGACAGCCTCGCGGCGGCCTTTCCGCCCGGGCACGAGCCGCCCGCGCTCCTCCTCGACTTCGCGGATTGGCTCGAGGGGCGCCCCTGGGGCAGCCTGGGCTGCTTCCGGCTTGAGGGAACGCTGAGTGACGAGGCGCCGGTCGTCGACGGCAGCGCCTTGCGCCGGAAATTCTCGCTCTTCCTCTACCTGCCCGACGGTTCGCTCGTCGGCTTCTGGCATTCCGACGGCATTCCGACGGCGGCGAGCCCCATCGTCGGTCTCGGTTCCGAGGGCGAGGCCGCGATTCTCGCGGGCTCACTCGAAGGCTTCCTGGCCAAGCTCGCCCGCAACGCGTTCTCGGATTCAGGTTGGAGCGACCTCGCGGCTGACGATGACGACGAAGAGGACGAGGAAGACGAAGGTGATGGAGGCGAACTGACGCCGGTCGCGGACGAAGCTGCCCGTGACGCGCTCGCGGAATGGCTCGCGGCCCGGATCGGGGCGGAACGCCTGAACGAATTGGCGAGCGAGGAGTGCGACTCGACGGCGTTCGCGGCACGGATGGAGGACTGGATGCAGGAGCGCGAGGCCAACTGGGCCGCGCATCCGATCCTCATCGAGATCGGGCGCGCCCTGGCCGCCCACCGTCCTCCCGGCAGAACTCCGTGGGATCGGACCCGCCTGAGGGCCGCACTCGTCGGGACCCTCTGCGAGGTACAGGTTTATCGCGCCGGGCCTCAACCGGTCCCGGAAGCCGCCCAGGTCGAGCCGCTCCTGCGTGCCCTGCGTGACGAGCAGCAGCGATCCGATCCCGATCTCGGCTTCTGGTTCGAGGTCCACCTCGCGCTCGATGGGCAGGGCCGCATCCTGCCCCGCTTCGACTACCAGGTCCGTCCCGAGATCGGCGGTGCGCCCGCGCCGGTTGAGGAGGCACGGTCCGATCTCGCGCGGGCGCCGCGCCCGGCACGATGGGTGCCGGGGTGGCTCGCGCCTGCGAGCGTATAAGAGTCTCGCCGCTTCGTTCAGAGCGGCCGGACCGCGTCGAGGGTCAGCGTCCGTGCCGCCGCGCCACAGGCGAGTACGCGAAGCGACACCTTTCGGCCGACGGTCAGGATCGTTTCGAGAGATTGCTTGACCGCGCCGTTGGTGGCGGCGTCGAGGGTCCGATAGCCGTCCTCGACGTTGATGAAGCTCCGCTGACCGGACGGCTCCTCGATGACGACGGATTGAAGATAGAGGCCGTCGCGGCCGAACTCCCGCTTCGCGATCCGGCCCGTCAGCTTGGCCGGCAGGCAGCCTTCGTCCGAGGAGAGATTGCTGAGGGCGACGACCTTCCCCCCGGCATAGGTCAGCTTCGGCCGTGCCGCAGCCGCACCGCCGAATACCAGCAGAAGGATCGCGAGAAGGATGAGCGCCGTGGCGAAGGCGTCCGCCACGAGCGAGCGAACGGCGCCGCTCCCCGCAATCTGCGAAGTCCGACCAAACATGACCGATTCCCGAAGCCCGCTCAGAGCTTTGGCGCGGATCGGGTTCCGGCGGCAGTCCGCCAAACGATCTACCACTGATAGGCCAGGATGACCCGTCCGCGCCGATGCGGGTAGGCGCGCTCGGGACGCTGCGGGGTTAGGGACGCTGCGCGAGGAACTCCAGCACGCCCTGGCGGTGCAGCCGGTCGCCGACCGCCGTGGAGTGGTCGCGATTCGGCAGGTCGAGGGCGCGCGCGTTCGGCATCAGCTTCGCCAGTTCCGGTCCGGACCCTGCCACCGTGTCGAGCGTGCCGACCGAGATCAGCGTGGGCGTGTCGATGGCCGAGAGTTCGGCCCGCGACAGCGTCTGCCGCGAGGCGCGGATGCAGGCGGCGAGGGCGCGCAGGTCGCTCTTGGTCTGCTCGGCGAAGGTGCGGAAGGTCGCCGCCGTCGGGTTCGGCGCGGGCGCGCCGGCGGGCGCCTCCAGCGCCTCGGCGATGCCCTGAGGCAGGCCGCGCCCGTCCACGAGGTTGAAGCCGAGACCGCCGATCAGCAGCGAGCGGACTTCCTCCGGATGATCGAGCGCCATGTGCGCGGCGATGCGCGCGCCCATGGAGTAGCCCATCACGTCCGCGCGCGGGATGTCGAGGTGGCGCAGGAGCCGCACCGCATCGCCCGCCATCTGGTCGGAGGTGTAGGCGGCGGGATCGTAGAGCTTCTCGCTCTGCCCATGGCCGCGGTTGTCGAGGGCGATGACGCGATATCCGGCCTCGGTGAGATACCGAACCCAGAGCGTATTGACCCAATTCACCGCGTGATTCGAGGCGAAGCCGTGGATCAACAGGATCGGGTCGCCACCACCCGGAGCCCCTTCCTTGGCCGGCACGTCGATAAAGGCGATCTGCACGCCGTCGGAATCGAAGCTCTGCATGGGTGTGTCTTCGGGTGCCGCGGCGCCGATGTCAAAGCCCCGGTGAAGGCTTCGCGCGACAACCGTCGGAATTTGGCGCCGGGCTTCTCACCTTCGCCCGACTTGCCGCCGCCACAACGGGCTGGCATCACCCCGGCACGATGACCGACACTTCGCCCTACGGCACCTACGCCCCCACCGGCCTCGTCGCGCGGATCGCGGAGCGAACCCAGAAGCTTCCCGAGCAATCCTGGCGGGCACGCCGGATGGCGATGTTCCTGCGCCGCCTCGCCATCTCCATGCTGCGCGGCCGCCCGCTCGACGTCGAGCGCTACGGCGCGCGGATGCGGCTGCACCCCTACAACAACAACTGCGAGAAGAAGGTGCTCTTCACCCCGCAGTTCTTCGATCCGCAGGAGCGGGCCCTGCTGAGGCAGCGTCTGAGCGAGGACGCCGTGTTCCTCGACATCGGCGCCAATATCGGGGCCTACGCGCTGTTCGTGGCGGCCTTCACGGGCCCGCGCGCCCGCATCCTCGCGGTGGAGCCGCAGCCCGACGTATTCGACCGGCTGACCTTCAATATCGGCCAGAACCCGTTCGGGACGGTCAAGGCGATCGCCTGCGCGGTCGCCGACAAGGGGGGCGAGCTGACGCTGTTCATCGATCCGCGCAACCGCGGCGAGTCGAGCGTGAAGATCGTCGGCACCCACAAGAATGCGACCGTGCGCGTGCCGGCGGTGACCCTGGTGGATCTGTGCCGCTCGGAGCGGATCGAGCGCATCGATGCGATCAAGCTCGATGTCGAGGGCGCCGAGGATCTGATCTTGGAGCCGTTCCTGCGCGATGCGCCGGCTTCCCTGCTGCCCTCGCTGCTCATTATCGAGAACGGCGCCGACCAGTGGCAGACCGACCTGCCGAGCCTGCTCCAGAAATACGGATACCGACAAATCGCCCGCACCCGGCTCAACCTGATGTTCGAGCGGGCGGAGCCGGCGCGCCCGGCGTGAGGATCGACACGGGGGCATCGATCACGACGCCCTCCGGACCGACCGCGCAGGCATAGGCGTAGGCCTCGACGCCCGCCGCCAGCGCCGCCCGAAGCGCGCGGTCGAAGGCCGGGTCGATGTCGCGAGCGACGTCGAAGGCCTCGGCCCGCATCTGGATCACCACGATCAGCATCGCCCGTCCGCCCGCGGCGACGACGCCGGCCAATTCCTCCATGTGGCGGGCCGAGCGGGCGGCCTTGCAATCGGGGAACTCCGCGAGCCCCGCACGCCGCATCAGATGGCAGTTCTTCACCTCGACATGGCAGGGCGGCAGGCCGCCGCCGCTCGCCAGGAAATCGACGCGGCTCGCCTTGCCGTAGGCGACCTCCGGACGGAGCGTGTCGTAGCCCGCGAGCGGCGCGAGTTGTCCTTCGCGAAACGCCTCCGCGACCAGCGCGTTGGGCCGCGCGGTGTTGATGCCGACCCATTGCGGTCCGCCGGGCAGATCCGCCTCCACGAGCTCCAAGGAGAACCCGAGCTTTCGCGCCGGGTTGGTCGAGGGCGAGAGCAGCACGCGAAACCCTTCCGCGTTGAGGCCGAGCATCGCGCCCGGATTGGCGCAATGCGCCGTCACCATCGTACCGTCGGAAAGCGTCACGTCGGCGAGGAAGCGCTTGTAGCGCCGCACGAGGCGCCCTTCGATCAGGGGGGAGGGGAAGCGCATCGCGGGCGGGCCGGGGCGTGACGAGGTGGGCTTTCGCTTTCGCGCATCCGCGCCCTAGCTTCCACCCGTTTCCCTGCCCCCGAGGCTCCATGTCCCAGAGTTCCAGCTCTCCGAGCTCCGATGTCACGGCCGCCGTCCTCGTCATCGGCGACGAGATTCTCTCGGGCCGCACCAAGGACAAGAACATCGGCACCATCGCCGACATGCTGACCGAGATCGGCGTGGACCTGCGCGAGGTGCGCATCGTTCCGGACGTGAAGGCCGAGATCGTCGCGGCGGTGAACGCGCTGCGGGCGCGCTACACCTACCTCTTCACCTCCGGCGGCATCGGCCCGACCCACGACGACATCACCGCCGACAGCGTGGCGGAAGCCTTCGGCGTCGGCATCGACATCGATCCGCGCGCCCGCGCCATGCTGCTGGAGCGGCACCGGCCGGAGGACCTCAACGCGGCGCGGCTGCGCATGGCCCGCATCCCGGACGGGGCCGACCTGATCGCCAATCCCGTGTCGAAGGCGCCGGGCTTTCGCATCGGCAACGTCTTCGTCATGGCCGGCGTGCCGCAGATCATGGGGGCGATGCTCGACGAGATCCGCCCGACCCTCACCTCGAACGCGCCGGTGATCTCGGAGACGATCGAGGCCGGTGCGATCCCCGAGGGCAATTTTGCGGGCGGCCTCGGCGAGATCGCCGCCGCGCACGGCAGCGTCTCGATCGGCTCCTATCCGTCGATGACGCCGGACGGATTCCGCAACCGCATCGTCGTGCGCGGGCGCGACGCGGAGGCGGTGACGGCGGCGCGGGCGGCGGTGGAGGACCTGCTGTCCGGACTGCGAACCTGACGGCGGGTTCGTCTGGGTCGGCGGCTGGGGCGCCGCCACGACGTCCCGTCCGGCAGAGCCGGTCAGATCGTCGGAGAGGCGGACGCTCCCGTCCAGGCGCAGGACTGCACGAGCTCGGCCGAGAACACGGCATCGAGCCGGCGCCGCTCGGCCTCGACCACCGGTCCCTCCACTAAGACCGGACGACAGCGGGCGGCGGAGTCCGCCGACATGCCGTCAGGGTCGTGCAGGGGCTCATCGGAGCCGGCGAACCACGGCCGTGAACCGAGATCGAGGTAGCTCTCGGCGCCTAAACCCTCGGCGAACAGGATGTCGTGGGCATCCAGTTCGACGTGCCAGTAGGTGACGGCCTCGACCGGTATCCGGGCGACGCTGATGCCGTTGACGAGGCACATCACCGGCACGAGGAGTCCGCCGGAACCGTCGGCCTCGGCCCCGACCAGCACGGGGTGGCCGGGGGAGAGGTAGAGGTCGCGCGCGGGAAGGCCGTCGCCGAACGCGCCGGTGCGGATGCGGATCGGCTGCTGATTGTGGGGCAGGGCACGGCCCTGGCCGTCGAGGGTGCGTGAGCCGACCCAGCGGATCGGGCGCGAGGCCCCGCCCAGCGTGACCGCGCGGTCGCCGACCACCAGTTCCTCGACGGCGACCTCGCCGCGCGCGGTGCGGATGCGGGTACCGGTGGCAAAGCAGATCACGTCGGCCACGAACACGTCGGTCGTGTTGTTGGTATCGCCGGGCACGAGATTGTTGGCCTGGCTGTCGAAGGCGACGCGGCTGCCGTCGGCCGAGAGGGCGAGGGTGCTGCCGTTGCTGGGACCGTTGCCCTGCGTGCCGTCGGCGGCGGTCGAGACGCGGGTGAGCGCGCCGGTGGTCAGATCCTTGACGAAGGTGTCGGTGGCGAGATTGCTGTCGCCCGCGACCAAGCTGGTGGCCCGGCTGGTGAACGCGACCTTCGTCCCATCGGCGGAGATTCGCGGAATGCCGGTGGCATCGGCATTGCCCTGGGTGCCGTCGGCGGCAGTGGAGACGCGGGTGACCGCGCCCGTGGTCAGGTTCTTCACGAACACGTCGGTGCGGCCGTTGGTGTCGCCGGCCACGAGGTTGTCGGCGCTGCTGAGGAAGGCGACGAGATTGCCGTCGCGCGACTGCGTTGCGCTGAAGCTGTCGCCGTTGCCCAGGCTGCCGTCGGCGGCGGTCGAGGCGTTGGCGACGGCGCCGGTGGTCAGGTTCTTGACGAAGACGTCGGAGCGACCGTTGGTGTCGCCGGCCACGAGGTTGGTGGCGGTGCTGTGGAAGGCGATGCTGCGCCCGTCCCCGGCCAGCGAGAAGGAAATGCTGAAGCCGTTGGCCGGCGTGCCGTCGGCGGCGGCCGAGGCGCGGATGATCGCGCCGGTGTCGAGATTCTTGACGAAGACGTCGAACGTCTGGTTCGCGTCGTTCGGCACGAGATTCGAGGCTGCGGTCCCGAACGCGACCGTGCGGCCGTCATCCGACAGCGACGGCGTCGTGACGTCGGCATTCGCCAGGGTCCCGTCGGCAGCGGTCGAGGCCACGCGGAGGTCGCCGGTCACGAGGCTCTTGACCACGACCTGACGCGGCCGGCCCGACCCGACCACCTCCTGCGCGCCCGTCACGAACGCCGCGGCGCCGCCGTCCGGCGCCAGCGAGGCGGAGAAGCTCTGTTCCGTCAGTGGGTTGCCGTCGCTGTCGGACGAGAGGCGGGTGATGGCGCCGGTGGTCAGGTTCTTGAGGAAGACGCTCGATGATCCGCTCGGATCGGGCCTGAAGCCGAGGTTGGTCGCGGTGGTGTCGAAGGCGACGAGGGTGCCGTCTTCCGAGAGGGAGGGGGTGCCGCTGATGCCGTTGCCCTCGGTGCCGTCGGCGGTCGTGGAAGCGCGGGTGATGGCCATCGGGTCGGTCTCGTCTGCAAGGGGCTGATGCGGGCCGGGTCAGGGCCCGGCGAGCGGGACGGAGGCGGGCGGGTGCCCGGTTCTCAGGCGACGATCCAGGGCAGGCCGGCCTCGGCCCAGGCGCAGGAGTGGGCGAGTTCGGCCGCGAACACCGCGTCGAGCCGACGCCGCTCGGCCTCGACGACCGACCCTTCCAAAGCCACCGGACGGCAGCGGCCCGCCGCCTCCGTGGCCACGAAGTCGGGGTCGTGCAGGGGCGCATCGGATCCGGCAAACCAAGGCTTTGAGCCGAGATCGAGGTAGCTCTCCGCCGGCAGGCCCTCGGCGAGCAGGATGTCGTGAGCATCCAGTTCGACGTGCCAGTACGTCACCGATGACGCCGGCATGCGGGCGATGCTGGTGCCGTTGACGAGGCACATGACCGGCACGAGGTGCTCGCCGACCAGCACCGGATGGCCCGGCGACAGGGACAGGTCGCGAACGGGCAGGCCGCCGCCGAAGGCGCCGGCGCGGATGCGCACCGGTTGCTGGCTGAAGGGCAGGGCGGAGCCGCGGCCGTCGAGGGTGCGGGAGCCGATCCAGCGGATCGGGCGCTGCTTTCCCCCGACCGTGACCGCGCGATCGCCGACGCGCAGATCCTCGACCGCGACCTCGCCGCGGGCGGTGCGGATGCGGGTGCCGGTGGCGAAGCAGATCACGTCGGACACGAACACGTCGAAGGCGTTGTTGGTGTCGCCGGGCACGAGGTTGCTGGCGCCGCTTGCGAAGGCGACGCGGCTGCCGTCGGCCGACAGGCTCGGGCTGCTGCCATCGCTGGCGAGGTTGGCCTGCGTGCCGGCGGCGGAGACGGAGACGCGGGTGAGCGCGCCGGTGGTCAGATCCTTCACGAACACGTCGGAGACGATGTTGGTGTCGCCGGGTACGAGGTTGCCGGCGCGGCTGGTGAACGTGACCTTCGTGCCGTCGGCCGAGATCCGGGCGTTTCCCGATTCGGCGTTGCCCTGGATGCCGTCGGTGCCGGTGGAGACGCGGGTGATGGCCCCCGTGGTCAGGTTCTTGACGAAGACGTCGGCCCGGCCGTTGGTGTCGCCGAGCACGAGGTTGCTGGCGTCGCTGGTGAACGCCACGAGAGTGCCGTCGCGCGACAGCGAGGCGCTGGTGCTGGCACCGTTGCCCTGGGTGCCGTTCGCGGCGGTGGATGCGTTGACGATGGCGCCGGTGGCCAGGTTCTTGACGAAGATGTCGGAGGTGCCGTTGGTGTCGCCGGCCACGAGGTTGCTGGCGTCGCTCTGGAATGCGACGCGGCTGCCGTCGGTCGACAGGGACGCGACGTTGCTGCCGCCGTTGCCCTGCGTGCCGTCGGCGGCGGTCGAGGCGCGGGTGATCGCGCCGGTCGCGACGTTCTTGACGAAGATGTCGAGGGTCGCGTTCGTGTCGTTCGCGACGAGGTTCGTGGCGAGGCTCGAGAAGGCGACCAGGCGCCCGTCGCCCGAGATCGAGGGGTTGGCACCGCTGTTGCCGTTGCCCTGGGTGCCGTCGGCGGCGGCTGAGACGACGGAGATGTCGCCGTTCGACAGATTCTTGATCGCGATTTGGATGTTCGGGTTGTCGGTGATCTCGCTTCCGTTGGTCCCAAAGGCCACGGCGCTGCCGTCGGCGGCCAGCGACGGAGCGAAAGAGTTTCCGGCCAAGGACACCCCGCGGGTGTCACTCGAAGCCAGTACGAACTCGCCGCTCACCAAGTTCTTGACGACGACGCCGGAGACTCCGCTCGGGACCCGGAGGTTGGTGGCGTTGCTGGCGAAGGCGACGAGGGTGCCGTCGCCCGAGAGGGAGGGGGTGCCATTCCCTCTGTCAGCCTGATTTCCCTCGAAATCCGTCGAAGCGCGCGTGATCGCCATCTCATCTGCCTCGCTTGTGCAGCCGGGAGCGCCCGTGCTCGGGCGGCCGGGACTGGCGACGGCCGCCTGCCGGTGCCGATTTTCTGAAGCGCGTGGACGCGCCCGTCGGAGCAGGGCCGGACGTCCCGGCGGCTAGCGGGCCGGACGCCGCCTCGGACCCGACGTCGTGAACGACCATGCCATGCCCCCGATCGATGCGATCGGTCGCTGGCACCGTTCGTGCGTTTGCCGATCAAGAGGCCCGCAACTTGCGGAAGGATTTGAGAAGGGGCGTCCACCCTGGGGTGGACGCGGAGCGGCACGGAGTCGTAGTTGTAATTCGGCCACAGCCGACGCGAGTTGCCGTTCGGCCTCTCGGAGGTGACCTTGAACGACCCGGATCCCGTGGCCCTGTCAGCCGTGATCGCGCGGATCTACGACGCGGCTGTCGATCCCGAGCATTGGCCCGACACCATCAAGAGAATCTGCCTGTTCGTCGGGGGTGATCAGGCACTGTTGTATTGGCACGATGCGCTCAAGCCGGATGTCGATACATTGTTCCGGTTCAACGACGATCCCAATTACAGTAAGCTCTACGAGGATCACTATGCGGCTCTGAATCCGCTTTTTCCCGCTTTCGCCTTCCAGCCTGTGGGAGCTGTCTTGTCCGCCAGCGACATGGTGCCGGCGGCGGAGATGGAGCGGACGCGCTTCCACCGGGAATGGCTCGCGCCGCAGGGGATGACCGATTCTCTCGGTGTCATCCTGGAGAAGGACGCCACCCGCGCCGCCTTCCTGACGATCCAGTGGCAGAGGAGGCCGATCGAGCAGGCGGCCCGGTACAGAATCGCCCTGATCGCCCCGCACCTCCTACGGTCCGTCGCGATCGGGCGCCTGTTCGTGAGCGGCCGTCGCCGCGAGGCCGTCCTGACCGGGGCGCTCGACCATGTCGAGGCCGGTGTGTTCCTCGTCGCCGAGACCGGGCGCCTCGTCCTCGCCAACGGGCGGGGTCGGTGCATGATCGAGGAGGGGCGCCTGCTCCGCGACGTCGGCGGGCGCCTAAGGGCGACCTCGACCGTGGCCGACCGCGCCATCTTCGACCATCTGCGCGCCATCGGCGGACGCGAGGGGATCCCTGCCTCCAACCATGCGATTCCGCTCTCGGACGAGACGGGGGACGGCTGGACGGCAACCGTCCTGCCGCTCTCCGACGACCGCCTCGGCCGCGCGGGCGAGCCGCGGAGCGCGGTCGCGGCCATTTTCGTGCGATCACCGTCGCCGCCCGTCGTCAGCCCGTTGGAGGCGCTCGCGCGACGGCACAACCTCACCGCCAGTGAGATCCGCGTGGTCGAGGCGACCTTGCGCCTGAACGGCCTCGACGCCATCGCCGCGGCGCTCGGCGTCGCGCGCTCGACCGTGAAGACGCACCTGAACCGCGTCTACCGGAAATCGGGGACCCGCAACCAGGCCGAACTCATCAGGATGATCGCCGGTTTCGGCGTGTGACGAGGCTCGGAATTTTTCCGCATGCCGGGAGCGCGCAAGCGGCACCATACGTTGGGCTGCGACGAGACGACCGCCGAGGCCCGCATGTCTGAGGAAATTCGTTCGCACGAAGAAACCGAGACGCACGGGGCTCACACGCGCGAGAAGGACGACGCCCAGGTCGAGAAGGCCCACCGCCCGGACGCGCTGATCCTGCACGAGATCATCCGGCGCGAGGGCGAGGAGGAGATGCGGCGCACGACGCTGGCGCTCGCGCTCTCGGCATTCTCGGCCGGTCTCACCATGGGATTTTCGCTGATCGTCCCCGGGGTGCTGAAGGGACATCTGCCGCACGAACCCTGGGCCGAACTCGTCCTCAGCATCGGCTACTCGGTCGGCTTCCTCATCGTCGTGCTCGGGCGCCAGCAGCTCTTTACCGAGAACACCGTCACGCCGATTCTGCCGCTCCTGACCGAGCGGACCTTCGGCGCCTTGATGCGCGTGGTGCGGCTCTGGACCATCGTGCTCGTCGCCAACATCCTGGCGACCATCCTCATCGCCTCGGTGCTCGCCCATACCGACGCGTTCAAGCCGGAGGTGCGGGAAGCCTTCGCCGAGATCAGCCGTCACACCGTCGAGGACCCGTTCTGGACCACGGTGATCAAGGCGGTGTTCGCGGGCTGGCTGATCGCGCTGATGGTGTGGATCCTGCCGGCCACGGGCTCGGCGGCGCCCTTCATCATCATTTTGATGACGTGGCTCGTCTCGATGTGCGGGCTTGCCCATATCGTCGCCGGCTCGGTCGACGCCTACTACCTCGTCGCCACCGGTGAGATTGATTTCGCGAAGTATCTGACCGGGTTCTTCGTGCCGACACTGCTCGGCAACGTGGTCGGCGGCGTGACGCTGGTTTCGGTGCTGAACTTCGGGCAGGTCGCGCCGGATGTGGAGGGCCAGAGCCCCAAGCCCGGATCCGCGCCCTGACGATCGCGCACCGTGCGCCCGGCGGTGCAACGGGCCGCGCGGGACGCCGCACGGCACTGACGGCGGCGCTTAGCGGGACGAGGCGGCGCAACCGTCCTGGCGATCGGCAATGTCAGGGTTGGATCGGGAGTGCAGCCGATTGTTTGACCGTCTGCATCGAGATGTCGGTCTTGATGCTGCGGACACCTTCGATCCGCGCCAAGTGTTCGACCTGAAAGCGCCGGTAGGCGTCGAGATCGCTGACCATCACACGGATCAGGAAATCGCAGTCGCCCGCCATCAGGTAGCATTCCGCGACCTGGGGTAGCTCCTGGATTGCGCCGACGAATGCGCTGACGGTGTCCTGATCCTGTCCCGTGAGCCAGATCCGGGCGAAAATCGTCATGCTGAAGCCGATCTTGGCTGGGTCGAGCATCGCGGCATAGCGCTCGATCACCCCGGCCTCTTCCAGCCGCCGAACGCGCCGGAGACAGGGGGATGGGGACAGCCCCACCTCCTGCGCGAGGTCCACGTTCTGCAGCCGGCCGTCGCGTTGAAGCGCGCGCAGGATGCGCCGATCGATGGCATCGAGTTCCATTGGCACAGAATGCCCTTGAAGAACGCCGTCTCGCAATCACGTTGCGTCGATGCCGTTCGGGCCGCGACAAAACGCAACCAACTACCGAGGGAGACGGCGCATATTGCCTCGAGAAGGAGGCAGCCCATGACAGCCTTGGATATGAGCATCACAGGAACGACGAGCGCCGGTCGCAGCTCTGAACTGCTGCGCGGCGCGACCGCCGCGCTGCCGGTGATGATCGGCTTCGTGCCGTTCGCCCTGGTGCTGGGAGCACAGGCCGCCCAGAAAGGGCTCAGCCCGGTCGAGGTGCCGCTGATGACCGGCCTGAACTTCGGCGGTGGCTCGGAGTTCGCCGCCGTCGAGCTATGGACCTCGCCGCCGCACGTCCTGCTGATCGTGGCGATGACATTTCTGGTGAACAGCCGTCACCTGCTGATGGGGGCCGCGTTCGCCCCGCACCTGCGCAGCCTGCCCAAGCGCCGCGCCTTCCCGGCCCTGTTCTTCATGTGTGACGAGAGCTGGGCCATGGGATTGGCCGATGCCAAGCGGCGCGCAGGCGGATTCAGTCTCCCCTACTATCTCGGCGTCTCCGCCGGGCTGTATCTCACATGGATCAGCTTCACGGCGCTCGGTGCCCTGGTCGGGCCGACGATCGGAGACATCACCCTCTACGGGTTCGACATGGCGTTCCCGGCCGTCTTCCTCGTGCTGCTGCGCGGAATTTGGAAGGGGCGAGGGCGGCTGCGCCCTGGCTGGTGAGCCTTGTGGTCGCCGCCGCCGTGCACCTGCTCGTGCCGGGCGCTTGGCACGTCGCCGCCGGCGCGCTCTCCGGCGTGGCCTGGGCCTACCTGCAGGCGGGCAAGTGATGATGATCCAGGCGACCACACTCCTCACCATCGCCCTGATGGCTCTGGTCACGTACCTGACGCGCATCCTCGGCTACGTTGCCCTGCGCGACCGCACCTTGAGTGCCCGCACGACCGCGGTGCTGGACGCCGCGCCCGGCTGCGTGCTGATCGCCGTGATCGCGCCGTCCTTCGTGGCGGATCGACCGGCCGACCTGATCGCACTGGCGGTCACGCTGGTGGCGGCCACGCGCTTGCCCCTTCTGGCCACGGTTCTGATCGGTGTCGCAGCGGCCGGGCTTCTCAGGCACTTTCTCGGCTGAGGCCGTGAAGCAGACTTTCATGGCGGATAAACCGAGCGTCCGCCGCTCCCCCCCGGGCCTCCGATGATCCGGCGGATCGGGCTTGCCCCTATCGGAGCATGAACCGATCGGCCTTCGGCGGCTCGGGCCCGGTCTCGCCGAGTGCGTCGAGGATCGCCGCGTCGGCGGCGTGCAGCAGGGCGTCGAGGGGCAGGTCGTTGGCGTCGGTGCCGAACGGCTCCTCCAGCTCGTCGCCGAGCGCGTCGAGACCGAAGAAGGCGTAGGCCACGAGCGCGGCGATGATCGGGGTCGACCAGCCGAGCGATCCGGCCAGCCCGAACGGCAGCAGCAGGCAGTAGAGCCAAGCGGTGCGGTAGAGCAGAAGCGTGTAGGCGAAGGGCAGCGGCGTCCCGTGGATGCGCTCGCACGTGGCCTGGATCGCGGACAAGTTGGCGATCTTGTGCTCCAGGCTCGCGAACAGGATGTCGCTGAGCGTGCCGGCCCTCGTCGCCTCGACGAGATCCCGCGTCAGGCCGGTCAGCGCCGCGTCGGCTCCGCTTGGTCGCCTCTCGAGCGCGGCGAGATCCTCGGGCGGCAGCCAGGGCGCGAGCGCCTGCGCCTCGTCGAGTCCGCGCAGGCGGGCATGCAGGGCATGGGCGAAGCCAGCCGCCCGGCGCAGGGCGCGGCGGCGCAGGGCCTCGTGCTCGGGCTCGGGCAGCAGGGCCGGCAGGAGCCGGGCGAGGCCGCGCATCTCGACGATCAGGCTGCCCCAAGCGCGCCGCGCCTCCCACCAGCGGTCGTAGCAGGCGCCGTTGCGGAAGCTCAGGAAGATCGACAGCGCGAGGCCGACCAGGGTGAAGGGCCCGATGCCGGCGGTGACGGGAAACCACTCGGCGTGCCGCTGCTCGACTGCGACGACAAGGAAGGACAGCGCGGCGATTGCGATGACCTGCGGCGCGACCTTCGGCAGGATCGAGCCGCGCATGGCGAACAGGATCGTCAGAAGGCCGGGACGGGGACGGACGATCATCGCTTCGGCGTCAGTTCGCGCAGGCCTCAACCAGCCGGCGCATGAAGGCCTCGCCGCGGGCGAGTTCGTCCAGGGTGATGAACTCGTCCGGCTGATGCGCCTGATCGATCGAGCCGGGACCGCACACCACGGTCGGGAGGCCCGCGCGCTGGAAGCGTCCGGCCTCGGTGGCGTAGGGCACGGTGATCGTGGCGTTGCGACCGGCGAGGCGCAGGGCCAGCCGCTCGGCTTCCGAACCGGGCTCGGGCGCGAGTCCCGGCACCGACACCTCCTCCACCGTCTCGATGCGCCCGTAATCGCCGTGGCGGTTGAGGCGTTCCCGCGTGACCCGTTCGCAGGCCGCCGCGAACAGGGCGGGGATCTCGGCCATGTCGAGGTCGGGTAGCCCACGGAACTCCCACTGGAAGGTGCAGAGCTTCGGCAGGATGTTGCGCGCGGTGCCGCCCTCGATCACGCCGACATGGACCGTGGTGTTCGGCGGGTCGAACCGGCCGGAGGCGTCGCCGCGGGCCACCATGGCATCGGCGATGCGGTTCAGTTCCGCGATCAGGTCAGCCGCCGCCATCACCGCGTTGGCGCCGAGCATCGGCTTGGCCGAATGCGCCGCATGACCGTGCACGGTGGTGTTGTAGGTCACGACGCTCTTGTGCGCATCGGCCACCTGCATCCCGGTCGGCTCGCCGACGATCACCGCACCCGGCCGCGGCAGATCCGCGCCGAAGCGGGCGATGGTGTCGGCGACTCCGAGGCAGGTGGTCTCCTCGTCGTAGGAGAGCAGGATGTGGATCGGCCGCGTCAGTCCGGCTTCGAGGGCCGCCGGCACCAGGGCGAGGGCGAGGGCGTCGAACGCCTTCATATCGACGGCGCCCCTTCCGTAGGCGCGGCCATCGGCGACGCGGAGGGAGAAGGGGTCGCTGGTCCAGGCCTGTCCCGTTACCGGCACCACGTCGGTATGGCCGGACAGCACGATGCCGCCGTCGATCATCGGTCCGAGGGTCACGAACAGCGCGGCCTTGTCACCGCTCGCATTCGGCACCCGCACATGGGGAACGCCCCAGCCGTCGAGGTAGCCGGCCACGAAGTCGATCAGGGCGAGGTTCGATTTCGAGCTCTCGGTGTCGAACGCGACGAGCCGCTCGAGAAGCTGCAGCGGCGTGAAGCGCGTGCCGCCCGCCGGCGCCGTCAATGGACCACGCGGCGCATGTGGGGCGAGTCCAGCGAGAAGGCCGGAATCTCCGCCTCGAAGCTCTCGCCGCCGATCGTCGACATCGTGTAGCTGCCGGCCATCAGGCCGTCGGGCGTGGTCAGCGGACAACCGCTGGTGTAGCTGAACGACTCGCCCGGCTCCAGCACCGGCTGCTTGCCGACGACGCCCGCGCCGCGCACCTCCTGGCAGGCGCCGCGCCCGTCGATGATCCGCCAGTGGCGCGAGCGGAGCTGCACCTGCTCGCTGCCGTTGTTCACGATCTCGACGGTGTAGGCGAAGAAGTAGCGGCTCTCCCCCGGCGAGGACTCCTCCTCGACGAACCGGGGCTCCACCGTCACCGTGATGCCGCGCGTCTCGGCCTTGTACATCGCGTGAAAGCATCTCCGTGGACGGCGCGCAGGCCGCATCGCGACATCTGCGACGCGCCGTGGTACGTGGCGCCAGAAACCTCGTCAATCACGGTATCCTACGGTGGGCGGAGGCCGCAGACCACGTGCCGAACGCTTCGCACCGGGAAGGCTTGCAGGGAGCCTCGCAGACCGCGCGGCCTGACCGCGCGCGGTTCACGGCCGGCACGGCGCTCGGCATCGTCCTGACGCTCGGCCTCGCCTTGTTTTTCGCCTACGGCAATCCGGATCAGAACCGGTGGCCTGCGCTGGCGCTGGTCCTTGCGCTCGGCCTCGACGCGGCCGCGCGGATCGTGGCGCGGGCGGTCCGGCAGCGGACCGGGGTCGAGACTGAGTTCCGTGGCCTCCCCTCGCCGATGCTGGTGCTCGGGAACGCGACTTGGATCGGTGCCGCGGTGGTGGCCGTGGCCGCGGGTCTGCGGCCCGAGCTGTTCCCGCTGCTGGCGAGCGCGCTGGCCGGCCTCGTCGCAATGGGGGCCTGCGCCCGGCTAGCACTGGCGCGGATGGTCGTCGTGATCGAGGCCGCCGAGCGCGCCGCGGCCGAGGCGAAGAAGAGAGGCGAGGGGACGGGACGATGAGCGGAGACGTGCCGGCAGCATCCGGCATCCTGCCGGCGCAGGCCATCACGGCGCTGACGGAGGCCGGGGCGATCCGCCCGGCGACCGCCTATGCCGCCGATCAGATCCAGCCCGCGAGCCTCGACCTGCGGCTCGGCACCCGTGCCTACCGGGTGCGAACGAGCTTCCTGCCCGGCAGCGGGCGTTCGGTCGCGGCCTGCGTCGAGGCCTTCGCCCTGCACGAGATCGACCTGACCCAGGGCGCGGTGCTGGAGACGGGCTGCGTCTACATCGCCGAGCTTCAGGAGACGCTGGCGCTGCCCGGCGAACTGAGTGCCAGCGCCAACCCGAAAAGCTCGACCGGACGCATCGACGTGTTCACCCGCGTCATCACCGACCGGGCCAGCGCCTTCGACCAGATCGAGGCGGGCTATGCCGGCCGGCTCTACGCCGAGATCTCGCCGCGGACGTTTCCGGTGCGGGTGCGGACCGGTTCGCGCCTGTCGCAGATCCGCTTCCGCCAGGGCGACCCGCGGCTGCGGGAGGCCGAACTCGCCGCGCTGCATGCCAGCGATCCGCTGATCGATGCGGTGACCCCCTCGCTCCAGGGCGGTGTGCCCGTCTCCGTCGACCTCTCGGGCTTCGACGGGCTGATCGGCTACCGGGCCAAGCGCCATACCGGGCTGATCGACGTGGACCGGCCGCGCGGCCACCGCACCCGCGACTTCTGGGAGCCGCTGCCTGCCGACGGCAGCCGCACACTGATCCTCGATCCCGGCCAGTTCTACATCCTGGCCTCGAAGGAGGCGGTGCGGGTGCCCGCCGACCACGCGGCGGAGATGGTGCCGTTCGATCCCCTCGTCGGCGAGTTCCGCGTTCATTATGCCGGCTTCTTCGATCCCGGCTTCGGTCTCAGCGAGGCGGGCGGCGCCGGTGCCCGCGCCGTCCTGGAGGTTCGCTCCCGCGACGTCCCGTTCCTGCTGGAGGACGGCCAGATCGTCGGGCGCCTCGTCTACGAGCGCATGCTGGAGCGGCCGGCGACTCTCTACGGCGCGGGGGCCGGCTCGAACTATCAGGCGCAGGGCCTCAAGCTCTCGAAGCATTTCGCGCCCGAGCCGATGCCGGCCGTCTGAGCCGGAGGGGTTGAGCCACATCAAAGCCGACGGGGGAGGCGGGCCCTTAAGCCTGCGCCCGTGGCGGCACGGGCCGCCCGATCTCACCGGAGAGCGGCGCGCATGCGGGAAGAATGGAAGGCTCGCTACGGAGACGAGCGGCTGCCCCGCTACACCAGCTATCCGGCCAGCCCGCACTTCACCGGTTCCATCGACCCTGCGACCTATGCCGGATGGCTGCGCGCGATCCCGGCGGAGGCGGCGGCGTCCCTTTACCTGCACGTTCCGTTCTGCCGCTCGATGTGCTGGTACTGCGGTTGCCACACGCACATCACCCAGCACGATGCACCGATCGAGGAGTATCTCGCGGCGCTCAGGCGCGAGGTGGACGTGGTGGCGCGGCACCTCGAACATCGGCTGTCGGTGCATCACCTTCATTTCGGTGGCGGCACGCCCACCATCATGGCGCCCGAAGCCTTCCGTGCTCTCATCGCGCTTCTGCGTGATCGCTTCGCCGTCGATCCGGACGCTGAGATCGCGGTCGAGATCGATCCGCGCACGCTCGCGCCCGCGATGCTGCGCGCGCTCGGCGAGGCCGGTGTCACGCGGGCGAGCCTCGGTGTTCAGAGCTTCGACCCGGTCGTACAGGAGGCGATCCGCCGCCGTCAGGACTACGCCGTCACCGAAACCGCCATTCGCGGGCTGAGAGCGGCCGGCCTGCGCGGGATCAATCTCGATCTGATCTACGGCCTGCCGCATCAGAGCGTGGCGTCCTGCCTCGAGACGGTGCGACAATGCCTGGCGCTGGAGCCCGACCGCCTCGCCGTGTTCGGTTACGCGCACGTCCCCAGCTTCAAGAAGCATCAGCGCCGGATCGACGAGGCGATGCTGCCCGACGGGGCCGCCCGGCGGGAGCAGGCGGACGCGATCGCCGAAGAGCTGATGCGGGCCGGCTATCGGCGGATCGGTCTCGATCACTTTGCCCGGCTGGACGACCCGATGGCGGTCGCGCATCGGAAAGGCGAACTTCGCCGCAACTTCCAGGGCTACACCACGGATTCCAGCGAGGTTCTGATCGGCTTCGGCGCCTCGGCCATCGGCCGGCTTCCGCAGGGCTACGTGCAGAACGAGCCGGTGCTGCGCGCCTACGCCGAGCGCGTCGGCCGGGGCGAACTCGCCACGCTCAAGGGCTATGCCCTGACGCCGGACGACCGATTGCGAGCGGCGCTGATCGAACGGATCATGTGCGATTTCGTCGTCGATGTCGGTGCAGTCTCCCGGTCCCACGGTCACGACCCAGAGACCCTGCTGGCCTCCCTTCCACGATTGTGCCTCCTTGAGGAGCACGGTCTGGTCAGGCTTGAGGGCAGCACGCTGAGCATCCCGGAGGAGGCGAGATCCTTCGTCCGCAACGTCGCGGCTCTCTTCGACGCGCATCTCGGCACATCCCCTGCCGAGCACAGTCGCGCCGCCTGATCGAGCGTCGAGGGCTTCAAAGCCGACCGCGGCCGCGTGTTCGACGGCGCGCGGCTCGGGCCGCTTCCACCGTATTGCCGGCATCTCGGGGAAGACCGTTCGCAACAGCGCCGTCGACCTGACCTTCGCCATCAGATTTCGGTAATGAGGCTGCGGCCGAAGGAGCGCCCAACAGATCCACAAACGCAAAAAAGGCACCCTGACGGCGCCTTCCAAAAGGAATTTCAATGTAGAGAAAAATAGGTGGCGGAGACGGAGGGAGTCTCCGCCACATTCCCGGACCCGTGCTCTCGAACACTCCGCGTTTCCAGCCCGACGATCCTGGTGGTTACGACAGCGTGTACATACGGATTCTTAGGTCGGCTTGACAAGGCCGAGCACGCGCTCGGTCTCGACGATTCGACTTGGAACTGCGTCTTGAACCTGTATCTCCCCGTTTGAGCGTGCCGGTCGAAATCCGAGGCCGGCAGGGGTCGTTCGATATCGGGCATGGCAGGCCGGTCGGTGCGATGACGTCGGAGAGACGTGTCCTGCGGAATCATCGCGCGCTGCCGCTGCCGTCGTACTCGGCCATCGACTGTTCCGCCGGCTCGAAGGGGTGGGCGGGCGCATGGCTTTGGACCGTGCTCACGACCCGAGTTCCAGCGGCCCGTCCTCGCCGCCGCCGAATCCCCAACAAGCGCGCCATCGCAGATTTGTCCGGAACCGGAGGCCGCCGGCTGCGTTACGCGCGTGCGAGGCTCCCAGGAGCTCGCGGCAATCGGCGCCGGGACAGGTGCCCGGTGCTCTTCGTCATCACATTGCTCATATGGAGGATGTGGTCATGAGGACGATCGACTTTGCGCCTCTCTACCGCTCGACGGTCGGCTTCGACCGGCTGTTCGACATGATGGACCAGGCCAACCGCGCCGAGAGCCCGGCGAACTGGCCACCCTACGACATCGAGAAGGTCGCCGAGGACGGCTACCGCATCACGCTCGCCGTCGCCGGCTTCGCGCAGGACGAGATCGAGCTCACCCAGAACGGGAATGCCCTGCTGATCTCCGGCCAGCGCAAGGACGCCGAGGCGGCCCGGCAGTTCCTGCACCATGGGATCGCCGCCCGGCAGTTCCGGCAGAGCTTCAGCCTCGCCGACCACGTCAGGGTGACGGGCGCGCGCCTGGAGAACGGCCTGCTCACCGTCGACCTCGTGCGCGAGGTGCCGGAGGCGCTCAAGCCTCGCCGCATCGCCATCGGCGGCCGGCAGGATGCGTCCGGCCAGGACAACGCGCCCGCGCAGGTCGCCCACCAGGCCGCCGCCTGACCGCACCGCCGTTCCTTACGCACACGGGCCGGACTGCGTGACGGCAGCCCGGCCCGCAGGCTTTGGCCGTTCGAGGAGGTTTGCGAGGAGGTTCGAGAGACAACCGTCGAGGCCGATGCGGCCCTGGCGCTCGCCAGGCCCGGCGACGTATTCGGCCACCCGCGCGAGGTGCTGGCGCATCCGGCCCTGAGGCGGGAGGACAGGCGCGCGATCCTGGCGGAATGGGCGTCCGACGCGCACGCGGTGGCGTCGTTCCCGGGCTTGCGCCGGTTGCCCGGCACGAAGGCCGCCGTCGTGGACGTCGACGACGTGCTCGCGGCGCTGGCCGAACTCGATGCCGCCGGGACCGGCGCCGCGCACCGGGCGCCTGGGGATGTGCCCCGCCGCCGGCCCCTGCGTGTCATCCGCGACGCGTTCCGTCCGCGCAGGCGGGACGACGATGACGACGATCCGCCGCCGCCCCGGCCGCCGGCCCCGATCCCCGACGCGGTCGCCGTCGCCGCCTGACGGATACGCAGCGGCGGTAACCGTGACCGTGGAACGGATGACGACCGGAGATCCGGACGGACGGGGAGCCGGGAAGGCCGCCGGGACCTCGGCCGACACGCTGCGGAAGGTCCGGATGGCCTGGCCGAGCCTGACGCTCTACCAGCGGTTCGAGGAGGTGGTGGCCCTCGTGCTCACGGCGCTGATCGCCCTCGTCGTCGTCGCGGCGATGATCAATCTGTGCCACCGGATCGGGGCGCTTCTGATCTTCGGGCTGCTCGATCCGGCGGAGCACAGCGTGTTCCAGGCAGTGTTCGGCATGATCTTCACCGTGCTGATCGCGCTGGAGTTCAACCACACGATCCTTGGCGTGCTGCAACGGCGCGACAGCATCGTGCAGGTGCGGACGGTGGTGCTGATCGCCCTGCTGGCGCTCGCGCGCAAGTTCATCGTCCTCGACGCGACGAAGGTCGAGCCGCTGACCATCCTCGGCCTCGCCGCGGCGGTGCTCGCGCTGGGCGCCGTCTACTGGCTCGTGCGCGATCAGGACCGCAAGGAACGGGGGGAGGCGGAGACCGGGATAGGGGCGGGGCTGAGCTGTCAGGCGCGACGGCAAGCAGCCTCCTGACGGCTGACGAGCGCGTCGGCGAACGCGACCAGGATCCGAACGGCTTCCAGGGGCCGCTACGGCATCACGATCGCGTGGAAGGTGTTCGACCTGCCGTGGGACGTGCTGGTCGCGCGCAACGAGGCGTGGGCGGCGCTCGACCCCACCCACCGCCGGCCCGAGCATGTTCTGCGCCTGACCTACGAGGCGATGCGTGCTCGGGATGCGTGGTGGAGGGCGCTCCCGCGGGAGCAGATCGAGGTCGTCACGGGGTAGAACGAACCACACCGCTTGCGGCGCTGGAGCGAGCGGGTAAGATGCCGGTGTGAGGCGAGCGCGGGCAATACACCCGATCGCTTCCGCATCAATTCACCATGGTCAAGATCAATCGGGTCACCACCCGCACGGGCGACGACGGTCGCACCGCGCTCGGCGACGGGGCGCGGCTGCCGAAGTTTCATATCAGGGTCGCCGCCAACGGATCGATCGACGAAGCCAACTCCTTCATCGGGCTCGCACGGCTGGATGTGAGCGAGGCAGCAGCCGACATCTTCGGCCAGATCCAGAACGACCTGTTCGACATCGGCGCGGACCTGTGCCGGCCGGAGCGCGGGGGCCTGAAGGTCGAACCGACGAGGTTCACCGACGAGCGGGTCGCCTGGATCGAGGCGACGATCGAACGTCACAATGCGGGGCTGCCCGCTCTGGACTCCTTCGTGCTGCCCGGCGGAACGCGCGCCGCGGCGGCGCTGCATGTCGCCCGCTCCGTCGTACGCCGGGCCGAGCGGGAGATCGTCGAGGTGGCGTTCCAGGAACCGATCACGCCGGCGATCATCCGATACATCAACCGGCTCTCCGACCTGCTCTTCGTGCTGGCGAGGATCGAGAACCGGCGCGAGGGGGCCGGCGAGATCTGGCAACCGGCGCCTCATCGAGGTGGCGGAGATCGCAGCGGATAGAGGTGACCGCGCGCCCTCGGCAATGGCGGATCTGGCCGGTGACCTCGGACCGGATCCGTTGCTCGGGATGCGGAGCAGCGGTCTTCCGGAGAAGGCCACGGCCGTCACGCACGGGGATGTGGGTGCCGGTGATGGTTTCCTGTCAGAGCGCAGAACCTGAGGTTCGACCATCGCCAGCGGCGATCGCAGGAACCTCAGGAGTCGCGCTTGCCGTGCGGGCGAGGAACGTGGCGAGATCCTCGCTGCTCCGTGCAAACTCATCCGGTGAGAGAGCGCCGCGCAGATGCTCGTGGGCGAGGAAGATCCGATAGGTCGCGGTGACGTCGGCCTGGCAGTACGCCGCGACCTCATCGAGCCGGCCCTGTGCGACGAGGTCGGCGACGGCGCTTCCGTCCATGCCCTCGGGCTTGCCGGGCAGGCCCATCGCCCGGCACAGGGCGTCGAGGCCGATCCGCGCCCGGGCATCGTGGTTCGCGAGAACGTCGCAGAGGTCGAGGGCGGACTCGTCGTAGCGCCGGTAATACGGGCGGCAGGTCAGGCCCGGAGCGGCGATGCCGTGGATCATCGCGCGATAGCGGATCGTCGGCAGATCGAAGTTGTGACCATTGAAGCTCACCAGCCGCGGCCGCAGGCGCTCGATCCGCGCGGCGAAGTCGGCGATCAGCGTCGGCTCGGAGCGCTCGCCGATGTGGGGAGCGCCGAGGGCCCGGACCTTCCACGCCCCGTCCACCCGCTCGGCGACGAGGGCGCCGATGCAGACGATGCGGTGGAAGATCAGTTTGGGGAAGGCCGTGCCGAGCTTGCCCCGAGCCGCGTCCTCGTCGGCAGGATCGAGCCCGTGCACCCGGGCGACCGCCGCGAGATCGGGAACCGTCTCCAGGTCGAAGACGACGACGGTCTCGTTCATCCCTGTCTCCCCGTGATTCCGATCGAGTGCGAGGCTTGAGCGGCGGTGCGTGCAGCTCCGCTCACCGGGGCGGTGTCTTCAGCCGGTACAGGCGGTTGACGGTCCTCGCCCACCCGGCCGTCTCGTCGAGCAGGAGCAGCCGCGAGGTGACCACGCGGCGCGCGCCGGGCAGGCGCGGGTGGCCCGCGACCTGCCCGACCAGCACCGGCTCGGGCGCCGGAACGATGGCACGGTGCCAGTCGCCGAGGATCGGCGCGGCGGCGAACTCGGCCGGGTCCGGGGCGGCCCCGGCGATCAGGCGGTCGAAGGCGGCCAGCGCGTGCTCCAGGCACACCGCTTCGTCGACGCCGAGGTGCAGTTCCAGGTTCGCAGGTCTCATGCGAGTGTCCTCGTTCGGATTCGTCGACGGGCTGTGGATGCCAGGGAGGATGAGGAGGGCGTTCGGCCTCACGGGGCCGGCATGCGCTGCCGCCGTCCGGCGGGAACCCGGATCCGCGGCCGGTGCCGGGCGGCGATCTCGGCCACCTCGTCGCCGGTGAGGATGCGGCGCGCGAGCAAGGCCTCGACGAGCGCCAGGATCGCCGCGCGGTCGGCGCGCACAAGCCCTTCGGCCACGCCCTGCAGGCGGCGCAGGTCCGCCTCGACCAGGGCGGCGAGGGCCGGATCCTCGCGCAGTAGGACGGCGGCGTGCTCCTGGTCGACGACTGCCCGCAGGGTGGCGCCGAGCCCGAGGCTGGCATGCAGCGCCGCGAGCAGGCGCGTCGCCTCGCGCAGGTCGGCGCTCGCCGCGGCGGTGACGCCCTCGCCGAGCACCGCGTCGGCGGCACGCCCGGCAAGCAGGCCGACCACCTGCCGCTCCAGGCCGGCGCGGTCGGGGGTGGGATCGGACAGGCGCAACACCGTCGATCCGTCGTGCCGCGATCCGGATCGGGTCGAGACCTGCACGACGGTGAGGCCGGCGCGGTGGGCGACCAGGGCGTGCCCGGCCTCGTGCAGGGCGACGCCGCGCAGGCGGGCGGGCGAGCGCGTCTCGGCCGGGGCGATCTCGGCCAGGAGGTCGGCGAGCTGCATCGGCCGCCCGGCCGCCTGCGCCCGGGATCGGGCGGCACGCACGCAGGCCGCCAGCGTCGCGCCGGTCATGCCGGAGGACAGGCGCGCCGCCGGCGTCAGGTCGATTCCGGCGAGATCTTCTCCCAGGTGACCGCGCAGGATCCCCGCCCGCCCGGCCTCGTCCGGCGGGGCGATGGCGAACTGCCGGTCGAAGCGGCCCGGCCTGAGCAGGGCGGCGTCGATCGTGTCGAGGTGGTTGGTCGCGCCGATCAGGATGACGCCGGCCTTGCGCAGGCTCTCGAAGCGGATGAGACAGTAGGTGACGACGGGGTTCCACCACGAGGCGCTGCGCTCATCCATGCGCGCGCGGTTCGGCAGGGCGTCGAGTTCGTCGCAGAAGCCGATGGCGCAGCCGTCCTGCCTGGCGGCGAGGGCGAGCCGATCGCAGAACTGAGCGATCTGCTTGGTGATGCTGTCCAGGAAGCCCGGGCTGCCGGCGAACCACGCACCGACGCTGGTCTCGACGACCATCACGCCCGAGGCCTGGGCGAGGGAGCGGGCGAGCAGGGTCTTGCCCGTGCCGGGCGGCCCGAACAGCACGGCCCCCTCCAGGGTCGAGGCCGGGATCTCGCCGCGGCGCACCCGGGCGATGTCGGCGACCGTCCGGGTCGCCCAGACATGGGCCTCGCCGTACCCGGTCAGCCGGTCGAGGGGGGTGACCGCCTCGCCCGCGACCGGGCCGAGACGGGCCCGGCTCGCCCGGCGGATCCGGTCGAGGCAGGCGGAAGGGGTGGTCCCCGGTCGCAGGGCAGCGGCGAGATCGGGCAGGTCGAGCCCGGAGAGGTCGCCCGGCTCCAGGACCGCCCGCGTCCGGCGCCCGCACCAGACGCGGATCGCGAGGGCGACCTGAGCGGCGTCGAGGGGCGGGATGGCGAGGATGTGGTCGGCGGCGGCCACGAGCAGCGGCGAGAGCCAGGCCCGGTCCGGGGCGATCGCCACCACAGGGTATCCACGGGCGACGAGGTCGGCTGCTTCGGCATCGGGATCGCTGCCGGCGGAGGGGCGGGGCGCCACGGCGCGGGCGATGCACTCCGCCTGGCGGCCGCTGGCGCGCCGGATCGCCGCCTCGACCGGCTTCACCCAGGCCGGGCCGGGCACGGTGACGAGCACCACGACCGGCTCGGCCTTGGTCAGGGCTCGACGCAGGCGCGGCAGCAGCACCGCTTCCAGGGCGATCTCGACGAGCAACTCGGTCGGCTGGCCGAGGCCGTCGAATCGGCGCACGCCGCGCCAGCCCTGCCACCCAGGGCGTCCGCCATCGGCGGCGGCAACGGCCGCGCCATCGCCGGCCCCGTCGAAGTCGAGGAGGTCGGGGATCGCCCGGTCGAGGTCGAGGACCGTCGCGACGGCGTCCGCGATGCCCTCGACCATCCCGGTTACGGGGGCACCGTCGCCCGTTACCGCTTCGCTGGAGAGGAGGTCGGCGGGTAGGTCGGCGGGAGCGGCCGCCGGCTGGGTGTATGCATCGTCTTGGCGGTTCACGGGCATTCCTCCCCCCGCGGGGCCAGCGGGATCTCGATGACGAGGGCGGGATCGAAGCTGTCGCGGCACTCGCCGGGGTAGCCGTGCGGGTTCGAGACGAGCCGGGTGGCCCCGAGGCGGGTATCGACCGCGTGGTGGGTGTGGCCGCTGATCCAGCAGGCGGGCTGCCGGGCATCGATCAGCGCCGACAGGTCGCTGGCGAAGCTGGCGCTCAGCGGATCGCGGCCGAAGCGCGGCGCGATGCAGACCGGATGCGGGGCGTGGTGGGTGACCACCACGCTTGGCCCCTCGAACGGCAGCGCCAGGGTCGTGTCGAGGAACCGGACCGAGGCCGCATGCAGGGCGGCGGCGTCGGCCGGCAGGAACCGCTGCCGCTCCGATCCGCGCCCGATCGTGATCGCCCGGTGGTCGTTCATCCCGCGCAGCGCGGCGGCCATCGCCACCGCCCGGTGCCGCGCTCCGAACAGGGTGTAGCTCGTCCAGAGCGTGCAGCCGAGGAAGCGGACGCCGCGGATCTCTGCGACCTCGTCCTCCAGCAGGGTGATGTCGAGGTGCGCGGCGGCCTCCCGGGCGCGGTCGAGCTCGTGCTCAATCGTGCTGCCGTAATGCTCGTGATTGCCCAGCACCGTGACGATCGGCACCGGCGCAGGGATATGCCGGCGCAGGGTGGCGAGTGCCGTCGCGGCGCCCGCGCAGGTGTCGCCGGCCACGACGACGAGGTCGGCGCCGGGGGCGAGCTTCAGCGCGCGGGTATCGGCGACGTCGACGTGCAGGTCGCTGATCATCTGGACGCGCAGCACCGATGCCGGTGCCGCTGCCGGGATGTCGGGCGGCCCGGCGGGGGTCGCCCCCGCCGCAGGGTTCGTGCGGCCGGTCATCACGCCGCCTCCGCCATGAGCGCGGCGACCTGCCGGGCGAGCCGGCTCTGACCCGGTTGCAGAACCCGCAGGCCCGCGGCGCAGAACAGGTTCAGCCCGAGCAGCATCGCGAGATCGAGCGCCTTGCGCTCGCCCTCGCCGAGGGGGAAATCGGCCAGGGGCCCGCAGCCCTTGTGATAGTCGAGCCCGGGCTCGGCCTGGACGATCTCCGACAGGGCCTCCTGGAGGTAGACCGTCGCACCCTTGTGGAAGACGGGCGAGACGAGGGCGTAGACCTCCTCGACGAAATCCAGTTGCGGGTCCGCCTTGTGATCGCCGAGCCGCGTCCAGAGCTTCACGCCCTCGCCGACCCGCACCCTCGCGCGGCCGTCGCGGCGACCGACGAGGAGGTACACGCCGCCGTACTTCCTCTCGGCGAGCCAGGCCTGGAGGCGGGGCAGGTCGGCCCAGTCCGCGGCCACGACCTGCAGGCCGGTGAGGCTGTCGCCGGCGACGCGCAGGCTGCTGCCGGGGACGGGGAAGCCGATGGAGACGGCGAGGCGGAGGAGGTGGAGGAGCCGGGTGATGAGGAACGGCATGCGGGATCTCCCACACCGCCGCGCAGGCGCGGTCGGTGCGTCGCTCTGAAGGGGAAGGGTGTGGCGAGGACGCGCGGCGTCAGGTGCCGCGCATCGTCCGGCCGGGACCGGCCGGGCGCGTGGAGACGCATGCCGGGCGTGGGCCTGGCATGGACGCCGCGGCGGTCAGGGACCGCCGGCTGCGATGAAAGGTCAGTGGCGCGCGGTGTCGATCCGCCAGACGCGGCAGGAGGCGTCGAAGGCCGAGACGAGGTCGATGGCCAGCACCCCGGCGTCGACCAGGGCGAGGACCGCCGAGATCGGCTGCGGGTGTGGGGCGATGGCGTCGGCGAGGTCGCCGAGGCTGGCATCGCCGGTCTCGTCCACGGCCGCGAGCAGGGCGACCTGTACCTCGGGGGTGATCAGCGGGTGGACGACGAGGTCGGGGTGAGGGGGCGTCGAACCGGCGAGGGTGGGCCGGACGGTGTTGCACGCGGACATGCGTCCGCCGTAGATGGCCTCAGCCATGCTGTTGTCTCCTGTCACCACAGAAGACGCGGATGGTCAGGTCGCTGGCGCGGCTGGAACCCGCGCTGGCGGCCGCCTCTGGAACAGGCGACACGCCGGGACCTAATATCCCACGTCGGGCAAGACGTTCGCCTGCCCTAGGTGATCATCTGGTGAGCTTGGCCGGGAGTACAAGCCCGAAATAGAAAATAATGTCTCGGGTCGGATTTTTACCTTAACGTCTTTCCGCGTGTACGCTGTTGGCGGTGGTCGGACAGGATTGGGCCGCCGCTGATCTGCGACCGAACGGCGAACGATTCCGTTCTGTGCCATAGGCGAAACTCGCCCGGACACACTCATCGAGCGTCAGTGGGATCGCGCAGGAGATCAGTCCGATGTCGCCGGCTCCTCCGGCGGCAGGGGACGGTCGTCGACCCAGTAGCCGCGCCGGCGCATGAATCGAAATCCCTGCGCCTTGGGATGCACCAGAATCGTTCTCAGATTCTCGCTGGGGTCCCGCCCCGGAAGCGGCAGCTTGCGCTCGTGGAGCAGGATGTCGACGAGGTCGCGATGCGGCAGCGGCGCCCCATGATCGAGAAGGATCTCCCGGACGACCCGGCGGACCTGTGCCACGGAAAGGGGGCGGCGCGGCGGGGCGGGGGAGGGCCCATCCGATTGTCCTCCCCGCGCCAGCGCCTGTTCCACGGCGGCGAGACGGTCCCTGAGCTGGTCGAGGGCGGCGTGCAGATCGCCCTGCGTTCCGAGGGATGCCTCACTCCGCTCTTCCGGCCGCCGAACCGGCGTGCCGGAAGAGCCCGGCGAGGCGGAGACGCCGGAACCGAGGCGATGCTCGATCGCGGCGAGGAGGAAAGCGTTCAGGCTCAAACCCTCGTCGAGAGCGGCCCGCTTGATGGCGCGATGCAGGGATCGCGAGACATAGAGCGTGGTCTTGGTCATGCCGCGCTCGGCCGTCTCGGCGGATCCGCCATCTCCTGCCGTG
Source organism: Methylorubrum populi (assembly GCF_002355515.1). NCBI lineage: Bacteria > Pseudomonadati > Pseudomonadota > Alphaproteobacteria > Hyphomicrobiales > Methylobacteriaceae > Methylorubrum > Methylorubrum populi. Next base: position 494,366 of record NZ_AP014809.1, on the reverse strand, counting down.
TCGCGGTCGCGTCCCATCACGTCGGTCCCCGGGCTTCCGTGCGGGTAGAGAGCGCGATGCCGGCATCCCGTCAAGATGGCGTCCTGTCATGACGGCAAGGCGTAGGGTCGTGCGTCATCTTCCGCATTCGAAGGAGCCATGACCGGGCTGTCCCATTCATGCCAGGTTGACAGCATAGTCCGGAATATTCCAGATTGGTGCCACGCGACTGCGACGGCGCGTCCGGACGAATCCGGACGGGCCGTAGAATCGTAGCGGCTCGTCGTTCCTACACCCGGGAGATGCTGGCGTGATCACCGAAGCGGAAGTCCATCACGCCTGCGACGTGCTCGATGGCCGCGGCGAGGAACCCAAATACGAGGCGATCCGCGCCGAGCTGGGCAATCGCGGGAGTTGGTCGACGATCAAGCGCTACCGGCAATCGTGGATTGCCCGGGAGCAGGAGGTCCCACCCGTCCCGGAGGAGCTCAACGCCCACGTCACGGCGGTGGCGACCGCAGTGTGGCGCACGGCCTATCCGCTCGCCTCCGGCACCTTCGGCGACGAACGCCAGGCCGCCGCGGCCGAGATCGGCGAGCTGACGGCGGCCCTGGCCCACGTCGAGGCCGAACTCGCCGCCCGCGACGTGGCGCTCGCGCAGCTGACGGAGAGAGCCGCCGATCTGGAACGGCGCCTCGCCGCGGCGGAAGCCGCCCGCCAGGAGGAGGCCGCGCACCGGGCCAGGCTCTCGGGCGAGGTCTCGGCACTCGCCGGCGTCAACCGGGATCTGCGGGGGCTTCTCGGCAGCCGTCCCGAACCGGTGGCCGGCCTGCGGGTGATCGAGGGCGAGGCCGGACGAGGCGAGCGCGCCTCGTAGACCTTCACGCGCCTTCCCACGCGCCCCTTTCCCGGAGATAGCTTCATGCCCCGCAAGCCCAAGGCCAATCCCGTCACCCGGTCCCCGAAGGCGGCCAATCTCGACAGAGAGCGCAAGGGCGCCCTCGCCAACCTGCGGACCATGCGCGGCACGGGGCAGAAGAACCTGCTGCTTGGGTGCAAGATCCGCGACGTGCGCGAGTTCATCGACACCCCGGCGATGGGCTGCGGTATCGCCGCCCTGATCGAGGACGTCCTGCGCGATCCCAGGAAGCGGGCGTCCGTCCTGGAACGGGGCGAGACGATCTATGCCGGGATCCGCGGCGCCCAGCCGCTGGCCGCCGGCGAGACGCTCCTCCTCGTCGATCCCACCAAGGCGGCTCGGGTCGCGATGGCCCTGGCGGGGGCGGGCCTCAAGCCGGCGCCCCGGCATGCGGGCTGGGCCGGCTTCCGCGGGCCGGTCACGGCGGACGCGGCGCGCTCCCTCCTCGACGATCTCGGAATCGGGGCGGGGGCCTATCGCCTGCACGAGATCGACGCATACGCGCCGCCCGCGTCCGATGAAGACGCCGCTGGCCCCGAGACGGTGTCCATACCGGAGGTGGTGGAGACCGGTGAGGTTTTCGTGGACCAGCCCTCGCTGGTCGGCGCTGCGTCGGATGGGGCGACGGTCGGGAACGGGGACGAGGATGACATGTCCGCCGATGCGGCGTCCTGTCCGGCGGCTGAGGACGCCGATCCGGTATTCCCGCTGGATACGCCCTCCCTCACCATCCCGGATCCGGGCGAGGTCGCCGTCGAGGATGAGCCTGCTCTCGATCAGGCCGACACTCCGGTCCGAACCGCGGCGATGGGCGTAGCGACCGGCGGAGATGGCCGTCCCGGCCGGCCGTTCGGCGTGTCGGAGCAGGTGCTGAACAGGATCCTCTATCCGGCGTCGACCAATCCGGTCTCCGTGGAGCCTGACGGCCTGCCGTTGTCGTCCGAGAGGGGTGAGGAACGGAAGCCGGCGCACATCCCGTGACGACGTCGGGCGACGCTGACGGCAGGCTCCGCATCGTCGGCAATGGCGTGGAATAAGACCATGATGCCGTGGAGTAAGAGGCAGATGGCGTGGAGTAAGAGGCAATGAAGCCCCAGGCCAAGCCGGAGACCCATGAAGCCTATCTCCACGGTGGGGAGCGTCATCTGCGCCGGGCCCGGTCCACCCATCCGGACATCGCCGATCGGGCCGAAGCCCTCGTCACCTCCATCGAGACCGATCCCGGCGTCTTGGTCACGAGGACCGTCTGCCTCTACCGCGCGCAGATCGCCGCCATGCTGCGCAGCCTCGTCCCGGACGATCCGGGCCGCCGCGATGCCCTGCACGCGCGGGTCGAGGCGGCGCTTCAGCGGCGGCGGGGCCGTCCCGACCGGCCGCGGACCGCGTCGCGCAAGCGCCGGAGCGTCCCTGCCGACGAGGTTCGCCGGCTTCTGGCCGCCCTCGCGGAGCGCGTATGGGCGAACCCGGCGGAACGGGCCCCTGCGATGCTGGCGCTGGCGGTCTTCGTCCACTCGCGGATCGGCCATCGTCCGATCGAGGGCGGCGATGCACGCCTCGAAGGGACGTGGCTCGTGCTCCGCAACGCCAAGGCCAACGCCGACAGGGCGGGCGCCCCAGAGCGCCGGCTCGACCTCGGCGCGATGAGCCCCCTCGTGCGCCGGGCGATCTGTGCCTATCTCCGGCTGCGCGACGAGATGGTCGGGCGTTATGGCGACTACGACGGCTGGTACCGGGCGGCGGCCGAACAACTCGGCCGGCTCTGCGAGGGGCTCGGGATCGCGCGCGTGGCCTTCACCTCCCTGCGGCATGTCGCACTGGCGACCTGGAAGCGGGCGGGACTGGCGCCGTGGGTGATCGCCGCGCTGGCCGGGCACGCCTCCGACCGCTCCGCCCCCCGGTACTACGCCGAAGCCGGCAGCGGATGGGCCGTCGACGGCCTGCCCCGGGCCGATCTCGTTCGGGTGCTTCTCCTGGAGGAGCGCGCCGCACTGCGCGCCGAGCGACGGGTCGGGGCATCGTCGCCACCGGGGACCGGCGAGGATCTGAGCGATCTCCCGCCGATCGCGCCGCCCCCTCGTCCCGCCGCCGGTGCGCGTTCCCACCGCGAAGGCGATTCCCTATGGGCCGACTATGCCGCACGCCAACGTGCCCGTGCCGAACAGGTCCTGGGCGGGATCGGGACCCGGACGCCTTCTCGCGAAAACGATCGTGCTCCCGTAAAGAAAGACGGCGACGTGATTTCGCGAGAACCTGGAATTGCCGAGACCGCCGCGAAGATGAGCCAACACTTATAGTTGCGTTAACCGTGGTCTCGCACGACCCATCTCCGGTTTCAGCCGACTGGACGGGACAAGTCTGCGTGCCGAGGCGCCCCGCAAGCGCGGCCTCCAGGAAGGCCAGAGTCTCCGGCACGAGGCTTCCGGAACTATCTCCGGCGAGCAGGCGGTCGAGACCAATCAGCAGCACCGGATCGCGATCGACGCTGAAGTTCGAAGATCCTACCGCAGGTAGATACCACTCCGCGGCGAATGCCTGCTGGAAAGGCTCCCGGCGATCGTGATTGCCAGGAACCACGTAGACGGGCAGATTGCTGAATCTCCTGCCTGACAGGACCGCGGCAGGCCACTTCACGGAAGTCTCTTGCCGGTAACTGACCGGGCTGGTGGCTGAGCAGAACCGAGCGATGCCATTCCTAAGAAAGACCCTCCCGCCCGCAACTCGCATGATGGTGCCCGGTCTCGATCCCCGTTATCGTTGGGCTTCCGGTTCTCTCCGGGCCGCGCCGTCGATGGCGTGACCCACACGATCGTGAGACATGCCCCATCGTCGGTTCGATCTGTCGAGCCTGAGCGAGGCCGAATCTCCACGTCCGCTCAAGACCGCGCGGGCGCCGGTCGAGGCCGCTTCCCGCCATGAGCCGCGTCTCGCTCTCGTCATCGGCAACGCCCGGTATCGCGACCGACCTCTGGCGAACCCGGTCCGCGATGCGCGGGACGTGGCGTGGGGACTGGAAGGGCTGGGCTTCTCCGTCCGCCTCCTGACGGACGCGACCCTGCCCGCCATGCAGGAGGCCCTCGTCGCGTACGCCGACGCCGTCGACGCGGCCGGATCCGATGCGGTCGCCTTCGTTTACTATGCGGGCCATGGGGTCCAGGCGGAGGGAGCGAACTTCCTCATCCCCATCGCCGCGGAGATCACCGGCCTCCGCCATCTCGCCACCCGCGCGATGCCGCTCGATACCCTCGCCAGGGAACTCGGGCGCCGCGCGCGCAAGGCGACGGTGATCGTCCTCGATACCTGTCGGAACGAATTCGTGGAGGACGGGTCCGGCGATGCCTCCGCCACGCAAGGCATGGTGCGCAGCCGCCTGCCGCGCCCGACGGAACTGGTCTATTCCACGGCCGCGACCGCGAGCGCCGAGGACGGCTGGGGGAACCACAGTCCCTTCGCCCTCGCGCTGATCGAGGAGATGCCCGGCTTGCTCGTGCCGGGCACGCGCATCCAGGACGTGGTCGATACCGTCGCCGCCAAGGTCAGCCTGTGGACCGCGAACACGCAGACCGTGGCGGTCTACCGCGAGGGCGCGCTGCCGCCGCTGACCCTGACGGCCGAGGACGAGGTCCGGCGCCGAAGCTGGAGCCGGCGGCCTCGCCGCCCGAGCCGGAGACGGGTCGCGGCGCGCATCGCGGCCGGCGCGGCGGCGCTGTCCCTCACCGTGGCGGGCGGCTTCTGGTTCGCCGCCTATCCCGAGACCCGCACCGGGCTCCTCCTCAGGGCGGGGCTCCTCGACGGCAGCGCCTACGACTTCGCCTGCGCGCCGCCTTGGGACGGACAACTGGATCGGTATGGCCTCACCCGCCGCGACTGGTGCCTCAGCCTCAGCAACGATGCCATCGTCGAGACGGGCATGGCCGACCGCGACCGGAGGCAGGTCGTCGAGGCGGGCTTCGCCGCGGGCGATCCCAAGGCCCTCGCCCTGAAGGCCATGGCCGCCGACAGACAGGCGCGGCAGGCAGAAGCCGGAGACGACCGCGCAAGGCTTCTCGCCGAAGCGGCCGCCTTCGGCCGCCGCGCCGCCGCCACGGATCTGCCGCGTGGGCGAGTCCTGGGCTGGATGCTCGGCGACCGTCTCCAGAGACTCGACGTCAACCTGCGCGATCTCGCGCGGGACCTCGACGCGGCCGGCGCACGGGGCGTGCTGCTCGCGAAGCTGCTGCGCGAGAGCGCGGCGAAGAGCTTCTCGGTGTTGACGGGACACGGCGACGCCGCCGATCCGGCCGAGGGGCTCGACACGGCCCTTTCGGAGGCGGCGGCCTCCGATCCGAGCGGCAAGGCCGCGTATGCCGCGGCACAGCTCTATCGCAGCGGATCGGCATTCGCCGGGGGAGAGGTCCAGATCCCCCGTTACCACGCATGGCTGCGCCGTGCAGCATCCGCCGGGCTGCCGGCCGCCACCGCGGAATGGCTCGACCTCGCGCCGTCCGATCCCGCCCTGCGGCTATCCGAAACCGAACGCCGCGACCTGATGGCGGCCGCGGCCGGGGCGGACGATCCGCCCGGCCTGTACTGGCGTGCACGCCTGCGCATGGAGGCCGACGCCCTCGACGGTGCGAAGGCCCTGCGCTCCGAACCGACGGCCAGCCTTCTCCGGCGATCGGCGGAGGCCGGATTTCCCGCTGCGATCCAGGTCTTCATCGACGATGCGCTGGATCCCCGCGACGGGCACGCGCCGGACATGGCACAGGCCCTCCTCTGGCTGCGACGGGCGGCGGCGGCCGGCAGCGGCAAGGCCGCCGAGCAGCTCGCCACGCTCCTGGCGCATGGCTACCGCGGTGCGGACGGTGCCATCCTCGTCGCGCCCGACCCCGCCGCCGCGCGGGCGCTGGCGGAGCGTCACGACCTGCGCGACGCGCCCTGGGCGCTCGCCCTGCGTGCGGACATGCTGCGTTACGGCGCGCTCGCGCAACGCGATCCGGCGCAGGCCATCGCGATCTGGCGCTTCATCGAGCAGCGGCTCCCGGCCCCGGAAATCGCGCTGCGGGCGCGGACGGAACTCGATCGCGCCTGGACGGAGGCGAGCCTCGCGCGTGACCGCGCCGCTAACCACGCCTTCGCGAGCGGAGATGCGAATGCGCCCGTCACGGTGACGGCCTTCCTCGCCGCGGATTGCCCGGCCTGCCAGCGCTTCGCCTACGACGTGCTCCGGCCGGCGATCATGGCCTTCTCCGATCCGGCGACGGTCCGCTTCGAAGTGCGTCCGGTCTGGCGCGACGACGATGCCGGCGCCCTCGAAGCCGCGCTGGTGGCGGCCTGCGCGGCGATTCCGGCGGATCGCTTCCGTCTGTTCGTCGCCCTGATGAACGCCCAGGCGGAGTGGGCGCGGCTGGCGACCGCGCAGGAGCGGCTCGGGGCCTTCGCGCGTCTGCTCGACGGCCTTGCCGGAGCGCCCGACGATCCGGCCCGTTGCGTCGCGGACGAGGCAGCCCGCGCCGCTCTCGGCCGGCAGCGGGACGGGTTCCGCGCCCTGCCGATCGCCGCGACGCCCTCGGTGTTCGTCGGTGGTGCCGCCGGCGACACCGAGTGGGTGGACGCGCTGAAGGCGCTGATCGCAAGTCAGCTGCCGCCGTGATCGCCGCCCGACCATTCCGCGGTCAGCCTGCGGGCACTTCGGAACAGGTCGGACGGCGCAGGCGACCGTAGCGGCCGAGTCCCGTCACAACCGGCATCTCGTCGATCCGGTGGGACCACCCGCCGTCGCGCCGGGCGAGGTCCACCGCGTAGACCGGACCGCCCGCCTGCCAGGGGGTCCAGCGACCCATGGTCCCGTCGCGACCCACCGAGATCTGGCGCACGGAGCCGGCGCCGAAGGTCAGGCGGCCCGACCAGTCGATACCGTTGCGGCGGTCCGCGGGCGAGGTAGTTTCCCGGGCGTCGAGGCGCAGGTCGGCCAGGGCGACGTAGAGGGTGTGGCCGTTCCGGACAGGTGCCTGCGTGCTCTCCAGCGATCCCGCGAAGCTCCTGCAGGAGCGGCGGCGACATCGATGGCGACGACGGCGACCGACCCGCAGCGGGCGCGATAGGTGCCGAACAGCGCGTTGGCCCGATCCGCGGCCTCACCCCTGGCATCACCCAAGGCGGAATGCTGCGCCTGTGCAGCGAGACCTGCCACCAGCGGCATCGGCCCGAAGGCCAGGACGGCGAAGGTAGTGCAGGTGGCAGCGGCGATGACGGTCTTCATGGCTCGGGTCTCACGATCGTCGGGATCCGAGGGGGATCCGATGTCGGAGATCTCTCAGGCCGCAGGACCGGCGGCACTTGCGCGGCGTTGACCGGCGTTGCGACAGGGCTCGGTCGGACGAACTCGACCGGGGCATCGGCGCTTCGTGGGGGCCAGATCAGACCGAAGGCCAGGAACATCGCCGTCTGGACCGAACCGGGAATGTCCCGCACCGCCCCTCCCGCTTCCGGGCACGGCAGCGCATCGATGGCCGCGTCCTCTCGCGAGCGCAGGAGGGCGAGGCAGGCGAGCACCAGCGTATGCGTGGGCAGGCTCATCCCGAGTTCGTAGAGGGGCATCTGCCCCGCCTCGTCGCGGGCCCGCTCGATCAGCGCCCGCAAGTCCGGCGGCGGCGTCCATACCGGCTCTGCCAAACCCCGGCGCAGAACCGGATCGGTCCAGTCGAGCCGGGGCGCGAGGGCGAGAAGCATCTCCCCGATGGAGGGAAGCGCCGGGCGCGCGGCGGCCCGGACCGGGGGCTCGCGCGCGGGGTCGGGTGACGGATCGGGCGGTCCCGACCAGGGCTGCGGCGCGGGCATGCCGGTCGGATGGCGCCGGAGCAGCCGCCAGAGCCGGAAGGCGAGGCGATCCGTCCCGTCGCGCCACCACCTCACGAGCGTCTCCTCCTCGTCGCCCCTGACCGATCCGAGCCGCCGCGCCGCGCGGCACGGGGGAGCACGACGACGCGCGGCAGGAACCGCCCGCCCGCCGCTACGTAGGGGACGCTCTCCGCGATTCCGTCTTCCCCGACCCGCCCATGGACCCAGCGCCCGGTCTCGTCCCGGGCGACGAGCAGAGCGCCCGTCAGGCCGCAGACATTGCCGCGTGCTGCGACCGCCACCGCATCGCGACCGGCGGAGGCTAGGCCGCCCGAGCGGAGGCAGACCGCGAGACCGAGCGCGCCGCAGGTCGCGCTGCCGCCCTCGGCCACCACGGCGATCCCCGCGGCTGCCGCCGTGGCCCGACCGCCAGGCGCCGCACAGACCGCGAGCCCTCGCGAGCCGACCTCAGCTTGAGGCGGCACACCCAGCGACCGTCGACCTAACGGACCCCAGCGGCCCGTGGGATCGCGGATCCAGGCTATTCCGTCGGAGCCGGCGACAGCCTGGCCAAAGGCGCCGACCGCGATGCCACATCCGAGGACCCGCGCGCTTCCCCGATCCAGAGCCCAGGCGACGCCGTCCGCGCCCGCATGCGCCTCGCCCGCACAGATCGCGATGCCCGCAGGCCCGGCCACGGCGAGGGAGGGGCGCATCGGCCGGGCCGGATCCCCCGTCAGCATCGGGACGTCGGCCCAGTTGTCGGGATCGGTCTCGTCCTCCTCCATGACCCCTTGCGAAGCCATCGGAGAGCCGCCCGCGGGATTGCGGCCCGGATTCACGCGGGCGACCCCACCCTCGCCGGCGAGAGCGATGTCGAGCCCCATCCCCTCGGGATCCGCCCCCATCGCCACCAGAGCGGCGACGGCGCCGCGCAGGTTGCCGTGATAGAGGATGTCGCCTCCCCGACAGCTCACGGCCCCGCGCTCGTCCGCCTCCGAAGGAGTTTCGATCCGCACCAACATGCAGGTGCTCCCCTCGGGAAGGGAGAGATCGCCTCGGCCCCAGGGCAAGCCCGTCCAGTCCCGCGCCACGCGCCCTTCTTCATCCTGCGCAGCGTCCGGCACCGGGCGGGTCAGCACCACGGTGTCGCCGGGTGCGGGCCAACGCTCGGTGCATCTGCTGGCGGGATCGTGGTACGCTGCGACGCGCCACCAGGGCTGGTCCTGTGGCGGCGCACGTAAATCGGGCGCGGCCGGACGCCGGGACGCTTCGGCGCCCTCGTCCGTCACGGCCCAGCCTCGATCGGGATCGAGGGCGTAGATATCGATCTCCCAGGCGGCCGGATACCAGGACCCATCGCGGAACACGAAGGTTCCGCCATCGGGCGCGCAGTCCGAACCGCCCACCAGCTGCCGGAGCGGGCCACCGTCCTGCACGCCGTACAACAGGACGGCGCCCCGTCCGAGACGCACGAGCGTGTACCTCGCCAGAGGCTGGGGGTGAAGGCAGAGCCCGTCCTCATCGACGGCGATCGCCTTGGCGCTCGCGCGCACGATCCCGATCCCACTCCTACCGACCCGGATCAGCCGGACCGGACCCGCGGCGATGGCCGCACCGCCCCAACCGGCTTCGACCACACAGTCCCGGCCGAGCGCCACGGCGACGCCATCCGCGCCGGCAGCGGCGACAGCGTCCGACCGGGCTACCGCAAGTCCGCACGTACCGCAGCGGGCGCTTCCCAAGCGATCGACGACGGCGAGGGCTCTGTCGCCGCCTTCTGCCGTTCCCCCGGCCCCCGCCCGGGCCAGCCCGCTGCGACCGCAGCGGGCCTCGCCCCGCGGTCCTGCGAACGCCAACGCCTCGTCGCCGGCCTCAGCAAAGCCGTCCGCGCCCGCCACCGCCACGCCGTCCGCACCGGAGAAGCGCAGCAGACCGCCGGCCCAGCCCGCCGGATCGCAGCCAAGACGGGTCAGAAGGTCGAGGGCACTCCGGCGGCCGCCGCGATGGACCACGAACCCTGAGCGAAAGTGGAGGCCTTCGAAGGAACCGTCGTCGGCGAAGAGGGCCTCGGCCGCGTCTCCGGCGTCGAGGCGGACGATTGCCCAGACCGCCGAGCGAAGCCCGGCCAGGTCCGGATCGCCGAGCCCCTTCGGTAAGCCTACGAGCCCGCGATAGTGCGAGTGTTCGTCGGCGAGCGCGAATCGACCGAAGGATGGCAGCGTCGCGATCCCTTTCCCGAGATCCTGCCGGGACCCGCACAACAGATGAAGCGGGCGGTCCTCGAAGTTCCAGATCCTCCAAGGAATTGTCGTAGCCATATCGTCAGACATGGGTCCTGCCGTATGAACGGAATACTACGGCGTGATCTGCCGCCGAGGGGAGCCGGTTATCCGACCGGACCGCAGGCGGCACGTAGCGGATCGACCCAGCGGCCATGCCGGAGACCGCGCAGCGTCAGGGGTGTCCGCAGGGTCGTCCCCAGCACGGCACCCGCCTGGACGACGGCATGCGGGCGCAACCTGGTCGACAGCGGGCCGTAGCGCAGGCGCAGGCCGCCCCTCTGCGTGATCCAGAGGTGGCTTCCCCGCCTCCCGGCCGCTTTGCAGGATGCCACCAAGCCGTCTCCCAAGGCCCGCACCGTCAGTCCGGGGCGCGTCACGTAGACCACGCCGGCATGCAGCACCGGCGTCAGCGACAAGGGGCGGAGCCCGATGCCGAAGGGCCGGGCGATCGGCGCCTCCACGGGAACGCGTCGCGGACAGGGCGCGGCCTGCGCACCGGCGTCCTGCGTCGCCAGAACGAGCGCCGCCGCGCAGAATCGCCGGGCGATCCGGACAGAGCCGGCAGGACTTTCCATCATGGTGCTCCGATCCGGCAGTCCTGCGGCAGGACCGATCTGCGGATCCTGCTCCGGCGGATGGGAAGAGGGAACTGCGCGGGCTTGCTCCGGCTTGCCGACGCGCGTCGCGAGATCGGCCCGATGCCGGCGCGCAACGAGAGGCAACAATCCGCAATGGCGGCGGCCTCCCCCGTCCGGCATCGTCCAGCTCGAACGAGGGCCGACCCCATGTCCTGCCAGCCCGTCCGCCGATGTCTCGTCGCCGCGTTGGCGATCGGCTTCGCCTCGGCCGCCGAGGCGCGCCGCCTGCCGCTGCCGAGCGACCCGGCGCTCGCCCGCAGCACCGCCATCGCCCGGTACCATGCACAGCGGCAACATGTCGGAGGCGGGTTCCTGGCCGCCTCGCGCGGCGCCGGCGGCGTCCGCCTGCTGCGGGAGGAGCGCGGCGTCGCGATCACGCCGGGGCCGATCGCGCCGCCGTCCGGCGCGGAGAGCCGAGCCGGCCTGCGCTGGCGTCAGCTCTTCTGGTTTCACGCGCGCGCCATCCGCACCCGCTCGACCTCCGGCCGCTGGAGTGCCTGGACCGATCCCGGCGACGAACCGGTCTTCGGCTGCCTCGTGCGGATCTACGCGAATCGCCGCGAGACCGCCTGCGTCGATCCTGGGTTCGGCGGTGGAACAGGACGCACGGAAGGCCGCCTTCGCGCGCATTAGCCGCCAATCTCCGTGAGGCCGGTCGCCATCGTCGCTTGGCTGCCGTCAATCATCGACAAGTCTGTGCACTATACCCGAGTATCCGAAAGCGCTTCGAATGATTCCGCTCACATTTGAGGAGGTATCCATGCGCAGCATGATCCGGGGCGTCGTCGTCGCTCTCTCCTGCCTCGCGCCATGCCTGCCCGCCTCGGCCGCCCCTCCCTCCGCCCGAGACGATGCGCAGGTCCGTCTCGACCGCATCGCGCCGGTTCTCGATACCCTGCGCCGTCTGCGGCGCGCCGCGATCCCTGCGGATTTCGCCGGCTGGGCGCTCGGCCCTCCCGACCCCGCGGATCTGCCTCCCGCCCTGCTCGCCACGTCCGCGGGCGCGGGCTGGAGCCGGGAGGCGGTGGCCGCACTTCTGCGCGCCCAGGGTCTCGCCGGACCGGCACCGGACCGCGTCGGCCTGTTGGAGAAGGCCGCTTCCCTCGGCGACATGGGTGCCGCCGCGGCGCTCGCCGAGCATTGGTTCGAGGCCGGCGACCTCCGCCGTGCCGCCGCCTGGGCGGGACTCGCCGGCAGTCGCGGCGCGACGGAGGCCGATATCGTCGCGGTGGTCCTGCCGTCCGGCGCGGTCCCGGCCGAGGTGCGGAGGTCGGCTCTCGCCCGGCTATTTCTCGCGGCCGAGCGGCCGCCGGGGCTCGCGGGCGACTTGCACGCGGGCCGCCCCGACGCCCTCGCCCGTGCGCGGGACGGGTTCGGCTTCGATGCCCGCGGCGCCGGACCCGCGACCTTCGTCCTGTGCGCGCCGGCCAAGCGAGGCGAGCCCCTCGGCGAGGCGCAGGAGACGATGCTGCGGGAACGGGCACTCTCGCTGCCCGATCCGGATGCCGCATCATGCCTCGTTCAGTCGACCCTGGCCGCGATCGTGCGGAGCCTCCCCGCCGGTGAGGCGAGCGATCCGCCGGCCTGGGTGGCGGACCTCGTCGGCCCTCTCGCCCGCGACGCGCTGATCGAGACGTCGCTGCGCACCACGCGCCTCGGCCGGCCCGGTCTCGGCGATCTGGCACTGACGCCGCGTTTTCCCGCGGTCTCGGCCCGGCGGCCGGAGGCGCCGGCCTGGATCCTGGCCGAAGCCGCGCGCGGGGAAGCCGACCGGCGCCGCACGGAGGACTTCGCGACCTCCACCCTCACCAGCGACGCACAGGAGCGATATGCCGCTGCCGTGGCGCTGATGCCGGCCGAGGTGGGGGAAGCGGCCTATGCCGCGCTGGAGCCCGCCCGCCGGGCGGTCTGGCCGGACCGTCCGCTGCCGCCCGGCGTGCCCGGGGGCGATCGCCGCAGCGGCTATGCGGGCCTGCTCGTCAGCGACCTCGGCGGGAGTTGGGCCGCCACGCCGGACTCGGGAACCGCCGGAGCGCTGGTCGTGGGCTTCGCCGAGGGAACGCCGGCCTCCCGCATGCTCCGGGTCGGGGATATTGTCGTCGCCTTCGCCGGACATCCGATCGGTACGGCGGAGGATCTGGTGTCGGCGGTGGGACGGGCCGAGCCCGGAGACCACGCCGCCTCCATCCTCCGCGGCGGCCGGCGCATGGGCGTGATGCTGCCGGCGGTCGCATGGCCGAAGGCGGCGGCGCAATCGAACCTCGCCGGCCTGGGGAGCAACCGCCTTGCGTCCTGAAGCCCTTCGTCCGGCGGCGGCCCTGCTGCTCTGCCTCGCGACAGCGTCCGCCGGGGCGCAGGACCTGAGCGCCGGCAGCCTCGACGCCTGTCGCTATTCCTGCAACCGGGCCTGCTTCTCGAACGATCCGGCGGCGCAACCGATCTGCGAATCCCGGCGGAGCGACTGCGAATCGACCTGCTATTCCAACGCGTGGCGCTGGCAGGGCGGCGGCGGCCGTCCCGCGGCCCGCTCCCGACAAGGCGGCTCCTTCGCCGCGATGGCGGTCGACTTCGAGACGGGCAAGGCCGGCTTCGCCTGGAACTTCCCCGACGCGGTCGAGGCACGGCAGCGGGCCATGTCGGAGTGCATCCGCCTCGCCGGGCGGACCTGCGACGGTCCGGCGACGGTCGTGGACGGCTGCCTCGCCTACGCGGACGGCCGCGGCCGGCGGGGTCACGGCGTCTTCTACGGCAATGGCCCGAACCGGCGGGCCGCGAACCTCGCGGCGCGGGACAACGCGCTCGCCTATTGCCGCAGCAAGGGGGCGGAGGAATGCCGGGTGCACGAGGTGCTGTGCTCATGGGGGAGAGAATGACGGCGGAGGGAACGATGACGGCGAGACCGACCGGTGAAGACATCGGCCCCGAGCCGGACCGGACATTCCGTGTCGGGACGCGGCCGAAAGCCGAATCGCCACGTTCCTCCGCGCCGGAGCCCGGAGACGAGGCGGTCGGCGGCGAGAGCCTGTGGCCTCCCCCGCGACTCTGGCTTTTGCGGCTCGGCATGGCGGCCAGTCTCGTGGGGGCGCTGCTCGGTCTCTGGCTCCTCCTGACGGCGCTGGTCTGGGCCGTCACCGATCTGGTCCTGCCCTTCCTGGGCGGAGCCTATGCCGCCCTGGCTCGATCCGATGCCCCGATCCTGTCGAAGCTCGGCGGCGTGCTGGCGGCCGCTCGCGATCTGCCGCGCCTCGTGATCTGCCTGCCCGCTTCCGCGCCGCTGGTCGGCGCCCTCGTCGGATTCGGGGCACTTCGGAAGAAGGCGCGGCTGACCCGCCTCCTGGCGCGGCCGGACCTGCGCTCGGGCGTCCGTGTGACACGGTTCGGCGACCAGGGCATCGCCTGCCGATGGCCCCGGGGCAATGACTTCACCATCGACTGGGACGACATCGTGGACGTCCGGCTCATCCGCGACGCCGCCTGGGAAGGGCACGGCTTCTCGATCGTCGCGTACAGGGCGGTGGGAACACGGACGGAGCAGGTCGCCGTCTGGGAGGGGCAGACGGTCGGCGACACGACGCTCGGCGTGCGCCTTCCGGTCCATCTCGCCTTCAGGCGGAGCAGGGGCGGACCCGGCCTGCCGCAGGACGGGGCGTAAGCGGGGATCACAGGCGTCCTACAGGATGACGCTGTACTCGGCGCTCGACACGGTGACGGTGGCGGGGCGCCGTCTCTGAAGGCGGCGCAGGTTGGTCAGGAAGCGGCTCGTCTCGGCCTCGTCCAGATCGGCCGCGGCGGCGGACGCTCCCCGCGGATCGAGGTGGGCCCGGCTCGCCTCCTCCCAGACCAGCACCGTCGTCACGAGGAAGCGGCCCGGCTCCGGGCTGAGCGGCGACGGCGGCATCAGCAGCAGGGCGCCATCGACGATCCGGGGGCGGGAGGGAGACGGCAGCCAGAACAGCGTCTCGTTCCAGTTGAGTTCCCAGCTCCGATGCCCGGTCGGCCGCGGGTCGCGCACGACGAAGGTGTAGGCGAGGGCCGGCGTCGCCGTCACGCCGAGGACGGCCAGTTGCCCCTTGTGTCTGCCGACCTGGAACACCACCGGGCCGTCGCCCCCCGAGCGTAGGAACGGCGCGAAGGTCCGGTCCACGAAGAACCGCTCGACGACGAGGCGGATCGTCCCGTCGATGCCGAACCCAGGAGCAAGTTCCCCGAGCAGCGCCTGCTGCGTCCGGTCCAGCGCCTCTTCGTCCGCGACCGCCGCGGCCGCCGCGAGATGGCGCAGGAACACATGCAGCGACGCGTCGAGGTCCGAACCCCGGAACGGGTCCCGGTTGAGCCTCGGCAACCCGCGGGACTGCCGCACCGTCTCGATCCGCCGGTTGAGGACGGCCGCCAGCGCCTCGCCGATCTCGGGCGAGCATCCGTAGTCCCCATAGAGCAGCTTCGAGAATTTCTGCGGCCCGTCCTTGTCTTCGCCGAACAGCGCGACGCCGATCTCGGCATCGGAACGGGGCATCCCGACCAGTTCCCGGAAGGCGCGCCATTTGAGGTAGAGATTCGGGATCGATGCCATGCCGCGATGCTCCGCCGGGCCGGCCTCACCATGCCGGGAGAGGCTCCGAAACGTCCAGCTTGCGGAGCGCCTTCACGGCAGCCCGATTTCCTTGGCGACCTGCTCCACGAGAGTCCGCTGGCCGGGAGGCAGCGCATCCTTGAGACCGGCATAGCGCTTGCGCAAATCCGGGAAGGAGGGCTCCTCCGGCTTCGTGCCGACGAGCGCGAGCGCGGTCCAGAGCGCGGCGTTCGGGATGTCCTTCGGCAGGCCGGCGCCGCCCGTCTCGCAGAGCCAGCCGATCACCGCGTAGGAGCGCGGCTGCATCGCCGCGGCTCCGCCGTCGGCCATCGCGAGGATCCGCTCGTAGGGTCCGTCGAAGCCCGGCGTGCTGGCGATCGCGTAGGCCATGTCGGCGTCGATGAGAGGCGCGCGCCGTTCACCGATCGCCCGATAGGCGGCGATCAGGGCCGGGCGGTCTCCCGCCGTCAATGCGTCGCGAAAAGCCTTGGCCAGCAGGACGGCCGGCAACGGATTGAGGCCGCGCCGCTTGTAGAGGTCCTCCAAAGCGGCCGACTGGCCGTTCTGGATCGCGGCGGTGTCGAGCAGGCGCGCGGCGCCGGGATCGTCGATCCTGGCCGCCGTGACGAGGTTCGGACGGCGCAGCAGCTCGATCACCGCGCCGGCGAGGCCGAGTTCCGAAGCGACCCGCAGGTGGAAGGCCGCCGCCGCCATATCGGCGGGGTCGCCGCCCGTCGTCGCGAGGATAAAGCCGAGGGCATAGGCCCCGTAGGCCACTGGCCGGTCCGGTTCGGGCGGCACCGCCTTGGACAGCCCCGTGAGGAGCGTGCGGGCCACCGGCGTCTGGCCGGCCCGGAAGGCCCGCAGAGCGCGGGTCAGGACGAGGCCATGGCGCAGGGCCCGCGAGAGGCGCAGCTGTCCCTCCGCGAATGGCAGCGGCGAAAGCGTGTCGAGCAGCGGTTCGACATCGGCCGGATCGAGCGGGGCGTAGGCGGCCCGCACGCGGGCGGCCGAGCCGGCGGCGGCGGCGAAAGCAGCCACCGCGCGATCCGCCTCGGCGCGGGCCTGACGGGCCGAGGCATCCGCCTGGCGGGCCTCCGTCTCGCGCCGGGCGGCGGCGTCTTTCCGCCGCGCCTCCTCGGCCACCTCGCGTGCCCGGGTCTCGGCCTCCCGGCGCTGCCGGGTCTCGGCCGCGCACCGACCGCTCTCGGCCATGTCGGGGCGTGCGCAATCCACCGGCCGCAGCCGGTCGATGGCGAGCCCGCCGCCGACGACGAGGCCGAGGCCGAGGACGGCGAACGCCGCCCGGCGTCGCCAGGGCGGAGGCGGCGCCGGGTCGGGTTCGCTTCGGCCCTCGCCTGAGGCGTCGGGTCGCGACGCCGCGCCCGCTCCCGCAACGCGCATCGGCGCCGCCCCGCAGACCGGGCAGGAATCATGCGCGTTGGCGTCGTAGGGATGGCCGTCGAGACAGCGGACCATGCGCCGGCTCATCGGCGTTCGCGTCCTTTCGTGCGCGCCAGGAGGTCGAGGGCGTCGGCGGCCTTGAGCGAACCGGCATCGGCGAGGCCGTGGACGATCAGGATGAACGGCTCGGGAAAGCCCTTGGCGCCGAGGCCCTCGGCGAGGCGCTGGACCTGCGGCGGCGGGTTGGGAACTGGCGGTCCGGCAGCGCCCTCCCGCGGGCGGCCGGCTTCGCGGGCGCGGGTGACGAGCGCCAGCCATTCGAGGCCCTGGGCGGCGGTCATCGCGCCCTCCTCGACCATCGGCTTGATGAGCGCGACGTGGCCGGGAAGCGCGCGCGTGGCGGCGGCCTGCGCCTCTAACTCGCCCGGCAGCGGCGCGATGCCGGCACGGCGCAGGCGCGCCTCGCGCTCCGCCGGACTCCACCAGCCGAAGGACGCACGCCGCAAGAATGCATCGGCCACGGCTTGAGGCACGCCGGCCGCCGAGAGGCGTGGCCGCATCTCACCCGCGAGAGCATCGGATGGGCCCGACGGAGCGCCGGCGGCCTGCTTGGGATCGGCCGCGACGAGATCGATCCAGCGCGTGACAGTCGGCTGATCGAGGGAGCCAGCGACGTAGCGGTCAAGCAGCTCATCGACGACAGGGCCGGCGCCGTCGCCGGGGGAGCCGATGGGTGTTTCGGCGAGACGGCTGCCATAGAGGTCGGCGAGATAGCCGCGCAGCGCCCCGCGGGCGGCGGCGCTCGACGGGTCGCAGACCGGCGCCTTGCACGGTGCCGCGGACAGACGTTCCGCGAACCAGCGCGTCTGCGCTTCGTCGAGACGCACGGCCTGGAGCCGTTCGCCCACCAGGCGCACGAGCCCGATGAAGGCGAAGGGCCGCTGCGGGCCGACCCGGATGGGCGGAGCTCCCACCGCAATGCCGCCGGAGGACAGGAAGCTCGTCACCTCGCAGGAGATCGACGCGCCGCTTGGCCCCTGGCTCCCGTCCATCGGCACCGCATTCAGGTACTTGGCGTAGACCGCCAGGGCATCGCCGGCGTGAAGGGCGCGTCCCATCCAGGTCGAGGCCACCTCGCGCGAGCCGCGCAGCGGACTGAAGTCCAGGCTCTCCTGGGGCCGCATCGTGTCCGGGCCGCGCACGATCGGTCCGTAGCCGGGCGAGCCGTCTCCGGGGATCACGGGTTCGGCCTTGCCCGGCTCGCGCGTCTCCTGATGCGAGACGCCGACGACGATCACGGCGTCGGCACAGGTGTATCGCAATTGCACGACCGCCGTCCGGCGCGCCGCGAGGTCCGCGTTCTCGCGGGCGAGCGCCTCGATCCGGGACTTGAGCGCGGCGGTGTCCTCCGCCTTCATCCGCGCGACCTCGGCCCGCAGCGTCTCCGCCTCGGTCTCGAACCGCCGTGCCCGCGCCTCCGCCTCCGCCAGCGCCGCCTTCAGCCGCGCGATCTCGGTGCGCGCCGCCTCGGCTTCGGTCCGGAGGCGACCGCGCTCTTCCTCCACGCGGCGGAGCTGCGAGGCCGCTTGGTCGAGCCGGGTCTGGAGCCGCGAGACGTCCCGCTCGGCCTGCGCGAGCTTGGCCACCGCCGCATCGATCTGCTCCTGGAGGCGGTCGAGGTCTTCCCGGGTATAGTCGCCGGACTTGAGCTTGCGGCCGGACGCTTCGAGCTGCGTGCGCACGCCGCCGAGGGAGGAGCGAACGATGGCGGCGATCTGCTCGGAGGTGAAGTCGGGGATGTAGTACTTCATCCCGAACACCATCAGGATGAGGAAGGCGCCCATCGCCTTCGTCATCACGGCCATCAGCGCGACCTCGCTGGTCTCCGCCTGCCGCCTCCGCCGTCTCATCGCGGCGGCCTCGTCCGGCCGGCGCTCACCGCTCCACCCGGCTCTCGTGGTCGATATAGACGCGGTTGATCAGGTTCTTGAGGCAATATTGTCCGGCCGCGTTGAGGGCGAGTTCCTCCTGCTCCTGGACGGCATGCTGCACGAAGGCGAGCACGGCGCTGGCGATCAGGGCGACGAGGGTGGTGTAGAACGACACCGAGAGGCCCCCCACCACCTTGCCGAGATCCATGTTGGCGGGATCGATGAGGTGGAGAGCGAGGGACAGGCCGATGACCGTCCCGAGGAAGCCGATCGTCGGGATCAGCCACGCCATGTAGCGCAGCATCTGGTAGCGCAGGTCGACCTGATCGCTCATCAGGCTCAGCGCATTCGTCAACACGTTGATCGCCTGATCGACCGAGCGGCTCGCCTGGAGCTGGAGGATCGTCAGGTCCATCAGGGCGGGCAGGAAGCCGCTCTCGGCATCGTGCAGGTCGGCGACGCGCCGCCGGATCGGTCCGAGCTCGTGCAGTTCGAGCATGGAGTTCGGATCCTCGGGCAGCAACCCGGCCCGGAGGAAGGCCCGCTCGCGCCGGGCCGCCCGCCAGCGCCGGTAGAGCTCGCCCATCGCCCAGGCGAGCGCGAGGTAGATCAGGTTCTGGATGGTGAAGGGATAGGGAAAGACGCTGTAGCGCTGCCGGTCGAGCAGCAGGGCGGCCGTCGGCGAATCGGGCATCGTCATCACGGTCATGGCGAGGATCGCGGCCGCGGCGATTGCGAGCGCCGTAAGCCGCACCCGCCAGATCCCGGGGACGGTCGGCCAGGGACGCACGCCGCTCCGCACCCGTCCCGCGGCGTCACCTAGCCCGGTGTTCGCTGAAGAATCCGTCATGGCGACGAGCATGGAGAGAGCGGAAGCTTCGCGTAAGCTGACCGATGGTCGACGGCGAGTCGAGTCCGGTAGGACCTTGGTCGCGGGACGTCCGGACCCTTTCGGGCGACGCGGAACCCGGCGATACTCCTGCGATGAAGTTCCTGATCGTCGACGATCATCCGGTGCTGCGCGAGGGGATCGCCGCCCTGCTCCGGCGGGCGGGACCCGATGTCGCGATCCTCGAAGCCGGAACCGTGGCAGACGCCCTGCCTCTCGCGCAAGCGCACGACGACCTCGACGTCGTGATCCTCGACATGGTCCTGCCCGGAATGGATGGGCTCACCGCGATCGGCGAGTTCGGCCGGGTGCGGCCGGAAGTGCCGGTGATCGTCCTGTCCTCGTCCGAGGATGCGGGGGACGCGCGCCGCGCCCTCGGCAACGGAGCCCTCGGCTACGTCCCGAAATCGGCGAGCCACAACACCCTGCTCGCCGCGATCCGCCTGGTGATGGACGGGGACGTGTACGTACCGCCCCTGATCATCGGGGAGGCGACCCGATCGACGGCGCCGATGCCGGTTCCGGCGCGCCGGACGGACACCGCCGCCCCGGCGCTCACCGCCCGTCAGGTAGAGGTGCTGCGCCGCCTGAGCGCCGGCCAGCCCAACAAGATCATCGCCTACGAACTCGATCTCTCGGAGAAGACGGTGAAGGCGCACGTCACGGCGATCTTCAAGCTGCTCGGCGCCATCAACCGGACCCAGGCCGCGGTGGCCGCCCGAGCGGCGGGCCTGATCTGAGGCCGCCTCATCCGCCTCCGGAATCGAGGGCGCCGGCCATCAGGTTGCGCATCGCGGCGCGCAGCTTTCCGTTCGGCACCGGCTTGTGCAGCAGCACGAGCCCGCTCGCTCTGGCCTCGATCAGCCGGTCCGGCGCGGTATCGCCGGTCACGAGCAGCGCCGGGATCGTCTCGTTGTATTCGGAGCGCAGGCGCTCAATCGCGTCGAGGCCCGTCTCGCCGTCCCGCAGCCGGTAGTCGGAGACGATCAGGTCCGGCCGTTCCGGATGGGAGGCCAGCCGCCCCACCGCCTCCTCGCCCGAGGCCGCCGCGATCACCGCGTGGCCCCAGCCGGCAAGCAGGCGCTCCATCGCCTCGCGGATCGGCGCCTCGTCGTCGATGACCACCACGAGCGCCCGTGCGGTCGCGCCCGGCACCGCCTCGGCCGGCTCCTCGGCCGGCGCCGCCTCCTCGGCCATGGCGACCACGACCTCGAAGCACGAGCCGCGCCCGACTCGTGAACGCAACGCGAGCGGCGCACCGAGGACGGCGCAGGTCCGCAGGACGATTGCGAGCCCCAGGCCGAGCCCCCTGGCGCGGTCCCGCTCGGCATTCCCGATCTGCACGTATTCCTGGAAGATGCGCTCGCGGTCGTCGGGCGCGATGCCGGGTCCCGTATCCCAGACCTGGACCGCGAGGCGGCCACCGCGGAGGCGGCAGGCGACGAGGACGCCGCCGCGATCCGTGTAGCGCACCGCGTTCGAGACCAGGTTGCGCAGCACGCGCTCGAGCAGGATCGGATCCGTCCATGCGATCGCGCCGGAGGGGCGGCATCGCAGCCGGAGGCCCTTGGCCTCCGCTTCGGGGCCGAGGTCGCGGCAGATGCGGTCAAGAGCGAGGCCGATCCGGAACGCGCGCGGCTCGACCTCGACCACGCCGGCATCGAGCCGCGAGATATCGAGGATCGCGTTGAACAGCCCGTCCATGGCCCCTGCCGAGGCTTCGATCCGCTCCACGAGGAGGCGCGCCTCGTCGGGCAGGTCCAGGCGGCGCAGGGCGCCCGCGAACAGGCCGAGCGCATGCACCGGCTGGCGCAGGTCGTGGCTCGCCGCGGCGAGGAAGCTCGATTTTGCACGGTTGGCGGCCTCGGCCGCATCCCGCTCCCGCCGCAGGGCCTCGGCCAGCGCCTCGGTGCGCAGCCGCAGGCCGACCATCGCGGCGAAGGCGCGGTGGCTGCGAAGTCCGAGGCCGCCCATCACCGCGGCGTAGACCAGCATCAGGAGCGCGCTCGCCCGCTCGACGAGGGTGGAGGCGAAGAGGTTGGCCGCCACGTAAGGCAGCGTCGCGGGCAGGAACAGCGCCAGGAAAGCCGGCAGGTGAGGCCCGAAGGCCGGGATCGCGCCGGCCGTCACCCCGATCGTCACGGCGATGGCGAGAAACCGCACGTCGAAAGGCGCGCCCGGCGTCAGGCCCACGGCGGCGAATCCCCAGGCGATGCCTTCCAGCCCGGCGATCAGCGTGAAGACGCGGGGCCATCGGGAGGCGTCCCTGCTCGGGAGGCCGGGCCGCCGATAGGCGCGGGCAAGACACGTGTGAGCGACGGCACAGGCCACGACGGAGGCCGTCCAGCCCGTCGCCGTCCGAGGATCGGCCGCGCCGAGCTTCACGAGAATCGTGGCGAGGATCACCGCAGCGAGGGCAGCCCCGGCAACACCGGGGACCACCACGCGGAAGACGGCGTCGACCTGCTCGCGCCGCAGGGTCGCCGGCGCCTCGTCCCCCGGCAATGCCTTGCCCGTCGTCGCGATGAGGTGTCCGGCCATGCCACCCGGCCCAGAACGACAATAATTCCGTCGAACCTATGAAGCAGCCTAGTTCATCTTCACACTCGTATCCAGACGATTTCCCTGAATGGGTAGTCCCTCATCAATGGACGACGGGACTTCGCGGACCCTCAGCCCTTTTCAATCTCGGCCGGCGATGGGGGCAGCATCGCAGTTCGAGACTTCGGTCGGCTAAGGTGGCGGCCGGAAATCGAGAACCGTCGATTCGCCGGGGCGCCGCGAAAGGCGCCTCGCCGCCGCCTCGGCCTCGGCGTTCCCCTTCTCCGCCGCCCGGCGATAGAACCCGAGCGCGAGATTGGCGTCGGCCTTCCCGAACCGACCCTTTTCGTAGATCCGACCGAGCGTCAGGAGGGCCTCGGGCCGGTCCTGCTCGGCGGCGCGTTCGTACCAGCGCACCGCCTCGGCGAAATCCCGCTTGTAACCGAGGCCGCGCTCGATCATCGCGCCCTTGGTGAACATCGCGGCGGCATCGCCTTGTGCCACGGCCAGCTCGACGTAACGCTTCGCTTCGGGAACGTCCTTCCGGGTCCCGATGCCGTTGAGCGTGTAATAGGCCATCGCGGTCATCGCCCCTGCGTCGCCCTCCTTCACGAGAGCGTCGAGCATCGCGAAGCCGGCGGCCTTGTCGCGGCCGCGCGCCTTGCCGGCGATGGCGAGCCGCGCGCAGTTCTGGCGGCCGAACGCCGTCGTGTTCCGACAGAGAAGCTCTGCGGCCGCTGCCTCGTCCCGTGCGACGCCGGTCCCATCGCGCAACGACACGCCCTGCTGGACAAGCGCGTCGGCGCTTCCCAGGTCCGCGCCCGTCTTGAAGGCGGCATAGGCGGCCGGCAGGTTGCGCAACTCGGCTGGACCGTACTTTTGAAGCCGGCCGACCCGCGCATGCGCTTCGACGATCCCCGCCGCCGCTGCCTGCCCGTACCATCGCAGAGCCTCGCTGAAGTCCGGAGGTCCGTCGAGGCCGGAAGAACGGATGGCGCCCATGTTGAAGTATGCGATGGCCGAGCCGCGTTCGGCCGCGAGCTTGGTCAGCCGCACGCCCTCGGCAACGTCCTTGTCGACATCGATTCCGGAGAGAAGGCGGTGCCCGAGTTCGGCCTGGGCCGCCACGTGCCCTGCGGCGGCGGCCTTGCGGAAAAGGCGCACCGCGACGGTCCTGTCCTTCTCCACGGCCTCTCCCTCGGTGATCGCCCGCGCGCAGCCATAGGCCGCGACCGCGCTGTCGAGCCGGCAGAACAGCGCCGCGGCGGCGGCCCGGTCCCGGGTCGGCGGCGCATCGTCCCAGAGGCGGATCGCGAGGCGTTCCTGCGCCGCCGGGTCATCGTGCTCTGCCCCGAGCCGGAAGAGCCGCAATGCCTCGGCAGGGTCGGGCTTGCCGTCGAGGCCGGCGGCGGCGAGCATGCCCATGCGCCCATAGGCGTAGATCTGTCCGGCTGCCGCGGCCTTGCCGTACCAGTCGAAGGCCGCGCGCAGGTCTTTCGGGCCGCCGATTCCCCGGCTCGCCAGCCAACCGAGATCGAACAGGGCATCGGCGTGGCCCTGGTCGGCCGCGAGGTGCAGGAGCCTCACCGCCTCTTCGATGTCGCGGGTGCCGGGCGGCGCGTCGAGGAGATACTCGGCGAGGACCACTCGCGCGTCGGCGCTGCCCCGTTCGGACAGGCGCCGCAGGAGGGCGATCCCCTCGGCCGGCCCTCGCCCCGGTACGGAGCCCTTGAGCAGAAGCTTGGCGCATTGCAGGTCGCCCGGGACGGTCCCGACCGTGCAGTACAGCGCCGCCGCCGCGGCGGGATCCCTGCCGACGCCTCGCCCGTGAAGAAGCGCGTTGGCGTAGAGCAGCTTCGCGTTGCGGTCGTTCAGTTCCGCGCCGCGCCGATAGGATTCGGCGGCGTCCTTCAGCCCGGCCTCGCCCCGCCCCTCGTTTTCCTGGATCCAGCCGAGATCCCTGAACGAAGGCGGATTGTTGGCCTGCACAGCGCGCTCGATCCAGGTGCGGCCTTCCGCCAGCTTGCGCAGGTCGAAGGCCAGGAGGTAGCCGAGCTCTCCTTGTGCGGCGACATGGCCTTTCTCAGCGGCCTTCCGCAGCCAGACGGCCGCCTCCTGGCGTGTCCCAGCATCCTCCCGCAGGAGCTTGCCGAGCAGATACTGGGCGAGGACATCGTCTCGTTCGGCCAAGGGCCGCGCCGTGCGCAAGGCGGTCTCGCGGTCGCCACGGCCGAAGGCGGCGACGAGGTCGTCGCGAGGATCGGCCACCGCCGGTCCGACGACGGCGAGCCACACGAGGAAGAGGAAAACCCTGCGCATGCGATCCCCACCCACCAGCTACCGGCCGGTGGCGGCGGCCGCGAAGAGCTGGCGCAGCTCGTCCTCGCCCATGCCACGCTTGACCGTGAAGCTGACCTTGTCCGAGAGCGACACGACCTCGCCGGACGCGTAGAAGATGCGCCGCCCGCCCAGGCTCCGGAACAGGGCCCCGTACCGCGACAGCCCCCATTCTCCCCTCCTCGCCGGGGGGGGTATAGAGATAGCCAACGACGTGGGCAGTCCTGACCATTTCTGCACTGCTTCGAGCGATACGCTTCGACTGATCGAATGTCCGAGATGGGTGCAGGCTGTGTGAAAACGCGCTGATCTGGTAGAGTAATTTCCGATCTTGGGAGGTCGGGATGAAGCGCTTCATTGCAGGCGAGGATCGTCAGCAGATCACACTCCTTCCCGACTGTCTGGACGACTACATCACCGCCGACAACCCGGTTCGCCTCGTCGAAGTGTTCGTCGATGAGCTCGATCTGGGCCGGCTCGGCTTCGCGGGCGCGGTACCGGAGGCCACGGGTCGTCCGGCCTACCATCCAGCGACGCTGCTCAAGATCTACCTCTACGGCTATCTCAACCGCGTCCCGTCGAGCCGGCGTCTCGAACGCGAGAGCCAACGCAACGTCGAACTGATCTGGCTCACCGGCCGGCTGATGCCCGACTTCAAGACGCTGGCCGACTTCCGCAAGGACAACGGCCCTGCCATCCAGGCCGCCTGCGCGCAGTTCGTGGTGTTGTGCCGCCGGCTGAACCTGTTCAGCAAGGCCGTCGTCGCCATCGACGGCAGCAAGTTCAAGGCGGTCAACAACCGCGACAAGAACTTCACCGCCGCGAAGGTCGAGGCGCGCTTGGCGCAGGTCGAGACGAGCATCGGCCGTTATCTTGCTGCGCTGGATCGGGCCGACCGCGAGCCGAGCGACATCGCCGAGGCGCGCACGACACGGCTCAAGGAGAAGATTGCGGGCCTGCGCGCGCAGATGCAGGTCCTCCAGGCGAGAGGGCAGCAGGTCGAGGCTGCACCCGACGGCCAAGTCTCGCTGACCGACCCCGACGCGCGCTCCATGGCGACCAGCGGCAAGGGTACGGGCATGGTCGGCTACAACGTCCAGGCCGCGGTGGATGCCGAGCACCATCTGATCGTGGCCCACGCCGTGACCAACGTCGGCAGCGACCGGGCGCAACTCGCGCCGATGGGGCTCCTGGCTCAGGAGGCGACGGGGTGTGCCACGCTCACGGTGCTGGCCGACCGGGGCTACCTCAGCGGGGAACAGGTTCTGGCCTGCGAGGGCACCGGCGTGCTGCCATGCGTGCCCAAGACCCTGACCTCGGGCCACGCCAAGCGCGGCCTCTTCACGGGACAGGACTTCGTCTACGACGCCAGCCATGACCGTTACACCTGTCCCGCCGGCCAGCACCTGACCAAGGGCGTTACCCGGTCCGATCGTCGGGCCGATGGCGACGAGATAGATCACTACCGCAACCTGACGGCCTGTCTCGATTGCGCTCTCAAGCCCCGCTGCACGCCAGCGGAGACGCGGCGTGTCAAACGCTGGGTGCACGAGGGCGTGCTTGATGCGATGCAGGAGCGGCTCGACCGGATGCCGGACGCGATGAAGATCCGTCGCCAGACCGTGGAGCACCCGTTCGGTACGCTGAAGGCCTGGATGGGCGCCACTCACTTCCTGACCCGGACCTTGGCGAAGGTCAGGACCGAGATGAGCCTGCAAGTTCTGGCCTACAACATGAAGCGGATGATCCAGATCTTCGGGGTCCGCCCGCTGCTGGCGGCCATCCGAACCTGAGGCCAGCAGCTCGATCTCCGGCGCAACGCGGTGCGCTCGCCCCAATCCCGAGGGATCTGCGTTTCCACACGGCCTCGGTGGATAGTGTTGAAAAAAGCGGTTGGAGCAGCGCCCTTGGCTGGCCGTTGAGCCTTCGTTTGAGGTGACGCGGTGCTCGCTCGGCTCTCAGCTGGCTGGGATCGGCTGCTTGGCGGCGTAGAGCTTGGCCATCTTCCTCAAGTTCTGCGCCGTGGCTGCCAAGTGGAACTCGTCGCGGGCACCATTGGGCCCTCGTAGTCGCAACCGGTCGAGCTTCAGGATCCGCTTGAGATGCGCAAATAGCATCTCGACCTTCTTTCGCTGCCTTCGCGACGTTCGGTAGGCGTCGGTTTCGGCAATCGCCCGCGCCATATCGCGTGCGCCTTCGAAGAGCGAACGCGTTACCTTGCGAGCCAGCGCGTTCGGACAGCACTGCGCCTTCAGGGCGCAGGCTCGGCAGTCGGCTTGGCTGGCCCGATAGCGCAGCGTGTTGTCCTGATTAATCCCATCGCGCGGGGCGGCAAAACGGCGGCGGTAGAGCTTGAGCTGCCTGCCGTCCGGACAGGTGTAGCTGTCGCTGCCATGGTCATAGGCGAAGTCCGCGCGTGAGAAGGTCCCGTCCTTGCGCTGGGATTTGTCGAAGACCGGGATGTGCGGCTCGATCCCGCGTTCGTGCACGAGCCAGTCCAGCATCTCGGCCGATCCGTAGCCGGTGTCGGCGATCAGCCGCTCGGGCCAGAGGCCGAGATCGTCATGGACGCGCGCGATCATCGTCTTGGCCGCCCCGACCTCCGCCTGCCTCACCGCGGTCGAGGGCTCTACGTCGACGATGATCGCATTCTCGACGTCGACCAAGTAGTTGGTGCAGTAGGCGAAGACGGCCGGCCCTCCCCAGGAGGCGGTCCAGCGGGCCGCCGGATCGACCGGCGAAACGAACTTCGGTTCCACCGGCGTCGCCGCGCCGAAAGCAGCGTCGTCGAGCGTCGCAAGATATTCGGCCACCGCCCGCCGCGCCGTCGGATCGAGATCCTCGCCCGACTTCACGCCCCGCTGGCGCTGGGCGTCGGCCACGATCAGGCTGGCATCGACAGCGAAGCCCTCGCCGCCCACCAACCCTTCTGCCATGCAGCGCCGCACGACCGTCTCGAAGAGCTCTCGCAGGAGGTCGGCGTCGCGGAAACGGCCGTGGCGGGTCTTGGAGAAGGTGGAATGATCGGGCACGTCGCCTTCGAGGCCGAGGCGGCAGAACCAGCGATAGGCGAGGTTGAGATGCACCTCCTCGCACAGCCGGCGCTCGGAGCGGATGCCGAAGCAGTAGCCGACGATCAGCATGCGGATCAGAAGTTCGGGATCGATCGAAGGGCGGCCGATTGAGCTGTAGTGCGGGGCAAGATGCTGCCGGATGCCAGACAAATCGACGAAGCGATCAATCACTCGAAGAAGGTGCTTCGCCGGAACATGCCGTTCGAGGCTGAACTCGTAGAACAACGCGTCCTGAACCGTGACCCGATCGCCCATCATTCGCGTCACCCTCCGCTCGGAAGGAGTGAATCACTACTTCAAGCCAGCAGCAACGACGCCTTTTTCAACACTATCGACCCGTAGCCGACATTCACCGCGTCCGCTTTAGGGCCTCCCGTTCACCGTCAACGAAAGAATCTGTTGAAAAGCCATACGGCACGCACCGATCGGGAGGCGCCGGTCAGAGCGGACTCCCGCTGGTGCAGCGAATGCGCCGGTCGCGACAACCGCTCCGCGGGCTTTATTCTTATCACTGGAAAAGCGAAGTTAGTTCTTGTATTGTTCTGGCGAACGTCGACACACTCCGCTATCCGCTCGGGACTCTGGAGGGCTGATGTCGCAGCAAGATGCCATCCGTACGTTGACGCGCATCTTTCGCGCGACCAACAGCGCACGCCCCGTGCTGCTTCTGGGGGCTGGCGCGAGCTTCGGCTCCGGCGTGCCCACCGCTGCCGAGAGCGTGAAGCGGCTGGCGAAGAGGGTGTACGCCGAACAGATTCTCGGCGGTTCCGTCCCACCGGAGCAGGTCCGGCTTACCGAATGGCAGACCTGGTTGCACGGACAGCCGTGGTTCCTCAAAGGCGATGACCGGCTGGCCGAGAACTTTCCCCTCGTTGTCCAAAACCTGCTGAAACCAGCCGAATATCGCAAACAGCTCTTGCTCGACTTGATCCAGCCTACAAACGGCATCGGCAAGGGCTATCATCGCTTAGCGGAGCTCATCGTCAAAGGGCTTGTCTCGACCGTCTTGACTACAAACTTCGACACCTGCTTGCCGACCGCACTCGGAGCGGTTCGGCAGCACATCGGGCACATCGCAGAAGTGAACCGGCGAGCCGGCGACCTCAACGAGTTCAGCCTCTAGGCCAAAGCTCAGATTGTGTGGCTACACGGGCGTGCCGAGCAGTACTCCGATCAGAACCTCGTCGACGAGGTCCAGAAACTCGATGCTGAGCTGGTAAGCAAGCTCCTCCCGCTAGTCGCGGATAGCCCACTGGTGGTGATCGGATACCGAGGCTCCGAACCATCAATCATGGAGCACTTCCTCGGCGACGGGGGCGCGCAAACCAACAACTTCAAGAACGGCGTTTACTGGTGTATCCGTAAAGGCGAGACCCTTCACCCCAACGTCGAGGCGCTCAAGAGGCGGATCGGCAGCAACTTCGAGCCCTACGAGATCGAGGGCTTCGACGAACTGATGGATCAACTCGCGCGAGGTCTCAAAGCCGAGGATCGCTATCTTCACGCGACGGCAAAGGGCGACGGCGCAGCCACTTCCGCGTTCGACGACCAGGTCGTCCCGGACGCCACCGTGGCGGACCTCGACCATGACTTGATGATCGCAACGCTGAAGGAATATTGCGAGAAGCTCGGGCGGCCCCCGGTTATGCACGACACGCTACCCGGCCTGCTGAAAGAACAGGGTCTCCTCGTTCAGTGCGATGGCCGCGAAGTGCCGACTGCGGGCTGCGTGCTTCTGTTCGGCCGGGAGCCCCAACGCTGGTTTCCGCATGCCGTGATTTCGACATCCATTGGCGGAAAGAAGCGTCGCGTCTTCGAGGGCAATCTTATCGCGCAGCATCGCGACCTGATTGAATGGCTAGGCCAGAGGGACGCGAACCCAACCCTCAAGGTCAAGAAGCGCACGACGCACGACGAACGGCCAGCCTACCCTGAACGGGCGCTCGTCGAATTGCTCGTCAACATGCTCGTGCACCGCGACTACAGCCGGAGCGATCCCGCCATCATCGCGGTATCGTCCGGCGAGAGCGTGCGCTTCTCGAACCCCGGGGGGCTGCCGGATTCGGTCATCGCCCAGCTCGAAGTCGATAACGGCGGCCGCTTCAAGCCTCGCGTCGAGGTCAGCGGCCTGCGAAATCGCGCGCTCTGCGACATCTTCTTCGGCATCCGAGCGATGGAGCGTGCGGGCACGGGTCTCGTCGATGTCGAGCAAATGCTGGCCGACCATGGCGGCGGCGCCGAGTTCACAAACGACGCGCCGGGCGCGCGCTTCACAGCGTTGATCAAGCAGCCCATTGCGTCGGCCGGATCAAAGTCCGTGGCACGGGATGAACGCCCGACTGAAGTCTACGTCCTGAACTTCATCCCCTTCGTCAGCATCCCCGACACTGTCGCGGTCGTGAAGCTGACCGGACCCTGGCGAGCGCGGCCGACGGAGCTGCCGATCAATGAGGCCGGCACGTTCATCGTCCAGGGCGACGAGTACATCTGGAGCTTCGCACCTCTCCCGATCCTTCACGCCGTGTTCGGTTCATACGCTCATCAGGGTGCCGGCCGAGCCTGGCGACGAAGCGAGATCGAAGCGGATCCCGATCGTCGGCGGGTGCTGTCCTGGCTGTTGCGAAAGCACTTCGAGCGTCATCTGCGCGGGTTCGGTTTGCGCGGGCTGGTCATCGAGGAAGGCAAGAAGCGAGGGCGTCGCGCCTACTTCGAGGGCAACGCTGGCGGCGCCCGCTGCTACGTCTACGACTCTCCCGCCCGCAAGAACATCCAACGATGGGTCGTGAAACAACGCGGACCGGACGGCTACAAGGCGTGGTTCGAGAACGAGGGGTTCGGTTTCGAGGTGATCCAGATGGCTGGGGTTTGGGGCGTCAGGATCAAGCCCTTCTACATGTTCACCGGACGCGACGCGAAAAAGCCGCTGCCCTCCTTCGCCCGGACAGCGAAGGCGACCCGGCGCATGAAGCTCGACCGAAATCAGAACGTCGACAACGATCTGACCTTCTGGGGCAGGTTCCTGAGTCAGGGCGCGCAGACGATCAACCTTGGGCAGCAGCATGTCGAGGATCTGATTCTCGGCGGCTCGTTTGTTAGTGTAGAAGTTATCGAGGAGGCCGGCGGTGCAGCCGATCAGCGTTCGCATACAAAGGCTGCCTGAGCCCAAGCTCGCCTTTGGCGACGGCAAGACCGGCATCGAGCCGCGGCGTTTGCTGTCGGATGCGGGGCCCGTCGATAACAAGCGTGTCGCTGAAATCCGCCTCGGCATCGTCGGCGCTGAGGCCGATGTCACGGCTGCGAGCGCTTGGCTGGAGCGGCTGAACGGTTACCTCCCGGCAAAGGAGGGTAATTCGCGTCGCTACCGCGACTGGCTGGGCGCCGAACGAGTGCTGGGCTGCCGTTTCATCATCGAACCCAGGTTCCTGCGTCCAGTCGACCAAGCGCGGTACGAACTCGCCCGGCAACGCGGCGATAAGGAAGGCTTCGACGAGCTGCTCGACCTTTTCGACAGCAAGATTTCCGGCTTGTTCGGAGACGTGCAGCCCGACTGCATCATCGTCTGCCTCGCGCCTGACGTCGCCGATCTTCGGATCAGCAATCCTGGGCTAACCGCGAGGGAACGACGCGCATTGGAAGTTCTGCGCCAGGAGGAAGAGGCCGATCAGCTGGCGCTGTTCGCGCCGACGCCCGAGGAGCTCGAAGCCGCCGAGGACCTGCGCACGCGCGCCGACGACCTGCTGTTTCGGACCTTCTACCGAGCGCTCAAGGCGCGGCAGATGACGCATGTAGGTCCGGTGCCCCTGCAGGTCCTCCGGCGTGACAGCATCGATCGGCCCGACGACAAGGGTCAGAGCTTCGCAACCAGGGCTTGGAACATCGCCACCACACTCTACTACAAGGCCGGTGGGTTGCCGTGGCGCCCGGCAGACCTGCCGCCGAACATCTGCTTCGTCGGTGTCTCGTTTCACCACATGAAGCGCGGCGCTGACAATCTCGTCTACGCGAGTGTCGCGCAGGCGTTCTCGACAGAAGTCGAACCCTTCGCGCTCAAGGGAGCAACGATCCCGAAAGATCAGCGGCGCAACAAGCAACCTTATCTTACGCAAGAGCAGGCTGAGGGGCTTCTAGAGGACGTGCTCAGCGCCTACGAGGCGCGCGCCGGCGTGCTGCCGAGTCGGGTCGTCATCCACAAGAGCTCCGCCTACGCACCCGAGGAGGAAGAAGGCTTCCAGCGCGCGGCGTCGAAAAAGGTGCCTGCTTGCGACCTGATCTGGATCCGCAGCACGTCTTTTCGTCTCGTTAAGAAGGGGACGCAGGAGCCTGCTCGCGGCACGCTGTGCACGGTCGGCGATGACCACTTTCTATTCACCAGCGGCTATGTCGAGTGGTGGAACGAGTATCCCGGACCGCACATCCCCGCGCCCATTCAGATCGGCGCAGTCGGCGAAACCGACATGCGCCAGCGCGCGGTCGAAATCCTCGCCTTGACCAAGATGAACTGGAACTCGACCGACGGAATGTCCCGGGCACCTATCACCCTTTCGTTCGCCCGCAAGGTCGGAATGCTCATGACCGAACTATCTGACAACCAGCACCCAAATCCCTCTTACAAATTCTACACCTGACCGGCATCGAGACTATCTGCTGGATGCAGTGAGCCTCGCTCGATTGAAGCCTAACGGGTGTGCTCGCGGCGGTGCGGGCGAAGGGGTGGCTCTTCGTGCCAGGTGTCGAGGGTCGCGGCGCCTTCGCCGCCGCCAATGAGGGCAGGCATCCGCCTGCGCACCACCATCGTCCAGCAGAAGACCGGACGGCCCGTGCCGTTCGAGCTGACCGAGACCACCCGTGAGACGCTGGCGGCGTGGCTGAAGCTGCGGGGCCTTCGAGCCAGCGATTGGCTGTTTCCGAGCCGCAGCCGCCCGGGCGAGCACCTGACGACGCGCCAGTACGGCCGCCTGGTCGACGAGTGGGTCACGTTGATCGGGCTCGACCCGGCGGGCTACGGCACGCATAGCCTGCGCCGGACGAAGGTGGCGCTGATCTACCGGCGGACCGGCAACCTGCGAGCTTGTCAGCTGCTGCTGGGCCATACGAAACTGGAAAGCACGGTGCGCTATCTCGGCATCGAGGCGGACGATGCGCTCGTAATGTCGGAGCAGACCGACATCTGATCATTACCGCGGCGGCCTGCGCGGGCCGCCGCACCCAGCCCCCCACCGTCCGAGAAGGGTGCTGAGCCTTCATTGAGTTGCCGCCGGAAAGCCGACATTCGGCTTTGGCCCGCTGCGGTCGTTCAATCGGCTTCAGTCGCCACCTCATAGCGGACACTTGGCGGAGTGGCGGGTCGTGTCCCCTGGTGTGGTGTAGCTTTGACGAAGCCACCACGGTCACCGGCTTGGGCCGGGACGATCAGGCTGCCAGGGTCGGCAAGCTGACGAGGGGATCATCGCCGATCGGGGCGATGCTTTCCAGGGTGATGTAGCGGGATCGCTGAACGGCCCACTCGTCATTTTGTTCGAGGAGGATCGCGCCGACGAGGCGGGTGATGGCGGCTTCGTTGGGGAAGATGCCCACCACCTCGGTGCGGCGCTTGATCTCGCCGTTGAGGCGCTCCAGGGGGTTCGTGGAGTGTAGCTTGACCCGATGGGCGACCGGGAAGCTCATGTAGGCCAGCACGTCGGGCTCGGCAGCGTCCAGCGGGGCGGCGAGCTTGGGCACCTTGGGCCGGATCTGGTCGGCCACCCGCCGCCACTGTGCCTTGGCCGCCTCCGCATCGTCCTGGGTGAAGGCGGTGGCGATGAAGGCCGACACGACGCGCCGCCCGCTGCGCCCGGCGTGGGCGAGCACGTTCCTCATGAAGTGGACGCGGCAGCGCTGCCAGGTCGCATTCATGACTTTGGCCACCGAGGCCTTGATGCCCTCGTGGGCGTCCGAGATCACCAACTTGACCCCGCGCAGGCCGCGCCGGGCGAGCTTGCGCAGGAACGCTGTCCAGAACGTCTCTGCCTCGGACGGGCCGATGTCCATGCCGAGCACCTCACGCCGCGCGTCGGTGTTCACGCCCACCGCCACGATGACGGCGACCGAGACGATGCGCCCCTCGCTTCTGACCGTCACGTAGGTCGCGTCGATCCAGAGGTAGGGCCACTCCCCCTCGATGGGACGGTCGAGGAAGGCGTTCACGCGCTCGTCGATCTCCTGGCACAGGCGGCTGACCTGGCTCTTCGACACGCCGGTGCCGCCCATCGCCTGGACGAGGTCGTCCACGGAGCGGGTCGAGATGCCTTGGATGTAGGCCTCCTGGATCACCGCGGTGAGCGCCTTCTCCGCCATCCGGCGCGGCTCAAGGAAGCCGGGGAAGTATGAGCCCTTCCTCAGCTTGGGGATGCGCAGTTCGACCGTCCCGGCGCGGGTCTGCCAGTCCCGGTCGCGATAGCCGTTGCGCTGGACCAGACGCTCGGCGCTCTTCTCGCCGTGGGCGGCACCCGTCAGGCCGCCCACCTCCAGTTCCATCAACCGCTCGGCCGCAAAGCCGATCATCTCCCGCAGCAGATCCGCGTCGGCGCTCTTCTCCAGCACGCCGCGCAGGCTCATCATCGCGTCGGTCATCGGGGGTCTCTCGGTTCGGGGTTGGCACTCGCAACCCGACCCTACCCGGCAACCGCCGATGACCACCCCGCGAGAGAGCCCACCTGATACAGCGCTGTCGAATGCGTGCAGGCGGCCTCCCTCGCTACCGTCGAGCGACACCACTCCAAGGGACGCGACCGAGTGGCGCGGCCATCGCGTTCAGTCGCCCCATTGTGGGCATGTCACGTGCGCAGCACCGCGGGAATAATAGTGGCACTTGCCCGAGTTCGCGCACCCCCTTGCCGGATCGTCAAGGAAGTTCGGGTTTGCGATGAGGTCGCGACACAGGCCGAGGTGAACGTTGTCGGGCAAGGTCATAACTGAGGCCGACGCCCGTCCCGAGAGGATGAAGTTCCGCGACGGATGACGTGCGGCGACTGCGGCGCTCTCGCACCACCGCTGCGCCAGCGTCGCGGCGATGCTCGGATAGATCAGGCGCTTGTCGATGTTGTAGAACCCCGAGGACAAGTCAATCAGCTCGACCGGTGACGCGCTTGCCCGGTCCTGGAAGCGCTCAGTGCCATCCTGGTCGAACAATGTGTCGCCGGTGCGCAGCGAGATACGAAGTGAGGTTTCTAGGCCGGCGGCGCGACTCTCCTCGGCCCATCGTGCAACGAGGGCGAGGCTGTCGCTGGCTCCATCGTAGATCCTGTCGTCAACCAGCAGACTGAACAGGTAGCCGTGCGCAGCGTGAAGCTGTACGTGCCGGAACCCCGCCTCGGCCGCGAGCTCGGTGCCCTCCCGCAGGTCGTTGAAGAGCTTCTGCAAGCGGGAACTCGTCACCGTCGCTGCGATCTCGCGACTGCGCGCGATCGTTTCGCTCCAGCTCTTGGGTCGGAAGCTGATGGCTCCCGCATAGTCCTCCCATGCCGTCGCCAGTTGGATGCCCGGGCTCGTTCCGCGCACAGTGACGGCGGCCGCCAGCGTGCGCCAGATCGGATCGTTGGAGATCCGCGGCGTCACCGCGTTGCTCGCATGACCGGACGGTATCACAACGTTTCCGACGATGGCGCACGATAGCTGCGGTGAGCTGCGGGCACCGTAGAAGTCGACCATCCGCCTGTCCGGCACCCCGTCGGTTACGAAGCCGGTGTTGAGCCCGAGCAGGAACGTCCTTCTACTGTTGGTCGAGATGTCCGTACCGCTCATCGTTCGTCCGCATCTTCTCCAACACCGCCTCGGTCAGGTCGACGCGCAGCAAATGAGCGAGCCGCAGCATGTATATTTGTGCGTCCGCGAGTTCGAGGCGCAGCTCTGGCGTCGCCTCGACGAGGCTCGGCGCCCCGTAGCCCGGTCGCGTGCTGCCCAGATGAACCTTCTTCAGGAGGTTCGCAAATTCGCCAACCTCACCGATGAGTCCGACTAGGTCATTGGCGAGCTGAGCTCGTCGCATCTCGTCATCAGGTGCGTCCACGGGAAAGCCGTGGGCGCGATCCGCCGCGATCTGGCGGCGCCCAAGCTCACCGAGTGACGTGGGTGACGCGATTTGCTCGGCAGGCGGGGGCGCCTCGACGGGGCCCAGCCGAGGATCGCCACGTAGTTGCTCCCTGGTCTTCTGCAGCTGATGCCGGATAGGCCAGATCTGGGTTTCGTAGCCATGCTGGCCCCGGTAGGGATGGCTGGCCGCGGTTTCCAGCACCGTGAAGTCCACTTTTGCGATCGGTTCGAACGCCGGCAGCAGGATGTACTTATCGCTGATGTTTTGCGTCACGATTCCCAGACGTCCGTGAAAGCCCGGGTCGGCGTAGGTGGCGACGGCGCTCAGTCCGATGCTGAAGAGGGCCCCCTTGCTGACGATGCGCGCGAAGATGTTCGTGCCGAGCGAGAGCCTCTCGTGCGTAATCAAGACGACCCGATGCCCGGGCTCGATCAGCGCGTCGCCACCCGGGTCAACCTCCAACCGCCTGCCCCCGTCGGTCAAGTCGTAGTAGACGTTGCCCATTCGAAGCTCGTAGCAGGCGCCCCTGCATCCGCCCGCCAGCGCGTCGAGGATGAGTTCGCCGCGCACGATGGCAGCCTCGATCTCGTGATCCGCGAGCACCTTCATCAAATCCGCTCCTGGGCTTCCTGGTTCGCCGACGCAGCGCTACACGCCATTATGAGCCCATCGCCCGCATCCTGTTGCAGCGTCTTCGTCGAAAGTATCGTGGAAACGCCCAGTGGGCCGACGGCATTCGGCTTCGCTACCGGGTTCCTCTACGCGGGGCCAGCGGCCACACGTTGGCTGGTGACGAACTGGCACGTCGTGACCGGCCGGAGACCCGACGAACCGGGCGCTTTGATCGGCGGAAAGCCCCAAAGCCCGAGCTGGCTTCGCTTCACCGTTGAGGACCCGCGTGGCTCCGGTCGTCAGCAGATGGAGGTGGCGCTTTACGATATCGAGGGACCGGTTTGGATCGAGGGCGACCGCGAAGGCGGTCTCGACCTAGCACTCGTCAGGCTGTTTGAGGCCCCGCGGTTTCCCCTGCCGCTCACGCAGACCTTCGCCAGAAACTCGTCCGCACCCTTGCAGCCCGGCACCGATGTCGTGCTCATCGGTCATCCTTTCATGCTCGGCGTGCACGCGAACTCGCCCATATGGAAAGGGGCGATGATCGCATCCGAACCAGGATCGCTGGCGAGCGGACGGCCCTGGATCCTGCTCGACGCGCCGGGCGTACCCGGTATGTCCGGGTCGCCTGTCTATCGTCGCTCGACGGGAAGTATGCCGTCCCTCGGCGAGCCTCTCATGCCAGTCGGCCAGGAAGTTGAACTCGAACTGCTTGCGATTTACGCGGGCGCGATCGGAGAGAGGAGCTTGCAGGAGCTACGGCTCGGCAGGGCGTTCCCAGTCTCTTTCGTGGAGCGACTGCTTAGTTCCGGAGAGCGGGGTCACAATCCTTTTCCGCCAAACGCTTGATGTCTCGGCACGAGGCGCAGTGCGCTCCCGGGTGATCGACCACGTGGATCCGAAGTGGCGCGGCCTCCGTTGCCCCTGCGATTCCCAGGCGCGGCGCAACCGGACCTTCTGAAGTTCAGCCACGGATCATCTGGGGCATTCCTCTGAACCGCGCAGAATGTCCACTTCGCCATTTTGCCCACTCCGAAACGGATCAGCGGCTTCCGGACAGCCCCGATCTTTCAGGGCCAATCGGACCGCTGGTAAGCAGACCTTCCGCACGCCCGAGAAGGGTCGACACCGGAAGGTAGCCTTACAAGTGAACGTCCGCTTCCGGGCGGTGCGTCGAAGTCCGCTCGTGGCGCAGCGCAGCTCAACATCATTCGTGATAATATCAATCCGGATGCGGCCTCCAAAGGAGGACACGCTATGCCGATCGAACATCATCAACGTGACCAGCGTCCCGCCTGGAACGCGGGTCGCCTTATCGGGCCCAAGCCGCCGCTGAAACCTCGTCATATCTGGGCGATCCGAACGCGACTGCAGCATGATCAGCGCGTACGAGACCTCGCCATGTTCAATCTGGCGATCGACAGCAAGTTGCGAGGCTGCGATCTCGTTCGCTTGCGGATCAGCGATGTGGTGCTGGGCGGCACGGTCAGACTGCGGACCTCGATCATCCAGCAGAAAACAGGTCGGCCAGTGCCCTTCGAGCTGACCGACCCGACGCGGGAGGCCTTGACCGCTTGGCTCAGGCGTCGACCATCCGGCGATGCTGACTGGCTCTTTCCTAGCCGGAGCCATAAAGGCGATCACGTCACCACCCGCCAATATGGGCGCCTGCTCGACGACTGGGTTTCGCTGATCGGGCTCGACCCCGCTCTGTATGGGACCCATAGCCTGAGACGGACCAAAGTCGCGCTGATCTATAAGCGGACCGGCAACTTGCGAGCATGCCAGCTCCTGCTCGGCCATTCGAAGTTGGAGAGCACGGTCAGATACCTCGGCATCGAGGTCGACGACGCCTTGATTCTCTCTGAACAGACCGACCTTTGAAGAGGCGCCTGGCGGCAGGGCTCACGCAGCCGCTGGGCGCGCCTTCGTGCTCAACGAGCCCGTTGGAGTGAATCTGCTTGAGCAACAGATCCGTGGTGACAGCGGCGCGGCGACTGGGTTCCGGTGCAATGCCGAGCAATTCCGCACCACTTTTCGATGCACTAATTTCTTTCGTGAAACTGGGGCCGGCCGGCGCGCCGAGGACAGCAAGGAGAGAGCTTCCGATGCTCAATTTGATCCCGCTTCTCGCGTTGGTCGCATCGGTATCCGTTGTGATTGCTGTGCTCGTCGTCCGCTCCTTTCCGAGTGGGTCAGAAGTCCGCCGTCGTTTGGGCGCACTGTCGTTCATGATCATACCCTGGGGTCTTATGATCCTCTCGGGCCCCTTCATGATCGACCATCATGCGGCCGGCACGGAAATCCGAGGATGGATGATAACCGGCCAGTACACTTCTATGGCGCTTCTTTGTGGTGTTGCGGCAATCGGCATCGTTCGGGCGCGGGGTGCGAGGCGGCTCGCATCGGTGATCGGCGGCGCCAATATCATCCTGGTCTTCCTGTTGGTCTGCGTCAGCGTCACGATCATTGATCCCGGGTCCGAGCAAGGCCCGACGGCAATCAGAGAACAGAGCGCCGTCCACTCACAGCAGCCGGAGCCGATCCGAAGGCCATAGCGCACAGGGTCATGATCGATCGCGCAGGGCAGGATGCCGATCGCAATGCGATGCAATCGGCATCAATTGCCTGGGCCGGCACCGGCACGGCATGATGGCCGCTCAAGGAGGCGGCGATGAGCGTTTGGAGTGATTGGCTCGACCGGTTGCATGCCATCGTCCCAGGCCTTCGGCAACCGAGGCCGACGGGCATGCCGGCGCCGGACCTTTACCCACCGGAGCCATACGATCCACCCCTCGGGCCGGACATCATCGCGCTCGCCTCCGTTCTCGATTGGCGATCGTCGGGCTTGCAGGCTGCTCTGCGCGGCGAGGATTGGCCCGAGGCGCCGGCTTCGTTCGGGGCGCTCCATGAGCGCGCGGAACATTCCGATCGGTTTCGCGAGGCCTGTCAGGAGCATCGTCGGAGCCCCTCGCAGCTTCTCCTCGGCGCGCTGCATATGATTGCCTTCGGCCGAGTTCCGGATGCCTGGCGGGGGGCCCGCGTCTCCGGATTGCCGGAGCGGCTGTTCCCCACGCTCGGCCTGGACTGGGCCGATTTCGCCCGGCCGAGGGACATCGCCGAGCCGGGCCCATCGCCCGGCTCGCTTCTGCTGACCCTCGCCCCTCGGCTCGACTGGAGCGATCCGGAGTTGCGGCGAGGTCTTGTGGATCAGGTCTGGACGCCGCAACCGATGCTGCGCGAGCTGGTCGATCGGGCGCGCGAGCGCGCCGATGCGACTCTGCTTTACGAGCTCGGCGTGGCCCTGCCGGCTCATACGCTCGTCCTCGCCTGCCTTGCCCTGCTGCGCTCGCTCGACGATCCCGCCATCGGCGAGTTGCCTTGCCCGGCGGCCGGCGGGTCGGTCGGGGATTTCCCGAATGCCGTCCAGACGGCCATGTTCCTGATGTTCGATCTCAAATGGCCGCCCACGCGGCTCGGCGCCCCGGTCGGCTTCATTTAAGCAGGCCCAGGCCCGTCTCTTAGTTCGGCAGAATCGCGCCAGGCCTGCCACGCTTCGAGGAGGGCCGGGTAAAGGGTGCGGCCATCCTCCGACCTCGCCGAGGTCGGCAGGCGCAGCGGCTGGCGCCAGCCGACATCGACGGCGAAGCTGTCCTCGTCTGCAATCGGCGGCTCGATGTTCCGCACCTGTTGCCAGGTGACGTTGTGGCCTTCCTCTTCGAGATCGCCGTTGTCGTTGCCGGCCGGATCCGGCAAGGCCTTCGTCACGAAACCTTCGGGCCGAATGACCACGGCCGGCCAGGAGATCTGCTGGCCCTGCGCGCGCCATCCCTTGAAGACGCCGCGCAGAAAGAAGAACGCGAAAAGTGCGCTGACGACAGCAGCATAATAGATCGTCCGCCATTCTCGGCGGTCGGCCGGTTTCTCCAGAAGCAGCCACGCGGCGAAGCCGACGGCGGCGATCGCAAGCACCGCGCCGAAGACCGTGCGCCGGATCGGCGGCTTCGTCCGGACCACCGTCGCGACAAAGGTGCCGACGGTAGAAAGCGATGCGGCCGGGAGGCCCGCGCAATATCCGGCGAGGGCGGCGACCAGCGTGGCATGGGGCGTCTCTCCGCCCGGGCCCCGGGCGCACTCCGGGACGTCGCGGGAACAGGGCTGACCGCGCTCATCCGTGCAGCGAAGCGCGAACATCCCGTCCTTCCCCACCTCGCCGATCCCGACGAGGTCGCGCCAGGCGATGAAGTGGGGCGGCCGGTTCCCCCAAAAGAATCCGATCACCCGCATGCAGATGCGCGTCATGGATCAGCCCTTCGGCGGTGACGGTGAGCGGCGTGATCCGCCGCACGGAAGGATCGGCGCTGCGGGCCTTGCGACGCATGGACAGATAGACCGCAATCTGCGCCAGGCCTGCCGCAAGAGCGATCGCCGCAAACCCCAGCAAGAATGTCGTCTCAGATCCGGGGGCGCTCGCTTGGCTCAGCGCCACCCATCCCATCTGGGTTCCACTAACGACGAAGAGAGTGCCCATCGCCAGGAAGAGCCGGCTGATCGCGCGAATGGGCCTGGCCTCCATGCTGAAGACGATGCGCGTTCCGTCGATGGGCTCCGTCATCGTGGCGTTCATAGTGGCGTTCCTGGTGTCCGATCCGGATGGCGCGGCGGCGCGAGCCGAGGCGGCGAAGAGCTGTTCCGCCTCGACCTCAGCTTTCCGAGCGCGATGATCGCCATGCCTCGGCGAGCGCCGGATGAAGCGTCCGCCCGTCTTCAGCTCTGGCCGAGGCCGGCAGACGCAGTGGGTGGCGCTCGCCGATGTCGACGGTAAAGTCGTTTTCGCCGGGGAGCGGCGGCCCTATGCTTCGAACCTCAGGCCAGGCGACGCGGCCGCTGCGGCCTTCAAGATCGCCGAAGAGGTCGCCTGCCGCATTCGGCAGGGCGGTGGCGGTGAAGCCGTCCGCCTCGATCGTCGCGACGGGCCAGGCGATCTGCTGGCCTCGGGCGCGCCAGGCCCCGATCGCGGCGGCGACGATCGCAAGGGCGACGAACGCGATAATCGCGCTCCAGCCCAGAAGCGTGAGAAAGGCCTTGAGGTCGAGATTGGCGCTCTTCGTCGCCGCGGCTGTCGCGGTCAGCAGGAGAGCGAAGACGGCCGCGCCCGCGAGCAGCACGCCGCCACCGAGCACGCGCCAGATCGGCGGCGCCGCCCTTACGACCGGAACGAGGAACGTCCCCGTCGCGGCCCGGGCCGCGGATGAAAGCCCGGCCAGATAGCGCTGCCGAGCGGCGAGGAGCGTGGCGTACGGCGTCGCACCGGCCTCGCCGCGCGCCTGTTCGGGGATTTCGTAGACGGTCTTCTGAACCCCGTCCTTCTCCGCCACCGTCACGGGAAACAGGCCCGTTTCCTTGACCGGCCCGATCGCGGCGACGTCCCGCAAGGGCACGAAGCGGCGGCGGCGCGCTCCCAGAGGTCCGGGACCGGCATAGGGATAGGGGTCGATGAAGATCCCGCCGGCCGTGACGACGAGAGGCGTGATCCGCCTTGCGGTGGCATCCGGATCACGCCCGGCCCGCCATGCGTTGAGATGCATGGCGGTAAAACCGAGGCCTGCCGCGAGCCCGATCAGTCCTCCGACGCCGCCGAAGAGCAGCGGCACGGCGTTCGACAGCGTCAAAGGCCTGGTCACGAGTTGCAACAGGCAGAGAATGGCGCCCGCGAGAGCGCAGACGCCGAGGATGGAAAACACGCCGATCGGTCTGCGAAAGGTTTTGCCCTCGACACTGAAGGCGACGCTTGGTTCGTCCATGTCATCCCCCGCATTCGTCGGGCAACGGGCGAGACATCACCGCCGCGCGCCTCGGTTTCGAGATTATCTTATGGTTGGCTCCGCCGGAAAGCGGGATCGGCCGATCTTCGCGGTGCGAAAGCCGCCGCCATCGCCGGATCAGCCTGCTGGAATCTCTGCACAGGCCGGACGCCTCAGCTTGGCGTAGCGCCCCAGCGCACCCAGAAGCGACATCTCTTGCCCGCGGCTCGACCAGCTCCCGTTCTTGAGCTCCAGCGTCACCGTATAGATCGGTCCGGCGGGCTGCCACGGGCTCCAGGCGCCTCTGGTCCCGTCATGGCCGACCGAGATCTGGCGCAGAGCGGCGGCGCTGTAGGCCAGCGTTCCGCGCCAGGCGATCCCATTGCGACGGTCGATATCGGTCGTGATCTCGCGCCCGTCGAGGCGGACATCGGCATAGGCGACATAGAGCGTATGGCCGGAGGAGGCTCCGGGCGCAGGCGTCCCCAGTGTGGCGGTGAAGCCGCCCCGCGGCGGCGGCGTGACGTCGGCGGCGACGACATAGCCCTTGCCGCAGCGGGTCCGAAACGTCTCGAACTGCGCATTGGCCAGACGCTGGGCTTCGAGGCGCGGCGCGGGCGCGGTCTGCGCCGAGGCCGCGTGGGCCGCGAGCAGGCCCGCCGCGGCGATCAGCGCCGCAACGAAGGATCGAGGAAAGCGAAGCGACATCGAGACCTCCTCGTGCTTGCTGCATGCGGCGGCTCAGCCGGCGAGCCGGGGGAGATATTTGTTCCAGAAGGCGAGCAGCGGGCCGGTCAGCTTGGCGCGCTCCAGCGCAGCGCAGTCGTAGCGGCCGAGCAGGGCGGCCGTGTCGGAGGCGCCGTTGTCGAGTTCGCCCAGCACCATGGCCTGCATCGCCGCGTCGATCTCGTTGCTTGCCTTCCTCGTCCGGTAGGCCCGCTCGAGCCGCTCCAGCCGCGCGCTGTCCTCGGCCGAGAGGATGGTGCAGGCCCGGTGCAGGCTGCGCGTCATGCCGATGGCGTAGGCGATGTTGCGCCGCTGGAAGATCTCGGGCTTGCCGACGATCTTGTCCTCCAGCTGCTCGCTCGTGATGGCGACGATCATGTCGCGGTTCTTGACGGCGATCTTCTGCTGGCTCTGCTGAGCCTGCGCGCCTGTCGCGGCGAGCAGGACCACGGCGGCGAGGGCGAGGTGTTTCTTCATGGCTCAGACTCCGTTCCGTCGGGGTGATCCGATGGACGAAGGGATAGCCGCGACCCGCCGGCCGCGATATTGCGCGAACTTGCCCGGCCTTGCCGATGGATGCCGGCGCTCAGTGCAGCCATCGTCGGCGCTTGCGGCGGACCTCCGTCACGATGGTGCTGGTCCAGGGCTCGAACCGGCCGTTGCGGGCGACATAGGCGACGCCGCGCTCGATGCCGTCCCGGCCGACCATGGCGTGGATCCATCGCTTTGTGCCGGCATCCCAGACGACCAGCAGCGCACCTTCTCCCCCGCTGACACGCCCCTCGCGTGAGACGACGACGGCGTCGGCGCCGCCCTGGACATCGGCCTGGTCCGAACCGATGCCGATCGCCACACCGAAGCTCCCCGTCCGGGCCCGTCCGGCATCCCGGAGTATAGCGATGCCATAGTCGCTGGCGATCACGTCGGAACCGGGCAGATCCGCGAAGGCGATGCCGAATAAGCCCGCGACAGCCTGTCCCCCTCTGATCGGATAGCTTTCGTCACCGAGGCCTTTGACCAGGCGGCACATGGAAATGCCGAAGTCGCCGGCGATCGCGCGGCCGTTTTCGCAAAGGGCGATCCCAAGAAATCCCGCCCGGGCGACGCCGAGGCCAGAGACGCAGGCGACGCCGCGCCTGCCCGCATGCGCCTCGCCGTCGCAGATCGCAAAACCCTCGTCGCCTGCGATCGCCAGCGTGGGGTTGCGCCCGATGGCCCGGTCACCGCGCAGGACGTCGTACGGAGTGAAGTAGGAGCGTTCGTGCGTG
Organism: Methylorubrum populi; assembly: GCF_002355515.1. Taxonomy (NCBI): domain Bacteria; kingdom Pseudomonadati; phylum Pseudomonadota; class Alphaproteobacteria; order Hyphomicrobiales; family Methylobacteriaceae; genus Methylorubrum; species Methylorubrum populi. The sequence continues at coordinate 450,505 of NZ_AP014809.1, read as the reverse complement.
TCTTCGGGATGTGCTGGAGGCAGCGGCATGGACTGCATGCGCGACGGTACGCGCGCGACGCCCCCATGCCCCGCCAAAGCGATGCTGCCGTCAAGCACCGTGTCCTCGCCGAGGGCGCGCAAGGCGGCGACCGCTCCCCGCAAGGTGCCACGATAAAGCGCCGCTCCTCTCCGGAAGCCGATCGGCCCGCCGCGCTGCTGTGCGGGCGTGTGCTCCCCCTCGACCCGGACCAGACAACAAGGCGCCCCATCGCTTACGGGCAGCTCGCCGCGACCCCACAAGGCGCCGAGCCACTCCTTACCCTCCTGTCGCCCCGCCTCGAGCTCGGCTGCCGGGATGTTGGAGCACAGAACGATGATCTGCTCCCGCAGCATCGGCTCCGCCACGATATCGGCCTTCGGATCGTGGCTGTGCGCGGCCTCCCACCACAGCACGCCGGATGGGAAGGCGGGAGCCGGGGCCGTGGGAGCGCTCTCCTCCGGCTCTTCCAGTGATTCCTCGAAGAGCACGAAGTGAGGCTTGAGCTCTTCGGCGAAACGCATTTCAAGACAGCCTTTCGAATGCGCGTAGACGCCAGGCTGAAGCTCGCCGCCGCAGGTCGTGAACACGCGGACAACACCGGACCGCAAGGGGAACGACTGCTGACGGCAGATCAGTGTCGCGTCCCGGCCCAGACGGAGCAGGGTCTCTTCCCCGAGTTCAGGCGCGATCACGACGGCCTCGTCGCCGATGTCCAGCACCTCCACATGCCTGCGTGAGACGCCGATCCCCCCGTGGCCGATCTCGAACCAGCGGCTGCTGCCGGTGGCCACTGCGACGGACCCTTTGCCAGCGGTCAGGTACCCGTTCGCAGCCTGCGAGATGGCGACGCCTTTATAACCCGTCTCGACGACACAGCGTTCGCCGAGAGTGCCTCGGCCGATCGCCACGCCAAGACCTGCCGCGCGCACCCGGCCGCGGCTCTCTGCCACGGCAAGACCCTCGGTGCCGCAGAAGGCCGAGCCATCTACGCCCGCCAGCGCCAGGCCGAAGGAGTTGTATCCATCCCATTTGGGCCGCCCATGCAGGTCCAGGCTGGCCCATTGCTCCGGCACCCCGGCCTGGGCGATGCCGTAGGCGCCGGCGCGGGCAAAACCTTCGTCGCCGGCGATCGCCGCGCCGTAGTCGCCGGCGAAGGCGACGCCGGAGTCATCCTGCAAGGCCGATAGCGGCGTCTTCAGGGGCATGCCGGCGTTGCAGGCGGAGAAGATGCTCAGCGCGATCCGTTTCGGGCCGCGAAACAGCACGAAGCCGGAGGCGAAGCGCACCACGCCGGGTACGACCGACCCATCCTCCCGCGTCTCCTGTTCGCAAGGATCATCCCGATCGATCCGGACAACGGCCCAAACATCCGCTTCGAGATGAGCCAGCGGCGGCGGGCCGTCGAGGTCGAGAAGCCCGATGTAGCGAGGCGGCCGGGTGAAGTCTCCCCGGGAAAACATCGGCCACTCGATCCGTTCGAAGCGCCCGAACGCCGGCAGGTGGACATAATCGTCTTGGGTCGAACCGCACAGGACGAAGAAAGGAAAATCACGCAATGTTTGCATCGGTGCCCCTCCTTCTCTTCAGCCGGCAGCGGCTTGCGCCGCGCGATACGCCGCCAGGCGCTCGCGGAGACGCCCGGCGATGCTGTTGTGACGATCCTGCCCGTCCCAGAAGACGAGACGGCCGCGTTCGTGGATCGGGCTCTTCAGCTCGATGACGAAGAAGAGCCTGCCCTCGAAGGCCGGCAGATCCATCGAGCGCAGCTCCTGCACCTGCACCCAGGGCACGTGCACCGTCCGGATGTCGCCCTCCCGATAGCCGACGCCTTCTTCCGTCAGCTCGCGAATGACGACGAGCTCCCGGCCGAGGCTCCGCAACGGCCTCTCCTTGCGCAGATCCGCAATGGCCTCCGTCAGCGTGAAGGTTGCGAAGGAGGCGACGACAATCGTCGCGACCGCGCCCATCACGATCGAAGAGAAGGCGGCGGATTCGCCGCGCAGGGATCGTGTTCCGAGCCCGGCCCACCAGTCGCGGATCGCCGGGAGCCCGTTTTGCGGCACGAACACGAACATGAGATACATCGCCGCGACGGCGGCGAAGGCGCCGATTGCGACGAACATCGCGATTTTCAAAGGCTTGGTGGGCCGCTTGAGCGAACCGCCGAAAGCATCCCTGAAGGTCCCGCCGCCTTCGGCAACAGTCTGCTCTGTCATCGTGAGATCCCCCTGATCGAGCGATCGCCATCACAGATCCGACGGGCGCCCGTCCCCCCAAGCTTGTCCCTCGCAAAAACATACCGCAACGAGGCCTGCATGGCGCGTGCCTCGTCGCTGTCGGTGCCCATCGCGACCAGCCGCGCGGCCGCTCGCCTGCCGCGCCGCCGGGGTGCCCTCAGCAGCGCCGGACTGGCCTCGCTAAAGCCGGGGCGGGACAGTGCGTCCCGCGCCCAGGCGAGCGTCGAGCGCATTCGCACGGCCTCCTCCGGCGTGAAGCAGCGCCAGGCCCGCTGCAAAGCGAGGCCAAGCGCGGCGTCATGGACCAGCGGACCCAGCGCATCGAGCTGCGCCGAGAGCGGCTGCGCCGGCCGGCGCGGCCGGACGATCAACGCCCCGCCGTGCGGGTTGCATGGCACCTCCGCCACGGAAACCGAGGACAGCAGCGGCAGGCTCAGCAGGGACAACAGGAAGCGGCGTGTCGGCATGGCGGGCCTCGAACAAGACTCGCTGTCTTCTTCCCCCGGCCGAGCCGTTCGCACCATTGCGCCCGCTTGACGTCGATTGCCCCCTCTTGCGGTGAGCCGCTCCAGCGACACGTTGGTCAACGGCCCCCTCCCAACAGGGGCGCGGGATCGATCCATGCCTCGTTTCGGCGCAGGGCGAGCGTAAACGGGGACGAGGTCGTCCAGCCCAGCCTGGCGCCCGCCGCGACGCAGCGCCCGGCACGGACGCGGAGCTGCGACAGCGGCCCGTAGCGCAGCTCGCTGCCGTCGCGCTGCCGGATCCGCACGAAGCGGCCGATCCGCGTGGCTTCGACGGGCTCGACCCGGCCGGCTCGCACCGTCACGACGGCCTGGCCGCTGAGCGTGCGGAAGACCATGTTCGGCTGGAAGACCGCCATGCCGATGACGGGATGCAGGCGGTGCCCGAACCGGTGTTCGATCGGGGCCTTCACCGGACGCGGTCGGGCCACGCCCTCCGGGCAATCGGAAGCGTGCCCCGCGACAGGCTGCAGGAGCAGCGGACCGAGCACGGCGGCGAGACGGGAAGCGAGTCTCACGAGCCTGCTCCTTCCAGCGGATAAAGCTCCATCTCCACCGGCTCGTCGTCGCCGGGCACCCTCTGGAGACAGGGCACAGGGTTGCGCCCGGAGCCGCTCGCGCAAAGCAGGCTGTGGTTCGGCGCGCCGTTGGTGCAGGCGCTGAAGTCGATCTCGACCAGGGTCGGGCCGTTGCTCGTGCGGTAGGTCACCCGGCCGCAGCCGGCGACATCGCCGTAGAAGGAGCTTTCGCGGACACGGCCATAGCCGTTCCGGCGGAGGCACAAGACTTCGGCGGCGTTGCCGCGTTCGGGCTTCTCGCCCTTGGGCAGCACCATCCAGCAGCCGCCGGCGGCTAGCGGCGCGCGGGGCTCGGCGCCGGCAGGCAAGGCCAGAAAGCCGAGTGTCGAGACTATGAGGAAGGCATAGGCGAAACAGTGTCGCATCGAACGCTCCTGGCGGACGGGCGTGCCGATCGCACGCGGGCCGATTGCGATCACGATGAACAGGTCGAGGGAATTGCGGGCGGTTGCTCGGCATTACCGGCCCTGTGCCGATCAAGAGAAAGGTTTGCTCAGGACGAGCAGAAGGCCTCGCTCACCCTGCAGCGGCTCTCACCGTCCTGCCCGCACTCCGCCAGTGCCGCACGGCGTGCGGCCGCAAGCGAACCGCGCCAAGATGCCCACCAATGGCCTTTGCCGGCGGTCACGAGGGCGGCGCAGGCGTTGGAGAACCAGAGCCGCACCCGGCAGCCCGGAAGCCCTCCGGCGATGCAGTTTCGCATCGCCGCGGCTTCCGCGCGCCCGCGAGATTCGTAATCATAGGATGTTCCCCATCGCAGGGAGCCCTTGTCGCTGTCGGAGATCGCGATGGCGCCATAGCCGCCACCTGACCGGCCGGGACCGCTGCCGGGCGCCGCTCCAAAGGGCGAGAGGCCGTCATTCGATCCGGCGCAGGACCTGTAGCATTGGTTGTCGATGCCGTTGCACATCACCGAGCACCGATTGTTCTGGGCCGCGGCCGGGAAGGCCAGCAGAAGCGCCGCAGCGACGGCAGCGCTCGCGAGGCAAAACCGGGTGATCATGGACATCGCGATACCCCCTGTGAGAACCTGAAATACCAAGCGATCGACTGGCCCGCACGATGCCGCGTCGAACCGGAGGAGAGGCCGTCAAGGCCCGAAGAAATCCGCCGCGGCGTCGGCGACCTGCCGCTTCGGGTGCGCCCGGCAATAGGCGATGATCGCGGCGGCGATGCCGTCCGGGCCCGCGAAGCGCTGGTGAGGCTCTCCGGCGCCCGACTGGACGCGGCCGGTGAGGTAGCCGAAGCTCCGTTGCAGCGCGGCGCGCCCCTCCGGCAGACGCGCCTTGGCGGGGGAGGCCAGCACGCGGCAGGACAGGCCGCCCGCGCCGTTCAGGCGCAGCACCGCGCTCCGGGCCGCCGTCGCCGCGCAGAGGAGGCACAGCGCCAGTCCGGCTCGCGCCAACGACCGGCCGAGTCGTGGATGTCTCGGTATGTTGATCGACATGGGTCCCTCGGCCGATCGAAGAAGATCTCGTTTACTTTTGCCACCGGGCCGGCATCTGTCGATTGCTTCCGGTTGCCGGGCCTTGCCGTTGGCGAGCCGCCTCAGCGGGCGCGGGCAAAGAGCATGGCGGCGTCAAAGAGGATGCGGCCACCCCTTCCTCGCGAATCCTGTCTCACGGCGAACCGCAACCCAGCGCAAGCAGGCGCAATCGTCGCCGAGCGATCAAAGCTGTATATTCGGAAAACAGATCAGCGGTCGCCACGGGCCACCCGGTACAGGACATCATCAGCGCGAAGGAGAACGTCATGGATCTTCAGCAGAACCCTGGGGCTGAGCCCCCCGCCGCGCAGAAGGAACTCGGCCGGTCCGGGAACCTGCTGTTCATCGTCTGCGGCGCGATCTCGATGGCGGCGGGCCTCTGGATCGCCAGGGCGGCGACCGACTTCCTCTTCCCGGAACCGTGGCTGAAGCCCGGCGCCCCCTATCATCCCTCCGTCGCGTGGCTCGTGCGGGATTTCCCGGAGCCGCGGCCGCCGCAGAACCACTGGGACATTGTGCAGGATGTCGGCTTCGCCGCGTCCTGGCTCGCTCATGAGCTCGCAGCGACCGTCGCAAGCGTGGTGATGGTCTGGCCGGGCATCGTCTTCGGCTGTCTCATGCTCTTCACCGGCTTCCTATGCTTCTTCGTGACGTGGAGGCTCTTTGTGGAGCGGATCTACGATGGGCGGTGGCCGGCCGGCAGAGCATCGTGACCGGACCTTCGATCTATGGCGTTGGGCCGCGCGATCCGACGCGCCTCGCCGGCGGCAGCTGGGCGAGGATGAGCCAGCGCAGTTCGTCCGCGGGAAGAGCATCGGCCTCCTCGCTCCTCTCGCCGCCGATGAATAGGATCGGCTGAGCCTTCAGCCCCGTCGCCACTATGATGTCGTCGTGCTGACGTTGGAGGGCCGCCCGAGCCGTACCGTTTCGAAGGCATGCGTCGATGTCGACGGGTGGGATGTCCCCCTCGCTGAGGACGTCAGCGTGACCTGACCGGCTGGCTTTGGACCGGGCTGATTGAGAGGATCAGCCAGGACCGGAGGAGTCGGACATGCGACGAGGTCAGAAGACGAGTGCGGAGCAGGTTGTGCTGAAGCTGCGCCAGATTGACGTGCAGACGGCACAGGGCAAGAGTTTGGCGCTGGCGTGCAAGGAGGCGGAGATCTCCGAGCAGAGCTATTACCGCTGGCGCAAGGAGTACGGCGGCCTCCAAGTCGATCAGGCCAGGAAGATGAAGGATCTGGAGCGCGAGAACGCTCGATTGCGGCGGCTCGTGGCGGACCTGTCCCTTGAGAAGCAGGTGCTGGCGGACGTCGCCTCGGGAAACTTGTAGCCCCCGAACGACGCCGGCAGGCGGTTGACGGCATCCGGGAGAAGTACCGTCTCTCGGAGCGTCACGCCTGCCGGATCGTCGGTCAGCACCGTGGCACGCAACGCTACGTGCCCACTGTGCCGGCCGATGAGGATGGGCTGACCCGCGCCATTATTGGCTTAGCATCCGAGTACGGGCGCTATGGCTACCGCCGCGTCACCGCGCTGCTGCAGGCGGCTGGCTGGCAGGTAGGCAAAGATCGGGTTCAGCGTATCTGGCGTCGCGAGGGGCTGAAGGTCCCGCAGAAGCATCGACCGCGCAGCCGCCTCTGGCTCAACGACGGCTCGTGCGTGCGGCTGCGTCCGCTCCACCGCAACCACGTCTGGAGCTTCGACTTCGTCCAGGGCCAGACCCACGACGGGCGGAGTCTACGGATCCTGACGTTGATCGACGAGCACAGCCGGGCGTGTCTGACGCTGAAGGTGGCTCGGCGCATCAACAGCGTGGGTGTGATCGAGGCGTTGGCCGACGCCATGTGCTTGCACGGCATCCCCGAGCACATCCGCTGCGACAACGGCCCTGAGATGATCTCGAAGGCACTCCGCAAGTGGGTCGCCGAGACGGGGCCGCAGATCCAGTACATCGCACCGGGCTCGCCGTGGGAGAACGGATATTGCGAGAGCTTCAACGGCAAGCTGCGCGACGAGTGCCTGTACCAGGAGATCTTCTACTCACTGAGAGAGGCGCAGGTCATGATCAGTCTATGGCAGAACACATACAACCGCGTTCGGCCGCACTCATCCTTAGGTTATCGGCCGCCTGCACCCGTCAGCTTCCCGGATCTGGCCTACCGGCTACCCATGGCCGCGGCCATGCAGTAGCCTCTCACTCGGCTCGGTCTAAAATACCGGTCAGGTCAGTTGGCGGACAAGGATCGCATCATTGAGAATGCGGTCGGCACGATCAAAAAAATGAGCCTCGCTAACCGGGAGCGCAGGTCCGAAAACGAGCGGCTCTCGTCCGAAGTTGCCCGCCTGACAGCTCTGCTGCGAGATCGTGAGGCTGAGGACTCGGGCATGTCCTTCAGGTGAGCAGGTTGTTAACGACGGTTCGGCATCGAGGCGACTGACCGTTGCGCGATGGCGCACGAGCATGTAGCACATCCCCAGCACGCCTCACTTCGCGGGTGAGCGTTTTCAGATAGTTAGCGGGTGATCTGGAGGCAGCCTCGAATCCTGGCGCCCCAGCCATACCAACTGTTGAACCTTGGTATAGATAGTTCGGTCACTGGGAGCGCGATCCATCTCGCCACTCACGAAGTTTTCTTCCGGCGTCCTCCTTTGGGCTGGCAGCGAGCGTAGGCTTCGAAATCAATCGTCTTGAGGAGCGTCCAGTCAACGCCCGGTGGCAGTGGCGCGGTGGCATAAGCCGCGAGTTCGGCATCGGTGAGTTGGCCGTCGTAGCGTTCGTGTGTATCGCCAAGCTCGTGGCCAACCTGGAGTCGGACTGCGCGGGGATCGAGACGCAATTCACGATCGTTGCGGATTTTGCCGGTCCTGAGCGCATGAAAAGTTCCGGAGCGCTGCGGATCGGCTTCCGCCGTCCGATACAGGCGTCCCATCCGCTTCTGCGCGGCATCCGCAGGATCTTTTGCCATCATCAGGGCCGGGAAGACGGGGCCGCATTCACGCTGCGCCCAATCGATGAAACCGCATTCGGCGAAGATGTCGTGCAGGACGAAGAACGAGAGCGACTCGTCCGTCTTGAACGGGATCGGGCACCATGCTCCATCACGCCATTCGTGCGATTGCGGGAAGCAGACCCAGGCGCCATTGTAGCGTTTGATATTCTCGCGCCGCATGTGAGCGAGAAGACCGATGCGTCGACCCGTCAGAAGGCCGAGCGGCACGAGGAGGGCGTCCGACAGGATGCCGGAAGCGACGCCTGCTGCCACGACCCGCCCCAGTTCGTCGTGGGCAGGCGCGGTCCGACGTTTGGGCGGGGCCGCGCGCTTCGGAATGACGATTCTGCCAGCGAAACCGATCGGAACACGGGCGTCGGTGCAAGCCTGACGCAGAATGCCCTTGATCCGGTTCAGGTAACTCTTGATCGAATTCTGAGAGAGTCCGGGTGCCTTCTTTTCCCGGTTGGTTGCGATAATCTCTTTGATCTGCGAAAGATCACAGCCGCTCTGCTTGGAAATGTTGGGTGGCAGCCACGCCAGGGCATTGGCGAAAGTTTGTAGATCCTCTCGGCTGTAGGCGTCGACCGGCTTGTCGCCGACGATGCCGACGAACACGGTCTTGCGGTGGTCGAGAGAACCGATCTCAGGATCGGTAGGTCCGTGGGTCTCGCGCTTGGCGGCGATGGCCTTGTCCGCCGCGAGGCTGAACAGCGAACCTTTCGGTCCGGGCATCTGAGGGGCGAGACGGGCGAGCAGTTCGGCCTGCTGGGCCTGGATCGCGTCGAGCTGATTCTGGATCGGATCAGCTTCCTTTGTCGGCAGCAACGGCTGCCCGATGAGGGCGCGTGCTGGGTTCTCTTCACGAAGCGCTGCGACGAAAGGCGCCTCGAAGCGGATCGCTCCGTTCGCGAACACCCCGCGTCCTGTGGCGCGATCCAGCCCGAGCTGCGCCAGGGCATCGAACGCAGCCTCGGTCGCTGGTTCGCGGATCTCGTCCGATAAGCGGCTGTCCGCCAGCGCGTTCATGCCGAGCAGCGTCGGCACGGTCAGGGCAAGGAGCTGCTCCACGGATCGGCGTGCGGCGGCGGGTTCGGGGAGAATGGGTTGCGCTCCGATGCGTTCGAACTCGATCCTCGCCAGACCCGCGAGGATGTCGGCGACCCGACGTGCCCGCGAATTCGGCGTGGGGCCGAGTGTGATGCGAATCGGTGCGAGGTGGAAGTCCGGATCGAGGCGCTTCGGAAGGCGGATCTGAAAGACGCGAGCGGTGCCGTTGCGGGTGAGGTGGCGCGAGCGCACGTGTACAATCCCGTGTACATGACGGGATCGTCGGGTCGGCTCCCAGAGCGGAAGCGCTGGTCAGGAATGTGGCGGAGACGGAGGGATTCGAACCCTCGATACCCTTATTAGGGGTATGCTCATTTAGCAAACGAGTGCCTTCAGCCTCTCGGCCACGTCTCCCCGCCGCTCGGCTGTAGAAGCTCCGGGGCGGCGGGTCAACCCGGTCGGCGCGGGGATGTGACGCGGCGCTCGTAATGCTTGGCCACGCGCAGGTGGCGGGAGATCGCGTAGTTCATCGCCGTCAGAAACCCGTAGGCGCCGCGCACGAAGTGGCGGCGGCCGAGATAGGCCTTCAGGAAGTTGCCCGGCAATTCCACGTAGAGGCGCCAGGCCGGGATCGTGACGCCGCGGGCGTCGAGGTCGTCGGCCTGCTGGTCGGAATAGCGGTTGAGCTTGTCGAGCTGGTCGCCGAGCGAGCGCACCGAGAAATGGTGGATGCGGCCCTTGATCAGCCCCGCGGTGACGCCGGGGCCGAGCACGACCCGGTCGTGGACCGGGGAGGTCGAGTAGGTGCTCAGATCCCGCCGGTAGAGCCGCACGGGGGTCAGCACGTAGGCCCAGGGGTGGGGGCGCGTCTCGCCCGGGAAGATCTCGGCGATGGCGATACGCCACGCGGCATGCGCCGGCTCGCCCGCGGCGAAGACGGCGCGGATCCGCTCGGCGAGATCGGGCGGCACCACCTCGTCGGCGTCGAGGTTGAGCACCCAGTCGTGGCGGCACTGCCCTTCCGCGAAGCGCTTCTGCCGGCCGTAGCCCGGCCAATCGTTGTGGATCACCCGGGCGCCGAGCGAGGCCGCGAGCGCCTGCGTCCCGTCGGTCGAGCCGGAATCGACCACCACGATATCGTCGGCCAGCTCCCGCACCGCCGCGAGGGTGGCGCCGAGGCGGTCGGCCTCGTTCTTGACGATGATGAAGACGGAGATCGGGAGCGGGGCCATGGGACTTGATGCGCGCGGGGCCTTCGCTCTACCGGCGCGATTTTGCGCGAACAAGCGCAGCTACGCGACAGTCTCCGCCAGACGCTTGCGCTGGACCTTGCCGTTGGCGGTGCGCGGCAGCGCGTCGAGGAAGCGGATGGCGCGGGGCGCCTTGTAGGCAGCGAGGCGATCGCCGCACCACGCGATCAGCCCGTCCGCGTCGGGTTCGGCCCCGGACCGCAGGACCACGAAGGCGGCGATCACCCGCAAATCCGGGCGGACGGCCAGCTCCGTGACGCCGACCTCGGCGATGTCGGGATGGCCGGCGAGGACGCTCTCCACCTCGACCGGGGAGACGCGGTAGCCCATCGCGTTCATCAGGTCGTCGTTGCGGCCCTGGAACCAGAGGTAGCCGTCCGCATCGAGCCGCGCGAGGTCGCCGCCGGCAAACCATTCGCCGCGCAGAACCGCCGCCTCCTCCTCCGGCCGCTGCCAGTAGCCGAGCATCAGGCCGGGATCGGAGCGATGGATCGCCAGAAGGCCGGTCTCGCCCGCCGGGAGCGGCTCGGGCGGGCCCTCGACGGGCAGGATCGCGACGCGTCGGCCGGGCTGCGGCCGGCCCGGCGAGCCGGGGTGGACGGGAATGGTCGGGCCGCTCGACACGTAGGTCGAGATCTCGCTCATGCCGAGCGCCTCGTAGAGGGGCTTGCCGGTGGCCGTCGTCCAGGCGTGGTGAAGGTCGGACGAGAGCGCCTCGCCCGCGGTGACGCCGTGGCGAAGGCGCGAGAGGTCGTGCTCGGAAAGGTCGGCGTATTTGAGGATCTGGCGGTAGACGCTCGGCACCGCCGCGAAGATCGTCGCGCCGTGCTCGGCGATCAGGCGCGGCCAGATCCCACGGTCGCGCGGGCCGTTGTAGAGCACCGTGGTCGCGCCGCAGGCCCAGGGGTCGGTGATGCCGACGCCGAGCGTGTAGGTCCAGTTCATGGTGCCGGCATGCAGCATCACGTCGGATTCGGTCAGCCCGAGCCAGTGCGCGTGCATCGGCCGGCGGCCCCAGATGGCGCGGTGGGCGTGGAGCACGCCCTTGGGGCGGCTCGTGGTGCCGGAGGTGTAGACCAGGGTCGCCGGATCGTCGGCGGCGGTGTCGGCGTAGTCGGCGAGCGGCTCCCCCGCCTTCATCGCCGCGATCGTTTCGGAATCGAGCCGGATGCAATCCGCGGGGCCGCCCGCGCCGGCATCGGAGAAACCCGCGCCGGTTACCACGGCGGCGACGCCGGCATTCTGCATCAGGAAGGCGGCCTCGTCGGCGGTCAGTTGCGGCGAGGAGGGCAGGGCGACAAGGCCGGCGGCGAGGGCGCCGAAATAGACCAGCACGTAGTCGGTCTCGTTGCCCATGCGGATCATCACCCGGTCGCCGGCCCTCAGCCCGAGGCCGAGCAGCCCCGCCGCGATGCCGCGCACGGCGCGATCGGCCTGCGCGTAGGTGAGGCGGCCGACCGGGCCGTTCTCGCCCACCATGATCAGCGCCGTCTTGTCGCCGCGCAGCCGGGCGTTGTCCGCGAGGCAGTTGCGGGCCGCGTTGAAGCGGGCAGGGGGCTGGCGGTCGTCGCTGGTCGGCACGGCGGGCGTTTCCCAGGGTTTTTGTAGTTGCCCTGGTGTCCGATCCTCGTCCGCTGCGGTCAAGCTCGGCCTTTTCAACTCTCGCGCGATCGTTGTGGCGTGCGGGGCGGCCGGATCACGCCGGAGAGGCCGGCGCTCGCGCCGTCCTTCAGTTCGAGCCAGAGGAAGCGCGCCGGATCGACCGGCCCGGGCAGCGCGAGCCGGCCGGCGGGAACCGGCTGAAAGCCGAAGCGGCGGTAATAGGGGGCGTCGCCCACGAGCACGACGAGGCCGTGCCCGGCGGCGCGGGCGGCGTCGAGGCTCGCCTGCATCAGGCTGGTGCCGATGCCGCGGTCGGAAAAACTCGGATCGACGGTCAAAGGCCCGAGCACGAGCAGCGGTCCGCCCTCGGCCTCGGCCGGGCCGATCCGCACCGAGCCGACGAGGTAGGTGCCGACCAAAGCCGTCAGGCAGAGATCGGGCAGGGGCGCCGCGCCCTCGCGTAGGCGGTAGGCGGTGCGGGCAAAACGGCCGGGTCCGAAGGCGCGGGCGTGCAGCCGCTCGATCGCCGGCGCGTCGTCCGGATGCTCGGGGCGGATGACGAGAGGAAGGGCGGTCACGGGTGGCGTCCGGCGGCGAATGCGCGCCGATAGCAGCCGGCTGCGCAGCCGGCAAACCGAAGCGCGCCTCAGGCGCCCCGAGCCGAGAAATCGATGCGCGGGTCGATCCAGGTATAGGTGAGATCGGAGAGCAGGTTCACCGCGAGCCCGAGCAGGGAGAAGATGTAGAGTGTGGCGAACACCACCGGATAGTCGCGGCCGACGATGGAGCTGAAGGACAGGAGCCCGAGCCCGTCGAGCGAGAAGATCGTCTCGATCAGCAGCGATCCGGTGAAGAAGGCGGTGATGAAGGCGCCGGGGAAGCCGGCGATGACGATCAGCATCGCGTTGCGGAAGACGTGGCCGTAGAGCACGCGCCGCTCGCTCACGCCTTTCATCCGGGCGGTGACGACGTATTGCTTGCGGATCTCGTCGAGGAACGAGTTCTTGGTGAGCAGGGTCGAGGTGGCGAAGGCGCCGAGCACGAGCGCCGAGAGCGGCAGCACGAGATGCCACGCATAGTCCACGGCCTTGCCCCAGAGGCCCAGGGATTCGAAGTTCTCGGAGGTGAGGCCGCGCAGCGGAAAGATCTGCAGGAACGATCCGCCCGCGAACAGGATCACCAGCAGGATGCCGAACAGGAAGCTCGGGATCGCGTAGCCGACAATGACGACGGCCGAGGTCCAGATATCGAAGCGCGAGCCGTCGGCGACTGCCTTGCGGATGCCGAGCGGGATCGAGATCGCGTAGGAGATCAGCGTCATCCACAGGCCGAGCGAGATCGAGACCGGCAGCTTCTCCTTGATCAGGTCGAGCACCGAGACATCGCGAAAATAGCTGCGGCCGAAATCGAAGCGCAGGTAGTCCCACAGCATCTTGCCGAAGCGTTCATAGGCGGGCTTGTCGAAGCCGAACTGCGCCTCGAGCTTCTTGATGAAGGCCGGGTCGAGCCCCTGCGCGCCGCGATACTTCGACGTCTCGCCGCCCCCGCCTCCGCCGCGGGTCGCCCCGCCGCCGAGGTCGCCCTGGCCGCCGGTGATGCGCGAGAGCGAGCCTTCCTGTTGGCCCTGGAGCTGGGCCAGCACCCGCTCCACCGGGCCGCCGGGGGCGAACTGGATGATGGCGAAGGTGATGAGCATGATCCCGAAGATCGTCGGGATCATCAGGGCGATGCGGCGCAAGATGTAGCCGAGCATGGACCTTCCTCAGCCCCGGCCAATCCGGCGCGCCTTCTGTTCGTCGTACCACCACAGAGCCGGCACGCCGAGCCCGTAGGTCGGCAGCTTCGCCGGGCGGCCGAACATGTCCCACAGGGCGAGGCGGTACTCGGGCGAGTACCACATCGGGATCCAGTAGCGGCCGGCCCGCAGCACCCGGTCGAGGGCGCGGCAGGCCACCGTGAGGCTCGCCCGCGAGTCCGCGTTGGCGATGCGGTCGAGAAGCGCGTCGATCACCGGATCGCTGATGCCGGCGAGGTTGTTGGAGCCGGGGATCGCCGCCGCCCGCGAACCGTAGGCCTCGCGCAGCTCCGGCCCCGGCGTCGCGTCGCCCGAAGAGGCGCGGGAGACGATGTCAAAGTCGAAATCGCGCACCCGCGCCTGAAACTGCGCGGCATCCACCGCCCGCTGGCGCGCCTTGATGCCGATCAGCCCGAGATTGCGGATGAAGGGCTGGACGATGGGCTCCCAGACCGAGTCGGAATCGAGAAATTCGAACTCGACCGGCTTGCCGCCGGGCAGGCGCAGGGTGCCGCCCTCGCGGGTGCAGCCCGCCTCCTTGAACAAGGCCACGGCGCGGGCGAGCAGCGCCCGGTCCTGGCCCGAGCCGTCTGATACCGGCGGCGTCCAAGCCTCGCCGAAGACTTCGGCCGGCACCTGCCCGCTGAAGGGTTCGAGCAGGGCGAGTTCCTCCGCCGAGGGCTTGCCCGTCGCCATCAGGTCGGTCTTCTGGAAGAACGAGACGGTGCGCTCGTAGGCGCCGAACATCGCCGTGCGGTTGGTCCAGGCGAAATCGAAGCAGAGGCCGATCGCCTCGCGCACGCGCGGATCCTTGAACACCTCGCGGCGGGTGTTGAAGAACCAGCCCTGGATGGCAGCTGGAGAGGTGTCGGGCAGGGTCTCGCGCTTGACCCGGCCCTCGCGCACGGCGGGGAAATCGTAGCCCGTCGCCCAGATTCGCGAGGTGAATTCCTGGCGGTAGGTGTAGGCGCCGCCCTTGAACGCCTCGAAGGCGACCTGGCGGTCGCGGAAGTACTCGTAGCGGAGCTGGTCGAAGTTGTTCTGACCAATCATGACCGGCAGGTCCACCGCCCAGTAGTCGCTCACCCGCTCCAGTTCGATGAAGCGGCCGATATCGATCCGCCCGACCTGATAGGCGCCGGACCCGAGCAGCGGCGTCAGTGTCTGAGCCTCGAAGTCGCGGCCCTCGAAGAATTTCGCCGAGAAGATCGGCAGTCCGGCGACGATCAGCGGCAGATCGCGGCTGCGGCCGGGTGCGAAGCGGACGACCAGGGTCTCGTTGCCCTCCGCGCTCGCCTCGGCGACGTCGCGGATCACCTGGGAGATCGTCGGGTGCCCCTTCTCCTTGAGGATGGTGAGGGAGAAGGCCGCGTCCCGCGCGGTCAGGGGCGAGCCGTCGTGGAAGCGCGCCTGCGGACGCAGGGCGAAGCGGTAGGTCAGGCCGTCGGCGCTGGTCTCGACCGAGCGGGCGACGAGGCCGTAGAGCGCGTCCGGCTCGTCGAGCGCGCGCACCATCAGGCTGTCGAAGGTGAGGTTGATTCCCGCCGCGCCGTTGCCGCGGAAGACGTAGGGGTTAAGCGTGTCGAAGGTGTCGAACGCCTGATTGCCGAAGGTCTGGACCAGGCTCGTCGAGAAGCGCCCGCCCCGCGGGGCCATCGGGTTCACGTAGTCGAAGTTCGGAAAATCGGGCGCGTATTTCAGCTCGCCGAAGCTCGACAGCCCGTGGGCGGCGCGGGTGCCCTCGGCGCGGGTTGGCCGGGGCAGGGCGCCCGCAAGCGCCAGGGCTCCGGTCCCGAGGACGACGCCCCGGCGGGTCGCGCCGGCACTCACCGCGGGGCTCCGGTCTTGGCGGCGAGCGCCTCGTCGTACCACCACGTGGTCGGAAAGCCGGAAGCGCCGTATTTCGGCAGCACCGCCGGGCGGCCGAAGCGGTTCCAGCGCAGCGTGCGCGTCACCGCCGAGGACCATTGCGGCACCACGAAGTGGTGGGCGAGCAGCGCCCGGTCGAGGGCGTGCGTGGCCGCGACCAGGGTCTCGCGGTCCTGGGCGAAGATCACCTTCTCGATCAGCGCGTCGATGCCCGCATCCTTGATCCCGGCGATGTTGCGCGAGCCCGGCTTGTCGGCGGCGGCCGAGCCCCAAAATTCGCGCTGCTCGTTGCCGGGCGAGAGCGATTCCGGCCAACTCGAGGTGGTGATGTCGAAGTCGAAGCCGCGCAGGCGGTTCTGGTACTGCGCCTGATCGATCACCCGGATCGAGGACTCGATGCCGATCAGCTTGAGCTGGGCGGCGTAGGGCAGGATCACCCGCTCGAACACGTTCTGGAATTCCAGGAATTCGACGGTCAGCGGCTCGCCGGTGGCCTTCGCGACCATCTTGCCGCCCTTCAGCTCGTAGCCGGCCTCGCGCAGCAGGCCGACCGCCTTGCGCAGGTTGGCGCGCACCGCCTCCGGCGTGTCGTTGACGGGGTTGGTGTAGGTCTCGGTGAAGACGCTGGCCGGCAGCTTGTCCTTCACGCTCTCCAGGATGACCTTCTCCAGCCCCTCGGGCAGGCCGGACGAGGCCAGCTCCGAGCCGTAGAAGTAGGAATCGATCCGGCCGTAGAGGCTGTAGAACAGCTGCCGGTTCATCTCCTCGAAGTTCAGGGCGAGGTTGAAGGCGCGGCGCACCCGCTCGTCCTTGAACTTGTCCCGACGCAGGTTGAACACGAAGGCCTGCATGATGCCGGTGCCGCGGCCGGGAAACTCCTCCTTGATCAGGCGGCCTTCCTTCACGGCGGGGAAATCGTCGTAGGCGGTGGCCCAGTTGCGGGCGATGTTCTCGGTGCGGAAGTCGTAGAGGTCGCCCTTCAGCGCCTCCAGCAGCACCGACCCGTCGCGAAAATACTCGAAGCGGACCGTGCCGAAATTGTTGCGGCCGCGGTTCACCGGCAGGTCCTTGCCCCAGTAATCGGCCACGCGCTCGTAGACGGCCGAGCGGCCGGCATCGATCTTGGCCAGCCGATAGGGACCCGAGCCGAGCGGGATCTCCAGGGTCGTCTCGGTGGCGCTGCGCGGCTTGCCGTTCTTGTCCGTGCCGGTCCACCAGTGTTTCGGCAGCACCTGCATCTGGCCGAGCACCTGCGGCAGTTCGCGGTTGCCGGACTCGCTGAAGCGGAAGACGACCTCGCGCTCCCCGCCCGGCTCCGCCTTGGCCACGGTGTGATAGTAGGCGGCGTAGAACGGGCTGTTGGCCTTCAGCGTGTCGAAGGACCAGATCACGTCCTCGACGGTGACCGGCTTGCCGTCGTGCCAGCGCGCATTCGGACGCAGGCGGTAGGTCACGGATAGGCCGTCCTCGGCGATCCGCACGCCGTCGGCGAGGAGCCCGTAGGACGAGAACGGCTCGTCGCCGGAATCCTCCATCAGCGTGTCGTAGATCTGGGTAATCCCGCCTTCGAGATCGCCCTTCAGGCCGTTGACGACGATGTTGAGGTTGTCGAAGCCGCCCTGCGACCCGAGCCGCACGAGGCCGCCGACGGGCGCCTTCGGGTCGGCATAGTCGAAATGCGGGAAGTCCGGGCCGTATTTCGGCTCGCCGAGCAGGGTCAGCGCGTGGCGCCAGGGACCTGAACCCTTGCCGGCTGCCTCCTGCGCCGAGACCTTCGAGGCGGATTCGGCGGGCTCCTGGGCGGAGGCGGGCCCCCGCAGCCCGAGGAGAACGAGGGCGCCGGCGAGGAAGCTGCGGCGGGCGATTACGGCGTGTTCCGTCACGTTGGCGCGGTCTCCCGGTCCCGTGAGAGGTCAGTCGGGCGCCGTTCTAGGACGAGGCTGGGTCCGGCGCCAACCCGACGCGAGCGCGCAGGCGGCGCGGCCGGAAGCCGAGACATGAAAAAGGCCGGGCTTTGCAGCGCCCGGCCTTCGCGAAATCGGTTTGTCGTCCGCGCCTTACTGCTTGGGCGCCTCAGGGTCAGCCTTGGCCGGCGGCTCGGTGGCCGGCGTGCTCTCGGAGCCGGGCTCTGCCTTGGTCGGGATGTCGCCCGAGGGCTTGGCCTCGGGGGCCTGGGTCGGGGCGACCTCGTTACGCTGTGGCTGGACCTGCGGCGCCGGGACCGGACGGGCGGTGTCCTTGCCGTCGCCGGACTGGGTGTTGCCCTTCGGCGCGTTGGTCTCGGGCGCCTTGTCCTTGTCGCCGGTCGCGCTCTCGACCGGCTTCGCCTCGGACTTGGCGGGCGCCTTGTCCTCGGTCTTCTTCTCTTCGGCCTTCTTCTCGGCTGGCTTGTCCTCCGCCGGCTTGGCGGACTCGGCCTTCTTCTCACCCTCGGGCGCCGCCTCGGCCTTCTTCTCGGCGGTCGGCAGCGGCTTGGGGCTGTCGGAGAGCGTGCGCAGATAGGCGATGACGTTGGCGCGATCCGTCGGCGAACTGATGCCGGCGAAGGCCATCTTGGTGCCCTTCACGTAACCCTTCGGGTTCTCGAGGAAGTGGTCGAGATCCTCGTAGGTCCAGGTGCCGCCCTTCTCCTTCAGACCCGCGGAGTAGTCGAAGCCCTCGTGATGGGCCTTCTGACGCTCGACGATGTCCCAGAGGTCGGGGCCGACCTTGTTCGGGCCGCCCTTCTCGAAGCTGTGGCAGGCCTGACAGGCCTTGGTGCCGCCCTTGCCCTTGTCGGCGTCGGCGGAGGCGAGCCGCACGGCGACGGGCTCGGCCTTCGGCGCCTCGGCCGCGGCACCGCCGCTCTTCGGCTCCGGCTCGGGCAGCGGATAGCCGGCATTCCCGGCGGGCTTCGGGTGATAGATCAGCTCCGCCACGAAGCCCGATCCGACCGCGAACAGGAGGGCACCCAGCACCGCGCCCGCAACCTTGTTCAGCTCGAAGGAATCCATGCTCGATAGCTCCGGCGCACGGGATCAGGACCCGGCGGATGGGGGCCCGACGGGCAGACGCCGGACTTTGGAGGATTTCAAGGGTGATTAGCCGCTCGGGGCCGATCTTGACAATGGGCCACGCGCGCTGCGCGCTGTCGCATACCGTTATTCCGCACAAGCGGCACACGAGCGATGAATTCCGTTGCAGCCCTGCCGCACCGTGGGGGCGGAATCGGCGGCCATGAGCAGCCATGACAAGCCCGGGCGCCGCTGCTAGAGCCTTCCCCGCCCCTGAACCCCTGCCCGACGCATCCCACCGCCCGCGGTCATGTCCGATCCCCTGATCCTGATTCCGGCCCGCCTCGCCGCGACCCGCCTGCCGTCGAAGCCGCTGGCCGAGATCGCGGGCGAGCCGATGATCGTGCATGTCTGGCGCCGGGCCGTGGAGGCCGGAATTGGCCCCGTCGTGGTCGCGACCGACACCGACGCGATCGCCGACGCAGTCGAGGCGCGGGGCGGTCTGGCGGTGATGACCCGGGCGGATCACCCTTCCGGATCCGATCGCCTCGCGGAGGCGCTGGAGATCGTGGATCCGGACGGCAACCACGACGTCGTGGTCAACGTGCAGGGCGACCTGCCGACCATCGACCCGGCGATCATCGCCGCGGCGGTGGCGCCGCTCGCCGATCCGCAGGTCGATATCGCGACCCTCTGCGCGGTGATCCACCGCCCCGGAGAGATGGACGACCCGAACGTGGTCAAGATCATCGGCCATACGGTGGGGCCGAACCGCCTGAGGGCGCTCGCCTTCACCCGCGCCCGCGCGCCCTGGGGCGACGGGCCGCTGTTCCACCATATCGGCCTCTACGCCTATCGCCGGAAGGCGCTCGCCCGGTTCGTCGCCCTGCCGCAGGGCGAGCTTGAACGGCGCGAGAAGCTCGAGCAACTGCGCGCGCTGGAGGCCGGTATGCGCATCGACGCCATGATCGTCGAGGATCTGCCGCTCGGCGTCGACACCCCGGCCGACCTGGAGCGCGCCCGCACTCTGCTCGCCGTCCGCCGCCTCAACTAAACCACCGAAGCACAATGACCGACCGCACCATTGCCTATCAGGGTGAGCCCGGGGCCAACTCGCACATCATCTGCTCGCAGGCCTATCCCGGCTGGACCGCGCTGCCCTGCGCCACCTTCGAGGACGCCTTCGCCGCGGTGAACGAGGGCAAGGCCGGCCTCGCGATGATCCCGATCGAGAACTCGATCGCCGGCCGGGTCGCCGACATCCATCACCTGATCCCGACCTCGCGGCTGCACATCATCGCCGAGCACTTTCTGCCGATCCACTTCCAGCTCATGGTGCTGCCGGGTGTGGGCGCGGAAGGCCTGACCAGCGTGCACAGCCACGTCCACGCGCTCGGCCAGTGCCGCCGGATCATCCGCCGCCTCGGCCTGAAGGCCGTGGTGGCCGGCGACACCGCCGGTGCCGCTCGCGAGGTGGCGGAGGCGCAGGATCCGACGCGGGCGGCGCTCGCCCCGGCCATGGCGGCGGAGGTCTACGGCCTCGACATCCTCGAGCGCGACGTCGAGGACGAGGCGCACAACACCACCCGCTTCGTGGTGTTCTCGCCCGAACCCGTCGAGATCGAGCCCGGCAACGGCCCGACAGTGACGAGCTTCATCTTCCGGGTCCGCAACATCCCGGCGGCGCTCTACAAGGCGCTCGGCGGCTTCGCGACCAACGGCGTCAACATGTCGAAGCTCGAGAGCTACATGGTCGAGGGTCAGTTCACCGCGACCCAGTTCTATGCCGAGGTCGACGGCCATCCGGAGGATGACGGCCTGCGCCGGGCCCTGGAGGAACTGCGCTACTTCTCGAAGGAACTTCGCATCATCGGCACCTATCCAGCCCATCCGTTCCGCGAGACGACGCGGCAGGCCGCGGAGTAGCGGACGACCACGAAAAAGGCCGGCGCAGGGGCGCCGGCCTTTTCATTGACCGATCTATCAGAGACGTCACGCCGGATCGGCGGCCTTGTTCGCCTCGGGCTTCGGGCCGCCCTTGGAGACACCGACCAGGGCCGGGCGCAGGGTCCGGTCGCCGATGATGTAGCCGGTCTGGACCACCTGAACGACAGTGCCGTTCGGAACCTCGGTGTTGGGCACCTCGAACATCGCCTGATGCCGGTTCGGATCGAAGCGCTGCCCCTGCGGATCGACCACCTTCACGCCGTGGCGCTCCAGCGTCTTGGCCAGATCCCGTTCGGTCAGCTCGATGCCCTCGATCAGAGCCTTGAAGGCGCCGTCCGCGCTCGCCCGCGCATCGGCCGGCACGCTTTCGAGCGCGCGGCGGATATTGTCGGCGGCGTTGAGCATGTCGCGGGCGAAGCTCGTCACCGCGTAGGTGCGGGCATCCGCGACCTCGCGCTCGGTGCGGCGGCGCAGGTTCTCCATCTCGGCCAGCGTGCGCAGCAGCCGGTCCTTGAACTCGTCGCGCTCGGCGATCGCGGCCGCCAGAGCCTCGGCATCCGCACCCGCGGTCGAGGAAGCGGCCTGCGGCGGCACCTCCGCCTCGGCGCCGTTGTGCCGGTCCTGATTCTCCATGTCGTCAGCCATCATCGTGCGATCGATCGGGTCTCGAAGTGTTCCGGGATGCGGCTGATATCATTCGGGCCATCCCCGAAATCAAGCGAAGGCCGCGCTATCGCCCCCTACAACTCCCGCGGCGGGGGCGAATCGACCAGGGCGTCGAGGCCTTCGGCGCGCAGCGCGGCGACGTCGCTGGCGAACACTTCCATTACCGCGGCGCGGATCATCGCGAGCCGGTCGGGCTGCATCACGCGGGTGCCGGTGAGGTCGGTCACGTAGAACACGTCCACCGCCCGCTCGCCGAAAGTCGCCACATGCGCCGAGGTGATGTTGAGGCTCAGGCGGTTCAGCGCCGTCGTCAGTTCGTAAAGCAGGCCCGGCCGGTCGAGGCCGGTGATTTCCACCACGGTCTCGCGGCTCGACAGGGCGTTGTCGATCGACACGTCCGGCGGAACGAGGAAGGTCTTGGGCGGCTGCTTCGGGTGCTTGTCGGCGACGAGTTCGGCGATCTTGATCTCGCCCTTGAGCGCCCGCTCGATCGCGGTGGCGATGCGCCCCGCCCGGCGGAGCTCGTCCTCGTCCCGCTCGAAGGCGCGGGAGATGAAGATCGAATCGAGGGCGAAGCCGTCGGTCGTGGTGAAAATCTGCGCATCGACGATGTTGCCGCCCGTGGTCGCGCAGGCGCCCGTGATGATCGCCAGCAGGCGCGGATGGTCCGGCGAGTAGACCGTCAGCTCGGTCACGCCGCGGACAGGATCGGTCTCGTAGGTGGTGGCGCTGGTGCGGCCCTCCTCCATCACGGTACGCAGGAAGCGGGCGTTCTTGTAGTGGCGCGTGCTGTCGACTTTCAGCCAGTACGCTTGGTTGTGGCGCGCGGCGTAGGCATCGAACACCTCCGAATTCCAGTCGGAGAGCTGCTCGCGCAGGGCCATCTGGATCAGCCGCACCCGGTCGGTGCGGGCGATCTCCGAGTGGCCGCCGGAGAGCACGACCTCGGTCTCGTCGTAGAGGGTGCGCAGCAGCGTGCCCTTCCAGGCCGTCCACACGCCGGGGCCGACCGCCTTGATGTCGGCGACGGTGAGGATCGCGAGCAGCTTCAGCCGCTCCAGGCTCTGCACCTCGCTCGCGAATTTCTCGATGGTCTTATGATCGGAGAGATCACGGCTCTGCGCCGTCATCGACATGAGCAGGTGATGCTCGACCAGCCAGGACACCGTCTCGGTCTCCGCCTGGCTGAGGCCGAAGCGCGGCCCGAGCTTGCGGGCGATGGCCGCGCCGGCGATCGAGTGATCCTCCGGCCGCCCCTTGGCGATGTCGTGCAGCAGGATCGCGACGTAGAGGGCGCGGCGGTTGTGGATCGTGTCGATGAGGCGCGAGGCCAGCGGATGCTCCTCGCGCACGCGGCCGGAATCGATCGCGGCGAGCACGCCGATCGAGCGCAGGAGATGCTCGTCCACCGTGTAGTGATGGTACATGTTGAACTGCATCATCGCGACGATGCGGCCGAATTCCGGAATGAACCGGCCGAGTACGCCGGCCTCGTTCATCGAGCGGAGGATCGTCTCCGGGGCGTTCTTCGAGGTGAGGATGTCGAGGAAGAGCCGGTTGGCTTCCGCGTCCACGCGCACCGCGTGGGTGATCAGGCGGAGCGAGCGGTTGGCCAGCCGCGCCGCATCGGGATGGATCGGCAGGTTGTGCCGGTCGGCCAGCCAGAACAGGCGGATCAGGTTGACCGGATCACGCTCGAACGCGTCCTCGCCGCGAATGTTGACCCTGCCATTGTCGATCCAGAAATCCTCGGCCTCGATCGAGGTCGCGCGGAAGCGGTCGCGAAAGCGGCCGATCCAGCGGTCGAGCACCGGCGTGCGCTTGGCGTGGCGCGCTTCGAGTTCCGCACACACGATCGCGGTCAGGTCGCCGACATCCTTGGCGATGAGGAAGTAGGCTTTCATGAAGCGCTCGACGCCCGAGAGGCCGCCGCGGGCGCCGAAGCCGAGCCGCTCGGCGATCTTGGGCTGAAGCCCGAACGACAGCCGCTCCTCGGCGCGTCCGGTCACGAAATGGATGTGGCAGCGCACGCGCCACAGGAACTCCTCGCAGCGTTCGAAAAGCTTGTACTCGTCCGGCGTGAACAGCCCGGCATGGACCAGCTCGACCTGATCGCGCACGCGGTAGGTGTATTTCGCGATCCAGAACAGGGTGTTGAGGTCGCGCAGACCGCCCTTGCCGTCCTTGACGTTGGGCTCGACGAGGTAGCGCGACGCGCCGGCCTTGGCGACGCGGGCGTCGCGCTCGCGCAGCTTGGCATCCACGAACTCGGAAGCCGAGCCGATCACAAGTTCCGTATCGAAGCGCGTGACCAGCTCCTCGAACAGGTGGCGTGAACCGAACAGGAAGCGGGATTCGAGCAGGGCGGTGCGGATCGTCATGTCCGCGCGGCCCTCGCGCAGGCACTCCTCCACCGAGCGCGTCGCGTGGCCGACCTTCAGCTTCAGGTCCCAGAGCACGTAGAGCATCGCCTCGACGACGCTCTCCGACCATGCCGTCTGCTTGTAGGGCAGCAGGAATAGCAGATCGATGTCCGAGCCCGGCGCCATCGTGCCCCGCCCGTAGCCGCCGGTGGCGATGATCGCCAGCTGCTCGCCCGTGGATGGATTGTCGTTGGGATAGAGACGCCAGACCACGGCATCGTAGATTGCCCGCACCACCGCGTCGGTGAGGCGGCTCAGCCGCTGCGCGCAGGCGATCCCGTCCCGCTCCTTCAACAGGAGACGCTCGGCCTCCCGGTGCCCGGCCTCGATCACCTTGCGCAACTCGGGCACGAGAAGCCCGCGCAGCTTGGTGGGTTCGCGCGCCTCGCGGTCGAGGGAGGCGACGACTTTTTCGAGGACGGGAACGGGGTCGAACATGGCCGTTCCGTTAGCATGTAAAGCGGGCTGCGGCATCGGCCGGTTGCAGCCGACCCGGCTGTTCTCTTCGGCGAATTTTTTGTTTGACGAAACGAACGTGACTGTTTTAGCCATCGGAAGGATCCAGGCAGCAAGCCGGACCGACGAGGGAGCCAGCCATATGATCCGACGCCGCCACGTCCTGTCCGCTTTCGTCGGATTCCTCGGGCTGCTGACGGCCGGTTCGGACCTGCGCGCGGCCGACGTCTCGGAGATCCGGCTCGACTGGGCGACCTATAACCCGGTCAGCCTCGTCCTGAAGGAGAAGGGGTTCCTGGAGGAGGCGCTGAAAGCCCGCGGCATCAAGGTGCGATGGGTCCAGTCGCTCGGCTCCAACAAGGCGCTCGAATTCCTCAACGGCAGCGCCATCGATTTCGGCTCCTCCGCCGGCGCAGCGGCGCTTCTGGCGCGCATCAACGGCAATCCGGTCAAGGTCGTCTACGCCTATTCCCGGCCGGAATGGACCGCGCTGGTCACGCGCAAGGAGACCGGGATCACCAAGCCCGCCGACCTCAAGGGCAAGCGCATCGCGGTCACCCGCGGCACCGATCCGCACATCTTCCTCATCCGCGCGCTTCAGAGCGCCGGGCTGACCGAGAAGGACGCCAAGCTCGTTCTGCTCCAGCACGCCGACGGACGCACGGCGCTCGACCGCGGCGACGTCGATGCCTGGGCCGGTCTCGACCCGATGATGGCCGCTGCCGAGATCGAGAGCGACGACGTGCTGTTCTATCGGGACGCTGCCGCCAACACCTGGGGCGTGCTCGACGTGCGCGAGGACTTCGCCAAGGCGCATCCCGACCTCGTCAAGGTCGTGATCGCCGCCTACGAGCAGGCCCGCGCCTATGCCCTCGCCAACCCGGAAGCCCTGAAGAGCGCACTCGTCTCCGCCACCAAGCTGCCCGAGGCGGTGATCGCCAAGCAGATCGAGCGCACGGATCTGAGCCAGCCCGCTATCGGCCCGGCCCAGGCCGAGAGCATCCGCGCCGCCGGCCTCGCGCTGCAGCAGGCGGGCGTCATTCCCGCTTCCACCGACGTGGCGGCGGCGGTGGACGGCCTGATCGATCCGCAGTTCAACCCGGCACCGGGCCGCTGAGGCGGCCGATGCCGGACGCCGCGCACCTCGCCGCCTTCGCCCTCGTCTCCCTCGGGATGGTGCTGACGCCCGGCCCGAACATGGCCTACCTCGTCTCGCGCACGGTGGCGCAGGGACGGGCGGCCGGGCTGGTATCGCTGACGGGCGTGGCGGCGGGCTTCCTCGTCTACCTGCTCTGCGCGGCCTTCGGCATCACCGCCCTCCTCGTGGCGGTGCCCTTCGCCTACGACGCCCTGCGCCTGGCCGGCGCCGCCTATCTCCTCTTCCTGGCATGGCAGGCGCTGAGGCCGAACGGGCACTCGCCCTTCGATACGCGCCCGCTGCCGCCCGACGGGCCTGGGCGGCTCTTCGCCATGGGCTTCCTGACGAACCTGCTGAATCCGAAGATCGCGGTAATGTACCTCTCTCTGCTGCCGCAATTCATCGAGCCGGCGGCCGGCGCCGTGCTGACCCAGTCCCTCGCCCTCGGCCTCGTCCAGATCGCGGTGAGCCTGGCGGTGAATGCGGCGATCGTACTGGCGGCCGGTTCCGTCGCCGCCTTCCTCGCCGAACGGCCCGTCTGGCGCCGCGCGCAGCGCTGGTTCATGGGGACCGTGCTGGCGGCGCTTGCTGTCCGCGCGGCGACCGATGCGCGTGGCTGAACCGCCGGTTCGGGGGGACTTTTCCGAGAACACGATGCAGATCCGGCGCGACCCTTCCGCATGAGCGTCACCTCCGTCCTCTCCGAAGACGCCGAGGCGAAGGCCGCTCCCGCGCGTCGGACCACCGGTCTCGGCGGCGGCGCGAGGCTGGCGCTCGGCCTGCTGCTGCCGCTCGCCCTCGCGCTCGGCTGGGAGATCGCCGTCGCGACGGGGCTCGCCTCCGGGCGCCTGCTGCCGCCGCCGAGCCGGATCGGCGCCGCGCTCTGGGCTCTCGCCGCCTCGGGCGAACTCTGGACCCATGTCGAGGCGACCCTGATCCGCGTCGGCCTCGGCTTCGCCTTCGGGGCGGGCGCCGGCATCCTCGCGGGCGCGCTCACCGCGACGCTGCCGTTCTTGCGCTGGCTGGTCGATCCGAGCCTCCAGGCCCTGCGTGCCGTGCCCTCTCTCGCCTGGGTGCCGCTGTTCATCCTCTGGTTCGGCATCCTGGAGACCCCGAAGGTCGCCCTGATCGCCGTCGGCGTGTTCTTCCCCGTCTATATCGGCGTGGCCGGCGCGATCGCCTCGGTCGATCGCAAGCTGGTGGAGGTGGGCCGCATCTTCCGCCTGTCGAAGCTGGCGCTGGCCCGGCGTATCCTCCTGCCCGCCGTGCTGCCGGCGACCCTGACGGCGCTCCGCACCGGGCTCGGACTCGGCTTCCTGTTCGTGGTGGCCGCCGAGCTGATGGGCGCCTCCGAGGGGCTCGGCTACCTGCTCCTCGACGGCCAGCAATTCAGCAAGCCCGACCAGATCTTGGCGGCGATCATCAGCTTCGCCGTCGTCGGCAAGGCGGCCGATGCCGTGCTCGTCGCGCTCACCAGCCCGCTGGCGCGCTGGCAGGACACCGCGCGGGAGACGCTGTGAGGAGGCGACGGATGACGGGCGGGACCGCCTTCGCTAAGGTACCGGCATGACCCGAGACGAGGTAATCCACCGGCTGCGCGGCGTGGAGGACGATCTCCGCGCGCACGGAGTCTCGGCCCTGTTCCTGTTCGGATCGCGCGCTCGGGATGAGGCGAGGCCGGAATCCGATCTCGATGTCTTCGTCGATCCTGCGGACGAGGGCAGTTTCGGACTCGCGGCCTTCGACGAAACCTACGCTTTGGTCGAGCGCGCCTTCCCCGACATTCCTGTCGGATACTCGACGCGTGACGGATTGGTCCCGGTTTTCCGCGAGTACATCGAGCGCGAGGCCATCCGGGTTTTCTGATGGAATCCGCAAAGCTGCCCGAAGTCAGGCTTCGGCACATTCTCGAACAGATCGACGGCATCCTCGCGGCGACGCAAGGCCGGACTTTCGAGGAAATTCAGGGCAACTTCCTCTACGAACGCGCCGTCGAACGCGCCGTCCAGATCATCTCGGAGGCGGCCAAGGAGCTGCCGCCCGAACTTCGACAGCGGCACGCGGACGTTCACTGGCAGCCGATCATCCGGATCGGCAACCTCCTGCGACACGAGTTTTACCGGATCCGGGCACGCGACATGTGGGAGATCGCCTCGGTGCATCTGCCGGTACTTCGTCCGGCGATCATGCGCATGCTCGCCGAATTCGACGCTTGATCCCTTCGGTGCGATTCCTGCCGCGACTATGCTGAGCATCCAGAGCCTCGCCAAGACCTATGCCGACGGCACCCGCGCGCTGGTCGGCATCGACCTCGACGTGCCGAATGCCGAGATCGTCGCGCTGATCGGCGGCTCGGGCTGCGGGAAGACCACGCTCCTTCGCCTCATCGCCGGTCTCGACAGGCCGAGCGCCGGCGGCATCGCGCTCGACGGCGAGCCGATCACCGGGCCCCATCCCGGCGTCGGACTCGTATTTCAGGAGCCGCGCCTGCTGCCTTGGCTCAGCGTTGCCGACAATGTCGGCTTCGGTATCGACCATCTGCCGAAGCGCGAGCGGCGGGAGCGGGTCGCCCACGCCCTGAAGCGCGTCGGCCTCGCCGAGCATAGGGACCGCTGGCCCCGCGAATTGTCGGGCGGGCAGCAGCAGCGCGTCTCGATCGCCCGGGCCTTCGTGGCCAATCCGCGGGTGCTGCTGCTGGACGAGCCGTTCTCGGCGCTCGATGCCTTCACCCGCAAGGATCTCCACCGCCATCTCCTCGCCCTGTGGGAGGAGGTACGGCCGACCGTGCTGATCGTCACCCACGATGTCGCCGAGGCGGTGGCCCTCGCCGACCGCGCCATCGTCATGCGCCCGCGCCCCGGCCGCCTCGACGATACGGTGGCGCTGCCGATGCGCAGGCCGCGCGACCCGGCAGCGCCGACGAGCGAGGCGGCGACCCGCACGATCCTGTCCGCCCTCGACCACTCGCTGCGCCCGCGCGACGGCTCCCGTCCCCCACAACTCGCGGGCGGCAGCTCGTTCTAAGGTGTCCCCCGCGCACGAAAACCGCTAAGCCCGGCTCGCCAAGAAAACCCGCCGAAAAACCGGAGGAAATCCATGGACGCCAACGCCCTGCGCGCTCTCCAGGCCCCGCTCAAGAACAAGTACCGCGAGGCGCCGGATTCCGCCGTCATCACCCTCAAGGCGAAGGGTTCGCTGGACGACACGAGCATCGCCTGCAAGGTCGAGACCGGCCGCGCCCTGGCGGTCGCCGGCCTGCACCCCGCCACCGGCGGCTCGGGCGCCGAACTCTGCTCCGGCGACATGCTGCTCGAGGCGCTCGTCGCCTGTGCCGGCGTGACGGTGAAGGCGGTGGCGACCGCGCTCGAAATTCCCCTCAAGGCTGGCACGGTCAGCGCCGAGGGCGACCTCGACTTCCGCGGCACCCTCGGCGTCGACAAGGAGGCACCGGTGGGCTTCCGCGCGATCCGCCTGAAGTTCGACCTCGAGACCGAGGCGCCGCAGGAGAAGCTCGACCAGCTCCTGAAGCTCACGGAGCGCTACTGCGTCGTGTTCCAGACCCTGAACCACAAGCCGGAATTGTCGGTGAACGCCTCGCGCTCCTGAGCCGCGAAGCTTATCTAACGGGCGTCATGCGCCTGCTCATCATCGAGGACGATCGCGAGGCCGCCGCCTATCTGGTCAAGGCGTTCCGGGAAGCCGGACACAGCGTGGACCATGCGGGCGACGGCCTCGACGGCTACGCGCTCGCCCGCGAGGGCGATTACGACGTGCTGATCGTCGATCGCATGCTGCCGAAGCTCGACGGGCTCTCGCTCGTGCGCGCCCTCCGTGAGCAGGAGATCGCCACACCGGTCCTGATCCTCTCGGCCCTCGGCCAGGTGGACGACCGCGTGAAGGGATTGCGCGCGGGCGGCGACGACTATCTGCCCAAGCCCTATGCCTTCTCCGAGCTTCTCGCCCGCACCGAGGTGCTGGCCCGCCGCCGCGCGAGCGCGACCGGACCGGGCGAGGCCACGTCCTATCGCGTCGGCGATCTCGAACTCGACCGCCTCTCGCACCGGGTGGCCCGGGCGGGCCGCGAGATCGTGCTGCAGCCGCGCGAGTTCCGGCTGCTCGAGTACCTCATGCGCCACGCCGGACAGGTCGTGACCCGCACGATGCTGCTGGAGAATGTCTGGGACTACCACTTCGACCCGCAGACCAATGTCATCGACGTTCACGTCTCGCGGCTGCGTTCGAAGATCGATCGCGGCTTCGAACACCCGATGATCCACACGGTCCGCGGCGCGGGCTACGTCATCCGTCCGGACGATCCGTAGCGCCCGTGAGCCCCGCCGTATCGCAGCCGCCGGATGGGCTCCTCGCGCGTCTCGGAAAGATCTTCCGCACGACGGCCTTCAGGCTGTCGCTCGCCTATCTCGTGCTGTTCGCAGTGCTGGCCTCGCTCGGGCTCGGTTACGTCGCCTGGAACGCCCGGCGGGTGCTCGACGACCAGATCGTCTCGACCATCGATGCCGAGATCAACGGCCTGTCGGAGCAGTACGCGGCGGGCGGCCTGCGCCGCCTGATCACCGTTGTGGAACGGCGCGCCAAGGAGCCGGGCGCCTCGCTCTATCTCGTCACCACGCCGGCCGGAGAGCACATCGTCGGCAATGTCAGCCGCGTCTCGCCGGATCTCCTCGCCCGGCCCGGCCAGTACGAGGGGTACTACGGACGCGGATCCGAAGCGGACCAGGGCGAGCACCGCGCGATCATGCGCGTCTTCAACCTCGCCGGCGGCTTTCGCCTTCTCGTCGGCCGCGACACCGAGGAGCGCGACCGCCTGCGCGCCGCGATCGGCAACACCTTCGGATCGTCGGTGGCACTGGTCGTCGTGCTCGGCGTGCTCGGCGGTTGGTTCGTGGCGAGCCGCGTGCTGAAGCGCGTCGACGACATGACCGAGACGACGCGCACCATCATGGCGGGCGATCTCGACGGTCGCCTGCGGGTCGCCGGCACCGGGGACGAACTGGACCGCCTCGCTCAGAACCTGAACCTCATGCTGGAGCGCATCGGCGAGCTGATGCGCGGCATGAAGGAGGTGTCCGACAACATTGCCCACGACCTCAAGACGCCGCTTACGCGCCTGCGCAACCGCGCCGACGAGGCCCTGCGCACCGCTGAGACGCCGGAGGCCCTGCGCACGGCGATGGAGGGTGTGATCGAGGACAGCGACGGGCTGATCCGGGTGTTCAACGCGCTCCTCACCATCGCCCGCCTGGAAGCCGGTAACACGCCCGAGAGCGTGCGCCGTTTCGACGCCGGGGAGGTGGCGCGGGAGGTGACCGAGCTCTACGAGCCCCTGGCCGAGGACAGGGGCTTGAGCCTGACCATCCGCACCGAGCCGGACCTGATCCTCGCCGGCAACCGTGAACTGGTGGGGCAGGCTATCGCCAACCTCATCGACAACGCGATCAAATATGGCGCGCCATCGCCCGGGGCCGGTCCGCAGCCGGTCACCGTCAATGCGGCGCGTGCCGATGGCATGGTCCGGCTCACCGTGGCGGATCGCGGCCCCGGCATCCCGGAAGAGGAGCGCGCGCGGGTGCTCGACCGCTTCGTTCGCCTCGACGCCGCCCGCTCCCGTCCCGGCTTCGGCCTGGGGCTCAGCCTCGTCAACGCCGTCGCCCGGCTTCACGGCGGCAGCCTGGAGCTTGCCGACAACGCGCCCGGGCTCGCCGTGACGCTGAGCCTGCCGGCCGCCGCGGCCTAGCCTGCGCCGCGGAGTTCCCGCCGCGCCGCCGTGGCCGGAACGAGAGCGGTGAGGGATCGGCGGCTTCGTGCGGCCGCTTCGATCGCGGACCTCAGTTCAGGAAGTTGCGCACGCCGTCCGGGTCGGCGAGCGTCATCTGAGGGCTGCCGGGCAGAGCGAAGACCACGAGCAAGACCGCGAGCGTGACCGTGGCCAATCCCAGCACCGCCCCGAGCCGTTGCGGATCGAACCGGCGGCTCGCGATCAGCGCACAACCGAGCGTGAAGATCGCGGCCTCGGTGAAGGGAACCAGGTTGGGGCTGCTCATCGATTCGCTTTCGTCATCGGGGGCCGTGTGGTCCGCCGGAGTTTCTATGGAACGACACCGTCCCCGGCACGCCCGGGATCAACAAACGAGCGGCAGGACGGCTCCGTGCTGGATCGCTTCACGACTGCCTCGTGGCAGCATGATCGGACGATCGAAACATTTCCTCATTGCCGGGCGTCTCGCCCGACCGGGCGTTTCAGATATCTGATTCTTTCACTCGCCGGGTTCGTCTCGGAAGCGCGCTGTCTTAGGCTCGGGCTGCGGCAAACCCCTTGGCAGATCCCGATTTGCGCGTTTGATGGGCATCGTCGCGGCTCGATGGCGATGCGGACGCTCGGAATCGAAGAAGGGACGGCATGGGCAGGCGAAACGACGGGCAGGCTGCCCGCGACGACGGCACGGCTCCCCTGATCGCTCGGCTGGGGCACGCTCCGCCGCTCTCGAACCCCGAAGCTGCGCGGGCGCGCGTCGACGAAATCGCAGACGCGCTTCCCCCCGCCCTGCGCAAGGGATCGGCCCGCGATCTCCTCGCGGCGTTGGCCGACCACTCGACCTTCCTCTGGTCCCTGGCCTCGCGCGATCCCGTCCGCCTCGCCCGGCTCTTCGAGGAAACGCCGGAGGCCGCCGATGCCCGCATCGTTGCGGCCCAGCGCGCCGCCGGCCGGCCGGGAGAGGGCGCGGCGCCCGATCTCGATGCGGTCGGCAGGACCCTGCGGCAAAATCGGGCCGAGCACGCGCTCCTCGTCGCATTGGCCGATATCGGCGGGGTCTGGCCGCTGGAGCGGGTGACCGCCGCGCTCTCCGGCTTCGCCGATGTCTCGGTTTCCGCGGCCGTCGATGCGATGCTGTTCCAGGCCGCCGCCGCCGGCCGCTTCCTGCCGAGGGATCGGAGCGAGCCGCAGGCCGGCTCGGGCCTCGTCGTGCTGGGCTTAGGGAAACTCGGCGGGCGCGAGCTGAACTATTCGAGTGACATCGACCTGATCGTCTTCTTCGATCCGGAGGCCGCGCCTCTGAAGGAGGGGCTCGAGCCGACGCCGTTCTTCACTAAGCTCGCCCAGGGCGTCGCCAAGCTGCTGCAGGAGCGCACCCGCGATGGCTACGTCCACCGCGTCGATTACCGCCTGCGTCCCGATCCCGGCTCCACCCCCACCGCCATGAGCCTCGCCTCGGCCTATGTCTACTACGAGACGACCGGCCAGAACTGGGAGCGAGCCGCCTTCATTAAGGCGCGCCCCATCGCCGGTGACATCCAGGCTGGCGAGCGGTTCCTCTCCGACCTCACGCCCTTCGTCTGGCGCAAGTATTTCGACTTCGCGGCAATCGCCGACGTGCACGCCATGAAGCGGCAGATCCACGCCGTGCGCGGGCACGAGGCGCTCGCGGTGGCCGGCCACGACATCAAGCTCGGACGCGGCGGCATCCGCGAGATCGAGTTCTTCGTCCAGACCCAGCAGCTCGTCTTCGGCGGCCGGCGCCCGATGCTGCGCGGGCGTTCCACCGTGCCGATGCTGGCGAGCCTGCACGAGGACGGCTGGATCTCGGCCCAGGCGCGGGACGAACTGTCTCAGGCCTATGCCTTCCTGCGCACGGTCGAGCACCGCCTGCAGATGGTGCGCGACGAGCAGACCCAGCGCCTGCCGACCGACCGCGCCGAGCTGGAGAACTTTGCGCGCTTTGCCGGGTATTCCGATCTGGCCGCCTTCGAAGAGGCCCTTCTGGCCCATGCCGGCCGGGTGCAGGCGCACTATGCCCTGCTGTTCGAGGCGGGACCCGATCTCTCGTCGGAGGTGGGTGACCTCGTCTTCAGCGGCGCCGCCGACGACCCGGCGACGCTGGCAACCCTGCGCAGCCTCGGCTTCCGCGATCCGGAGCGGGTGACCGACACCGTGCGCGGCTGGCATTTCGGCCGCCGCGCGGCGGTGCGCAGCCCGCGCGCCCGCGAGGTGCTGACAGAGTTGGTGCCCGCCCTGCTCAAGGCGCTCGCCGGGACGCCGGACCCGGACGCGGCGCTGGCCAATCTTGACCGCGCCTTCGGTCGCATGCCGGCGGCGGTCGAGCTTCTGACCATCCTGCGCGAGCATGAGCGCCTGCGGCTGCTGTTCGCCGACCTGCTCGGCAGCGCGCCGCGCTTGGCGGGCACCGTCGCCTTCTCGCCGCACGTGCTCGACGCGGTGATCGATCCCGACTTCGGCGATCCGACCGTCGACGCGGCGGCTGTGGCGGCACATTACCGCGCCCTGCTCGGCCGGCCCGACAGTCACGAGGTGTTCCTCGACCGCAGCCGCGACGCGGCCCGGCAGCTTCGCTTCCTTACCGGCGCGCGGATGCTCTCCGGCATCCTGACTCCGCGGGCGGCGGGTTGCGCCTTCTCGGCCATCGCGGACGCCGCCGTGGCGACCGCGCTGGAGGCCGTGTCGAAGACGTTCTTCGCCGATCATGGCGCGGTGCCGGGGGGGCGCATCGTCGTGCTCGGCTACGGCCGGCTCGGCTCGCACCAGCTGACGGCGGAATCCGATCTCGATCTCGTCGTGCTCTACGATTTCGACCCCGAAAACCGCACGAGCACCGGACCGAAGCCCCTCGACGCGGCGGTGGCCTACAACCGGCTGACGCAGCGCCTCGTGGCGGCACTCACCGCCCCGACCCGACGCGGACTGCTCTACGAGGTGGATCTGCGCCTGCGGCCTGGCGGCGGCCAGGGCGCGACCGCCGCGCAGTTCCGCAGCTTCCGCGCCTATCAGCGGGAAGAAGCCGAACTCTGGGAGCACATGGCGCTGACCCGCGCCCGCGTCATCGCCGGCGACGAGAGCCTCGCCGGGGAGGCAAAATCCGTGATCCGCGAGGCGCTGAGGCAGGCCCGCGAGCCGGAGGCGGTCAATCGCTCGGTTCGGGCCATGCGTGCTACGGTCGAGGAGGAGAAGGGCGATCACGGTCCCCTCGACCTCAAGCTCAGCCCCGGCGGCCTGCTCGATCTCGACTTCCTCGCCCAGGCCCTGGTGCTCGGCCATGCCGACGCCCATCCCGAACTGATCGGCCTCGATGCGCCCGAGGTGTTTTCGCGGGCGGCGGAGGGAGGCCTCCTCGCGGCCGACGAGGCCGAGCAACTCGGCGGCGCCTATCGGCTCCTCGACGACGTGCACCACTGGCAGCGCCTGATGGTCGAGGGCGACCCAACGCAGGCGTCCGACGTGGCGCTCGCCCGCCTCGCACGGGCCGTCAACCTCCCCGATGCCCGGGCGCTCGGCGCCCGGCTCGACGAGGAGCGGCGGACGGTCCGCTCGATCTTCGACCGCCGCCTCGGCCATCCGGATTGACGATCAGCCCGGAAGGACCTGCGATTTGGTCTGCGGCAGGGCGTCGATCGCCTCGCGCGAGAGCTTGGTATGCGCTTGCACCAGCGCGTGCGGGGTCAGCGCCATCCACTGGCGCAGGGAGATGTCGGCGTAGCGGGGGCTGCGGAACATCTCGAGGAAGGTCAGCGGCGTGTCGCTGGTATTCTCGATGTAATGACCCATGGCGAAGGGCACGTAGCCGACATCGCCGGCCTGATAATCGAAGCTGCGCGCTTTCGATTCCGAACCGAACACGGTCATCCGCCCACGGCCCGAGAGGTAGTACTGCCACTCGTCCCCGTTCGGATGCCAATGCAGTTCCCGCATCGCGCCGGGCTGGAGCTCGACCAGCGCCGCGGCGATGGTGGTGGAGACGGGGAAGATCGCGGAATCCGTGATCCGCACGCTGCCGCCCTTCGTGCGGATCGGCTCCTGTGCCAGCATCCTGTGGCTGAAGCGCTTCGGTACCGGCCCTGCGCCGCCGAGCTGATCCTCGGCCAGCGATCCCGGCTTCGGGCCCGGAAAGATGTAGAGTTCCTTCTCGGGGATGGCGTCGAAGGCGCGCTCTGGTAGTCCGAAGTTCTTCGCCAGCACGTCGCGCGGCGTGTGCGCGAGCCAATCGGTGATGAGGAAGGTCGAATCCTCCGAGAAGCCGCCGTCATCGAACACGAGCAGGAACTCGCAGCCGTCCTCCGGCCCTTCGAGCCCCTGGATCGAGTGCGGAATGCCGGAGGGAAAGTACCAGAGGTCCCCCTCGCCGATATCGTCGGCGAATGTGCGCCCATCGCCGTCGATCGCGGTGATCCGGGCGCGGCCCTTGATCATGTAGGCCCACTCCGCCTCCTTGTGCCAATGCATCTCGCGTACGACGTTCGCCTTCAGTCGCATGTTCACGCCGGCCATGGCCTTCGAGATCGGCAGTTCCCGCGTCGTCGTCTGGCGTGCCCAACCCCCTTCCTCCAGCCGCATGTGGCTGTCGGCGAAGGACCATTTCAGGTTCGGCATGGTGCCGTGATCGGTCTTCGGCGGAGCCACGGTGACGGGGTCCTCCGCCTCGCGCGCCGCGTTGCGGGGGCCGAGGATGTCCGCACCCTTTCCGTCGCGAACCGGCGATGGCCCCTCGGCCGAACGGGCAGAGTTGGCGCCCAGCGCCACGCCGCCCGCGGCGGCGATCAAGCCCCGGCGTGAGAACACGTTCATGACGACCTCGATCATCCCATCATAGTGTCGCCCGGTAACCAGTTCGGGCCGCGTTCGTGTCCCGCCCCGCGATCACGACATCCGGCGCGTGCGTCGGTCCGGCCCCGCTCCCCGCGCCTTGCGGGATCGGTCCACGACCCCCTAATCTCCGGGGCATGAGCGTCGTCGCGATCGATTTCGAGACCGCCAACGAGCGGCGCGACAGCGCTTGCGCGGTCGGCCTTGCCTGGATCGAGGGCGGCCGGGTGGTGCGGCGCGAATCCCGGCTGATCCGACCGCCGCAGATGCGGTTCTCTCCCGGCAACATTCGCGTCCACGGCATCCTGCCGGCGGACGTGCGCGACGCGCCGAGCTGCCCGGAGGTGATGGCGGAATTCCTGCCGGACCTGTCGGGCGGTCTGATGCTCGCGCACAATGCCGGCTTCGATATGGGCGTTCTCGCCGCCTCACTCGCCGCTTGGGGCGAGACCGTGCCGGACATGGCCGGGCTTTGCACCCTTCAGATCGCCCGGCGCATCTTCCCCGATCCCGCCGGCCACGGTCTCGCCAAGGTGGCGGGGCGCCTCGGCATCCGCTTCGAGCACCACGATGCCGGCGAGGATGCCTATGCCTGCGCCGAGATCGCGCTCGCGGCCCTGCGCGAGACCGGCGCCGCAGATATCCTCGACCTCGCCCGCGGCCTCGGGCTGACCCCGATCCGCGCGGTTGCCGGACCGCGGCGCGACTTCACCCGCTCCACCTCCGCCCACGCCCTGCGGGCCTCCGGCATCGTCGATCTGCGGCCTAAAGGCGAGCTGCGGTTCGCCATGCGTGGCAGCACCGGCAACCGCTACGTGCTGGAATTCGAGGAGCGGACGGACGGGCCGTATCTCCGCTGTTCCTGTCCGGCGGGCACGCATCGCCGCCGTTGCCGCCACGTCGATGCGCTCGTCGAGGGCGATGTCACCGACCTCACCTCGAACAACTTCGACGATGTCGAGCGCCTGCGTCAGTTGCTGGACGGCAAGAGCGTCGGGCCGCTGCGGACGAAGGGTGTTGCTGCCGCCTGAGGCCCGAGACCATCCGGGACGTGTCAGACGCGTCCTGACGCCGGTCGGAAGCATCGTGCCGGCGGTGTTTCGCGAGGCAGCGTAATCACCTGCAATGTGACGGCACGAGATTGCTGGTCACGATGGATTTGATGCCGAAGCGGTACAACTTCTTAGTGCCGCTCGACCCGTGACACCGATCATTGTTGGCCCGGTGCGGGTGTGAAATCTTCGTCGGACGCGTCCGGCGGGTGCCGACGCAGACGAGTTGGTCTCGCGGTGCGCCGACCAGATTGCCGATACGACCGCTTCGAACGCGCCCCGCGACCTCCGCAGCATGAGGTGTCGCCATGGATCACGATACGATGCGTCGGACGACCGCCGAATTCTTCGGCACCTTCTGGCTGACCTTCGGCGGGTGCGGCGCCGCCGTCCTGTCCGCGGCCTATCCGGATCTCGGGATCGGCTTCCTGGGCGTGGCGTTCGCCTTCGGCTTCACCGTGCTGACGATGGCCTACGCGGTCGGCCACATCTCGGGGGGCCATTTCAACCCGGCCGTGACCCTCGGTCTGTGGTCGGCCCGGCGCTGCGCCAACCGACACGTGCTGCCCTACATCCTCGCGCAGGTCATCGGCGCCACGGTGGCCGCCTTCACCCTCTACACCATTGCATCCGGCAAGGCGGGCTGGGTCCCCAACGGGTTCGCCTCGAACGGCTACGGTGAACTCAGTCCGGGCAAGTACGGCCTTGCCGCCTGCCTGATCACCGAAGTCCTGACGACGTTCATCTTCATCTTCATCATCATCGGGACGACGTCGAAGGGAGCGGCGGCGGGTTTCGCCGGCATTCCCATTGGCTTCGCCCTGGTACTCATTCACCTGATCTCGATTCCAGTGACCAACACGTCGGTCAATCCGGCCCGGAGCACGGGCCCGGCCCTGTTCGCGGGCCCGGAATATGTCGCGCAGCTATGGCTGTTCTGGCTGGCCCCGATCGCCGGAGCGATCTTGGCCGGCATCGTGGCGCGCTGGCTCTACGAGCCCGCCGACATCGTCGAGACGGCGATCGTCGAGAGAGGCGTCGAAATCTGAAGCCGAAGCGCGAACGATGACGAGGCCTCACGAGACCCCGTCATCGCGCATGGTCGGGCGGCTTTAGAGCCGCTCCTCCTCGAATGCCTTCACCCATTCCGCGCAGATGCCGGAGCGGACGATGTCGTCGAGGGTGAACTCCACGATCGGGATCGCCATCATCCGGCTCTTCACCAAGTGGATGACGGTGCGAAGCCCCGACGTTTCACGCAAGTCGGTCTGCGAGACGTCGCCGTTGATGATGACCTGGCAATCGTCGCCGATGCGGGTCAGGAACATCTTGATTTCGGGCGTGGTGGTGTTCTGCGCCTCGTCGAGGATCACGAGGCAGTTCTTGAAGGTGCGTCCGCGCATCACCTCGAACGGCACCACCTCGATGTCGCCGGCCTTCACCGCGATGTCGAAGGCGGCGGCCCCCATGCGCTCCTTCATCGTCTCGGTCAGGGGGGCGACCCAGGGGGCGATCTTCTCTTCCAGCGTGCCGGGGAAGAAGCCGAGCGAGCGGCCCGAGGGAACGTTGGGACGGGTGATGACGACCTTCGAGATCCGGCGTTGCCGAAGAAGATCCGCGGCGCGTGTGCCGGCAATGAAAGTCTTGCCCGTGCCGGCGGGGCCTAAGACGATGACTTGCGAAGATGACGCGAGCGCGTCGAGATACTGGCCTTGTTTATCCGTCAGGGGTTGGATCGGTGCGGGATTACGTTCCTCGTCGAAGCGTGTCCGATGCATCCGGATCGGTCGGTCCTCAACCAGTTCAAGCCGTGCGCGTCGTCTCTTCATGGATCAACACTCCACCTTGACTCGTGCGTGACTCTCGCAAACTCGCTTTTTCAACCAGTCTCGACTGTCCGACTTCTCCCTTGATTCGGCGAAGACATCGCCGATCTTCGTTCATCTGTACGCAAGAGCAAAGCCAAACCCGGTGAGTCGGTTCCACGGCTCGACGCGAAGGCTGTGGAACGCGGCTTTACGGCAACGCTTCGCCCGCCCTGCGAGGGTTGCAAGCGCGGGCGACGGGGGCGTGACGGCTCTGCGAAGAAGCGATGACCCTGGCGCCTCTCGGCGCTGCCGGCGGATCGGGGCGATCCTGACCAAGGCCATCGGGGGCGTCGCCCTCCCGGGGCGGCGGCGCAGCCGGCGGAGGCCGCCGGCGGGACGCTTCAACCGGGCTGGAGGAAGCTGTCGAGCACCATCTTCCGACCGGCCTTGTCGAAGTCAACGGTGAGCTTGTTCCCGTCGATGCCGGCGACCGTGCCGGGGCCGAACTTGGTGTGGAAGACCCGGGCCCCGTGCTCGAAGGCGGCCGGTGCGCCGGTCGATTTGGCGATCAACTCGCCCTCGATCTCGCGCGGGCCGCTCGTGCGGCCGCCACCGCGGCCGTTGCCGAATCCCCCGCCGAAGCCGCCCGCGGTGTTCGCCTGCGCCCGCTGCCAGCCCGGCGTGCCGTAGGAAGAGCCGAACGGGGCCGGGTTGCGGTCGAAGCGCGAGGCGCCGGCCGAGAAATGCGCGGGCGCTTCGACCACGTCCACGGCCTGCGGCGGCAGTTCGTCGATGAAGCGCGAGGGGATGGTCGAGGACCACAGGCCGTGGATGCGCCGGTTGACCGCAAACGACAGCTTGGCGCGCTTGCGGGCCCGGGTGAGCCCGACATGGGCGAGGCGCCGTTCCTCCTCCAGGCCGGCCCGCCCGCTCTCGTCGATGGCGCGCTGGTTCGGGAACAGGCCGTCCTCCCAGCCGGGTAGGAACACCGTGTCGAATTCGAGTCCCTTGGCCGCATGCAGCGTCATCAGCGAGACGCGGTCGGCCCCTTCCGCCTCGGAGGCCTCCATCACGAGGGAGACGTGTTCGAGGAAGGCGGCCATGTCCGGGAATTCTTCCATCGAGCGGACGAATTCCTTGAGGTTTTCGAGCCGCCCGGCGGCGTCGGCCGAACGGTCCTTCTGCCACATCTCGGTGTAGCCGGATTCCTCCAAGATGGTCTGTGCGACCTCGGGATGCGGCTTGGTCTCGACCAGACGGATCCAGCGCGAAAAGCTCTCGACGAGGCCGCGCAGCATCGAGCGGGCGCGGGGCTTCAGCTCGTCGGTTTCGATCAGCTTCCTCGCCGCGGCGAGCAGAGGAATCCGGTCGGCGCGGGCGTAGGCGTGAAGGGTCTGCAGCGTCGCGTCGCCGAGGCCGCGCTTGGGCGTGTTGAAGATGCGCTCGAAGGCGAGGTCGTCGGCGCCGTTCATCGTCACGCGCAGATAGGCCAGCGCATCGCGGATCTCGGCGCGTTCGTAGAAGCGCGGGCCGCCGATGACCCGGTAGGGCAGGCCGACCTGCACGAAGCGGTCCTCGATCTCGCGCATCTGCGCCGAGATCCGCACCAGCACGGCGATCTCGGAGAGCGGGTGCCCCTTGCGCTGGAGCGACTCGATCGACTCGGCGACCTGTCGTGCCTCTTCTTCCGAATCCCACGCGCCGGTCACGGTGACCGGCTCGCCCGCCTCGTCTTCCGTGCGGAGCGTCTTGCCGAGCCGGCCTTCGTTCTTGGCGATGAGGCCGGAGGCGGCGGCGAGGATGTGGCCGGTCGAGCGGTAATTGCGCTCCAGCCGCACCACGGTGGCGCCGGGGAAGTCGTGCTCGAAGCGCAGGATGTTGTCGACCTCGGCGCCGCGCCAGCCGTAGATCGACTGGTCGTCGTCGCCGACGCAGGCGACGTTTTTTCGGAGTTGCGCGAGCAGGCGCAGCCAGAGGTACTGCGCCACGTTGGTGTCCTGATACTCATCGACCAGGATATATTTGAAACGGTCCTGGTAATTCCTCAGGATGTCCGGGTTCTCGCGCCAGAGCTTGAGGCACAGCAGCAGCAGGTCGCCGAAATCGACCGCGTTGAGGGTGGCGAGCCGGGCCTGATAGGCGGCGTAGAGCTGGCCGCCCTTGCCGAAGGCGAAGGCCTGCGCCTCGCCCGGGGGCACCTGCTCGGGCCCGAGACCCCGGTTCTTCCAGCCGTCGATGGTGTGGGCGAGCGAGCGCGCCGGCCAGCGCTTCTCGTCGATGTTCTGGTCGGCGATGACCTGCTTCATCAGGCGCAGCTGGTCGTCGGTGCCGAGGATCGTGAAATCGGATCTGAGCCCGACCAGTTCGGCGTGGCGGCGCAGGATCTTGGTGCCGATGGCGTGAAAGGTGCCGAGCCAGGGCATGCCTTCGCCCGCCGGGCCGATCAACTGCCCGATGCGGTGCTTCATCTCCCGCGCGGCCTTGTTGGTGAAGGTCACCGAGAGGATGTCGTAGGGCCGGGCCTTGCCGGTCGCGATGAGGTGGGCAATGCGCGTCGTCAGTACCCGCGTCTTGCCGGTGCCGGCACCGGCGAGCACGAGCACCGGGCCTTCCGTCGCCTCCACGGCACGCCGCTGCTCCGGGTTGAGGCCGGTGAGATAAGATGCGCCCTCGGGCCGCAGGGCGGCCATGGCACGGGCGGCGATGGAGGTCGGAGCCGACGGCGCATCGTCGTCGGACGGGCGCGGCCGGAACGCGCCGGGCGCGTCGTTGGGCTCTTGCATCATGCGCGCTTCCCTGGACCAAAAGGCGAACGCCGTCGAGACCCGATCCGGAACCGGCGCCCCTCCTCACGCGTCACTCCCGAAACCCGAAGCCGACACCGATGAAGGAAACGAGGCCATGCGCGCCCCGTCGCTCGCCGTTCTGACCCTGCTCGCAGCCCTTGCGCCGGTCGTCACGCCGGCGCTCGCGCAGAGCCCCGGAAACCGGGGCGCGACGAGCCGGCAGAACGAAGCGTTCGAGTACCGCAACCAGAACCGTAACTTCGAACAGCGCCAGACCTTGGAGAACAGCGCGATCCGCAATCAGATCCAACGGGCGCCCCTCAACGTTCCGCCTCCGGCCGGGCC
Organism: Methylorubrum populi; assembly: GCF_002355515.1. Classification (NCBI taxonomy): domain Bacteria; kingdom Pseudomonadati; phylum Pseudomonadota; class Alphaproteobacteria; order Hyphomicrobiales; family Methylobacteriaceae; genus Methylorubrum; species Methylorubrum populi. The sequence goes on along the minus strand of NZ_AP014809.1, from coordinate 408,874 downwards.
ATCCTTCGGCATCCGGCGCTGACGGCCGTCACAAGCTTGAGTGTGAGGTGCGGGCGGCCCGTCCCCTGTGCTATGGCCGCAGGAACGGGTGCGCGCGTGCTCACGGGAGGCTTCGGCCCTTCGAACGCGTGACCCGCGAACGAAGCCCTGCGGCCCGCAGACCTGGCGGAAGCGATAACGGTGCGTGATTTCCTGACCGCGCTCGCGGGCGCCGTCGTGCTGGTCCTCGTGGCGGCCCTGGCCGTCCCGCCCTTCATCGACTGGTCGGGTCACCGCGCGCTGATCGACCGGACGCTGAGCGAATCCGTCGGCGCTCCTGCCCGCAGCGAGGGGACGATCGACCTTCGCCTGCTGCCGTCGCCGCATCTCCGCCTTGCCCGGTTACGGCTCGGCGGGGAGGACGGGCCGGCATTGGACGCGCAGACGGTCGACGCCGAGATCGCCCTGGCGCCGCTGCTCAAGGGCGAGGTTCGCTTCGTTCAGACGTCGATCGAGCGTGCGCGGCTGACCCTGCCGGTCTCCGACGAGGCGCTGCTCCTGCCGCGCGAGCCGCAGGCGCTGCGGCGCGACGTCGTGGTCGACGATCTGCGCATCCGGCGTCTCAGCGTCGCCGCCGCCCGGGCCGGCGCTCGGTCCGAGGAGCCGTCTCAGGAAGTATTCTCGGCCGAGAACCTGCGCCTGCGGGCGCCGGCTCTGGCCGGCCCCTGGCTGGCGGAAGGCACCGCGAAGGGAAGCCCCTTTCATCTCGCCACCGGCACTTTCGGCAGCGACGGCACCCTCTCCCTGAAATTCACCGGCGGCGGCGACACCATGCCCCGCCTCGAACTCGATGCCCGCCTCGCCTTCAGGCCAGCGGAGGCGCCGGGCGGCGACCTCGCTCACCGCGGCCTCGTACCGGAGGCGGAAGGCACCGCGAGACTGACCGTCGGGCCGCCGGTCCAGCCGGCCGGCGCCGTCCTGCCGCTGACCCTGGCGGCCAAGTTCGAGTCGCGCGGCCCCGTGGCGAAGGCCAAGACGGTCGAGATCGAGCTCGACCCCGGCGGCAAGGCGGCGCGGCTATCGGGCAGCGGTCGCCTCGATCTGCGCGAAGCCCGTCTCGGCCTGACGCTCCGCACGCGCCGCCTCGACCTCGACGGGCTGCTGCTGTCCGGCGGGGCGGGCGGACGCCTGGCGCAGGGGCTGTCGTCGGGGGCCCTGACGCCGCCGTTGCTCCTCGACCTCGACCTCGCCGCCGAGAGCGTCGCTCTCGGCCTCGACGACTGGGCCGGCGTCGCCTTCCGCGGCACCTTCGACCGCACCGGCGGCCTCGTCCTGCGGCGGTTCGAGGGCACGGCGCCGGGGGCTGCGAGCGTCGCGGCGACCGGCGAGGCGGACCTGTCGGGTTCGCCCCGCTTCACCGGCCACATCGACGTCGCGGCACGTAACTCGGAGGGGCTCGGGCGCTATCTCGGACGGATCGGCGCGGAGGAGAGCGTCGCGGCGATCCTCGACGGGCGCGCCTTCGATCTCGGCACCGACCTCTCCGCGGCCGGCGGCGATCTCTCGCTGCGCAACTTGCGGCTCGCCCTGGGCGAGGCCCGTGTCACCGGCAATGCCCGCTACGTTCGGGCCGGTGCGAGCGGGCGCGGACGCTTCGACGCGCAGCTTTCGGCCAGCGGCCTCGACATCGCCGAATTGCCGCCGCTGGGTGACCTGATGTCCGGCCTGCACCAGCACGATCTCGGCCTGACGCTTCGGGCGCGCGACGTGCGCTACGGGCCCGCCGGCGCCCATTCGGGCAACGGCACCATCGCGGTCAGCCTGCAATCGGACGGTGCGAGCCTCGTCGTCGACACGCTCGACATCGCCGACCTCGCGGGGGCGAGCGCTCAGCTCGCCGGGCGGATCGCGCCGGACGGCTCGGGGCGGATCGAGGGCCGCGTCACCGCGGGTCGGGCGGCACCGCTGCTCGCCCTGTTGGAGCGCGGTTTCCTGCCCGAGGCCCGGCTCGTGCCGCCGAGCTTCCGCCAGAGCGGCTTGGCCCTCGATTTGACCCTGGAGCGGGAATCCGGCGAGGCGGATGCGCTGCGCGCGCGTGCCAAGGGCCGGGCGGGGGAGGGCGATCTCGACCTCGCGCTCCTGACCCGCTTCGGCCGGATCGATCGCATCGACGCGACGCTGACGACGCAGAGGACCGCGCGCTGGTTTGGCCGTGACGACATCGCCGGCCTGCGCCAACCCGGGCGGCTGCGGCTGACCGGAGCCCGCCCGGCCATCGAGTCCCGGCAGGAAACCGCGCCGCTCGCGCTCGAAGTCGAGGGTGACCTTGCGGGCCTCGTCCTCTCGACGGCGCGCCCGATCCTTTTCGATGCCCTCGACCGCCCCCCGACCGGCGGCGCGGTGCGGCTGCAGGCGACCGACCTCGCGCCCTTCCTGATCCTCGCCGGAGCGGCCGGACCGGCGACGGGGCCGCTGCCCGCCTCACTCACCCTCGACCTGTCGCGCCGGAACGCGGCCCTGCACGCCGACATAACCGGGCAGGTCGCTGGAAGCGATCTCACCATCGCCCTCGACCGCGCCCCGGACGGGGCGCTCAACGGCACCGCAACTCTCGCCCGGCTGTCCCTGCCGGCTCTGGCCGCGGCCACGGTGTTTCCCACCGAGGCCGGCGGGCGCTTCGCCGCCGTACCGGCTCAGCCGCAGGTCAGCCTCGGTCTCGCGATCGCTCAGCTCGATCTCGGCCGGGGCCTGACCGCCGACACCGCGACGCTGACGCTGGTGCGCGAGGGGGACGCGCTGAACCTGCGCGACCTCTCGGCCGGGCTCGCGGGCGGGCGGCTGAGCGGCACCGTGACCCTCGCCCGGCCGGCGGGTGCCGCGGCGGTGTCGGGTGAGGGGCGCGTCGACGGTGCGGATCTCGCCGGCCTGATCGGGACCGGACCGATCGGCGGCCGGCTGTCGGCGGCGCTGCGCTTCGGTGCCACGGGCGCGAGCCTCGCCGCGCTGGCGAACGACCTTTCGGGCAACGGCGAGATCCGGATCGCCGGCCTCGCACTGCCCGGTGCCGATGCGGGCGCCCTCGACCGGGCCCTGGGCAAAGCGCTTGCCGAGGACGATCCCCTGCGCGAGGGGCGGCTCCAGGCGCTCGTATCGGACGAACTCTCGGCGGGTCCGCTCAAGGCGACGGGACCGCTCACGGCGGCCTTCACGATGTCGGCCGGCATCCTGCGCACGGCTCCGTTCGGGATTGATCTCGGGCCGGCGCGCTGGAACGGCACGCTTCAGGTCAATCCGCGCAATCGCAGCCTCGATGCCCGCGGGGTCCTGACCGCGGCGGCCGGCCCGAAGGGCTGGTCCGGGGCCGCGCCCGCGATCCAGCTCGGCTTCACCGGCCCGCTCACGGCGCCGGAGCGGCGGCTCGACACGGCGCCGCTCACCACCGGCCTCGCGGCTCTCGTGCTCCAGCGCGAACTCGAGAAGATCGAGCTGTTCGACGCCGACCAGAGCGAGCGCCAGCGCCGCCGTGCCCGCATCGAGATGGACCGCGCCCGCGCGGTGGCGGAGGAGACGGCACGCCAGGCCCGGATCAGGGCGCAGCAGGCGGCCGAGGAGGCGGCGCGCCAAGCCCGCCAGAGGGAAGCGGACGAGGCTGCCCGCCGCGCCCGCATCGAAGCCGAGCCGGCGCCTCCCGTACCGGAGGCCCAGCCGCTCGACATCAGCCCGCCTTCCGCCAGGCCCTGAACAGGCGCGCAGTCCGAGGCCGATGCTCGGCCGGAAAGCGACCCGCGTTGGGGGATCAGGGCTTTCGATACGCGATCAGATCGATGTGTGGGCCGGGGCGCACGGCGGGGGAGGCTTTCGTTTCGAAGGCGCGGTTCGTGCCGTCGATCAGATGCAGGCGGACCGCCTGCGCTCGGGGCATTCGGTCATCGGCCATCCAGATCGATCCGTCCCGGTAGTCCCGTACATCCTCAAGTGTGCCGCGGGCGCGGAGGTTTTGCACCACGTCGTCCGCCTTCGTGGCGGCCGGCAATTCCTAGGCGCCCACAACGGCGGATGGGTCCAGGCGTGAATGTTCCGGCCCGACGAGGACCGGAGAATTCTTTCCGAATTCCGGTCCCAGCAACGACTCGGCCTATCCGAGCACGCCGGACGCATCGCGGATAGCATCGGAGGTGATGGGCTGCGCACCGGCCAAGCTGATCTCCGGCAGTGGGGCCAGCCGACAGGCCGTCGCGGCCAGCACCATGAGTGCGCCGATCATCCTTCGAGCCACCACGTTCTCCCGTCACCCGGCTCGCCGATGCGCATGGCGGACGCATCACCCCATCCCAGATGGGGCCGGAAGATCAAGCCGAGCGCGCGGAGCCGCATCGGGGTGGCCCGGACGTGCGCCGCGCCAGCGGTCGCATCCCTCGTGGCCGGAGCGCTGCAGATCGGGGCCTTCTCACGGGGATCGAGCGGAATCGCGCCGGCCACGCGGGCGAAAGCGGCCTGTCGAACGACAGAGAGGGTGCTACTCTCGTCTCGCAATCGCAGGGCTTCCATGTCCGCCTTCCGCTTTCAGGCTCCCTACGCTTCGGATGATGCGGCCTTGGCCGAAAGCCTGCTGCGCGCGGCGCCCCTGCCGGCCGGCACGGAGGCGGCGGTCGACCGGCTCGCCGCGGACCTGATCGGTGCGATCCGAGCGGATGCCGGCCACGGCGCCGTCGAGGCGCTGCTGCGGGAATATGCGCTGACGACCCGCGAGGGACTGGCCCTGATGAGCCTTGCGGAGGCGCTGCTGCGGGTGCCCGACGCGGCCACCGCCGACCGCCTCATCGCCGACAAGTTGCGCGGGGGTGACTTCATCCATCACGCGGTGCGTTCGGAGAGCGGTCTCGCCCAAGCCGCCTCCTGGGCGCTCGGTCTCGGCGCCCGTCTCGTCGGCCCGCAGGATACTCCCGAGGTGACGCTCGGCAGCATGGTTCGCCGCCTCGGTCGACCGGCCGTGCGCGCGGCGGCCCACCGGGCTATGCGAGTGATGGGCGGGCAATTCGTGCTGGCTGAGGAGATCGACGCCGCTCTCAAGCGCGCCGGTTCCGGCACCGCCCGGCGCTCGCGCTACTCCTTCGACATGCTGGGGGAGGGCGCGCGGACCGCCGACGATGCGCAGAGCTACCGCCAAGCCTACGCCCGCGCCATCGCGCGGATCGGCCGCGAGGCCGGCAACGCGCCCCTGCCGGCTCGGCCTGGCATCTCGGTCAAGCTGTCGGCGCTGCATCCGCGCTACGTCCCGACCCAGCGCGAGCGGGTAATGGCCGAACTGGTGCCGATGGTCCGCGACCTCGCCCGTGACGCCCGCGCCCACGAGCTCAACTTCACGCTCGATGCCGAGGAGGCGGAGCGGCTTGAACTCTCCCTCGACGTTTTCGCCGCGGTGCTTGCCGATCCGGTCCTCGCCGGCTGGGACGGGTTCGGGCTGGCGGTTCAGGCTTATTCGAAGCGCTGCCTTCCGGTCATCGATCATGTCGCCGCGCTTGCCGAGCGTCACGACCGGCGGCTGATGGTGCGCCTCGTCAAGGGCGCCTATTGGGACACCGAGGTGAAGCTCGCCCAGACGCAAGGGGCAGAGGACTATCCCGTCTTCACCCGCAAGGCGATGACGGACCTGAACTATCTGGCGGCCGCGCGGCGGCTGCTGGCGCTCCGCCCGCGGCTCTATCCGCAATTCGCCACCCACAACGCACTCACGGTCGCGAGCGTCCTCGGCCTTGCCGGGCTCGCTGATCAACCAGCGACGGAGGAGGCAGGCTTCGAGTTTCAGCGCCTGCACGGGATGGGTGAGGCGCTCTACCAGCGGCTCTCCGAGCGGGCGCCAGGACTCGGCCAGCGCGTCTATGCACCGGTCGGCGGCCATCGTGAACTGCTCGCCTATCTCGTCCGCCGGCTGCTGGAGAACGGGGCGAATTCCTCCTTCGTCGCCCGCGCCGCCGATCCCGCGGTGCCGGTCGAGGAACTCCTCGCCCGCCCGCAGGCCCTGGTCGAGACACCCGCGCAGGCCCGGCACTCCAGGATTCCGCTTCCGCGCGACCTGTTCGGGCCCGCGCGTCGCAACGCGCCGGGCCTCGCTTTCGGCGACGGCGCGGCGCTGCGCCGGCTGACCGATGCCGTCGGGGCCGCGACCGGCCCGACCGAGGCCACGCCGATCATCGACGGGATCGCCGCGACCGGCCACCGCCGAGCCGTGATCAGCCCGATCGACGCAACCGTTCTCGGCAGCGTGATCGAGGCCGGCCCCGACATCGCGGCGCGCGCCATGGAAGCGGCCGCGCGCGGCTTTCCCGCCTGGGCGAGGATGCCGGCCGGCGAACGCGCCGCGTGCCTCGAGCGGGCCGCCGACGCCTTCCAGCGGGAGCAGGCCCGGCTCCTTCACTTGCTCCAGGTTGAGGCCGGCAAGACCCTCGACGATGCCCTGGCCGAGTGGCGCGAGGCGATCGACTTCCTCCGCTACTACGCGGCGCAGGGGCGGCACCTGTTCGCCCAGGCGGAAGACCTGCCCGGCCCGGCGGGCGAAGCCAACAGTCTGCGCCTCGTCGGGCGGGGCGTGTTCGTCGCAGTCTCGCCCTGGAATTTCCCGCTCGCCATTTTCACGGGCCAGGTCGCGGCGGCGCTGATGGCCGGCAATGCCGTGGTCGCCAAGCCCGCGCCGCAGACGCCGCTGGTCGCGGACCTGGCCGTGCGCCTTCTGCAAACGGCCGGCATCCCGGGCAGCGCCCTCCACCTCGTCCCCGGCGGCCCCGAAACCGGCGCCGCACTGATCGGGCATCCGGCCCTGTCCGGCGTCGTCTTCACCGGATCCACGGCGACCGCGCAGCGCATCAACCGCACGCTCGCCGCCCGCGACGGTGCGATCCTTCCGCTGATCGCCGAGACCGGCGGCATCAACGCGATGATCGTCGATGCCACGGCGCTCCCTGAGCAGGTTGCCGACGACGTCGTGGTCTCAGCCTTTCGCTCGGCCGGCCAGCGCTGCTCGGCCTTGCGCCTGTTGCTGGTCCAAGAGGACGTAGCCGACCGGATGATCGCGACCGTGGCCGGAGCGGCGCGGGAGCTCACGCTCGGCGATCCCCGCGACCTCACCACGGATCTCGGCCCGGTGATCGACGGAGGCGCGAAGCAGAGACTCGATGCGCATATCGCGGCGATGACGGCCTCGGCGCGCCTGCACTTCGCCGGCGCGTCACCGGGCGGATTGTACGTGGCGCCCCACATTTTCGAGATCGGCGGCGTCGCCGATCTGCGGCAAGAGGTGTTCGGGCCGATCCTCCACGTCGCCTGCTACCCGGCGGACGGCCATGCTCGGGTCATGGAAGAGATTCGGAACGGCGGCTACGGGCTCACCCTCGGTATCCAATCCCGGATCGAGGAGGCGGTGGAACAGATCGCCGATGCTCTGCCGCACGGGAATGTCTACGTGAACCGGAACATGATCGGCGCGGTGGTCGGCAGCCAACCCTTCGGCGGAACCGGCCTGTCGGGGACCGGCCCGAAGGCCGGCGGCCCACATTATCTCGCCCGCTTCGCCACCGAGCGGACGCTGACGGTCAATACGGCGGCAGCGGGCGGTAGCATCGGGCTCATCACCCTCGATGACTGAGACGACATCCGCTCGATCGAGCGGACGTCGTCCCGCCAATCCGATCATCGGCTCGCGCCGCTGGCTCAGTCGTCCGCGACCTTCGCCACCGGGCGGTCGTTGCCCTGTGCGGTTTCGTCGTGCCACTGCCCGCGCCCGTCCTGGTAGCGGATGCCCTCGGTCGAGCCGGGCACCTGCTGTTCGGCCGCCGCTGCCTGGGCGGCCTGAAGTGCCTCCTGTCGGCTCGGGAAGGTCTCGGAGAAGACGTCTCCGACTTTGTAGGCGAAGCCGCCGTCGTGTTCGACGATGTGATAGGTCACTTCGGTCATCGCGAAAAATTCCCGTTCGTTTCCGTCGCGCACTGGTCTCGCGTGCTGCAGCCCGAACTGGTTTCGGCGCCGGAGGTTCCGATTTCCCGCCTCAATGCCGGGTCGGAGGCCGGCGCGGAATGCGCGCCACCGCGGCCTCGCAGCCCGCGATCAGGGAGCCGCGCACGTCGTCCGGATCGAAGCCGACGCCGTTGGGAAAGCCGAAGACGTGCGCCTGCGCGCCGTCCTCCGGCTGAATGCGGGCGACCCAGCCGTCCGGCGTCCGCTCGAAGTGGACTTCGTAGACGATGCCGTCCTGCTCGAAGTGGTGCGGTTCCATGACTCGATCTTTGGTCCGGTCTTTCCGGCCGCAATCATGACGCGGCACGATGCCATGTGGGCATGAGCCCCGTGTGGGCGCGAGTCCCGACCGACCGGAAATTTGCCGCCGATGCGTCCGAGCACCGTCTTCACCGTCGCGAGCCTCTGCCTCCTGGCCCTGCCCGCCCTGGCCCAGGGCGTGCCGCCGAACCCGTTCGCCTCGAACTATCCCTCCGCGCCGCCACGGGTAGTCGAGCGGGACGGGCGCCTTCCGGCGCCGCACGCCCGGCGTCCACTGCCGACGGAACGCGCCGAGCGGGGATTGCGTCCGCCCGCCGAGATTCCGGGGCGGTGAGAGCGAGCGAGGCTGGACAGCGGGCGCGTCACGCCTGTCCGAGTTCCGCGACGATCGCGCTGACGATGCGCGGATCGCTCGGATCGACGGGGGTCGCGAAAGCGGCGCGCAAGGTGCCGTCGCGGCCGATCAGATATTTGTGGAAGTTCCATTGCGGGCTCTGCCCCGGCTTCTGCTCCGCCGCCCAGCGGTAGAACGGATGTGCAGCGGGGCCGCGGACATGGGTCTTGTCCGTGACCGGGAAGGTCACGCCGTGGTTCTTCCGCGCGGCGTCGGCGATGGCGGCGCCGTCGAGGGGTTCCTGATTGCCGAAATCCGGTGAGGGCACGGCGATCACCGTCAGGCCCCGGTCGCCGAATCGGGTCCACAGCCCCTGGAGGCCGACGAACTGCGGGGCGTAGCCGCAGGCGGTGGCGGTGTTGACGACGAGGACGGGTTTGCCGGCATAGGTGGAGAGCGGGAGCGAACCGCCGCCCGGCTTGTCGAAGGCGAAGGCCGCGGCAGGCCCGGCCTCGGCGGCATGAGCCGCGGTCATCGTACGGCCCGCCGTGAGCGCGGCGAGCATCGCGAGGCAGTCCCGGCGGCGAATCGTCATGGCTTGAATCCTCCGGCGCGAAGGCTGCCACAGGCGGCCGCTCGCCGGGTACGGGCCGGATCGTCGCGGATGGGAGAGGGAGAGAGGGTCAGACGGCCCGGGCGGCCAGGGCTTCGCGCACCGAGCAGGCGACCGCCTCCTCCTGGCCGGGGCAAGGCACCAGCAGCGCGTCGGCCGGCACGAGGTCTGCGCAATCGCTGACCGCCGAATCGCAGGCGACGACGATGCCGAGATTGGGACGCAGGGCCCGCGCCTCGGCTGCGAGTTCGCTGATGCCCAGGGACCCGTGAAGCTCCGCGTCGGTCACGAGGACGTCAACGGGCAGGCCGAGCACGAGGACGGTGAGGGCATCGACGGCGGAATCGACCGAGATCGCGCTGTAGCCGGCGCGGCGGATCTGCCCGTTGATCTCGTCGCGCCATTGTTTGCGGCGCCCCGCAACCAGCACCTGAACTCCGTAGCAGCTTCGCGTCGCAGCGGCTCCACCGGCCCCTGCCTCGGCGCGGCCGGGATCGAGGTCGATGGTCGTCTCCTCGTGATCTTGGTTGCGCTGCATCATTCTAGGTTAAGCAGTTTGCGCAATGCATTCAAGCGGCATCATTCTTCAGGCAAAGAGCTGCATCTTTCAAGACACAGCTTCGCAGCCCTTGTATCTTGTGCAGCGCAAAGTTGTGCCGGGAGCAACCTGTATCCGGCACCGCCCGTCGGCTTCGGACACCGCGCCTGCGCCCGTTCAGCGTCGACCACCGCGAGGATCTCGCCGCCTCCGGCCGTTCCTCGCGTGTTGACGTGAGGCCCGGCGGGCGCAACAGAGCGGCCCGCGACCTTTGAGCTTCATGCCCGTGTCGCCTGCGCGTGCGAGGCCGCCCCTCCCGACGCGGCCGACCGGGCGAGAGCGGGTACGAGACGGAGCCGACGACCGATGTCATCCACGGAAATCTCCCCCCTGGCGCCCGCCGTGTCGCCGTCGCTGCCGGAGATCGCGGGCGTGCGCCTCGCCACCGCTCAGGCCGGCATCCGCTACAAGAACCGCACGGACGTGCTCTACGTCGCGCTCGCCGAGAACACCGAGGTCGCGGGCGTGTTCACCCGCTCGCGCTGCCCCTCCGCGCCGGTGGATTGGTGCCGCGACGCCCTCAAGACCGGCAAGGGCGCGCGGGCGCTGGTGGTCAATTCGGGCAACGCCAACGCCTTCACTGGTCTGAAAGGCCGCAAAGCCGTGGCGCTGACCGCCGAGATCGCCGGGCAGGCTGCCTCCTGCGCGCCGGAGGCGGTGATGATCGCCTCCACCGGCGTGATCGGCGAGCCTCTCGACGCGCGCAAGTTCGAGGGCGTATTGGCCGATTGCGCCGCCCGCGCCGAGGGCGGCGCCGAGGCCTGGACGCGGGCCGCGACGGCCATCATGACCACCGACACCTTCCCGAAGCTCGCCACCCGCCGGGTCGCCATCGACGGCGTGACGGTGACGATCAACGGCATCGCCAAGGGCGCCGGCATGATCGCCCCCGACATGGCGACGATGCTCGCCTTCGCCTTCACCGACGCGGCTTTGCCGCAGGACGTGCTGCAGGCGCTGCTGAGCGAGGGCACCAAGACCTCGTTCAACTGCGTGACGGTGGACGGCGACACCTCCACCTCCGACACGTTGCTGCTCTTCGCCACCGGGGCCGCCGGCAACGCCACGGTCACCCGCGCCGACGATCCCAAGCTGTCGGATTTCCGCGCGGCTCTGAATGACCTGCTGATCGAACTCGCGCAGCTCGTCGCCCGCGACGGGGAGGGCGCCAACAAGCTCGTGACCGTCGAGGTCGAGGGCGCCGAGAGCGATGCCTCCGCCCACCGCATCGCCATGTCGATCGCCAACTCGCCGCTGGTGAAGACGGCGGTGGCCGGCGAGGATGCCAATTGGGGCCGCGTGGTGATGGCGGTCGGCAAGGCCGGCGAGCCCGCCGACCGCGACCGCCTCGCGATCTGGTTCGGCGATGTCCGCGTCGCGGTGCAGGGCGCCCGCGACCCCGATTACAGCGAGGAGGCGGCGAGCGCGGTGATGCGCCGGCCCGAGATCACCGTGCGCGTCGAACTCGGCCTCGGCCAGGGCCGCGCCCGCGTCTGGACCTGCGACCTCACCAAGGCCTACGTCGCCATCAACGGAGACTACCGCTCGTGAAGTCTTTCGCGCTCGCAGGCGCCCTTCTGCTCCTCGCCGTGGCGCCGGCCGCGGCCGATGACGAGCCCGGCCGGATCCGGGTGATCGGCCGGGCCTCGCAGGAGGTCGCGCCGGACTTCGCCTCCGTCGAGATCGGCGTCGAGAGCCGCGGCGCGACGCCGGCCGCCGCCCTGGATGCCGCGAGTCAGGCCGCGAAGGGCATCGTCGCGACGGCCAAGGAAATGGGCGTGGCGGAGGCCGATATCGGCACCTCCGCGATCACCCTTCAGCCGCGGATCAAGAACGTCCGGCTGCCCGACGGCACGATGGGTGAGCGCGAGGAAGGGTACACGGCGAGCAACCGCGTGCGGGTGCGGCTGGCGGAGATGGGCAAGCTCGGCGAACTGATGCGGCGCACCCTCGATTCGGGGGCCAACCGGATCCAGGGGATCAGCTTCGGCCTGCGCGACCCGGCCGCGGCGGATGCCGCTGTGCAGGTCGCTGCCGTGAAGGATGCCAAGGCGCAGGCGGAGCGCATCGCCGAGGCGACCGGCGTCAAGCTCGGCACCGTGATCTCGATCGACTCGCCGCCGCGAGCCGAGGCGCCTCGCCCCGCGCCCTACGGTCTGGCGATGAAGGCGGCCCCGTCCCGTGGCCGCACCGCCGTGCCGGTTGAAGCCGGTTCGATCGAGACTTCGGCGGAAGTCGAAGCCGTGTTCGCGATCGGCCGATGAGCGTCCCCGTCAGGCTCCTGCTCGTCGTCGCGGCGGCCCTGGTCGATGCCGACGGCCGGGTGCTGATGGCGCAGCGGCCAGAGGGCAAGGCGCTGGCCGGCCTCTGGGAGTTCCCCGGCGGCAAGGTCGAGCCCGGCGAGCGGCCGGAGGAGACCCTGATCCGTGAGCTCGCGGAAGAGCTCGGCATCACGGTGAAGGAGCCATGTCTCGCGCCGCTCACCTTCGCGAGCCACGCCTATCCGGATTTCCACCTGCTGATGCCGCTCTACATCTGCCGACGCTGGGACGGGAATCCGCAGTCACGGGAGGCGCAGGCGCTCCGCTGGGTGCGCCCGGGGGCGTTGCGCGACCTGCCGATGCCGCCGGCCGACCTGCCGCTGATCCCCTTCCTGATCGACCTGCTCGGACCCTGACCGGGCCCGAGCCCGCAGAGGAACGGGAACGATGGCGCGACGGGCAAAGGCGGCAGTCGAGAGCGCGGCGTCGACGACGGCGCCGGTCGACGCGAAGCCACGAAAGTCCCGAAGCACCACGCCGACCGCGGAAAGCCTCGCGGCCCTCAGCCAGGAGCGGCTGATCGCCCTGATCCTCGAGGAGATCGGCCAGAGCGCCGCATTCAAGAAGCGGGTGACTGCCGCGCTCGCCGCGCTCCAGGGGCCGGACAGGGTGGCGGCGATGATCGACCGCCGTCTCTCGGCGCTTGAGAAGGCGCGCGGCTACATCGACTGGCAGAAGCGCAGGGCCTTCGCCGCCGACCTCGACGCCACGCTGGCGACCATCCTCGCCGACCTGAAGCCGCTCGATCCCGAGATGGCCCTCGACCGGCTGCTGCGCTTCCTCCGAAGTGCGGACGCGACGCTGGAGCGGGTGGACGATTCCAACGGTCAGGTCCACGCAGTCTACGAGGCGGCCGCCGAGGCCGCCGCGGGCCTCGCGACGGGGCTGTCGGCCGAGGACGCGCTCGGCTTCGCGACCCGCGCCCTCGACGGTCTCGAGCGCGACGGCTTCGGCCTCGTCGGTGCCCTGCTGGACGATCTTCTGCCGAAACTTCCGCAGGAAGCGCTCGCGCCGCTCGACGCGCGCCTGGTCGAAGCCATCGCGGCGCTTCCCGCCTCGACCCGCGCGAGGTCGGATCCGGCCGCGATCGGACCGGCCGGTCAGGATTGGGAGCGCCGCTACCGTCGCCTGAGTCTGAACCGCCTGCGTCAGGTCATCGCCGATGCCCGCGGCGACGCCGACGCGTTCATCGCCCTCGAATTGGAGATGTCGCCCGAGCGGCCCGACCGCGTCGCCGTAGCCGAGCGCCTGCTCACCGCAGGCCGCGCCGCGGAGGCACTCGATTGGATCCGGCGCGAGCAGAAGCGCGGACCGGCCTTGACGACTCGTGAGGATTGGCTGGCCGGCAGCGTCGAGTCCCAAGGGCCGGACCGTGAGCGGGAAGCAGTCGAGATCCGCGTTCTCGACGCCCTCGGCCGGAAGGACGAGGCGCAGAACCTGCGCTGGTCGCGCTTCGAGAAAAGCCTCGATCCGCAGGCCCTGCGCGACTACCTCGCCCGCCTGCCGGATTTCGAGGACGAGGAGGCGCTGGAGCGCGCCTTCGCCCACGCCGCGAACCGCAAGGACCCGCATGGCGGCCTCTACTTCCTGGTCCGCTGGCCCAACCTGGACCGCGCCGCGCGGCTCGTCCTCGAGCGGCGCGAGGAGTGGTCCGGCCGGATCTGGGAGTTGCTGGCTCCGGCCGCCGAAGCGCTGGAGCCGGACCATCCGCTGGCGGCGAGCATCCTCTATCGTGCGCTGGTCGACGACATCCTCGCGCGCGCCCGCGCACCGGCCTACGGCCACGGTGCCCGACACCTGGCGCGGCTCGGCGAACTGGCCGGCGACCTCGCGCCCGGCGCGCTCACGCCGAGCCACGCCGATTACCTGGCGCAGCTCCGCAAGGCGCACGGGCGCAAGAGCGGTTTCTGGTCCCAGGTGGTGGCGTGAGGCCCTGCCTCACGCCTCGATGGTATCGACCCGATCCGGATAGAACGCGACGTGGCCGCGAATCCGCGCTACCGCCGGATACGGATTTTCGTACGACCACGCCGCCGCGGCCTGCGGAATGCCGCCGGCCGAGAGATCGAAGTAGAAGGCCTCGCCCTTGTACGGGCAGTAGCTCCGCCGCGGGTTCGGGACCAGGACGCTCTCGGCGACGTCCTCGCGCGGGATGTAGAGGACGGCCTCGTAACCCGCTTCGCACAGGTCCAGCGCCCGTCGCGTCTCGGCGATGACCCGGCCGTCGAGCCGAACCCGCACGGGACCCCGGTGTGGCGTGATGGTGATCGGATGGGCCGGACCCGGCTCCCTCATGAGGGTTCTCCATCGATCGGCAGCCGGTGCTCGGCGGCTCCGAGGGCATCGGCGAGGCGCGCCTTCGCGCTGCCGGGCCGCAGCGGCTTCTGCTGGCTCTCGTGGGGTGCCCAGCCTGAAAGCCACAGGATCTCGAAGGTGGCCCGCAGCCGTCCGTCGGGATCAGAGAAGCGTTCGGCGTAGATCGCGGCGGCCCGCATCAGCGTGGCGCGCCGCAGCGGCACGCGGCGGCGGTCGCTGAGGGCGTTGGTCAGGCCCATCGCGCGCAGGTCGCGCATCAGCGAGAAGGGATCGCCGTAGCGCACGGTGATCGTTTCCGCGTCCACCACCGGCAGGGCGAACCCGGCTCGCTGCAGCAGGCCGCCGAGGTCGCGCAGCTCGGCGAAGGGAGCGACGCGGGGGCTCACGCCGCCCTCCGTCTCGCTCTCCGCCTGGAGGAAGGCCTGTCGCAACTCCGTGAGCGACGTGCCGCCGAGGAGTCCGGCCAGAAGCAGGCCATCCGGCTTGAGCGCCCGGCGCACCTGCAGCAGGGCACCGGGCAGATCGTTCACGTGCTGGAGCGCCAGCACCGATACGGCAAGGTCGAACCCGGCAGTGGGGCCGAAGGGCAGCAATTCGGGATCGCCGACCACCGGGTGGCCCGGCTCCGCCGTCGGGCTGAGGCGGATCATTCGCCCGACTCGTCCACTGGCTCGCAGCCGATCCGACAGGGCCGGTAAGGGCGTGCCGAGATCGAGGCCGAGGGCGAAGGATCGCGTCACCGCCGCGAGGCGGTCCTCGAGATCCTCCACCATCCGCTCGACGAGAAAGCCGGCATAGCCCGCTTCTCGCGCGCGCGCGATGCGTCGGCGAATAAGGGCGGGATCAAACAGGGGAGGGGACTCGTTCATCGCATAGGCAGATGGGGCTGGAAGCGCGCTGCGGCCAGGGCAATCACCCGGTCCGAGCCGCGCGCCGAACAGACTTCGTCGGCGAGGGTGAAGCGACTTCGTCAACCGGTCATGCGCGCGATCTTTCGGCGACGAAATGACCCGGAACGGAATCGGCGTCTCCCCGTTTTCGCACGTCGATCGAAGAGGTTGAAGATGACTCGGATTGTGATCCGCGCCGCTCTGATCCTTGCCGCCGTCGCGCTGGCAGGAACCGCGGAAGCGAAGGGCTGCCTGAAGGGCGCCGTCGTGGGTGGAATTGCCGGGCACATGGCCGGGCACGGCGTTGTCGGCGCCGCGGCCGGATGCGCCATCGGACGGCATGAGGCGAACAAGAAGGACAAGGCGACGCGGCAGGGCGACCGGGACGGCAACGCCCGCTGACGGCGCCGTCCCAAAGCGACCGGCCGTCGGTGGCGGCAACCGGACTTCTCGTCCTGCGGCAGGGGCTGCATCGCCTCGCCGCGTCCGCCATCGGGCTGATCTATCCGCCCACCTGCGTCGCCTGCGGGGCGGCCACGGGACAGCCCCACGCTCTCTGCGCCGCCTGCTGGAGCGGGCTTCGTCTGATCGAGCGCCCCTATTGCGAGCGGCTCGGCACCCCCTTCGCCCTCGATCTCGGGATCGGCAGCCTGATCTCGCCCGGCGCCATCGCCGAGCCTCCGGTCTTCGGACGCGCCCGGGCGGTCGCCGTCTATGACGGTACGGCGCGCGATCTCGTCCACCGCCTCAAATACAACGATCGCCTCGACCTCGGCCGGACGATGGCCCGCATGATGGCGGCCGCAGGGAGCGAATTGCTGGACGAGGCGGACCTCGTCGTGCCGGTGCCGCTGCACGGCCTGCGGCTTTGGCGGCGGCGCTTCAATCAATCGGCCGTGCTGGCGCGCGAAATCGGACGGCGCAGGGGTAAGCCTTGCGACCTGCGCGCGCTCGCCCGTGTCAAGGCGACCCGACCCCAGGTCGGACTGACGCGCCACCAGCGCGCTGAGAATCTGCAAGGCGCCTTCCGCGTCACCGAAGCCGGTCGCGCGCGGATCGCCGGCCGGCGTCTCCTTCTCATCGACGACGTCACCACGACCGGCGCGACGGGCAATGCCGCCGCCCGCGTGCTGCTGCGCGCCGGGGCCGTGAACGTCGATCTGTTGACCTTCGCGACGGTGACGCGGGAGGGGATCTGACCCTTTCGCCGCGCGAGAGCGCCGGCTGAAACGGAAACGGGGGCCTGGAGGCCCCCGGTCCGATCACGCATCGATGCAGCCTCGGCGTCAGGCGCTGGCGGGTTCCATCCGGCCAGCGGCCTGCACCTGCACCTCGGTCGGCTGCTCGAGCACCTTGCCGCGGGGACCGACCCAGGCGCCGACCCACTTGCGCTGCCACAGGAACAGGCAGCCGAGCACAAGGGCCGTGAACACGGCATAGACCACGAAGCCGGAGGCGAACCCGCCCGTGAACTCCTTCGAGAAGCCCATGACGTTGGGCAGGATCGCGCCACCGAGGGCGCCGACCTCGCCGATCATCGAGCCGGCGACCGCGGTGTTGGTCGGCCAGCGCAGGGGCACGAGCTGGAACAGCGCACCGTTGCCGGCACCGAGCGCGGCAAAGCACAGCATGAACAGCAGCGTCGTCACGGCGAGCGAGGGGGTCGCGGTCAGCGCCAGGAACGAGCCGATCGCGGCCAGCAGCACCAGGGACAGCACGAGGATGCCGCCCATCCGGTCGGCGAAGTAGCCGCCGAGGATCCGGATGCCGGACCCCATCAGAGCAGCGAGCATCGTCAGGCGCCCGGCTTCGACCTTCGTCACCGCGAACTGCTCGTAGAAGAAGGTCGGCAGGAAGTTCGACAGGCCGATGAAGCCGCCGAAGGTGATGACGTAGATCAGCGAAAAGGCCCAGCCATCCTTGGTGAACAGGCAGGAGACGTGTTCCTTGAAGCTCTGGCCGTGGCAATCCGGCGGCTCCTTCGCGAGGAAGATCATCACGAGGATCGGCACGATCATCACGATCCCGGCGAAGCCGTAGACCGCCTGCCAGCCATAGGCCTGGGCCAGCGGCGGCGCGAACAGCACGGCGAGCACGGTGCCGGAATTGCCGGCACCGGCGATGCCCATGGCCAGTCCCTTGTGTTCCGGCGGGAACCAGCCCGAGCCGAGCGACAGCGCGACGCCGAAGGAGGCGCCGGCGATGCCGAGCAGCACGCCCATGGCGAGCACGTCGTTGTAGGATGAGACGAAGAAGAAGCCGTAGGCCATCGCCAACACGATGACGCCCATCTCGGTCAGGGCCGCGTTCTTGCGGCCGATATATTGGGCCAGCACACCGAGCGGGAACCGCATGATCGCACCGGCCAGGATCGGCAGCGAGATCATGAAGCCGGTCTGGGCGGGGGTGAGCTTGTAGGTCTCGGTGATGAACGGGCCCATGGCGCCGTTGAGGACCCAGATCGCGAAGCAGAAATCGAAGTAGAGGAACGCGGCGAACAGGGTCGGGGGATGCCCCGACTTCATCACGGTCTTGAAGGAAGCCATCGGCGTTCTCGCTGGGCTCGAAGACGCGCCGCTCGGCCGGAGCCGGGCAGGGCCGTTCATGCGGGAGAGTGTGTCCGGACACGGCGCCGTCCGAGCGCGAGGCGCCGTTGCCCCGCCGGCTGCCCAGGGGGGCAGCGAAGGAATCAATGCAGAGTGCGTGCCAACTCGGATCCAGCCAGGGCGGCGGTATCCGGAAGCCCGCGGCCCGCTTCGTGCTGCCGCCGGATGCAGCACTGCCTAGGAACGAAGCAGCGGCTGCACGGCCTCAGACGACGGCAGCGCCGCGATCCACCACGCGGACCACGCTGCGCCCGGAGCCGCGCTTCTCCACGCGGATCTGCACGGCGATGCGCTCCATCATCCCCGCCACGTGGGTGATGACGCCGACCTTGCGGCCGCGGCCCTGAAGCGTCTCAAGGGCATCCACCGCCATGTCCAGGGTCTCGGCATCGAGCGAGCCGAAGCCCTCGTCGATGAACAGCGTGTCGACGAAGGCCTGCCGCCCCTCAAGCCCCGAGAGGGCAAGCGCCAGGGCGAGCGACACGAGGAAGCGTTCGCCGCCGGACAGGCTGCGGGTCGCACGGCGCTCGTCGCCCATGTCGCGGTCCACGACATGGAGGGCGAGATCGGCGCCCGCACTGCGGGCGAGGCGGTAGCGGGGGCTCAAGCCCTTGAGCTGATCGTTGGCGAGATGCACGAGGTGATCGAGCGTCACACCTTGCGCGAAGCGGCGGAAACGGTCGCCGCCGGCCGAGCCGATCGCTTCCTCGACCCGCTGCCAGGTCGCAAGCTCCGTCTTCGCCACCTCGATCTCCCGCGCGAGATCGGCCGCCTTGGCGCGGGCGGCCTCATCCCGTCGCAGCTCCGCGTCGAGGGCGCCGAGGCGCTGCTGCGCCTGTGCCGTGGCTTCGGCAAGCCGCGTCGCTTCGGCCTGGGCGGCGGGAACGTCGATCTCGACCTCGGTGCTCAGGGTCTCGACATCGGCGCGGCGTGTGGCGAGGGCGGTGGCTGCTTCGGCCTCCTCGCGGGCGAGCCGCTCGAGCTGGGTCCGCAGCGCCGCCCGTATCTCGGCCGGGACGGCGAGCAGGGCGGCCACGGCCTCGCGCCCGCGCTCGCCGCAGGCCTGCGCGAAGGCGGTCTCGGCCGCTTCGTGGCGCGCGGTTGCCCGCTCCAGGGCCGCGGCGGCGGCCGCGGCTTCGGTGACGGCGCCGGTGAGCGCGCGGGCGGCTTCGGCACTGGCGGCCTGGGCGGCCTGGAGTGTTTCGCGCGCCGCGCGGCGCTCGTTGTTGAGCCGCGTGCGGTGCGGACCGGTCGCCTCGCCCCCGAGCAGGCCGGCCCTGGCTGTACGCGCCTCGATGAGACGCGCTTGCCGCTCCGCCGCATCCGTCCGGGCCTTCGCGGCCGACCGCGCCTCGGTATCGCTCAGGGCGGCGGCCGCCGCCCGCTCCGGCGACAGGGCCACACACTGCGCATCGAGACTGGCATGCTGCGTCCGCAGGGCCGCGTAGTCCCGCCCGAGCGCGAGGATCCGGTCGAGGCAGGCCTCCGGCGCACGGTCAAGATCGGACGGGCTGAGATCGGCGGCAGTGAGCGCCGGTCCCATCTCTGCGGCCAAGTCCATCATCCGCTGCAGGAGGGAGGCGTTGTGACCTTCCGCCCGTTCGGCCGCGAGGGCTGCCTCAGCCCGGCGATGCGCGAGCGCGTCGAGACCGCGGGTCTGTGTCTCGATCTGTACGTCGAGGGTGTCGCGGTCGCGGATCAGCTCGTCGATCTCGCCGCGCAGTGCCCGTGCCGCCGCGAGGGTTCGCTGGCTGGCGTCGCGCTCGGCGCGCGCGGCGGCGCCGGCCTCGCCGAGCCGGGACAGATCCGGCTCCGGCGGCAGCGTGACGGCGAGCCCCGACGCATCGAGTGCGGTCATCAGAACGGGAAGACCGGCGCGGTAGCGGGCGGCGGTGGAGGCCGCCGCTTCGGCTGCAGCGGCCCCTCGCTCCTGCGCGTCGTCGTGGCGCCCCTCCGCCGCCGCGGCATCGCCCCGGGCCCGGTCGCGGGCCGTCTGATGCGTGGAAATCCGGGCGTCGAGCTCGGCACGGCGCGTGCGCAACTCCTCGGCCAGACGTCCGAGTGCGTCATCGGATCCGTGGGCATGCGGATGATCGAGGCCGCCGCAGACGGGGCAGGGCACTCCCTCCACGAGCAGGCTGCGCAGCCGCGCCGCCTCGCGCGACGCGCTTTCCTGCGCCAACTCGGCGAGCGGTGCGATCTCGGCCCGCCGAATTCCGGCCTCCTGCAGGGCCCGCTCTTCCGCTGCGAAGCGGGCGGCGGCTTCGGCGAACGCTGCGCCGGCCTCCGTCTCCACTTCAGAGGCGGCCGCCCGGTCTGCGAGCGCCGTCCCGTGGCGCTGCGCCAAGGCGTAGGCGTCGCGCAATGCGTCCAGCAATCCTTCGAGGGCGATGGCGCGGGTCTGCACGGCGGGCTCGGCGAGGGCATCGAGCGCCGCCTCCCGCGCAGTACGGGTGGCGGCCAGAGCCTCGCGGCGAGCGCGCAGCGCGGCGAGGCGAGCGGCGCCATTCTCGGCCTCCCCATCGCAAGCGGCGATCTCGGCCCGGCGCGCGGCGGCCTCCTGCGCCGCCATCTCCGCTTGCCCGCGCAGCCGCGCGCGCTCGCGAATGCGGCGGGCGAAGTCCTCGCCGCGCTCGGCCAGGATGCCATGGGATTGGTCGGCGGCGAGGCGGCCCGCCGCAGCGTCGCGCGCCTGCCGAGCCTCGGCGAGGCGCCGGTCGAGCACGGCGAGCGCGGCGCCCGTTGCTTCGGCGGCCTCGGCCGAGCGGACGGCCGCCTGCGCGGCGCCCTCTGCCTCACGCTCTGCATGGGCGATCGCTTCATCGAGCTTCGCGGCCTGATCCCAGAGAGGCCCGAAGCTCTTGAACACGGCCTCCGCCGCCTCGTCCGCCGCACTCGCTTCCGTCCGTTGCGCTTCGGCCGCCTCGGCGCCCGCGCGCGCTTCCGCGACACGGTCTGCGACGGTCTGGACGTGAGCCTGCGCCGCCACCCGCTCGCGGACGGCTTCTTCGAGGGCCTCCGCGCGTCCGCGGAGCGGCTCGACCGCCTCGAGTTCGGCCGACCGCATTCGGTCGGGGGCCGCTGCTTCCGACGCCGCCCGCGCCGCGGCGGCACGCTCCTCGGCCCGCGCGAGCGCCGAGCGGGCGGCCTCGATGCGGCGCGCGGCTTCGAGGGTGCGCTCCACCGCCGCCTGCGCTGCCCGCCACGCCGCCACCTCGGCGAGGCGCTCCGCGCGCTCGGCCTCGCGCGCCTGCACGCCGGCCGCGTCGAGCAGGCCGATCTCGCCCTGGCGAACCTCCAGCGCCTCGACCGCGCGACGATGCTCCTCGTAGCCGAGATGGACCCGCTTCGAGATCTCCGAATAGATCACGGTGCCGGTGATCTTCTCCAGCAGCTCGGCCCGCTCGCCCTCCGCCGCGAGGAGGAAGGCATCGAACTCGCCCTGCGCCAGCAGCACCGTGCGGCGGAACTGGTCGAAGGTCAGGTCGGTCAGGGCGACCACCTTGTCGAGCACCTGCGTCTTGCCCGCGGCAACCGCGCTGCCGTCATCGAGCCGATGCAGCCGCCGCCGCTCGACCTGAAGCTTGCCGGTGGGCTTGTTCCGGGCACGATAGGCCTCCCAGCCCACACGGTAGGCGATGCCGTCCCGGCCGATGAAATCGACCTCGGCAAAGCCGGATCCGGCGCCCCGGCGCAGGATCGCCCGTCCGTCGCTGGCGCTGAGCGATTCGCCGCCCGGATCGGGCACGTCCTCGCGGCGGGTCACCGCGACGCGGGGATAGCGGCCGTACAGCGCGAGGCAGAGCGCGTCGAGGATGGTGGACTTGCCTGCGCCGGTCTCGCCGGTGATGGCGAACAGGCCGGTGGCGCCGAGCGGTTCGGAGGCGAGATCGACGGCGAAGGGCGCGGCAAGGCTCGCGAGGTTCTCGCCGCGGATCGCGAGGATGCGCATGGCGGGCGGCTCAGACTTCCGCCCGCGCGCGGTGGAAGACGTCGAGATGGGCGGGCTCGGGCTCCTCGTCCCACTTCGCGCGGTAGGCGAGGCGGAACAGCTCCTCCGGATCGCGCTCCGACAGACGCGGCGGTGGCGCCTCGGATTCCGTGATCTCGATCGCGGCCCGCGGCGGCACCGTGACCCGCACGTCGACCACGCGCACCGGGAAGCTCTCGGCGATACGGTCTACCTCGGCCCGGTAGCCGGGAAGCAGGCCCTCGCGCGAGAGCCGCACCTGGATATAGGGCCGCGCCTCCATCGGCAGGTCGGGGTCGAGCGCAAGCGCGGCGAGATGGTCGCCGAGATCGGCGAGGGGCATGTCGCCAGAGGCCGGCAGGCGCAGGAAGGGGACCGGACGGGGGATCGCGATATGCTCAATCTCCGCTGCGCCCGTGCCGAGAGTCACCAGGGTGACGCCGTGGCGATAGGGCTGCTCGGCGGCCGAGAGCGGGATCAGCGAGCCGCAATACCGTACCTGCCCGCCGCCCAGGCCCTGCGCCCGATGGAGATGGCCGAGTGCCACGTAGCGCGCCTCCTCCGGAAACACGTCGGCGGGCACCGCATGATCGCCGCCTACCAGAATGCGTCGCTCCGCGCCCTCCGATTCGAGGCCGCCGGCGACGTGGAGATGACCGGTGACGAGGAGCGGCAGGCCGGCGAGCCGGGGCCGGGCCGCCTCGAAGAGTTGCCCGTAAAGGTCGCGCACCGCCCGCACGATCGGCGAGGGCTCGCCGATGCGCCGCTCGCTGCCGAAGGAAGAGAGCGGCGGCAGGCAGGCGGCGGTGGGGTAGGAGACGGCGAGCACCTGTGCCGCCACCTCGCCGCCGGCCGACCGGATCGGCACGAGGTGGCGTTCGAGGTCGATGGCGCCGTCGCGGCGGCGGACATTGCCGACGACGTGGACGCCGATGGCTTCGAGCAGCGGGCGCGGCGCTTCCAGGCGTCCGGCGGCATCGTGGTTGCCCGCGGTGATGACGATGGTCATCTCCGGCCGCGCCGCGTGGAGGCGCGCCATCAGCGCGTAGAAGCGTGCCTGTGATTCCCCCGACGGGTTCTGGCTGTCGAACACGTCGCCCGCCACGACGAGGGCATCGACCTCGCGCTCCACCACGATGCTCTCGAGGCCGCCGAACACGGCGTCGTGCTCGCGCTCGCGGGAGAAGCCGCGCAGGGTCTGGCCGATATGCCAATCGCCCGTATGGAGAACGCGGATCACTGAGGACGCCACTTACCGAGACCGGGCAGCGACCGCCGCCGCCGTCAGGCGGCTTGTAGCGGGTTGTGCCGCCGGCTTCGAGTGTATCCCGGCAGCGGGCCGGGATCTCCTGTGGCTCGCGGACCGCGCCCTCAGTGGCAGACGGTGACCGTCTTGACGATCCAGCCCTCGTCGGCCTGCCAGAGCTTGCGCCGCACGCGACCGCAATTGGCCGATTCGGCCGCGGTCCAGGCCGTTTGCGGCGCGGCGGGCGGCGCCTTCGTTTCCGTCTGCGCGACTTTTGTCTTCACGATCGTTTTGGCCGGGCGCTGCGGGGCCGCTTTGCGGGCAGCCATGGCCTCACCGGGAAGCATCAGGCCGAGGCAGAGCAATCCGAGCGAGAAGCGGAGGAGCGAGGCGCGCAAGGGAAGGAGTCCGTGGTCGGGGCCGTACGGTCACGCTTGATCTAGGGTGGCGCCCCGCCAATGCAATCGCCGTTCGCCACAATTTGCCCTGCAATCCGCACATTTTTTGCGAAATCGTTAAAGCCGCCCGCGAAGCGCATAGCGGACCCGCGTGTAACCTTTCGGACACAATGTTCGCACACTTGCCGGTGCAGGAGCTGTGACGGTCGCGTCCGGCCCTGACGCCCGTGCTCTTCCTTGCTAGGGAACAAGCGGGGCAGTTCAGCCGGCCCGGATGATCGTGACCGTTCTTCCGTATTCCGGAGACGTTTCTCGGCCCGGCCCATTCGATCGAGCGATCCATGTCACTTCAGAACCGCCGTAAGCTTCTTTTCGGAGCCGCGACGAGCCTCGGGCTCGCGATCCTGCCGGCGCACGTCCTCGCCCAGACCTTCGACGGGTTCGACGACGAGCGCCTCTACCAGGACAGCAACGGCAATCTCTTCCGCCGCCGCGGAGGGCAGTACGTTCCCTATAACGGCCGCGTCAGCAACGGGCGCCCGGTGCCCGACGCGCAGACGGATATCGATGCCGAGACCTATGCCCGCCGACGGGCCGAGCGCTACGGCGAGCCGCCGCCCGCCGCCGAGGCGCCGAACCAGACTCCGCGCCAGCAGCAGGCCGGCTACCCCGTGCCGCCGCAGGAGCCCGACAACGGCCCGATCGACTACACGCGGGCCTACGCGGCGATCGCCAACGAGCCCTTCCCGGTCCAGGCGATCGCCTACAAGAAGTTCAACCCGATCTACCTGCGCCAGGAGGTCGATTTCCGCACGACCGAGCCGCCGGGCACGATCGTGGTCGATCCCAAGGCGCACTTCCTCTACCTCATCCTGCCGAACGGCCGGGCGCGGCGCTACGGCGTCGGTGTGGGCAAGCAGGGCTTCTCGTGGTCGGGCACCGCGACCATCAACTCGAAGCAGGCTTGGCCGGACTGGTATCCGCCCAAGGAGATGATCGCCCGCCGGCCGGATCTGGCCCGCGAGGTCGACAAGCTGCAGAGCGGCCTCGGCGTGCCCGGCGGCAGCCGCAACCCGCTCGGCGCGCGAGCGATGTATCTCTGGCAGAACAACAAGGACACGCTGTTCCGCATCCACGGCACGCTGGAGCCGCACTCCATCGGCAAGAGCGTATCGTCGGGCTGCATCCGCATGATCAATCAGGACGCCATCGACCTGTTCAACCGCGTCGAGGTCGGCGCCAAGGTGGTGGTGCTCGGCTGATCCCGCGATAGTTTCCTCGAGAGACGAGCGTCCCGCCATCTCGGGCGGGCGCCGGACTTCGAGGAGACGCCATGGTCGATCTGATCCCGCGCGAGCACCTGTTCGGCAATCCGACGCGCTACGGCCATCAGATCAGCCCGGACGGGCGCCGCCTGGGCTGGGTGGCGCCCTTCGAGGGCGTGCTCAACATCTGGTCGGCGCCGATCGACGATCTCGACGCCGCCGCACCCGTCACCACCGACCGGCGGCGCGGCATCGACGCCTATGCCTTCGCCTATGACGGCCGCCACCTGCTCTACGTCCAGGATGCGGACGGCGACGAGAACCACCACCTCTACGTCGTCGATCTCGACACGGGCGAACGGCGCGACCTGACGCCGATCCCCGGCATCGCGGCGGCGATCGTCGGCCTCAGCCGCATCGTGCGCGATCGCGTGCTGGTGGCGATCAACGACCGCGACCCGCGCTTCCACGACATCCACAGCATCGATCTCGCCACCGGCGAGCGCCGCTTGGTTGCCGAAAATCCAGGCTTCCTCGGTTTCCTCATCGATGAGCGCTACGCCGTGCGCTTCGCCTTCCGCAATCGTCCGGACGGTTCGAGCGAGCTGCTCGCGCCGGACGGCACGAACTGGAAGCCCTGGCTGACCTTCCCACCGGAGGATGCGCGTGTCTCGGGCGCGGAAAACCTCGACGCCGCCGGCACCGCCCTGTTCTGCCGCGACAGCCGCGGCCGCGACACCGCCGCGTTGACCCGTATCGATCTCGCCACCGGGGAGATCCGCGTGCTCGCCGCGCACGACGAGGCGGATATCGGCGCCGTGCTGCAGGATGCCGAGACGCACGAGCCCGTGGCCTACTCGGTCACCCACGCCCGCAAGTCCTGGCACGTGCTCGACCCGCGCTTCGCCGACGACTTCGCCTTTCTCGAAACCCAGGGGCTCGGAGACTGGTATCCGGCGAGCCGAACCGAGGACGATTCCCTCTGGATCGTCGTCGCTCGCTCCGACACCCGCGTCGGCGAGGCCGCGATCTACGACCGCCGCGCGAAGAGCCTGCGCTCCCTGGGCAGTGCCCGGCCGGAACTGGAGGGCGCGCCTCTGGCGCCGATGAGCCCGGCGATCATACGCTCCCGCGACGGGCTCGAACTCGTCTCCTACCTTACCCGCCCGATCGATGCGCGGGCGCCGGGGCCGCTGGTGCTGCTCGTCCATGGCGGGCCGTGGGGACGCGACAGCTTCGGCTTCGACGCGATCCACCAATGGCTGGCCAACCGCGGCTATTCCGCGCTCAGCGTCAACTTCCGCTCTTCCATCGGTTTCGGGAAGTCCTTCGTCAACGCGGGCGACCGCGAATGGGGAAGGCGGATGGACGACGACCTCAGCGATGCCGTCGCCTGGGCGGTGGCCGAGGGCGTGGCCGACCCGGCCCGCGTCGCGATCATGGGCGGGAGCTACGGCGGCTACGCCACGCTGATGGCCCTGACGCGCAATCCGGACGCCTATGCCTGCGGCATCGACCTCGTCGGCCCGTCCAATCTCGAAACGCTGGTTCGAACGATCCCGCCCTATTGGGAGGCGATGCGGGCGCAGCTTCACCGCGCGATCGGCGATCCCGACACCGAAGAAGGAATGGCCCTGATCCGCGAGCGCTCGCCGGTCTACTTCGCCGATCGGATCAAGGCGCCGCTGCTGATCGTTCAGGGGGCCAACGATCCGCGGGTGAAGAAGGACGAATCCGACCAGATGGTCGCGGCGATGGAGCGGGGCGGCATCCCGGTGACCTACCTGCTGTTCCCGGACGAAGGCCACGGCCTCGTGCGCCCGGCCAACCGCCTCGCCTTCTTCGCCCGTGCTGAGGACTTCCTGGCCCGCCATCTCGGCGGACGCTGCGAGCCGATCCGCGCGGCGGAATCGAGCGGCACGTCGATGCAGGTGGTGCGGGAGGGATGAAACGGTGTCCGCTCGATCAGAGCGGACACCGCGCGGCCGGCCCGAAGCGCTCAGCCGGATCGGAGATGAGGCGTCAGCCCGTCGGCCTCGTGGCCGACGGGTCAGGCGCTCACGCGTCGTGCGGCTGATCCTCGTCCTCGTCGTCGATATCGATGAGGAAGACGATGTCGGCTTCTTCCTCGTCGTCCGAGCCGTCGCCCTCGGCGGCGTGATGCTCGTCGGGCTCGAAATCGCCCTCGCCGTCATCGGCCGCGAGTGCATCCTCGAACTCCTCGACCTCGTCCTCCGTGGACGGGCGCACGGTGAGCGCCGCGGTGCCGTTCCAGATCGGACGGCCGGCGGTCGTCATCGTCCGGATGTCCTCCTTGAAGCCGTCGCAGGTGAACAGGTCGCGGGCGGTCGCCTCGTCGCCGTTGATGACCGCGATCGCCGTGCCGTCGATCTCGAGCGTGAACATCGGGAACGTCCTCGGAAGAGGGAAAGAGTGCCGCGGGCCGGCGGGCGGCCTGCGCGGAAAACCCGGACCGGACTGGCCGGGTTCGGCGGCGCTTGTAGGACGCCGGAACCGGATTCGTCGATGGGTGTCTGCGCGCCATCACGCGCCGCTGCTTCCCCGGGCGATGGCGCGCTTCACAACGGCCTGCACCTCGCGGTTCGAGAGGAACAGGTCGTGGTTGAAGAGGCCACCGCCGTAATCCGACGCGTCGGCCACGCGCACGCCGAGCGCTTCCAGGCGCTCCCGGTCGGCGGCGCCCGCGCGGACGACGCCGCCGGCGATCGCGCCCGACAGTTCGAGCGCTCGGTCGTTTGTGGCCGAGATGACGGTGATGCGCTTGGCGTCCGGCCCCAGGCGCTCGACGCCGTTGGCGAACAGGTCGATATCGATGTCGGGCGCGGCGAGCACCACCGCGCCGATCCGCGCGACGGCCGCCTCGCCCGCCTCGACCCGCAGCATGCGCAGCGTCTCCAGCGTGAGGAGCGTGCCCATCGAGTGGGCGACGATGTGGATGCGCCCGCCGCTCGGCGTGGTCGCCACGGTCTTCAGAAGATCCTCGAAGGCGTCGCGGGACCACAGGGCGCTCTCGCGGTCGTAGCCGTAATCGAAGGTCGCCGCGGCCGAGGGCCAGGTGAACAGCGCCGAGGCGCCGTTGAAGCGGATCCCGTCCGAGAGGCGGGCGGCGCTGATCGCCGCCGATTCGAAGCTCTCGCGGTATCCGTGGACGTAGATCAGCACGTCGCGGCCGAAGGCCGACTGCGCGAAGGCAGCCGCGGCGCCGGGACCGGTCGTGACCTCGCCGACGGAGCGGACGCCCCAGTCGCCGCCCACCACCGCCGAGACCTTGCCGATCAACGAGCGGTCCGGCGCCGACATGCGCGCCTCGGCGAAGCTCAGGCCCCTCCCGCGCTCGGAGCCGAAAAACGGCGCCTTGGGCGGATTTCCGGAGGCTGGACGGCGGGTCGTGGCGACGAGGAGCACCGGGCTCACGTCGAGCGCCGACTGCGTCTCGCCGACGGTGCCGGTGGCGAGTCCGTCCATGACGCAGGCCGACAGGGCGGGGGAGAGGCCGGCCACGCCGGCCAGGCCGATCAGGCGCAGGAGGGAGCGGCGGGTGGCGTCGGAGGGCTGCATGAGCGGTTTCGGATCCCCGAAAAATCCCGTTCCGGTGGCAGGCCGGTGCCGGGCGCTCCTTCCTCGCGCATGATCTTGGCCGTGGCGGGGCACGATTGGGATTTTGAGCACTCGACGCCCGCCCGCGGCCCCGGCATGAAGGAGCGATGAGCGCGACCCTTCCCGACATGGATCACATCCGCGAGCGGCTTCTGGCCGGCGACCGGGCGGCGCTCGCGCGTGCCATTACCCTCGCCGAGTCGCGCCGGGCCGATCACCGGGCGGCGGTGCGTGACCTGATCGATGCCGTGCTGCCGCAGACCGGGCGGGCGATCAGGGTCGGCATCACCGGAGTGCCCGGTGTCGGCAAATCGACCACGATCGATGCGCTGGGCTCGCTGCTGACGCAGGCCGGGCACAAGGTGGCGGTGCTGGCGGTGGACCCGTCCTCGACCCGCACTGGCGGCTCGATCCTCGGCGACAAGACGCGGATGGCGCGGCTCGCCATCGACCGCAACGCCTTCATTCGGCCCTCGCCCTCCTCAGGCACGCTGGGCGGTGTCGCGGCCAAGACCCGCGAGACGATGCTGTTGTGCGAGGCGGCCGGCTTCGACGTGATCCTCGTCGAGACGGTCGGTGTCGGCCAGTCCGAGACGGCGGTGGCGGACCTGACCGACTTCTTCCTCGTGCTGATGCTGCCGGGCGCGGGCGACGAGCTGCAGGGCATCAAGAAGGGCATCCTCGAACTCGCCGACATGATCGCGGTCAACAAGGCCGATGACGGCGAGGGCGAGCGCCGCGCCAACGCGGCCGCCTCCGAGTACCGTGCCGCGCTCCACATCCTGACGCCGCCCTCCGCCACTTGGACGCCGCCGGTCGTCACGATCTCCGGCCTTCACGGAAAGGGGCTCGATTCTCTCTGGTCCCGCATCGAGGACCATCGCGCCAAGCTGACGGCGACCGGCGAGATCGCCAGGAAGCGGCGCGAGCAGGACGTGAAATGGATGTGGGCGCTGGTCCACGAGCGTCTGCACCAGCGCCTCGTCGGGAGCGCCGAGGTGCGCCAAGCGACCGCCGACGCCGAGCGAGCGGTCGCCGGCGGCGAGCATTCGCCCGCCGCCGGTGCGGATGCGATCGCCGCGCTGATCGGTCTGTGAGCCGCCTGCTCATCACGGGATTCGGTCCGTTTCCGACCGTGCCCGACAATCCGAGTGGGCGCCTCGCGCGGCGGCTGGCGGCGTCGCCGCATCTGCGCCGCATCCTCGGGGAGGCGCCGGACTGCCTCGTGCTCAACACCCGTTACGGTGCCCTCGATACGCAGCTCGCTCCGGTCCTGGCGAAGAGGCCGAGCGCGGTTCTGATGATCGGCGTCGCCGCGCGCCGCCCCCGCGTCTGCGTCGAGATCCGCGCGGTGAACCGGGTCAGCCGCCTGTTCCCCGATACGGAGGGAAGGGTGAGCCGAACTCTGGCCTTCGAGCCGGACGGCCCTGCGCAGAGGCCCAGCCCGGCCGCACTCGCGGTCCGGATCGCGCTGAAGCGGGCCGGGCTCGACGCTGCGGCCTCGCGCGATGCCGGGCGCTACCTGTGCAACGCCTCCTATTACCGTGTCCTGGAGCAGGGCTGCCCGGCGGTATTCCTGCATATCCCGATGCCGCCGCGCACGCGGCGGCCGAAGCCCGGGGGAGGGCGCCGCCGGCCCGCGCCCGATCGTTGGGCCCAAGCCTTCACCGAGGCGGCGCGGGTGCTCGCCCTGCGGGGCAGGGCGCGGCCGTCAGCGGCTCCTCAGGCCCATTCGCGCTGAGCGAGCTTCGCCTCGTAGGCGTCGATCGCCGGGGCCTTCTGATCAAGGGTCAGGCCGATTTCGTCGAGGCCGTTGAGCAGATTGTGCTTGCGGCCCTCGTCGATCTCGAAATGCAGGGTGCCACCGTCCGGGCCCTTGATGGTCTGCGCCGCGAGATCGATCGTCAACGTGGCGTTGGCGCCGCGCTCGGCATCCTCGAACAGCTTCTCCAGTTCGTCCGGCGAGACCACGATCGCCAGGATGCCGTTCTTGGCGCAGTTGTTGAAGAAGATGTCGGCAAAGCTCGTGGAGATCACGCAGCGGATGCCGAAATCCGCGAGCGCCCAGGGCGCATGCTCGCGCGACGAGCCGCAGCCGAAATTGTCGCCGACCACGAGAATCTTCGCGTTGCGGTAGGCCGGCTGATTGAGGACGAAATCCGGGTTTTCAGAGCCGTCGTCATTGTACCGCATCTCCGAGAACAGGCCTTGGCCGAGCCCGGTGCGCTTGATCGTCTTGAGATACTGCTTCGGAATGATACGGTCGGTGTCGATGTTGATGATCCGCATGGGCGCGGCGACGCCCTCCAGGGTCGTGAACTTTTCCATTGGTCTTCTCGAAATCGTCGTCGGATGCCGGATATAGGCGTCCCGGCCTCGGTTCGCCGGTATCTAGCAGCCGAATCGACCTGCCGGTAGACGCTCTCTTCCGGCAGGCATCGGGCTTGCCTTATGATAAAATTAGATGACGGGAGCACGCGGACGATGGCCGAGACGTCAGACACCTTCAAGAAGGCGCCCAAGCGCAAGCCGGCAAAGGGCAAGAGCGTGTCCGTCTCGCCCGAGATGCGTCAGGCCTACGCCGATCTGATCAAGGAGCGCGAGGAGAAGGAACAGGCCTATGGCCGTCACCTGCGCAAGGACGAGCCGCGCCGCTGACGGCCCGGGGCCTCATACCGCCCTAAGCGCCGGCCCCTTTCGGACGAAGCCGACGATGTCTTTGACCGCGTCGAGGGTCGGTGCGGCGATCGCCTCCGCCCGACCCGCGCCGTCGGCGAGCACGCCGTCGATATAGGCCGGATCGGCGACGAGCCGCTTCATCTCGGTGCCGATCGGCGCCAGCATCTCGACGGCCAGATCGACCAGGGCCGGCTTGAAGCTGGAGAACTGCGCCCCGCCGAAATCCTTCAGCACCTCGTCGCGCGTGATGCCGCGCAGCGCCGCGAAGATGCCGACGAGGTTGTCGGCCTCCGGCCGTCCGGCCAAGCCGGCGGCTTCCGAAGGAAGGGGCTCGGGATCGGTCTTGGCCTTGCGCACCTTCTGCGCGATGGCATCCGCATCGTCCGTGAGGTTGATGCGCGAGTACTCGGACGGGTCCGACTTCGACATCTTCTTGGTGCCGTCGCGCAACGACATCACGCGCGCCGCCGGCCCGCCGATCAACGGTTCGGTAAGGGGAAAGAATTGCTCGCCGTGGCCGTGGGCCAGTATCGACTGCGAAAAGTCGTTGTTGAACTTCTGGGCGATGTCGCGGGTGAGTTCGAGGTGCTGCTTCTGATCCTCGCCCACGGGCACATGCGTCGCCCGGTAGGCCAGGATGTCGGCGGCCATCAGCACGGGATAGTCGTAGAGACCGATCGAGGCGTTCTCCCGATCCTTGCCGGCCTTGTCCTTGAATTGCGTCATGCGGTTGAGCCAGCCGAGACGGGCGACGCAATTGAAGATCCAGGCCAGCTCCGCGTGCTGCGGAACCTGGGACTGATTGAAGACGATGGAGCGCTTCGGATCGATGCCGGCGGCGAGGAAGGCGGCGGTCACCTCGCGGATCTGACCCTTGAGCGCCTGCGGATCCTGCCAGAGGGTGATCGCGTGGAGATCGACCACGCAATAGAGACACTGCGCGTCCCGTTCCTGCATCTCGACGAAGCGTTTGATCGCGCCGAGATAGTTGCCGAGGTGCAGATTGCCGGTCGGCTGGACGCCGGAGAAGACGAGTTCGGTGAACGCGGCCATCGGCGCGGGTCCCTGGAAAGAAGGTCCGGGCCGAGGCGATCTCGCATCCCGCTTGAAGCGGCGGTTTCTGGCACCGCCGGAGGCGGCGGGTCAAGCAGGATGGACGGCTGGTCGGCTGGCTGTCCGATCCCGGATCGTCGTGTCGCAGCGGCGCCGGCCGAACACCGTTCTCCGGCCGCCGGTCGCAGACTTTCAATGACCTCAACCAACGCCCGACCGGCGCGTGGCGTCTGTCCGCTGCGCGCTCAATATCGGGGACCGACGTCTCTTCGATCCATTCACCATCAGGAGACGCGCGACGCGTAAGCGTTCATGATCGCGGACAGCAGGCCGGGAAATCGCGTCTCGACCTCGGCGCAACGCGAGTGGTTGCGCATCTCGGTGCCGTGCCGCTCGCAGCGGATCAGCCCAGCCTCACGCAGAACCTTGAAATGGCTGGAGAGCGACGATTTCGGGATGACTTGGTCGCCCACCGATGAGACGGCCGAGCAAGCCTCCACGCAGCCCGCCTTCGTGATCCGAGCGAAGATCGCGGCCCGGCGCGGATCGGACAAGGCGTGGAGGATCGCCTCCGGTTCGACGTCCTCAATCGCAGGGTGAAACAGCGGCCTCATGATTCATCCATATGGGGGCTTGAACCCCACTTCCAAAGTTCCGAAATCCCGAACTATGGGACAGAGGCACCGCACCGGAGCCGGCCCATTTCGAAGGGTTAGCACAGATGTCGAAGCTTGAGGGCAAGGTCGCGGTGGTCACCGGCGGATCGAAGGGGATCGGCGCCGCGATCGCTAAGGCGCTGGCGTCGGACGGTGCTTCCGTCGTGGTCAACTACGCTTCGAGCAAGGCCGGCGCCGAAGCCGTCGTCGAAGCTATCACGACGGGCGGCGGCCGAGCCATCGCGGTTCAGGCCGACGTCTCGAAGGCCGTCGAGGCGCACGGCTTGATCGAAGCCGCGATCCAGCAGTTCGGGCGACTCGACGTGCTGGTCAATAATTCCGGCGTCTACGAGTTCGCGGCGATCGAGGAGCTGAGCGAAGAACACTACCATCGCCTCTTCGACGTCAACGTCCTGGGGGCACTGCTCGCGACGCAGGCCGCCGTGCGATACCTGGGCGAGGGTGGAAGCATCATCAACATCTCGTCCGCCGTCACCGACGTGCTGATGCCGACGAGCGCGGTCTATACGGGGACCAAGGCCGCTCTAAACGGGATCTCGGGCGTCCTGGCCAACGAACTCGCTCCGCGCAAAATCCGGGTCAATACGGTCAGCCCCGGCTATGTCGTCACCGAGGGCACGCACACGGCCGGTATCGCCGGCTCGGAGATGGAGGCCGGCCTGGTGGCGCAGACGCCGCTCGGCCGCGCCGGACATCCGGATGACATCGCCCGCGTCGTCGCGTTCCTCGCCTCGGATGATGCTCGCTGGTTGACCGGCGAGGTCATCAACGCCAGCGGCGGCGTTCGCTGAAGCTCGAAGACCGCGGGCGCGCTTTCCGGACGCCCGCTTTCGACAGGGGCGCGGGCGAGCATCCCAGGTACCGTCATCGGCCCCGCCGATGATGGGAAACCGTCCCGGCCCTTCTCGTCAGCAAAGGATGGAGAAGGGCCGCTCGTCGGACGTCTCGACCGAATCCGCTGCGATTGTTCTCAGAAGACCTGAGTCGCACCCTCGTTGCCGCGCTTCGGCGCGCCCGGGACGCCGGCCTCCGCATCCGCCCGGTCGGCGGCGCGCTTGTCGAGCGCCCGCTCCACGACCTTGGCGAGCCCGACCATGATCTTGTCGAGCTCGTAGTCCTTCGGCGTGTAGACGGCCGTGACGCCCATGTTCTTGAGCACCAACTCGTCCTCGGTCGAGATGATGCCGCCGACGACGACCGGCACGTGGTCGAGCCCCGCCTCGCGCAGCTTGGCCTTCACCTCCCGCACCAGCGGCACGTGGCTGCCCGAGAGAACCGACAGGCCGATGACGTGGGCGCCGCGCTCCTTCGCCTTGGCGACGATCTCCGTCGGCGTCTGACGGATGCCGTCGTAGGTCACGTCGAACCCGACGTCGCGGGCGCGCAGGGCGATCTGCTCGGCGCCGTTGGAATGGCCGTCGAGACCGGGCTTGCCGACCACGAGCTTGGGCGTCTCGCCCAGGCGCTCGCCGAGATCGGCGATCAGCAGACGCGCCTCCTCCGCAGCGCCCGAGGTCACGGTCTCCAGCGTCACGCCGGTCGGGGCGCGGTACTCGCCGAAGACCTCGCGCAGGCGCTGGCCCCATTCGCCGGTCGTCACGCCCGCCTTCGCGGCGGCGATGGAGGGCGGCATGATGTTGGCGCCGGAGCGCGCCGCCTGCTCCAGATCATCCAGCGCCTGTCCCACCGCGCGATCGTCGCGCTTCGAGCGCCACTCGCGGATGCGCGCCTCGGCCTCCATCTCCACGGTTTCGGAGACGGTGAAGATCGCGCCCTCGCCGGCGGTCAAGGGCGACGGCTCGCCCTGCTGCCACTTATTGACGCCGACGACGATCTGCTCGCCCTTCTCGATCGCCGCGATGCGCTTGGCGTTCGATTCCACCAGCGCCCGCTTCAGCTCGCCCGCCTCGACCGCCGAGACCGCGCCGCCGATCTCGGCAATGCGCTTCAGCTCGGCCCGGGTCTGCTCTTTCAGTGCCTCGACGCGGGACTCGATCACCGTCGAGCCGTCGAAGATGTCGTCATACTCGAGCAGGTCGGTCTCGAAGGCCAGGATCTGCTGCATCCGCATCGACCATTGTTGGTCCCAGGGCCGGGGCAGGCCGAGCGCCTCGTTCCAGGCCGGGAGCTGCACCGCGCGGGCGCGGGCGCGCTTGGAGAGCGTCACCGCCAGCATCTCGATGAGGATGCGATGGACGTTGTTCTCGGGCTGCTGCTCGGTGAGCCCGAGGGAATTCACCTGGACGCCGTAGCGAAAGATCCGCTTCTTGGCATCGGTGATGCCGTAGCGCTGCTGGGCGATCTCGTCCCACAGTTCGGCGAACGCCCGCATCTTGCAGATCTCGGTGACGAACCGCATCCCGGCATTCACGAAGAACGAGATGCGGCTGAAGACGTCCGAGAAGCTGGCCTCGTCGAAATCGGGATCGTCGCGCACCGTGTCGAGCACGGCCATGGCGATGGCCAGCGCGTAGGAGAGTTCCTGAACCGGCGTCGCTCCCGCCTCCTGCAGGTGGTAGGAGCAGACGTTCATCGGATTCCACTTCGGCACGTTCTTGGTCGTGAACAGGATCACGTCCTTGGTCAGCCGCAGCGAGGGCGCAGGCGGGAAGACGTAGGTGCCGCGCGACAGATATTCCTTGATGATGTCGTTCTGCGTCGTGCCCTGAAGGGCAGCGATCGGCGCGCCCTGCTCCTCCGCCACCGCGAGGTAGAGCGACAGCAGCCACGGCGCCGTGGCGTTGATCGTCATCGACGTGTTCATCTGCGCCAGCGGAATCTGGTCGAACAGGGTCCGCATGTCGCCCAGATGCGCGATCGAGACGCCGACCTTGCCGACTTCGCCGCGGGCGAGTTCATGGTCGGGGTCGTATCCGGTCTGGGTCGGCAGATCGAAGGCGACCGAGAGGCCGGTCTGACCCTTGGCGAGGTTGCCGCGATAGAGCTTGTTCGATTCCGCCGCCGTGGAATGGCCCGCATAGGTGCGGATGATCCACGGCTTGTCGCGCTTGACCTCGGTGACGCTCGCTTGCGCGCTCATCCCACTCGACTCCCTGATCCGATGCGATCGCGCGCCTTGAGGCGCGGCTGTTGGCCGGCACCGTAGCGAAGCCGTCGCGTCGCGTCATCTGGGAGAAAGGTCCACGATCGACGGCCTTGCCGTTGGAAAAACTTGAAGAGGCGTGAAGCGGATTTGGATATCCCTCACGTCGAAGGGGCCGCGAGAGCGCTTGTGCTCCAGAGGCAGGCTTGTTCGAGTCGATAAGCGAATACTGCATTCAAACGGATGCGTTCCGCCTCCACGAGCGGACCGTCGAAATGGACGGCCCGGCAGCGTCCGCGCCATCCCGGCGGTATTAAATCGGGGTTGTGGAGCGCGTGGTCGGAGGCCTCGGCGAAGAAGCTGCGATCTCCGCCATCAAGGTAGCTCTCCGCCGCCAGACCTTCCGCGAGCAGGATGTCATGCGCATCGAGCTCGACATGCCAGTAGGCGATATCGGTCACTGTCTCTCGCCGGATGGTGGTGCCGTTGATCAGGCAGAGGATCGGCACGAGCGCCTCGCTTCCATCGGCCGCCTCGATCAGGACGGGGTGGCCGGGTGAGAGGAGAAGATCGCGCCTAGGACGCGGGTGGCCTTCGCCGTTCCAGCCGAAGGCGCCCGTGCGAATGCGGATCGGGGCCTGATCCGGCGCGATGGGCCTGTCGGGCGAGCCGAGCTGCCGATGCCCGATCCAGCGGATGACGCGGCGTCCGCCTCCCGCAGTCAGGGCGATGTCGCCGACGCGCAAGCATTCGACCGGGACCTCGACGGGACCGCCGTCGCGCATCAGAGCGATCCGGGTACCTGTGGTGAAGCAGACCGGAGGCCCGGAAAACTCGATCGCCTCGATGTTTGTCAGGCGGTCGGTTGCGCCGGTCAGCTTGTTCACGGCGAGGGTCGCACCGTCCGGGCCTCGCGAGATCGCGAAGTCACTGGCGGTGCCGGCAAGGTAGACCGTATCGGATCCGGAACCGCCGTTGATCGTGTTGCCGTTCCCGTTCGTGAAGAATGTATCGTTTCCGCTGCCGCCGATGGCCTTGTCGATCCGCGTGTCGAGGGCGATGCCGATGTTGTTGACCAGGGTTCCGTTCTCGCTCGCGCTGCTGAATGTTCCTGGGGCCAGGTTGATCGTACTGTTTGTCCTGAATCCCGAAACGTCGAGCGTGTTGCCAATCCCGCGATTGTAGATCGTTAGGACGGGATCGAGGTTGTTTGTGAAGTCGTAGAATTGGCGGGATGTGCCCGCGATGTTCGTGTTGAATCCGTATGTCTGGCCGCCTGCGAAAGTGTTGCTTGTCGAGGCACCGTAGATGCGCTGCATGCCGAGAATGTCGAGCATCATCGGCGTTTGGGAGTGAAGCTCATAGATCTCGCCGGAATTATTGGTTGACCAGTTGGTGCCCTTAACCGGACTCAACGCGTTGAACGCGCCCGAGGGATCATCCGGCTTCACATACGACATCACCGACCAGAGTTGGCTGTCGTAGACGCCCGATTGCGCCGAAAAGTCCGCGCCGTTGTATCGACCCGCATGGCCGAGGCCCAACGCATGACCCGTTTCATGGATCACCGTGCTGAGGGTGTAGGCGGCATCCGGAGAGAAGCTGTCGAAGTTCTGATCCGGCGCATTGATGCTGACGTGGAGTTGTCCGCCTCGCGAATCGGGGGAATTCTGTGATGGAATCGCAGTGACCCCTCTCCCCGTGGCGGAGGCGCCGTTGCTGGGTACGAAGGTGATCCCGGCCCCCTCGTTCGTCGGCTCGAAACGGATGCCGGCGGATGCGATGCTGTCGGTTTGTCGAAATTGGATGTTCGCGACATCGGACCAGAGATTGAGGGCCGCCGCGTACGCCGCCTTCTCCTGCTCCGAGAGGCCCGATGCGAAAGCATAGGTGACGGTGCCGGCCCCCGTGCCCGCCGGACTTGATGCGGAGCGCACCACGCCATCCCCGTCATTGTTGAATTTGGAGAGCCAAGCCCGGCCAAGATCCTCTCCCACGCTCCAGGTGAAGTACGTGTTGGCGGCGATGGCTCCGTTCCCGTCGATGCCGGTCAGAAACGTCAGCTCGTCCCTTTGGCCTGTCGTCAGATCCGCCATGTCCGCCTGTCTCGTCCTCGAACTCGAAGCGCGCACCGAGAGGTGCTCCTCGGTTTGTCGAACGAGGCACGAAAATTGACACGCGGCGCGTTACCGGTCCCGCCGACGCGCCGAAGGCGCAGTCGCTTCCCCTTCGTGGCCTCGAGACCGAGCGATCGACGCCATCGGCGGAGGCGGCGAGGTGAATCGCCGTTTCGAACGGCTCCAAACCCCGAATCGTGCGTTGAGGGGCGGCGGCCGGTGCACCGTCTGCGGGCGTTTGGTGCGAGGAGCTCTGATCGCACCGCCGGCCGCAGATGGAGAGACACAGCGATGGCAGATCACAGCCCACGCCTGACCACGGCCTTCGGCAACCCGATATCCGACAATCAGAACTCGCTCACTGCCGGCCCGCGCGGCCCGGTGCTGATGCAGGACTATCACCTCATCGAGAAGATGGCGCACTTCAACCGTGAGCGGATCCCGGAGCGGGTGGTGCACGCGAAGGGATACGGCGCCTACGGCACCTTCCGGCTGACCAAGTCGCTCAGCCAGTACACGCGCGCCAAGGTGCTGACCGAGGTCGGCAAGGAGGTGCCGATGGTGGCCCGCTTCTCGACCGTGGGCGGCGAGTCCGGCTCGGCCGACACCGCCCGCGACCCGCGCGGCTTCGCCCTCAAGTTCTACACCGAGGAGGGCAATTGGGATCTCGTCGGCAACAACACGCCGATCTTCTTCGTGCGCGACGCGATCAAGTTCTCCGACTTCATCCGCACCCAGAAACGCGACCCGCGTACCCACCTGAAGCCGCACTGGCGCCGCTGGGACTTCTGGAGCCTGTCGCCGGAGGCGATCCATCAGGTGATGTTCCTGTACTCGGATCGCGGCACGCCGAAATCGGCCCGCTTCATGAACGGCTACGGCTCGCACACCTTCTCGCTCTGGAACGACCGCGGCGAGCGCTACTGGGTGAAGTTCCACTTCCACACCAAGCAGGGCATTCAGAATTTTTCGGCCGACGAGGCCGATGAGATCGCGGGTAAGGACCCGGATTTCTCGTCCGCCGACCTCTCCAACGCCATCGAGCAGGGCGACTTCCCGAAATGGAAGGTCTCGGTTCAGATCATGCCCGAGCTGGAGGCCGACACCTACCGCATCAACCCGTTCGACCTCACCAAGGTCTGGCCGCATAGCGACTACCCGCTGATCGAGATCGGCGAGATGGAGCTGAACCGCAATCCCGACAACTACTTCGCCGAGATCGAGCAATCGGCTTTCGAGCCCTCGAACGTGGTGCCGGGCATCGGCTTCTCGCCGGACAAGATGCTGCAGAACCGGGTGCTGTCCTACGCCGACGCCCACCGCTACCGGCTCGGCGTGAACTATCAGCAGATCCCGGTGAACCAGGCCAAGAATGCCTCGGTGCAAACCTATCACCGCGACGGGGCGATGCGGACCGACGGTAATCACGGCGCTCAGGTCGATTACGAGCCGAACTCGTTCGGCGGGCCGAAGCAGGATCCCTCGTTCAGCGAGCCGCCGCTGCGCATCAAGGGCGATGCCGGCCGCTACGGCTGGCCCGGCGACGACGAGGACCTCTACGGACAGCCGAAGCTGTTCTGGACCAAGGTGCTCGACGAGGGCGGCCGCAAGCGGCTCATCGAGAACATCGTCACCTCCATGGGCGACAGCCCGCGCCACATCCAGGAGCGGATGATCGCCCACTGGTTCAAGGTGCACGAGGATTTCGGCCGCGGCGTCGCCCAGGGGCTCGGGATCGACTCTGCGCGGGCCGCCGCCGAGTAGTAAAATCAAGTTTATTTTGAATACAGAGGTTCCGGCTTCCGTCGGTGCCTCTTTTTTGTGCGGATGCGGGGAAGCCTTGTCTTTTAGGCCACTTGGAAGGCCGGAAACATCGTGCTTATAGCGTCGGCCAAGGTCGCGCGGTTCGTCACGCGCGTGCCAGGACAACAGGGAGTGCCACGATGGCTGCAAGCGCAGCGCCGGCCTGGACCGGGCAGACGGCGGAAGCCAAGGACCTTTACGAGCTCGGTGAGATCCCCCCGCTCGGCCACGTGCCTGCCAAGATGTACGCCTGGGCGATCCGCCGCGAGCGCCATGGGCCGCCGGAGCAGTCGCACCAGCTCGAAGTGCTTCCCGTGTGGGACATCGGCGACGACGAGGTGCTCGTCTACGTCATGGCGGCGGGCGTGAACTACAACGGCGTCTGGGCCGGCCTCGGCGAGCCGATCTCGCCCTTCGACGTGCATAAGGGCGAGTACCACATCGCCGGATCGGACGCCTCGGGCATCGTCTGGAAGGTCGGCGCCAAGGTGAAGCGCTGGAAGGTCGGCGATGAGGTCATTGTCCACTGCAATCAGGACGACGGCGACGACGAGGAGTGCAACGGCGGCGATCCGATGTTCTCGCCGACCCAGCGCATCTGGGGCTACGAGACCGGCGACGGCTCCTTCGCCCAGTTCTGCCGGGTGCAGTCGCGCCAGCTGATGCAGCGTCCGAAGCACCTCACCTGGGAAGAGGCCGCCTGCTACACGCTGACGCTCGCCACCGCCTACCGCATGCTGTTCGGCCACGCGCCGCACACCGTGCGTCCGGGCCAGAACGTGCTGATCTGGGGCGCCTCGGGCGGCCTCGGCGTGTTCGGCGTGCAGCTCTGCGCGGCCTCGGGCGCCAACGCCATCGCGGTGATCTCCGACGAGTCGAAGCGCGACTACGTCATGAGCCTCGGCGCCAAGGGCGTGATCAACCGCAAGGACTTCGAGTGCTGGGGCCAGCTGCCGAAGGTGAACAGCCCGGAGTACAACACCTGGCTCAAGGAAGCCCGGCGGTTCGGCAAGGCGATCTGGGACATCACCGGCAAGGGCAACGACGTCGACATCGTGTTCGAGCATCCGGGTGAAGCGACCTTCCCGGTCTCGTCGCTGGTGGTGAAGCGCGGCGGCATGGTGGTGTTCTGCGCCGGCACGACCGGCTTCAACATCACCTTCGACGCCCGCTACGTCTGGATGCGCCAGAAGCGGATCCAGGGCTCGCACTTCGCCCACCTCAAGCAGGCCTCGGCCGCCAACCAGTTCGTCATGGACCGGCGGGTCGATCCCTGCATGAGCGAGGTGTTCCCCTGGGACAAGATCCCGGCCGCGCACACCAAGATGTGGAAGAACCAGCACCCGCCGGGCAACATGGCGGTGCTCGTCAACTCGACCCGCGCCGGTCTGCGCACGGTCGAGGACGTGATCGAGGCCGGTCCGCTCAAGGCGATGTAAGCCGGCCTACGTGACACGAAGAAGCCCGCGCATCCCGGTGGATGCGCGGGCTTCTTTCGTTTGAGGACACACCCAGCGGTAGAACAGCTTCGAGAAGGCGTCGCCACCGCGCGTCCTCACCTCTATCCGTTCGCGGCAGAAGTCGTTGGCCGGGCTGTCGCGGAACAGACCTGCCGACCTGGCGACGGATGCGATCGCCCGCTTGATCTGCGGGTGGTTCTGCGGAGTCCGTCCGAGGAGCGTGATGCCGTGAGGCGGCCTGCGCGTTGTTCGAGGCCGCGAGCACGACCCGGCACGCCTCGTAAAGCCGGCCGGATCGAACGATCGCGAGAGGTGCGGCGAGCGGCCTGCCGTTCGACCTCAGGCCTCGCCGCGGGCGACGAGCGCCTCGTATTCGGAGACTTCGAGGCGGCCTTCCCTCGCGACCCGCGCCTTGTCCTCGTCGCTGATCACGTCGCCGGCGAGGTCGAGCCGCTTCCAGGCCGCAAGCGGCGTCTCGCGGTCGGGGCGGGGCACGTACTTGTTCTGCTCGAGCTTCTTGTACTTGTGGATGTAGCGCGGGCAGTTGACCCAGATCTTGGTCACATCGACCTTCACGAGGTACTTCGCTTCCGTGTACTCGGACATCAGCGGATCATCGCGCAGCAGCGAGGCGTGGCCCTGCACGCGGATGCGGTGCGGCGTCTCGAAGTCGATGAACAGGAGGCCGACCTTGGCCTGTCCGGCGATGTTGCCGACCGAGTAGAACATCCCGTTGCCGTCGAAGCCGGGGAAGACCAGGGTCGAGCCGTCGACCACCTTCACGAAGCCGGTCGGGCCGCCCTTGTAGGAGACGGTCGGCATGCCGTCGGGATCGACGGTGGACAGGAAGAACATGTCGCGCGAGCCGATGAAGGCCGCTTCCTCCGGCTGGACCGTCTCGTGCACCCAGTCCTCGTCGAGGCGCACGGCGAGCTTGGTCGTGCCGAATTCCTCTTGGAGCGCGCGATGCGCCTCCGAATAGAG
Organism: Methylorubrum populi; assembly: GCF_002355515.1. Taxonomy (NCBI): domain Bacteria; kingdom Pseudomonadati; phylum Pseudomonadota; class Alphaproteobacteria; order Hyphomicrobiales; family Methylobacteriaceae; genus Methylorubrum; species Methylorubrum populi. The sequence continues at coordinate 366,636 of NZ_AP014809.1, read as the reverse complement.
CGATGCCATCAGCGTCTCCTGCGGGGCCCGTTGCCTCGGGCCTCCTCGGACAGCGTTTAAGGCAAAGTCGCGAGGGCGCAAACGGGGCCATGAAAAAGGCCGGTCACGCTCGCGCGAACCGGCCCTCTTGCTCAACGGAAGAGGCCGAGCGAAGCACGGCCTCCCAATTCGCAATCAGTTCTTGGTCTTGTCGACCAGAGCCTTCTCCGAGATCCACGGCATCATGCCGCGGAGCTTGGCGCCGACTTCCTCGATCGGGTGGGCGGCGAGCTTGGCGCGGGTGGCCTTGAACGAGGTCTGGCCGACCTTGTTCTCCAGCATCCAGTTGCGGGTGAAGATGCCCGACTGGATGTCGTTGAGGACGCGCTTCATCTCGGCCTTGGTCTCCGGCGTGACGATCCGCGGGCCGGTGACGTACTCGCCGTACTCGGCGGTGTTCGAGATCGAGTAGTTCATGTTGGCGATGCCGCCCTCGTAGATGAGGTCGACGATCAGCTTCACCTCGTGCAGGCACTCGAAATAGGCCATCTCGGGGGCGTAGCCCGCCTCGACGAGCGTCTCGAAGCCGGCCTTGATCAGCTCGACGAGGCCGCCGCAGAGCACGGCCTGCTCACCGAACAGGTCGGTCTCGCACTCTTCCTTGAAGGTGGTCTCGATGATGCCGGCGCGGCCGCCGCCATTGGCCGAGGCGTAGGAGAGGCCGAGGTCGTGGGCGTTGCCCGAGGCGTCCTGGGCGATGGCGATCAGGGTCGGCACGCCGCCGCCCTTTAGGTACTCGCCGCGCACGGTGTGGCCGGGGCCCTTCGGGGCGACCATCAGCACGTCGAGGTCCTTGCGCGGCTCGATCAGGTTGAAGTGCACGTTGAGACCGTGGGCGAACAGGAGGGCGGCGCCCTGCTTCATGTTGCCCTCGAGCGACTCCTTGTAGATGTCGCCCTGAAGCTCGTCGGGGGTGAGCATCATCACCACGTCGCCCCACTTCGCGGCGTCGGCGACGTTCATCACCTTGAAGCCCTCGTGCTCGGCCTTCTTGGCGGTGGCCGAGCCCTCGCGCAGCGCGATGACGATGTCCTTCACGCCCGAATCGCGCAGGTTGAGTGCGTGGGCGTGGCCCTGGGAGCCGTAGCCGACGATGACGACCTTCTTGCCCTTGATCAGGTTCAGGTCGGCGTCGCGATCGTAATAGACGCGCATGGTGGTGTCCTCTTCGGTTGGATGGTTTCGGTTCAGGGTTTCGCCTGGCCGTAGAGGGCCAGGAACTGCTCGACGGCACGGGCCGCGTCGCTCCGGATCCCGGCGGCGTCGAGATCGAGCGCGTCGCCGAGAAGAAGTCTGATCTGGATATCGCGGCCGACCAGACCGAAGAAGGTCCGGAAGGCCGCCTCGCTGTCCTCGAAAGCGAGGAGGCCCGCCGCACGGCCGGCCTCCAGCACCGGCTTCACCCGCTCGCCGATGGCGAAACGGCCATTCGCCAGCACGATGCCGCCGAGATTGCTCCTGCGCGAACCGGCCTCGGCGATGGCGATGCGGTTGAGCGCCACCGAGGTCGGGCTGCCGATCACCGCGAGCCAGCTCTCGGCGAAGTCGAGGAGGTTGTCGCGCAGGGTCGTCGCGTCGAGGCCGCTGACCTCGTAGCGGCCGGCATGAACCTGCGAGGCCTGCCAGCGCACCGTCGCGGTCAGGAGCCCGTCGCGGTCGCCGAACCACTTGTAGAGCGTCTCCTTCGAGCAACTCGCCCGGCGCGCCACCGCATCCATGGTGAGCGGATCACCGCCATCGACCATCAGCGCCAGCGCTGCGTCCAGCACGGCCTGCTGACGCGGGGAGGGCAGATCGGTCGAAGGCTGGTCGGTCTTGAGGGAGTTCGCCTGCATGATCCGATGATGAACAGTACCGTACCGTACGGTACGCTCTCCTAAACGACCCGATCCGACGCGGCAAGGCGACGGCTTCATATTCCGCCGTCGGTGTCCCCGTCACGATTCTGTCGCGACCGTGCGGAAGCCGCTTGCCGAGCGCACGGCCTCAGCGTATACGGCCCTCCGTCGCCACGGCGACGCCCGTGCCGCGCTTCCGCAGGCGGCACAGTGGGGCTCGGGTGCGTAGCTCAGCGGGAGAGCATTCGCTTCACACGCGAAGGGTCACAGGTTCGATCCCTGTCGCGCCCACCACGCCCTCCACTTTTTTCAAACTCGATCTTGTCCGCTTTGTCGGTTGCATGGGTTTGACCCCTCGCCGGCTGCGTGGTGATCTTCGCCCCGATTCGCACCCCTTGCGACCGAGCGGAGACACATTTGCCGGCCCTCATCCTCATCGCTGCCGTCATCAGCGGCGTGTTGTTCTGGCTCCTGCGGGCCCATTACACGGTCAAGCAGCTCAAAGAGGTCGATCAGGACACCAAGGGGCTGCAGCGGCGGGCGAGATCTGTGTTCGAGAGCATCGTCGGCACCCCGCTTCAGCGAGTGAACGATGTACGCCTCGCCGCCGTGATCCTCATGATCCAGATCGTGCGCACCGGCTCCCCGGTAACTGCCTCTGAGAAGACCCGCATCCTCGAACTGATGGAGAATCCGCTGGAGATCCAGTCGATCTCCGCGACCTTCGAGCGGGCTTGGCGCTACACGCAGGAGCGGCGCCCCTTCTCGCTCGTCGCCGATCCGCTGCTGCCGCTGTTTCGCGAGAAGCTGACGGAAGCCGAGCGGATGCAGCTTGTGGACATGCTGACCAAGGTCGCCTCGGCCCATTCCGCGCCCAGCGAATTGCAGCGCGAGGCGCTGGTGCGACTCAAGCGGCGGCTCGCCGGCGGAAAGCCGGCTCTCGCGACGAACCGCGCCGGCCATTTCAACTGAGCGGCGCTGTGCTCGCATCGGAAGCAGAGCTGTTCGTGTTCACGGCGCAGGCGGTGGCGGGCGAGAACTTGTCCTACCGGGCGGGCGCTCGACACGCCCTGCTCGTCTTTGCCACCGCGCCTGATGCGGAGCGGGCGGCGCGGATGGCCGTGGAGCAGGTGACGGCCGAAGGCTGGCTCCACGTCGACCTTCTGCGCAGCAAGGTGATGTCGAACGCGACCGACCACATCACGGACGACACCGTCCGAGCGGCCGCGGAGAGCGCCCTGTCGGACGGCTGTGCCTTCATCATCTACGGCATTCCGATGAAGCCCGACGCCTGAGGCGCCGGACCACATTTTCACACCCCTCCCGGCTCAGAGCGGGATGTTGTCGTGCTTCTTCCAGGGCTGCTCCATCTCCTTGGTGCGCAGCATCCCCAGCGCCCGCGCGATCCGCTTGCGGGTGGAATGGGGCATGATCACCTCGTCGATGTAGCCGCGCTCGGCCGCCACGAAGGGCGAGAGGAAGCGATCCTCGTATTCCTTCGTGCGCTCGGCAATCTTCTCCTCGTCACCGATCTCCGCCCGGAAGATGATCTCGACCGCGCCCTTGGCGCCCATCACCGCGATCTGCGCCGTCGGCCAGGCGTAGTTGAGGTCGGCGCCGACATGCTTCGATGCCATGACGTCGTAGGCGCCGCCGAAGGCCTTGCGGGTGATGATGGTGACGAGCGGCACGGTCGCCTGCGAATAGGCGAAGAGCAGCTTGGCACCGTGCTTGATCAGGCCACCATATTCCTGCGCGGTTCCGGGCAGGAAGCCCGGCACGTCGACGAAGGTGACGATCGGGATCGAGAAGGCGTTGCAGAAGCGAACGAAGCGCGCCGCCTTGCGGGAGGCGTCCGAGTCGAGCACGCCGGCCAGAACCAGCGGCTGGTTGGCGACGAAGCCGACGGTGCGGCCCTCGATCCGGCCGAAGCCGGTGATGATGTTGCGGGCGTACGCCGCCTGGATCTCGAAGAAGTCGCCCTCGTCCACGACCCGGCGGATCAACTCGCCCATGTCGTAGGGCTTGTTCGGGTTGTCCGGGATCAGGGTGTCGAGCGACTTGTCGAGGCGGTTGACGTCGTCGAAGCTCTCGATCTCCGGCACGCCCTCGATGTTGTTGGCGGGAAGGAAGTCGAGCAGGCGGCGGATCTGCAGGATCGCCTCGACATCGTTCTCGAACGAGCCGTCGGCGATCGACGACTTGCTGGTGTGGACCTTGGCGCCGCCGAGTTCCTCGGCGGTGACGACCTCGTTGGTGACGGTCTTCACCACGTCCGGGCCGGTCACGAACATGTAGCTCGTGTCGCGCACCATGAAGATGAAGTCCGTCATGGCCGGCGAGTAGACGTCGCCGCCGGCGCAGGGCCCCATGATGACCGAGATCTGCGGGATGACGCCCGAGGCCGCCACGTTGCGCCGGAAGACTTCCCCGTAGCCGCCGAGCGCCGCCACACCCTCCTGGATGCGGGCGCCGCCGGCGTCGAAGATGCCGATGATCGGCGCGCGCATCTTCAGTGCCATGTCCTGCACCTTCACGATCTTGGCCGCGTGCGCCTCGGAGAGCGAGCCGCCGAACACCGTGAAGTCCTTCGAGAACAGGAAGACCGTGCGCCCGTTCACCGTGCCCCAGCCGGTCACGACGCCGTCGCCGGGGATCTTCTGCTTCTCCATCCCGAAATCGGTCGAGCGGTGCTGGACGAACATGTCGAACTCCTCGAACGACCCGTGGTCGAGCAGAAGTTCGATGCGCTCCCGCGCCGTGAGCTTGCCGCGCTTGTGCTGTGCCTCGAGCCGCTTCTCCCCGCCACCGAGCCGGGCTTGGGCACGACGCTCCTCAAGCTTCTCAAGAATATCCTTCATGACTCGGCGAGACTCCCTGGCAATCAAATCGTTTTTTGAATGCAGATCAGAGCGTAAGAGCTTGACCTTGCACCGATCCGTCGCCCTTAGCACGCGTTCCCGCCCTCGGGAACGGCCCGGCATGAGCCGAACGAAGTCAAATCTCGCGCCTCGCCGCGGGCGCGGTGGCCCCGGTCCGGAGACCGCGGCCACCTGCTTTCGAAGGGCCTCGTGCGGACGAGGCGGCGGGCTCACCCCTTCTTGACGAGCGGCGTGGGCTCGGGCGGTGCAGGCGGAGGCTTGGTGGCGCAGGCGGCAGCGCTCAAGGCGAGCACGGCGGCGATGGTGGCAAGGGTGACCTGCCGGATGCTGGTACGTCGAGTCGGCACGTTCGTCTCCAAAGTCAGACGAAGCGAGATTGGAGCGCGAGCAAGCCGATCCGATAGTGCAGGGAAGCGACACCGATACTTAAAAATTGAATTACAATTTCATTGCTCTAAGAACAAGCATGATGCTGATCGAGTGATCGCGAAAGTCCAGGCGATGTGCAGTGCCGTTCTCAAGCCGTCCGCTGGGCGATGACGGCGGCGGCCTCGAACTCCTTCCGGCGGTGGGCGAGTCTGGCCTCGGCCTCCGCATCGCGGCCCCAGATACTCGCCTGATAGCTCTCGTCGACATGCGCCGCCGCCCAGGCCTCGCTCGCGCTCAGGTGCCTGTGCAGCACCGCCAGCGCGATCACGAGGGAGCCGGTCAGCGTCGTCAGAGCGTGAAGCGCCGCCAGCCGGAAAGGATCGTCGACCGCATCGATCGCGGCGCGAAGTGCCGCCACGGAGCCCTCCGGCTGCTCGACATGCATCACCCCCTCGGCAAGGAATAGCCGCGCGCCCAGCGCTTGCGCAGCCCAATTCACCAACGGATCCCATGCGGCGGCCTGTTCGGCCACGAGGCGTTCCGGTGTGCCGGCGCGATAAGCCACGAGGTCGGTGCCGGCGAAGGCGCCGAGATCCTCGGCAACCGCGGCCCGGCGTTCGACGACGCCATCGATGGTCGTGTTGACGAGACGGGTCAGCGGCATCGTGCGCGGATCGATTACCGCGTCCTGCGCCCCCCATTCCGCCGCGAGCGCTTCGCCGAGCCCGAGGTCGGGGACGACGAGCGGCCGGCGGCCCGGCGTGTTGGCGCCGCGCCCATCGAGGACGAGGCGGAACCCGCCCTCGACCGGTGCGACACCGGCCTGTGCGTAGAAGCGCTTGGGCAGCGTCGGTGCCGTGCTCGCGCGGGCCGCTCTGATGGGATCAGATGCTGAATCGCCGCCGGGCTCGCCCAGCCAGTCGCGGGTCACGTCGTCGCCTGAGGTGCTCATGGCTCGCAGATAGGACGTCTCGAAGCCGCGTGCGAGTCTCCCCTGCGGTCGGGCTGCCGGCGAAGCTCGATCGATCTACGAAGCAGGGAGCCGCGGCGTGACCGGCCCGGCTCGGGAGCCGTCGAGCGGGCCGGAAAACAGGTCGCTCAAGGCGGTGGCCGAATCGACCACGGTGACGGCGCCGGCGCTGAAAAGGGCACCGGGCGCGTGGTAACCCCACCCGACGCCGATGGCCGCCACACCGGCGTCTCTGGCCATCATCATGTCGTAGGTCGTGTCGCCGATCATCACCGTCATCGACGGTTCGGCGCCGGCCTCCGCCATCGCCTGCAGCAGCATGGCCGGGTCCGGCTTGGACGGGGCGTCGTCGGCGGTCTGGATCGTGGCGAACCAGCTTTCCCAGCCGTGCTTGTCCACGAGATGATCGACGCCGCGGCGCGACTTGCCCGTTGCGATGCCGAGTTGGATGTCGTCGCGGCGATGCAGCCGCTCGACCAGCTCGGCCATTCCCGGGAAGAGCGGCTCTTCGTAGTCGGGATCGACACGCAGCGCCTGGAACGCCTTGCGATAGCTGTGGGAGAGCGACTCGATCGGTCCGGCCTCGCCGACGAGACGGCGGAATGCGTCGGGCAATGACAGACCGACGACGGAGAGGGCCTCCTTGCGCGCAGGCGCCTCCAGACCATGCTCGGAGAAGGCACGCCGCTGGGCTTCAACGATCAGATGCTGACTGTCGACCAGAGTGCCGTCGACATCGAAGACGATCAGCTTGAGCACGATGGCGGAGTCCCGGAGGCTCAAGGCCGGCGGGCGGGTGCCGGCTGCGAGGCCGGGCGGCGCTCGTAACCGAGACGGCAGCGGACGAGGAAGCGGCGGCGGGCGCCGCCGGAGAGCTTGCGGCGATGCGATTCGCGGTTGCAGGCCGCGTAAGAGATGCGGCGGCGGCGCTCCGCGGCCCGTGCGCCCTGGCTCGGCGACCGCGCTGCGGGCGCCGCCTGAGCCGGCGGTGCGGCAGGTTGGGTCTGACTCTGGGGCAGAGGTTGGGACTGTCCTTGCGTTTGCCCCTGAGCCTGCGGCTGCGACTGAGACGGGCCTTGTGCCCCTTCGCCGGGCGGCGCCGCGCCGGCCGGCGCGACGGCACAGAGCAGGCCGGCTAGCGCGACGGAGAACAGCGTGACGGCCCTCATGCGATCCTGAACCTCGTTGCACCGTCCGCCGGCGGGAGGATGACATCCGACAGGCCCGGCGACATCCCGCGCCCCGTCGTTCCGCGCGTCGGTCACCGGCTTCGCCGGATCGGACGCGGGGCGATTGAAGCACCTCACCGTGCTCCCGTCCACGCGGAAGGCTTACGATGCCAGACGTATGGCAGGAGACACGTCTTCCAAGGCGCTCCGCGCTTTCGTGAAGTGCCCGCGAGCCGGTCAGGCTTCCGGCGCCTCGACGATCGGATCGTAGCGGGCGGCGTCGAAGCCGAGCAGATTCCAGCTCTGCGCCATATGCGGGGGCAGCGGCGCGCTGACGTCGATCGGCTGGCCGCTGCGCGGATGCGGGATCACGATGCGGCGGGCGAGGAGGTGCAGGCGGTTCTGGATGCCGCCGGGAAGCTCCCAATTCTCCACGTCGAAGTATTTCGGGTCGCCGACGATGGGGTGGCCGATATGCGCGGCGTGGGCGCGCAACTGGTGCGTCCGGCCCGTCACGGGCTTCAGCGAGAGCCAAGCGAGCTTCTGCGCCGCCTGATCGACGGTGGCGTAGTAGGTGAGGGCGTGGCTCGCGCCCTCGTCGCCGTGCTTGGCCACCCGCATGCGCGCATCGGCGTCGGTCGGCTCGTCCTTGACGAGATAGGTCGAGACCCGGCCCTGCCGTGTACGGGGCACGCCCGCCACCAGCGCCCAGTAGATCTTGCGCGCGGCGCGGGAGCGGAAGCTCTTGGCCAGGGTCGCCGCAGCAAGCCGCGTCTTGGCGATGATCAGGCAGCCGGCCGTGTCCTTGTCGAGGCGGTGGACGAGGCGCGGGCGTTGCCCGTCCGGCCCGGTCAGCGCCTCCAGGAGGCCGTCGACGTGGCGCACCGTGCCCGAACCGCCCTGCACCGCCAGCCCGAACGGCTTGTTGAGGATCATCATGTCCGCATCCTCGTAGAGGATCAGCGAACGCAGGAACTCGGCATCGCCGGCGGCCTTGGCGGCGCTGCGCGGCCGATCCGCCGGCTGCTCCAGCTTGAGCGGCGGTACCCGCACGCTCGAACCCGGCTCGAGGCGATCGTTCGGCTTCGCCCGCTTTCCGTCGACCCGCAACTCACCCTTGCGGACGATGCTCTGCACGCGGGTGAAAGGCAGCTGGGGAAAGCGCGCGCTCAGAAAGCGGTCGATGCGCATCCCGGCCTCGTCGGGGGCGACGGTCAGGGTCTGGACGCCGCTCGCCAGCGTCGCCGAGGCGGCGGCACGCTGCTCGCGCCGGGTCGGACCGGCGGGCGGGGCAGGGGCCTCGGAGCGCGCGGCCCTGGTGCCAGGCCCCGTGGAAGCCGGCGGCTTCGTGCGGGCGCGCGGTGCGTCCGGCTTCGCCGCGGGGGCTCTCGGCGCACGCTGCGGGCGCGGCGGGCTCTCGGGAGCCGCGCCGTCATCCCAGGGCGAGCGGTCGCTGACATCCTCGCCGCGGTTGCGCGCGGCGCGTTGCGCGGCGTCCTTGGCGGAGGTGCGCGGCCCCGTGCCGGGGCGCGGTGCGTAGCCGCCGGGTCCGCGTTTCGCGCCGGACCCGCGATGTGGAGGACGTCCCTTCATGCGCCGCTGCTATCATCCTGAGATGACGGCGCAAAGCGCGGCGGAGGATTACGGGGCAGATTCACCGCCCGCGACTCGCACGCGACGCTGAGTCGAGAAGCCTCAGCGTCCGGTGCTGCCGCCGCCGCGGGACATTCCGGCGCCGGTCGGGCCGCCCATGCCGGTTCCGGTCTCTCCGGCACCGGCCGAGCCGCTGCTGCGCCCGGCGGTGCTGCCGCCCTGGCCGGTCTCCGAACCGCTGCCCGGCGCCTGTCCCGCCCCGCCGACTGAGCCCGCGGCCGCGCCCTGGGCACTGCCGTTCGAGCCGCTCCCGCTTGTGCGCGAACTGGCCGGACCCGCGGGATCGCCCGCGGACTGAGCGAGTGCGGCGCCCGGTGCGGTCATCAGCAGCAGTGCGGAAAAGGCCAAGCCGGTCCGTCGGCGAAAGGTCGGACGGATCGTGGTCGGTGTCGCGGACATGCGGAAGCTCGCCTTGGAAGGTGGGCGATACCCACCGGAAAGGTTCCGGGACATGTGCGGATCGCGGGTGAATGTTCCGCGTCGGAGCGGTCGCGTCAGGCCGCGAGCCGCGCTGCCTCCAGGGTGAGGCCGAGCCCGACCGAGCCGAACGTGTCGCCATCGACGACCCGCGCCGCCGGCACGCAGGCGGTCAGCGCCGCGCGCACATGCGGCAAACCGGTCGAACCGCCGGTGAGGAACAGCGCATCGATCCGGTCAGCGGACAGCCCCGCCTGATCGAGGCAGCGATCGATCCGCTGCGCCATCCGGCGCGCGAGTTCGTCGGTGTGCCCGGCCAGCCGGCTGCGATCGACGTCGGCGGAGAGGCCTGCCTCGACCCAATCGAGATCGACCGTGCCGGTCCCGGCGTCGGAGGCCGCGATCTTGGCGCCCTCCACCGCCATGGCGAGCGAGTGCCCGCGTTCCGCCTCCACGACGGTGCGCAGACGGCCGACGAGTTCCGGCCGGGCCGCGTCACGCACGACTTCGTCGATCTCACGCAGGGTCTTGGAATTGTAGAGCCTGTTGATGCTCGACCACGTGGCGAGGTCGTGGAAATAGGCGTTCGGCACGGCGAGGTCGGCCCGCTTCATCGGGCTCCCGAGCCCGAGGAGCGGCATGACCGCACCGAGGCTCAAGGAACGGTCAAAATCGGTGCCGCCGATGCGGATGCCATCATTGGCCAGGATATCGTCGGCCCGCTCGTCGCGCCGATGTCGCTCGGGCGAGAGCCGGACGATGGAGAAGTCCGAGGTGCCGCCGCCGATATCGGCAATCAGCGCGATCTCCTCCGTCGTGACCGTGCGCTCGTAATCGAGCGCCGCAGCGATCGGCTCATACTGGAATCGGACGTGGCGGAAGCCGATGCCCTCGGCGATCTGCCGAAGCGTGTCCTCCGCCTTGCGATCGCCGGCCGGATCGTTGTCGACGAAGTGGACCGGGCGACCATGGACCACCGTATCGAGTTCGACGCCGGCCTCCGCCTCGCCGCGCGCCTTCACCAGGGTGAGGTAGCGGGCGATGACATCGCGGAACCGGATGCGCTCGCGCCCGACCGGCGTGGTTTCCTCAATCAGGGGTGAGCCGAGCACCGATTTGAGCGCCCGCATCAGCCGACCCGGCGTGCCCTCGACATAGGCCTCGATCGCCGCCCGCCCGATCTGCGGTTCGCGGCCGGGCGCGAAGAAGATCGCGCTCGGGAGTGTTCGGTGCGCACCCTCAAGCGGTACGAGGACCGGACGGTTTCCCGCGCCGATCCCGAGGGTGGTGTTGGACGTGCCGAAATCGAGGCCGCAGGCCGCCATGGGGACCGGATCGCTTGGATGCTCAAGGGGAGGGCGGCCCCGTTACGGTCCCAGACCGCCGAGCGCAATCCCCGATCCGCTACACCGACGGCCCGATCCTCATCTCCCCGAGCCGAGATAGCGGCGGCGCAAATGCGCCAGGAAATCTTCCGCACCGAGCGGCTTTCCGGTTGCGGCGATCAGCAATTCGTCGGTTTCCAGCAGGCTCGCACGGGCATGGACGTTCTCCCGCAGCCAATCGCGCAATCGCGAGAAGTCGCCCTCCGCCAGGGCCGGACGGATGCCGGGATGCGCGGCGCAGGCGGCCTTGAAGAGCTGTGCGGCGGCCAGCGCTCCGAGGGTGTAGGTCGGGAAGTAGCCGAAGCTTCCGCCGGGCCAGTGGATGTCCTGAAGACAGCCGTGCCGATCGTCGGGTACGGTCAGCCCCAGCAACTCCCTCATCCCGTCGTTGAAGGCGGCGGGCAGGTCGGCCACGGCGAGGTCGCCCGCGATCATCGCCGTCTCCAGGCGATAGCGCAGCAGAATGTGGGCCGGGTAGGTCACCTCGTCGGCATCCACCCGGATGAAGCCGGGCTCGACGCGGGTGTACAGGCGGTGCAGATTCTCCGCATGCCAGGCCGGACCCGCGCCGCCGAAGGCCTGGCGCAGGGTCGGCGCGAGATAGGCGCAGAATTCGGCCGAGCGGCAGGCCTGCATCTCGACGAGCAGTGACTGACTCTCGTGCAGACTCATGCCGCGGGCCCGGCCGACCGGCTGGTGACGCCACGCGGCCGGGCGGCCCTGCTCGTAGAGGGCATGGCCGGTCTCGTGCAGCACGCCCATCAGCGCGCCGGTGGCGCTCGCCTCGTCGTAGCGGGTGGTGATGCGTACGTCGTCGGTTGCGCCGCCGCAGAACGGGTGCAGGCTGACATCGAGCCGCCCGCGCGTGAAGTCGAACCCGACGGCTCGCATCAGCTGCAGACCGATCTGCCTCTGGACCCCGACCGAAAACGGTCCGGGCAGCGGCAGGGGAGGGGCTTCCGCCGCCTGCCGCTCGCGCACCGCGACGACGAGTTCCGGCAATACCCCGCGCAACTCCGCGAAGATCGGATCGATGCGCCCGCGCCGCATGCCGGGATCGTAGCCATCCAGCAGCGCGTCGTAGGGATCGAGCCCAAGCGCGGCGCCCTTGGCTTCGCCGACGAGACGCTGCAGCCGCAGCACCTCCTCGAGATGCGGGCGCAGCCGGGCGAAGTCCGAATCGCGCCGCGCCTCACGCCAGATCATCTCGCAGCGCGTCGTCGCCTTCGAGGCCGCGGCGACGAGATCTCCCGGCACCGCCGCCGCATGGGCATAGGCTCGGCGCATCTCGCGCAAATTTGCCCGCTCCCATTCACCGAGCTCGGTCTCGGTCTCCGCCGCATCGAACCACTCGGCGTTTCGGGGATCGGTGAGGATCTCGTGGGCGAGCACGCTCAGCACCGCCATCTGCTCCCCCCGAGTCTCGGAGGCGCCATCCGGCATCTGGGTCTGCGTGTCCCAGCCGAGGATTCCGCTCGCATCCTCCAGAGCGCCGAGGCGGGCGAAGGTGGTGGTGAGCGTCGTGTAAGCCTGCATGATCGGTCGAGATCTCCCGGTGTTCGCCCTTGAGGGTCAGTCCTCGCCGCGGCGCTCCTGCCGCAGCCGTTCCCAGTAGGCGAGCCGGTCCCGGTAGCGAGTCTCCATGCCCCGATCGGTCGGCTCGTAGAAGTGCTGGCGCCCGAGGGCTTCCGGCCAGTAATCCTGACCCGAGAAAGCCTCGGGCTCATCGTGATCGTAGCGGTAACCCTCGCCGTAGCCGATCCGCTTCATCAGTCCCGTAGGGGCGTTCAGGATGGTGCGCGGCGGCGCGAGCGATCCGGCGGCCTTCGCCACCCGCGTCGCCGCTTTATAGGCAGTGTAGACGGCGTTCGATTTCGGCGCACAGGCGAGATAGACGGTGACCTGCGCCAGAGCGAGTTCGCCCTCGGGCGAGCCGAGGAAGTCGAACGCGTCCTTGGCAGCGTTCGCCACGACCAGGGCCTGAGGGTCGGCGAGCCCGATATCCTCCACCGCCATCCGCACGAGCCTCCGGGCGATGAACAGCCGGTCCTCGCCCGCATCCAGCATCCGACAGAGATAGTACAGGGCCGCATCCGGATCCGAGCCGCGTACGGTCTTATGCAGAGCGGAGATGAGGTTGTAATGTCCCTCCTGCGCCTTGTCGTAGATCGGCGCCCGTCGCTGCACGAGGGTCTGGAGCGTTTCCGCGTCGAGGGTCTCGCCGGGGCGTGCCGAGCGCCAGACTTCCTCCGCGAGCGTCAATGCGGCGCGCCCGTCCCCGTCGGCCATACGGATCAGCGCGGCGCGCGCCTCCTCGTCGAGGGGGAGGGGCTGGCCGTCCATCGCCTCGGCCCGTGCGAGCAGCCGGGCCAGGGCCGCCGCGTCCAGGGCACGGAACAGCAGCACCCGGGCGCGCGAGAGAAGGGCGGCGTTCAGTTCGAACGATGGGTTTTCCGTCGTCGCGCCAACGAGCGTGACGGTCCCGTCCTCCATGACCGGCAGGAAGGCATCGAGCTGCGCACGGTTGAAGCGGTGGATCTCATCGACGAACAGCAGCGTACCCTGACCCGTAGACCGGCGCCGACGGGCTGCCTCGAACACCTTCCGCAGGTCGGCGATGCCGGAGAAAATCGCGGAGATCTGTTCGAAATGCAGGGCGGTTTCATGAGCGAGAAGCCGCGCCACGGTCGTCTTGCCCGTGCCGGGCGGACCCCAGAACACCAGCGAGCCGAGCGAGCGCGATGCCAGCAGCCGCGTCAGCGCCCCATCGGGCCCGGTCAGATGCTCCTGCCCCACGACGTCGGCGAGACGGCGCGGGCGCAGACGATCCGCGAGGGGCCGGGGGGCGCCCGTCTCGAGGCCGGCGGAAACGAACAGGTCGGACATGCGTGGCATCAACACCGCAGCCCGCTCCATCCGCAAGAGCCTTGAAGGCCGGATGCTCACTTCCCACGCTGAGCCGGCTTGTGGGACCGCGCGCCGCATGCTAGGGCGCGTCCCGTCGATACGACACCTCTGCGGAGAGGTGGCAGAGCGGTTGAATGCACCGCACTCGAAATGCGGCATGGGTGCAAGCCCATCGGGGGTTCGAATCCCCCCCTCTCCGCCAAGTCGTCCCCAAGTCCATGCGATAACGGTATCTTTTTGATTCCGTAGGCTTCTGAGCGCGCTCCTGCTACGAAGGAGTGCTACGAAGCCATGAGGCAGATGGTGGGTTTGGTCCAGCTTCGGGGCATCTTCTATTTCCGTCGTACCATCCCGGAAGCGCTGCGCGCCGGCATGCCGGCTGTGCTCGGAACGGCAGGGCCTGGGATCTTCGATGAGAGCGCTCCTGTCTCGCTGAAACGGAGCCGAGCGGGCCGGGAGTTCCGGGTCAGCCTTGCAACCCGCGATGAGGATGAGGCACGAAGCCGGGCTCGCAGGCTGGACGGCGAAGCCGACGCACTGATTCGCGTTGCCAAGCGCCACATCACACTCAGCGCCAAGCCGAAAATCTCTGAACTCGACGATACGGCCATTCAGGGCTTGGTCACGACCTTCCGCCATCGCAAGCTCGCTGCGGATGAAGCTCGGCGACGCGGCGCTGAACCCCTGTGTCGTGAGGCATTCGACGCTCTCGGGCAGGAGATCGCTGCAAGGGAGGCCGAGTTGCGTGACGCCAACACGCGCGGCGACTGTGCTGCCACCCACTTCGATATCGATGCGATGATGACCGTCCTCGATGCCGGATTGAACATCGCGTTCGGGTCACCTGCGGATCGACGCCTCTATCTGGCGTTCGTCGAAGCCGAACTCGAGGTGATGACCATCATCAGGGATCGGCAAAGCGGGGCGACGGACCGACACCGGTGCTGACCGTGAGCGACCATCCTCGAAGTCAGTAGTGCCCTTCTCGGCCAAAGCCCGAGAAGGCGGATGGACCGACCCCTGAACAGATTCTTGAAGGTTGGAAGCGCGACCAGACGCCGACCGAGAAAGCGTTCTACACCTTCTCGAGCAAGGTGCGCCGGTGGACCGCCTTCCTCGCGGAGCGTAATGTCACGTGCGATAGGGCCAGCCTGTCGGATGCGTCTGATTGGAAGATCGCCTCGCTCGTCGAGCGATCGGCGAAGAGCGTCTCGAACGATCTCTACGCTGTCAAAGCGATCTACGGGTGGGCCGTGGCGAATGGGAAATGACCGGTCCACCCCTTCTCCGGGCTGAAGCAGCCTCGGGCCGCCGTCAAAGGTCAGCGGCGATCCACGAAGCGCGATTTCACCGACGAGGAAGCCGTACGCGTCCTCACCGCAGCACGAGACCGGAGAGGCTATGGGCGTTGGGTCCCATGGATGGCCTGCTTCACTGGCGCCCGCATCTCGGAGATCTGTCAGCTGGAGCGATCCGACATCGTATCATCGAAGGGCAACCACTATTTCCGGATGACCACCGAGTATGACAGCGAGGGCGAGGAGTCCCAGATCTCGGAAGCGAAGAAAGCGAAAAAAACCTTAAGAACCACAGCTCGAAGCGGTTCATTCCCATACATCCGAGATCGATCGAAGAAGGCTTTCTGGATTTTGTTGCCGCTTGCAAAGACAATGATCTATTTTCTGACGCGACGCCGGATCGCTTTGGGAATCGCGGCGGCAATGCAACGAAGGTGATCAGCCGTTGGGTAAGGGAAAAGCTAGAGATAACGGATCCGCGTATCAGCCCAAGTCATTCCTTTAGGCACAGATTTTCAACCTTGTGTAAGAACTTTAACGTCCCGCCCGAGATGAGAGACAGGCTGATAGGTCACAGCAGTGGCGAAGCCAGCGAACTCTATGGTGAAGAATATTGGATTTCGACGC
Source organism: Methylorubrum populi (assembly GCF_002355515.1). Lineage (NCBI taxonomy): Bacteria > Pseudomonadati > Pseudomonadota > Alphaproteobacteria > Hyphomicrobiales > Methylobacteriaceae > Methylorubrum > Methylorubrum populi. Next base: position 351,082 of record NZ_AP014809.1, on the reverse strand, counting down.
TATCGGTAGAAATCAGAAAACTACCTGTGCCGAGCGGACTAGGATAAAAATTTATTCTCGGCGACATGGCTGGGGCGCCAGGATTCTCACTCAGCATGACCTCAACAGAGGGCATCAGCTAAGTTATTGCAATTGCAGGCGCCTTAGCTTCGTGTGCACACGCAGTGGATACGATCCTGCGCTCACTGCCAAGGGCGCCCTCTGGCCATCCACAGGCGGCTGTAAGGCATCGCCCTCTCGCTCACGCAGGTCGCTCTGAAGCATGCCGAAGGTCCACAAGGCGCCATGAGCTGACCTCCGGCTGACACGCGCAGAAACGCCGCTCTCGACCCTTCTCGGACGCAGGTGCAGCGCCGCGTTAACTGCGTGCCGCTACATCGCTGATAATGAGACGCTTCACACTCGGTGTATCAATCTGGACTGCTGGCGCCGTTCTGCTGCTTTACGTAGCTATCGTTATGATTGACGGTCTAGAAAGTGACCGTCGGACTCTCGCCATTATTTTCGAAGACAACTGGCAAGTGACGCTGCCGGGCTTGGCGATGACAGTCATTGGCTACCGCATCATGTCGCGTGCGCGCTTGTAGCTGTGGCAGTTCACCCGCCGCTGTCTTGAACGTCTGCAAGCCAGCCCATCCGGACCTTCGCCAAAAATGGGCCGAATGTTCGCAATGAGGCAGGAGTTGGCTCCTCGCTTGCTTAACTGTACTTTCAACCTCAAGTTATTGGATGTCGTCTTCTGCCGGCGCGGCGGATGCTGATGCTGCGGACGTCAACCTATCGGTCATAAAGGCGCTGGTGTGTTGTGACTGCCTTTCGCACCATTGACCGTGCGACGGGCGACGATGCCAAGGGTCAAGCCCTGAACGATGATCGAGAACAGCACGACGGCATAGGTCGCGGCGAGCAGCGCCGGCTTGTGCTCGCCCTCAGGCACGGTGAGCGCTAACGCCACCGAGATGCCGCCGCGCACGCCCGCCCAGGTCAGGAACGGCACGTTCCGCGCCGAGAGGGAGTCGTCGCTCCAACGAAGTAGGAGCAGGGAAACCGAGACCGCTACGCCGCGCCCGAGGATGACGAGGGGTACGGCGGCAGCGGCCAGCCAGAGCGCCGATGCATCGAAGCGCAGGACGAGCACCTCCAGGCCGATCAGCAAGAACAGCACCGAGTTCAGCACCTCGTCGATGAGCGTCCATAGCGCAGAGACGTAGCCTTGGGTGCGCTTGCTCATCGCGTCGCGAGGGCCCCGCTCTCCCACCAGCAACCCGGCCGCAACCACGGCGAGCGGTCCGCTGGTGCCGAGCTTCTGCGCCAGTGCGTAGGTGCCGGTCACGAGCGCGAGCGTGATCAGCACCTCGACGGAAAAGTCGTCAATGGCACGCATGGACCGGTAAGCGATGTAGCCGGTGACGAGGCCGAGCAAGATGCCACCACCCGCCTCCACCAATAGCAACTCGACGATGCCGAGCGCGCCTCGCTCGCCGCCACCAGTAGCAGCAGCAAACCCAAGGAATGCGGTGAACAGCACCACGCCGACGCCGTCGTTGAACAGCGCCTCCCCCTGCATTTCGACCTCCAAGGCCTGCGGCACCTGCACGTTCTTGAGCGTGGCGAGGACCGCGACCGGGTCGGTCGGACTGATCAGAGCGCCGAAGACTAAGGCCCAGACGAGCGGTAGGGCGTGGCCGAGTGCCTGACTCACGCCCCAGACAGCGAGCCCCACCACCGCGGTCGAGACCGCCGTACCGACCAGCGCCAGGGTCGCGACCGGCCAAGCCCGCTCTCGCAGCGCCTGCAGGTTGAGATTAAGCGCGCCGGCGAACAGCAGGAAGGCCAGCATGCCGTTCATTACGACCTCGGTGAAGTCGATCTGCTGGAGCGCCGTCGTGAGCGCGTCGTAGAGGTGCCGCTGCGGGAAGGCGAGGTCGACTGCAACGAGCACCAGCGACGCGAGCAGCCCCAGGATGAGGAGGCCAATGGCGTGCGGGAGCGGCAGGAAGCGCCGGTTGAGCCAGCTGAACAGGGCCGAGAGCGTCAGCAGCAGGGCGGCGAGGTCGAAGATCGAAATCATGGTGGCCCTCGCATCGGTGGAGGGTCAGCCTCACGAGCTGCCCGGTCGGGAAAGGTCAGAGATGCGCTCAGGCACCTCGTGGACCTGCTTGCGGCGCGTCCGTCCGTTGAGCCGAGAGTCGGACCTGTTCCCGTCGCCGGCTGCAAGTCCGTCCGCCGCAACCGTCTGCGCGATTAAACCGCTCCAGTGCCGGGGCGGCAGCACGTCGCCCGCGCGGCAGCCGGCGGTCAGCCTTGGGTGGAGCCTCGCAAGGGCAACCGGACGGCAAACTCGGGTGTTCCGTGCGGGCCACAGCAAGTGAGCTTCTGTGTCCTCACACCAGCTACATTTTTCGCGTCCAGCGCGCCGCCCGCTCATGCCGCGACAGACATTGGGCCGGCAGAGGCTAAGCCACCGCTCTCGACCCCTTGCAGACCTTCCAGCCTGCTGGTCCGAATGCCCGCTCGCAAGAGAAGAGCAGACCTCAAGGCGGTAAGCCGGATTTTGGTCCGGCCGGAAGGTGAGCTTCCGGATCTTATTCGGCGGCCTGCAGGGCCGCCGCCAGGGCAATTTCCTGGGGCCTTCGCCCCCCTGGGCGGTGTGAGGACGGCTCTCGTTGTAGTGCCGCCGCCACGTCTCGATCTTGCTCCTCGCGTCGGCTAACGGCAAGAACTGACCTGACCGGCTGGTTTTGGACCGGGCTGATTGAGAGGATCAGCCAGGACCGAAGGAGTCGAACATGCGGCAAGGACAGAAGACGAGCGCGGAGTAGGTGGTGCTGAAGCTGCGCCAGATTGGCCTGCTGCCGGTTTCACGGACACCCGGTTTAGGTGTGATGGTGAAGCCGGAGGTGCTCCATGCAGCGTCGCAAGTTCGGACGTGAGTTCAAGATCGAGGCGGTTCGACTGGTTCGGGAACGGGGTGTCAGTGTCGCGCAGGCCGCGCGCGATCTCGATGTTCACGCGACGATGCTGCACCGGTGGGTGAAGCAGGCGGCGGCCGATCCGCGGCACGCCTTTCCCGGTCAGGGGCAGATGAAGCCCGAGCAGATCGAGATCGATCGCCTGCGCAAGGAGGTCGCTCGTCTAAAGGCGGAGCGTGATATCCTAAAAATGGCCGCCGCCTACTTTGCGAGGGACGCGATATGAAGTTCGCGTTCATCGCAAAGCATCGCGCTGTCTGGCCGGTTGCTTGGATGTGCGCGGCGCTGGGTGGCTCGCGCTCCGGCTTCCACGCTTGGCTCATCCGGCAGCCCAGCCAACGCACACGGGACGACGAAGCCATCCTGAGCAAGGCCCACGCGAGCTTTGTTGCCAGCGACCGCACCTACGGCGCAAGGCGCGTCTGGCGCGATGTGTTGGCCGAGGGTGTCTCGTGCGGGCTGCACCGCATCGAGCGGATCATGCGCGAGAACGCCTTGCGGGCACGACCTCGCCGACGAGGGCTGCCGAAGGACGAGGGCGAGCGGGCCGCTGCCTCGCCCAATCTTCTGGATCGGCGGTTCGCGGCCGACGCCCCGAACCGGAAATGGATCGCCGACTTCACGTATATCTGGACGGTCGAGGGCTGGCTCTACGTCGCCGCCGTCATCGATTTGTTCTCGCGCCGCGTCGTAGGTTGGTCGATGCAGGCCAGCATGACGGCTCAACTCGTCACGGATGCGCTCGTCATGGCAATCTGGCGCAGGGGCAAGCCGGATGCCTTGCTGCATCACTCGGATCAGGGATCGCAATACACGAGTGAAGCCTTCCAGCGTCTGATGGCCGAGCATGGCGTGACCTGCTCGATGAGCCGGTCGGGCAACGTCTGGGACAACGCGGCGATGGAGAGCTTCTTCTCGTCGCTGAAGACCGAGCGCACCGCCCGGCGGACCTATCGCACGCGGGATGAAGCCCGGGCCGACGTGTTCGATTACATCGCGCGCTTCTACAACCCGGCGCGGCGGCACTCGACCTTGGGCTACCTCAGCCCTGTCGAGTTCGAAAACCGAGCCCGATTAGCTTAGGACGGGGTCCACCAAACCGGCAGCAGGCCAGATCGCCTTCCAAGCGGACATGCGAATAGGTAGCGCGGAGGGTCCGCAAAGGCTCAGGAACTCACCCGCTATCGATAAGCAGGATCTGGGCAACGGCTTCCGAAGGCCCCCGCTACTCTGCGCCGCCTGGCTCGGACATCTTCCTGTGCCGCTCCGCCTTCATCGAGTCGGGCAGGATGCGGTTCAGCACCGCAGCTTCGAACTGCGTCGCGATGCTACCAGCTACGACCTTCTCCCGACCCGCCATCATCGCTTCGTAGCCCGCCTTTGCCACATCGGCCGGGTCACTCTTCGGACCCGCTCCGATGCTGGTGTCATCCATGCCGGCGTGATGGAAGAAGTTGGTCTCGGTCTGACCAGGCAAGAGGGCCGTTACGGTGACGCCGGTGTCGCGCAGCTCGTTGCGGATGGCTTCGGCGAATGAGAGAACGAACGCCTTGGAGGCGCCGTAGACGGCCTCGAACGGCACCGGTGTGGTGCCCGAGATCGAGGACGTGAATAGGACGCGCCCTCGGCCCCGGGCGACCATACCGGGCACAACGAGCTTGGCGAGGTGAACGGTCTCGATGACGTTGACCCGCATGAGGTTCAGTTCGTCCTCCCAGCGGTTCTCGACGAAGGGACCGCCGAGGCCGACACCGGCGTTGATGGCGATGGCCTCAAGGGGCCGCTTAGCGGCTTGGATCGCCGCATGCAGTGTTTCGACGCCCGCCGGGGTCGACAGGTCGGCTCGACAAGATTCGACCGACGTTCCAGCCTCGCGCATCCGGGCGGCCACCGCATCGACGTGCTCGCCGCGGGCGGCAATCAGAAGATCGTAGCTATCGGCTGCAAACAGCTTCGCCAGTTCCAGCCCGATGCCGCTGGAGGCGCCCGTCACCACCGCCAGTCCCTTGCACTCACGCACTCCCATCATCGGTTCCGTCCCGCTCGCCATCGCGCTGGTGCCGAAGCGCAACGCTCCGGTGGTCGAGATGATCCCGCGTTGATTTTCGTGCGCTGGAGTCCCTGGCCGTCGGGCTGCATCGCGCCAGCAGCGGACCCTCGCCATCATGACGTGAAATGTCCGCTTCAAGTGACAGAGGAGGCTTGTGCCTCGTTGACATAGATTAGGCGTCACCCGCATCGCACAGCGGGACCAAGTCAAGGGTTCCATGTAGGTGGTCGAGCGGTCGCCGCGCGGCCGATCCGCTCGGCCGCCGCGAGGTTAGGAAAGCAACGCCGGCGGCTCAAACTGACCGATGTAGCGGATCGCGGTGCGGCTCAGGGCGTCGGGGTCGTCGCCGCGGATGCTGACTCCATCCGCCAGGAACAGCAGATTGAAGCCCGCCGCCCCCGCCGTTCGGGCGAGTGCCGGTGATGCGCGGCGTTGAGGCCGGCATCGACCTGCGACGAGGGGCGGAGCCAGGCGGCGACGTGACGGCTGCCCGGACAAAGGAAGGCACCTAGACCCATCCGGTCGCGGCGGGACTTGGCAGGCACCTCAGGCCGTTCCGACGCGGTACTCGCGGGGCGGCCTGGTGCCGTTGATCGCGAAGTCGCCGACGCTGCGCTCGCGGTAGATCCGCGGATTGTGCGAGGTCAGCGTGCGGGCGTTGCGCCAGTGGCGGTCGAGCCCGTGCTCGGCCTTCGTAGCGGAGGCGCCGAGCGCGTCGAACAGCACGGTCGTCGCCTCCAGGACGAGGTTCGTCACCACGGTCACGGCTTGGTTGACCTCGACGTCGGCGAGGGCGCAGGCCGGCTCGGCCGCCGCCCGCCCTTGCCCTTGTGCAGCTTCGGCGGCGCGCTGGACGCCCTCGGCCGCCTTCAGCACGATGGCGCCCGCGGCATAGGCGTTGCCGCGCACCCGGCCAACCACCGCCTGGACCTGCGGGTCGTCGGCAGGGCGCCCGGCATTGCCGTGGCTGTAGACCCGGGCGCGGGCCGCGACGAGCCCAGCCGCGTCCTCCGCTGCCGCCCGGCCGATCCCCGCCAGCGTGGCCAGATGCACGAGCTGGAAGAAGGCCATGGCGTAAGGGAAGCGCACGGTTTCCGGCTTGATCAGCTCCGGCGCGAGCACGACGCCGTCGAAGCGCGCGGTGCCGCTCGCGGTGAGCGCCTGTCCGAAGCCGTCCCAATCGTCCTCGATCGTGACGCCGGGCGCGCGGGTCGGCACCGCGGCGACCACTGGCGCGCCCGCCTCGTCCTGGGCCGAGAGGTGGATCCAGTCGGCGAACAGTGCGCCCGTCGTGTAGAACTTTTGGCCATCCACCACCCGCTCGTCGCCGCGTCGGCGCAGCACCGTGTCGAACTGCCCGACCTTGGCCGGTCCGGTCTCGGACACGCCGCTGCCGACCGTCTCGCCCGCGGCGAGCCGGGCGGTCCAGCGGGCGCGCCACTCGGGCGAGGCAGCGGTTAGCACATCCTCGGTGAAGCCGAAATGGGCGCGCAGGGCGTTGGTGACGTTGGAATCTGCCGCCGACAGCTCGATCAATAGGTTGAAGAGTTCCGGCAGGCTCGCGCCGTGTCCTCCCGCCTGAAGCGGCAGGCGCAGCGCGGTGAATCGCGCTTCCCTCAGCCAGCCGAGTTCGGCATGGGGCAGTCCGCGCTCGGCGTCCCGCCCGACGGCGGTGGCGCGGATCTCGGCGAAGACCGGCCTGAAGCCTGCCGCGAGATCCTCGTAGCGTCCGCTCGGACCGCCACCCCAGCCCGCATCGATCTGCGACATCGTCCGGTCATCCTCCGCTGCCCGCCGCCGAACCGGACCGCGAGTGCGGCCTCGGGCTGCGGCCTGTCCATGGAATCGACAATTCTTGGCCTGAGCTCAACAAGAACGGCTCGATTACTTGCGTTGGGCCGCACTTTTGGAAATCACGGCTCTCCGGTAATTGATCCGGAGGAGTGGATTTCCTGCGCCTCGACATGGGAGGGAACACCGTTCTCCCGGTCTCAGGCACGCGTCGTCCTCACCGAAGCTCCGACGGCCGATCATCAGCCATTGACGGCCATCTGGTCGCACTTTTCCGCGCTCCTTGCCTGTCCGCGAAGGTGATGAACTGCGCCGAGGACCAGACGCGGCTGCCGTCGCGCTGGCGGCCCGAGAAGTAGACCGGCCGGAAGCCGAACGCGGCGTTGTCCGCCTCGACGACGATATGGCCGGCCAGATCCCGCGGCAGCGGCTGCTCCGTCAGGCGCTCCAGTGCCAGGAACAGCCCGGCCCCGCCGAGATCGCGCCGCAGCGCGCCGGCCTCGATCAAGTCGCGGCCGGTGATCTCCCAGGAGAAGTCCGGGGCATGGACGAAGGACGCGGGCCGGCGAGGGTCGCCGACCTTCACGAAGCCGCCGATCGTCCCCTCGACGAGAATGCGGCAGGCGCCAAGGTCGCCGATATCGATCTCGATGGTGTCGCTGTCGCCGTAGGTCTCGGAGCGGAAGGCGATCTCGGTCGGGCCTGCGCGCCACGCAGTCTCCTCGGGATGCTCGAAGCCCTGGGGCGTGACCCGCCGGATCGTGCCGTTGAGAATGCGGATGCGGCCCTCCCAGGCGGCCCAGCGGTAGCGGTCGCGGATGCGCGCGCCGCCGAAGCGCAGGCGCACCAAGCGCTCCGAGAAACCGAGTTCGGCGTGGAGGTCGCGCCGCCAGATCTCGCCGCTGTGGTCGTGGGCGGTCAATGCCTCCCATCCGGCCTCGCCGAGGAAGCGGTAGTCGAGCTGTGCCGGCCCCTCGTGGACGAAGGCGTCGCCCTGGCGATGCGGGCCGCAGCGCACGAGCAGCGCGCTGCGCTCACCCGTGGTCGCGAAGGTGTGGCGCGCTCGGAGCGCCCGGCCGACCGCGCGGCGGTCGAGCGTGTCGGCGAGGATGCCGGTCAGGCCGCCGCGCACCCCGAAAACCTGCACACCCGGCGCGCCGCCCCCGGGCCGTCCGCGATGTTCGTCGCCGTTGGCGCAGACGCCGAGCTGGTAGCCGCGGGCGATCACGTCCCGGTAGAGCCAGTCGAACTGGCCCCAGGCCGAGGCGATCTCGACCAGCCGCTCCAGCTCGGGATGGTGCCAGTCCGGAATGTAGCGGCGTCCGCCGACATGCGGGATGACGAGGTGATGTTCGGGATCGTGCGCGTAGGCCGCCCAGAGATCCTCGACCGGCCAGCGTCCGACCTCGACCCCCGTGCCGCCCATGCTCTCGTTCCAGAGGAAGGTGCGGTTGTGCTCTCCCCGCTCGTTGAAGGGAAAGCCGGGGGGATCGTCGCCGAGGAACAGCACCTGATGGTCGCCGCCCGCGGTCGAGCTGCCGCACCATTCCTGCACCGAATAGGCGACGAAGCGCCCCGGCGCGTCGAAGCCGGCAGTCACCGCCACGCCCTCGCGCCAGCCCTCGTCGGTGATCTGGAAGTCGTTGGCAGTGTAGCCGTAGACGTCGACGCCGGCCACGTCGCGGGCATAGGCCGCGTTGTAGGTTGGGCTGTTGGTGCCGACCGTGTCGTGGGCATGGACGTGGAGGTCGCCGTAGAGCGCGCGCGGAACCGGCGCGTCGGGAAGGCCCGTGACGAAGGCCTCGCCCGGTGCGACGTCGCGGGCGCCGGGACGCGCGACGGCGATGTGCAGTTCGCCCGAAGCCGGCGGCAGATCCTCGACCCGCAGCACCGCCCAGCCCGTATCCGGCACGGCGTGGTCGCGCCGGTACGCCTCACCGCCGTCCTGTGATGCCGCGATCTCGACGGACCCGCCGAGGTCGCGGGCGACGTTGCCCCAGCGGTCGAGCAGCGCCAGCGTCAGGGGCGGCGCGACGCCCTCGGCCACGAAGCGGGGAGCGCCGAGCTGAATCCGCGCCGGCGGTCCCGCGACGATCGCGATGACCGGATCGCCCGGCACCGCAACGTAGCGGGAGGTGCCGAGCGGATCGACGTAGCAGCGGAAGCGGAAGCCGTCCTCGACGAAGGTCTGGACGCGGGTGCCGGGCCCCCCGGCGCGCCGGTCGCCCAGCCGGATGACGATGCGGTCGCCGGCGTTGAGATAGCCGTCGACCACGTCAACGATCACCGCCTTCTGGAACGGGCGCTCGTGGCCCTTCTGGTCGAAGCGCACGCTCAGCGACTGCACGGTGGCGGGCGACTGCCCCGGCACTAGCGGGCCGGCCTCGTACTCCGCGCTGACGTAGTTGGCCGCGCCCGGCTCCGCGGTCTGGAACAGGGCCCAGTCGGAGTAGAACTTAAAGGTCGCCTTGAAGGTGGCCCCGTCGGCGATGCCGCAGGCGCCGACCTCGTAGGTCAGCACGATCTCGTGCCAGCTGCCCGCCACCAGCCGGTCGTGGCTGCAATGGATGCTGCCGAGGAAGGGACGCGCCTTGATCGCCTGGTAGAGCCCGGCCGGCGCGACGTGCTCGCCCAGCCGCGCCCGGCCCTCGGTCTTGTCCTGCATCGCCGATCATTCCTTCGCAACGTACCGTCTTGCCACGGGTCTATAGCCTCCATTTTATGTCATGTCTTGCGCGCTCGATTGAATTGTCCATAATGCAGATAGATCTGAATGGATCTTATCTTTCTGCTCTAAATAAAAGAACGATCATGTTATCTCGATCCATCTGGTGGGCGATTCTTCTCTTCGTGACTCTTGGGACCTGCGCGGCGAAGGCGCAGACGCAGCCGCTGCCCGTGCGGATCGGGGCGATTCCGGTGCTCGGCGCGGCACCTTTGTTCGTGGCGGAGCGGGAAGGCTGGCTTGGCGCCGGCGGCCTGAAGCCCGCGGTGACGCTGTTCGATTCCGGGCCGAATGCCGTGCAAGCGGCGGCGAGCGGGACGCTCGATGTCTACGTCGCCGGGATCACGCCGGTGGCGATCGGCCGGACCCGGAGTGTCGATCTGCGGGTGGTGGCGGCCACCGCGGTCGGCGAGAACGTGCTCGTGGCCGGCACCAAGCTCGCCGGCCCGCTCACCGACGGCACGGCGCCGGCGGCGGCCTTCCGGCGCTTCCGCGAGGAGAACGGACGGCCCGCCAAGATCGCGACCCAGCCGCTCGGCTCGATCCCCTACACCAACCTGTCCTACTGGCTGCGCGAGGTGCACAAGGTCGATCCGGCCGACGTGCAGATCGTGACGCTCGGCATCGACGCGGCCCAGCAGGCGATCCTGGCCGGGGCGGTCGAGGCCGCGACGGTGCGCGAGCCGGGCCTCAGCATCATCCGCGAGCGCAACCCGCAGATCCGCCTAGTCGCGGGCGGCAACGACCTCTTCCCGGGCCAGCCCGGAACGGTGGTGGCGGTGCGCGGCGCCTTCCTTGAGCAGAACCCGGAGGCCGTGCGCACGCTCGTCTCGGCGATCGTACGGGCCGTCGATCTACTCAAGCGCGAGCCGGAACGGGCGCTCCCGGCGGTCGAGGCGGCGCTCGGCAAAGGCATCGTCAGCGCCGCCACCTTGCGCAACGCGCTCACCTCGCCCGCGACCCAGTACGTCGCCGATCCGCGCAGCATCGTGGCGGCGACGGGCGCGATGCTGTCCTTCCAGACCACCCTCGGCATCAGCGAGAAGACCCCGCCCACGGACGGACTGTTCGACCCCCGCTTCTTCGAGGCGGCCCAGGCCGAGGCGAGCGCGAAGTAGCATGGGCAAGCGGATGGAGAACCGGCGCGGCTTCCTGCGCATGGCCGGCTCGCTTGCCGGAGCGGGCGTCGCCACCGGGGCGCTCGCGGAGGCGAGCCCCCTCGACGTGCCGCCTTGGACCCGCGAGCAGGGCGCCACCGCCCCCGGCTACGGCCGGCCCGCCCCGAATGAGACGCTCGCGCGCTATCCGCGGCTGCCGCCGCGCTTCCCCGGGGCCTCGTCCACGGTGACGCCGCTCCAGGGTCTGCACGGCATCCTGACTCCGAACGGCCTGCATTTCGAGCGCCACCACGCCGGCATTCCGGCGATCGACCCGGATCGGCACCGCCTCGCCGTGCACGGCCTCGTCGAGCGCCCGCTGACCCTGACGATGGACGACATCGTCCGTTTCCCCACGGTCTCGCGGCTGCATGTCCTCGAATGCTCGGGCAACACGCCCTGGCTCGGGGCCAAGCCCGACTGGACGGTGCAGGACAGCCACGGCCTGATCTCCTGCGCCGAGTGGACCGGCGTCGAGCTCTCAACCTTGCTGGCCGAGGTCGGCCTGAAGCCGGGGGCGGCCTGGATCCTGGCGGAGGGAGCGGATGCCTGCGCCATGACCCGCTCGGTTCCCCTGGACGCGCTCGACGGGGCGATCCTCGCCTACGCCCAGAACGGCGAGCGGCTGCGCCCGGAGCAGGGCTATCCCTTGCGGCTGTTCCTGCCGGGCCTGGAGGGCAACCTCAGCATCAAGTGGCTGCGCCGCATCAAGGTCGGCGACCGCCCGTTCCAGACCCGCGAGGAGACCTCAAAATACACCGACCTGATGCCGGATGGCAGCGCGCGCCAGTTCACCTTCGTGATGGAGGCCAAATCCGTCATCACTGCGCCGTCGGGCGGCCAGCGGCTTCAGGAGCCCGGCTTCCACGAGATCCGCGGGCTCGCCTGGACCGGGCGCGGACGGATCTCCGGCGTCGAGGTCTCGACCGATGGCGGCGTCTCCTGGCGGGAGGCGCGTCTGGAAGGACCGGTGCTGCCGCGCTGCTTCACCCGCTTCCGTCTGCCCTGGCGCTGGGAGGGCGGGCCGGCGCGGCTCCTGAGCCGGGCGCGGGACGAGACCGGCTACGTGCAGCCATCGCGCGAGGCTCTCGTCGCGGTGCGCGGCACCCGCTCCTTCTATCACAACAACGCGGTGTTCGGCTGGAGCATCGGGCCGGACGGAGCAGTGACCTATGCGGCGTGAGGCGCTCCTTCCGCTCGTCCTGAGCCTCGCTCTCACCGGGGCCGCTGCGGCCGAGCCGCTCGGCATCGGCCGCTCGGCCACTCCGGAAACCATCGCGGCCTGGGACATCGACGTGCGTCCCGATGGCCGGGGTTTGCCGCCCGGCCACGGCAGCGTGCGCGATGGCGCGAGCCTCTACGCGGCGCGCTGCGCCGCCTGCCACGGCGCCCGCGGCGAGGGGGCGGCCGCGGAGGCTCTGGCCGGCGGCCAGGGCAGCCTCGCGAGCGCCAAGCCCCTGCGCACGGTCGGCAGCTTCTGGCCCTACGCCACGACCCTGTTCGACTACGTGCGCCGGGCCATGCCGTTCGACGCGCCGCAATCGCTCACCGCGAACGAGACCTACGCGGTCAGCGCCTACGTGCTGCATCTCAACGGCCTGCTGCCGGAGGAGGCGAGCCTCGACGCCGCGTCCCTGCCACGGGTCGCCATGCCGAACCGCGACGGCTTCACCGCCGACCCGCGGCCCGACGTCCCGCCCCCGAACCCAGCACCCCGCCCCGCCGAGCGCACGGAAGCCCGATGACCCTGACTCGACGCCACGTCACCGGCGCGCTGGCCGCCGGCCTCGCGACCGGCCTCGCCTTGGGCCGATCCGGCCCGGCCCGCGCCGGCCGGACGGTGAAGTTCAGCTACCAGCGCTCCTCGACCCTCCTCACCGTCTTGAAGGCGCGGGGCACTCTGGAGGAACGGCTCGGCCGGCAAGGTTTCGGCGTGAGCTGGCACCTCTTCACCAAGGTTCTCGAACCGATGAACACCGGCGCGGTCGACGTCCACGCGGACGTGGCCGACGCGGTGCCGGTCTTCACTCAGTCGGCGGGCGCAGCCTTGACCTTTTACGCCATGGAGGGCGCCTCGCCGCGGGCCGAGGCGATCATCGTCCCCGACGAGTCGCCGATCCGCACGCTCGCCGATCTCAAGGGCCGCACGGTCGGCGTCTCGAAGGGATCGGGCTGCCACTTCATCCTCGCGGGCGCGCTGAGGCGCGAGGGACTGCGATTCGCCGACATCCGCCCGGCCTATCTGGAGGCGCCCGACGGGCTCGCCGCGTTCGAGCGGGGCGGGATCGAGGCGTGGGCGATCTGGAACCCGTTCCTCGCCATTGTCCAGGCCAAGCGCCCGGTGCGGGTGCTCGCCGACGCCACCGGCCTGTCGAGCTACAATCGCTACTACACGGTCAACGACAGCTTCGCCGCGGAGCAGCCGGAGGTGGTGGCGACCGTCTTCGCCGCGCTGGTCGAGGCGGGGCAATGGGTCAAGGCCAACCCGTCGGCGGCTGTGTCCCTCCTGGCGCCGATCTGGGGCGACCTGCCGCCGGAGGTCGTCGCCACGGTCAACGAGCGGCGCTCCTACGCCGTGCGGGCGGTCGACCGGGCAGCGCTCTCCGAGCAGCAGCCTATCGCCGACACCTTTCTGGAAGCCGGGCTGATCCCGCGCCGGCTCGACGCCACCGCCGTGCGGCTCTGGCAACCGCCGGCCGGACGGGGGTGAGCCGATGAGCCATCCGCTCCGCTTCGGCGTCTGGGCCCCAGTCCACGGCTCCCGCGCCGCCCGCCACGATCCGGACGAGCCGCACGACGCCTCCTGGGCCCGCAACCGCGCCCTCGTGCTCGCGGCTGAACGCCTCGGCTACGATTCTGTCCTCGTCGCCCAGCACACGGTGAACCCCTACGACGAGACCCGCGACCAGCTGGAGGCCTGGACGGCCTCGGCCGCCCTCGCGGCGCTGACGCAGCGGATCGAACTCATCGCGGCGATCAAGCCGGGGCTCTACCACCCGGTCGTGCTCGCCAAGATGGCGCTGCAGATCGAGCACGTGAGCCAGGGACGCTTCAGTCTCAACCTCGTCAACGCCTGGAACCGCGCCGAATTCGAGCGGGCCGGCCTGCCGTTTCCGGCCCATGACGAGCGCTACGCCTACGGCCGCGAATGGATCGACCTCGTCGACCGGCTGCTGCGGGGCGAGCGGGTCTGTTTCGAGGGCCGGCATTTCCGCGTCGAGGATTATCAGCTCAAACCGGCCGGCACCTACCGGGCGCGGCCGACCATCTATGTCGGCGGCGAGTCCGAGCCGGCCCGCGCGCTGGTCGCCGATCACGGCGACGTCTGGTTCATCAACGGACAGCCGATCGCAGCGGTCGCCGACCTCATCGCCGACGTGGCCCACCGCCCGGCGGCGGTGGGCCGGCTGCGTTACGGCCTTTCGGCCTTCGTGATCGCCCGTGAGACCGACGGGGAGGCGGAGGCCGAGTTCGCGCGCCTGCTGAGCCTGAGCCGCCGCGACGAGGCACTTCGGAACGAGACCCGAGCGCGCACGGATGTCGCGAGCGTGATGTTCGCCAAGACCGACGCGGCGGCCTCGCACCATGTCGGCACCAACGGCGGCACGGCGGCCGGGCTCGTCGGCAGCTACGATACCGTAGCGGATCGCATCCGCGCCTTCCACGCAGCCGGGATCGAGCTTTTCATGCTGCAGTTCCAGCCATTTGAGGCGGAGATGGCCCGCTTCGCCGAGCAGGTGTTTCCGCGGGTGCGGGGATGAGGCCGGTCGAGCCGATTCCCGGCGGCGCGGTCGGTGACAGCGTCGATGCGGTGCCGCCCGCGCCGCGCCTGTTCGTGCTGGGGCTCCAGCACGTGCTCGTCATGTACGCCAACGCCATCGCGGTCCCGCTCATCGTCGGCGGGGCGCTGCAGTTGCCCAAGGATCAGATCGCGCTCCTCATCAACGCCGACCTGTTCGCCTGCGGCATCGCCACGCTGATCCAGACCGTGGGCATCGGCCCGTTCGGGATCCGGCTCCCCGTCATCATGGGTGTGACCGCGGTGGCGATCCAGCCGCTTCTCGCCATCGCGGCGATGCCCGGGGTCGGGCTCACCGGCATCTACGGCGCGGTGATCGTCGGCGGCCTCTACGGGCTTCTCGTCACGCCCTTCATCGGTCGGGTGATGCGGTTCTTCCCGCCGGTCGTGACCGGCACGATCCTCCTGATGATCGGCATCGCGCTCACCCGCGTCGCCGTCGGCTGGGCGGGCGGGGGCGCGGGTAGCGCCGGTTTCGGCGCTCCCGGAACGGTCGCGGTGGCGGCCGGCGTCCTCTCCGCGACGCTCCTGATCGCCCGGTTCGGTCCGGGCTTCGTCGGGCGCATCGCCGTGCTTCTCGGGATCGCGCTCGGCTACGGCGTCACCCTGGCGCTCGGCTGGACGAGCTTCGAAGGCCTCGGCGCCGAGCCGTGGCTGCGGGTGGTGCTGCCGCTGCAGTTCGGGGCGCCCACTTTCCACCTCGTGCCCTGCCTGATCCTGTGCCTCGTGATGACCATCGTCTTCATCGAGGCGACCGGCATGTTCCTGGCGCTCGGCGTCATGACCGGGCGAAAGGTCGGGACGGAGGACATCCGGCGGGGCCTGCGCGCCGACGCGCTCGGTACGCTGATCGGCGGCCTGCTCAACACCTTCCCCTACCTGTCCTACTCGCAGAATGTCGGCCTCGTCGGGCTCACCGGCGTGCACAGCCGCTGGGTCTGCGCGGCGGCCGGCGCGATCATGCTGTTGCTCGGCCTCGTGCCGAAGGTCGCCTATCTCGCGGCCTCGATCCTGCAGCCGGTGCTCGGCGGGGCGGCCCTGGTGATGTTCGGCATGGTGGCGGCGACCGGCATCCGCATCCTGGCCCAGGTCGATTACGCCCGGGCGGGCAGCCGCGACGCACTCATCATCGCCGCCTCGCTGGGGATCGGCTTGATCCCGATCGTGCAGCCGCTCTTCTTCCGGGCCGTGCCGGACGCGCTCTCGCCGATCGTCAAGGACCCGATCCTGCTCACTGCGATCGCGGCCATTCTTCTCAACGCCCTGCTCGGGCAGACCCGAGCTCAGCCCAAGGCGGAGAGGTCCGGCGACGGGATCGGTGCCTCCGAGCCCGAGATCGCCGCCTCCATCAGGTCGAGCCGGTCCTGACCCCAGAACGGCTCGTCGCGATAGAAATAGAACGGCGCTCCGAACACCTGCCGCCCGATCGCCTCACGGGTCAGCGCTGCCTCCGTCGCGCGGTGAGCGGGCTCGTCGGCCCGGGCAAGCAGCCGCTCGCCGTCTAGCCCGGCGTCCTCAGCGAGGCCGACGATCGTGCCGGGATCGGCGATGTCGAGTTCGTCCGCCCAGACGGCGCTGAGGCCCGCATGGACGAAGTCGGCGACCGCGCGGCCCTCGTCGAGGGCGGCGAGCAGGACGCGGTGGGCGAGCGAGGGATCGGCCGGATAGAACTTCGGGTGCAACACCAGCGGGATGCCGCGGATGCGGCGCCAGCGCTGCATCTCGACGAGACGGTAGGCCTGCCGCTGCAGGGGTCGCTCCTTGACGGGCTTGCCGCCGCCGGCCGCGAAGACGGCCATTAGATCGACCGGCTTGTAGACGATCTCCGCGCCGGTGCGCTCCGTGAGCGCGCGGAAGGCGCGGCTCCCGACATAGGACCACAGCGAGAGGAAGCTGAAGTAGTACTCGACGGTCGGCGTCGAGGAAGCCTGGATGGTCACGGGCGGCACCAACGGTGTGCGACCGGCTTGAGGCCGGCCGATCCTTCATTGCGTGGGATTGGAGCGGTTCATACCCCGATCGGGCTCAGCCGCGCGAGCGGCACCCCGCCGGGCGCGCCCTGGAGGAGTGTGAGACAGCGCTGCTTGATCGCCGTGAAGTGCGGATCGGTGATCAGGCCGCGATCCCGGGGCCGGCCGAAATCGAGGGGGATGTCGTCGAGGATGCGCCCCGGGCGCGGCGTCATGACGATGAGCCTGTCGGCGAGGAACAGGGCCTCGTCGATGTCGTGCGTGACGAACAGGATCGTGGTGCGATGCCGTGTCCAGATGTCGAGGAGCAACTCCTGCATCGTCAACCGCGTCTGCGCGTCGAGTGCGCCGAAGGGCTCGTCCATCAGCAGGACGCGGGGGCAGTTGATGAGGGCACGGGCGATCTCCACCCGCTGCTGCATGCCCCCGGACAACTCGGCGGGGTAGCGCGCGGCGAAGTCAGACAGGCCGACCTGCGCCAGCAGTGCCCGGGCGCGCGCCCGGCGCTCGCGCCCGCCAACGCCCCTCATCTTCAAGCCGAAGGCGACGTTGTCGAGGACGCTGAGCCAGGGGAAGAGGGTGTGCTGCTGGAAGACGATGCCGCGATCCGGGTGCGGCCCCGCGATCGGCCGCCCGTCGAGGCTGACGCTGCCGCGCGACAGGGCGAGGTGGCCTGCCACCGCGCCGAGCAGGGTCGATTTCCCGCAGCCCGAGGGTCCGAGAATGCAGACGAACTGGCGGCCTGGAATGTCGAGGGCGATGTCCTCCACGACATCGAAGGCGGCATCGCCCCGCCCGAGCCGGATCGCGCCGTCCCGGATCGCTACTTGGCCGTCGGCATGAGGATCATTGCCGGCCTGGAGATCCGCCGGTGCCGTTCCCGCGCTCATCGCTGGCTCCCCGCGCCGACCCACGGCGTCGCCCGGGCGCCGAGCCAGCGCACGACGAGACTCGATCCCATCCCCAGGACGCCGATCAACAGCATGCCGACGACGATGTCGTCGTAGTTCTGCAGCGTGTAGGACTCCCAGGTGAAGTAGCCGATCCCATACTGGCCGGAGATCATCTCGGCGGTCACGAGGCAGAACCACGCGGTGCCCATGCCGATCGCCGCGCCCGTCACGATGCTGGGCGTGGCGCCGGGCAGGATCACCTCGCGCAGGATCGCGGCATCGCCCGCGCCGAGGCTGCGGGCGGCGGCCACGAGGCGCGGATGCACCGATTCCACCCCGTGCACGGTGTTGAGGAGGATCGGGAACAGCGCGCCCGTGAAGGTAATGAAGGCCATCGAGACCTCGGAGGAGGGGAACATCAGGATCGCGAGTGGGATCCAGGCCACTGCCGGGATCGGGCGCAGCACTTCGAGCGGCGGCAGCAGCAGGTCGCGGGCGATGCGAGAGCGGCCGATGGCGAGGCCGAGGGCGACGCCCACCCCCAGCGCGGCGAGGAAGCCCGAGAGCACACGCGCGAGGCTGGCGCCGAGATGGGTCGGGAGTGCAGGCGCGTGGAGCAGCGCCCAGGCCGCCTGCGCCGCCGCTGCCGGAGTCGGCACGTTGCGGAAAGTGACGAGGCCGAGGTCGAGCTGGCTGCTCGCCGCGAGGTGCCACGCGAGCAGGCTCAAGCCCAGGGCGGCCCCACGCAACGCTAGGCGACCGAACGGGCGTTTTCGCGGCAGCGCGCCCAGGACCGTCGCCCGGACCGCCCGTCCGCGCTGGGCGCGGATCGGGGGCGCTGTCTCGATCGCCGACGCGCTCACCGGGCGGCCTCTCGCGCCGGGAGGCGCGCGGCGCCGCTTCGGACAGCGGCGAAGTCGAGCACCTCGCCGCCCTGCGCCGCGGCGTGGGCCTGCGCGTCGCCCTTGAGCAGGAAGGCGCTGAGGCCGCCCTTCGCGTCGCGTACGAACCAGGCCTGGTTGGCGAGCAGCTTGATCCCGCTGTCCCGGTCCTGAGCGTAGAAGGCGCGTGCCTCGCGGCCCTGGCCTTCGAGCGCGCGGAGCGCGGCGAGCGCCGCCTCGGGCGAGGCGTAATGGCGAACATGGTCCTCGCCGCGGATCCAGAGCTGCGCCACGCGGGAGGGATCGGTGATCGGCTGGCCGGAGGCGGCGTCGTTGGCCGTGAGCGGCAGCGGCGCGTAGTCCTTCAGGCGCGCCTCGTAGTCGAGGCCGGCTTGCGTCGTGGCCGCACGGATGAAGCGGTCATCGACGAAGCGGTCGAGGTCGATGTCGGAATCGGCCTTCTTCAGGAGCTTCAGCGTCTCGAACGAGGTCTTCACCGCCTGCCGGTATTCGGGCTTCCAGGTGAGATCCCGGGTTTGAAGGCCCAGCGGACCGTGGAACAGGTAGGCGACCTCCGCCTCGATCCCCGTCACGCGCTCGATCAGTTCGGAGTACTTTTCCGGCTCGGCAGCGATCAACCGGTCCGCTTCGATCGCCGCGCGCAGATAGGCGGTGACGATCTCTGGATACTTCTCGGCGTAGTCGCCGTCGGCCAGAGCGCCGTGGAAGGTCGGGGCGTTGGCCTGGGCGCCGTCGTAGATCTTGCGGGCAAAGCCCCGCCAGGGGAACAGCTCGGCGAAGGGCACGAAGTCGGCATGCGCCTCGATCTTGTTGGCGAGAAGCGCGGCACCCGCCACCTCCGGCGCCTGGGTGATAATGGTGACGTCGCGGCCCGGCTCCCAGCCCTGCGCTTTCACCGCCCGCAGGAGCAGCCCGTGCGAGGTCGAGGCGAACGGCACCGAGATTGTCTTGCCCTTGAGTTCGGCCAGCGACTGCACCGGCGACTCCTTCGGCACGACGATGCCGTTGCCGCTGCCGCGCACGCTGCCAGAGAGCACCGAGATGAACAGCGAGCGGCGCCCGGCCTTGGCGAAGGCGTAGCCGTTCAGCGAACCGGGGAAGTCGGCCATCGCCCCGAGATCGAGCTTGCCGGCCACCATCTCGTTGGTCAGCGGCGCGCCGCTGGTGAAGTTGCGCCACTGGATGTCGTAGGTCGCGTCACGGTACTTGCCGTCCCGCGGCAGGTACTTTTCGAGGAGCTTCAGCTCGCGGATCAGCAGCCCGCCGGTAGCGCAGTTGATCGTGGTGTCCTGCGTGCCGACGGCGACTCGGATGGTCTCGGCCTGGGCCGGGCCGGGCGTCATCGCGCCCAGCGTCGTCGCCGTCAGGAGGAGGGTGGCGAAGCGGCGGATGAGCGGGGAAGGGTGAGGCACCGGACGGCTCCGTGGGGCAGGTGTTTCGACCGCTTACGAGGGCGGCGATCTCACGGATGTGCCGCTCGACGGACACGACGACGAGCAATTAATTTCATCGGAAAGATGAGTTTTGCGCATTCGAACGGCTGTTCTTGATATATCAAAAATATCTTCTCAAACTACACGCGGAGAGAGAAGGATCTGTTCCGCTGACATTCTGATTTGGAATTGCTCTCAAACGGCCAGCACCGATAATCGAAAGCGGAGGACGGATCAGGCTCATGGCCTCGTGCGCGGCCGTTTCCCCGAGGTCCCCATGTCATCGGTATCGCTCGCCTTTCCTGAACCCCGCCGCCCGGCGCCCCTGATCGCCAGCGCGCTCTTCCTCTGCGAGACGGTGGAGGGACTCGACGACGGCGCCGGCTTCCTCGACGGCCTCACCTCGGCCGAAGTCGCCCGAGTGCGCGCGGCCGGGCGCAGCGTCAGCCTCGCTCCCGGCGAGAGCGTATTCACGCAAGGGGCACCGCACGAAGGCATCTTTCTGATCGAAGAGGGACGCGTGCGCGTCTACTACTCGGGGCCTTCGGGTCGACAGGTGACGCTGGCCTACTGGACGCCGGGTCACTTCATCGGCGGCCCGAGCATCTATGGCGGCGGCTGCCACCAATGGTCGGGCGTGGCGATCGAGCCGGTGCGGGTCACCGTTCTGTCGAGCGCGACGCTCCGCGGGTTGATCCGCCAGATGCCGGGCTTCGCGCTCTGCCTCATCGCCGCGCTGGAAGCGAAGGGCCGCTGCTACACCGCGATGGCGCAGATGCTCGGCACACGCTCGGTCATCGAGCGGCTGGCGCAACTGCTGCTCAATCTCGGCGACCTCTACGGCACGCCCGAGAACGGCACGGTCATCATCCGCCGCCGCATCACCCACGACGAACTCGCCGCCCTGGTTGGCTCGACCCGCCAGTGGGTGACGATGATGCTCAAGCGCTTCCAACGCGATGGTATCGTCTCCATCGACCGGGCGCATATCCGCCTGATGCAGCCCGCTCGGCTGCAGGAGATCGTTCTGACGGAGGGGTGAGGCGGCGAAGAACCAGGCCAGCGTCCCGAGAGGTGGCACCCGGCTTTCGGGAAAAGGTCGATGCCGAGACGAGAGGGGAGCGCATCATCCTGGATCCGATATCCAGAATGATGCGGTAGACTGCCAGCTTCGCCAATGCCCAGCGCGCCGTCTTGCGCACGTTCGGATCGGGGTCGTTCACGAGCCCCTCCAGCCCCACCCGCGCCGCTGGGTGGGCGATTTCACCAAGCGCCGCGGCAGCCTCTTTGCGCAGGCCTGCCATCTCCTCGGAGAGGGCAATGACCATGATCGGCACCGCGCGGCGAACTTTCAGGCGGCCGAGGCTGCGCAGGGCCTTCTGCCGGACCTCGGTGAGCCTGATTTCGCGCGGGATCGCCCCCATGTCCGTCCTCCTCGCCAAGGCCGGGACTCTGCAGAGGCCGGCCCGACATCCGGCGTTAGACAGTCGGGCGGGAGGCGAATGAAGAAAATAATTGCCTCGCAGGCAGGGGGTTCGTCTTCGGGAGGCCTCGCGATGTCGAGCTGTGAACGAATCTCGTCCTCATTCGCCGATATCGAAGAAGATTAGGCTCGATGTGGCCGCATGTCTGTATTTTGGATTTATTGATCTCTGGGCTGATGTGCGCTTCGTTGCGCCTGATGGCCAAGTGGGCGCGGTTCTCATCCAGCGAGCGGTGTTTGCAGAGTTGCAGGCTGTAGCTCTGGTGTGGAAAAGTTTGCCGTCACACGGTTCGCCGCGTCCGAATGGACGTCGATTTTGAAGGACTCCGGCTCCGACACCAACAAGTGCCAGTCGGACCAATCGGGCATGTGCTCGCTGGCGGGCACCAAGAGACGTGCGCGGAACCGGAACGACCACGTTCCGTCGGCACGGTCAGACCATTATCCGAGTAGGTCGAAGCGCGGATCAACCGGCTGAATAATCATTGCAGGCGAGAGGGGTGGTAACTCTTCCACGACTCACTGGTCCCGAGCAGCGATCCTGAGCGGTCATCTCAACATCGGCTTACCACCCCATTCGAACCATCGGCTGAAGCGTCTCGAATGGCCGCTTGGGGTCACTTCCAGACCTTCGCCCCAAGCTAGGAAGCGGACTCTGCGCATAGGCTGTGCGAACGGTCGGACCATCATGATGGCGCCATAATCGAAGACCGCGCCCACCGACTGGAGGAGTTATCGTAGGGATTTTTCCGGTCGACCGTTGCGAAATGAGGGGCTTGGGTCAGCCCGTTTCGGCACCGTGCCTCGCGGAGGCCTGCGACGTGGAACTCAGCCCGAAGCCATTGTGAACGGCTGCGATGCGAAGTGGCTCATGGCGTCCACGGACAGTACGCGAGCCCAGATCCTCGACGATGATGCCGCTTGGCAGCGTACCGAGCCGATCAAGCAGGTCGCCCGAGATGAGGATCGAGACGCCGAGTTCCTTCGCGACAGATTCAAGACGGCCCGTGGTGTTCAGCGTGTCACCAAAATAGGCAATCTTGTGTCGTTCAAGTCCGATTTCAGCGGTCACGACCGAGCCGCAGTGAAGTACGGCGCGGAAGCCCGGAACTTGGCCGAACTCTGCCACCCAGCGCTCGGCGTCGTCGGCGATCACCTGTGCGAAATCGAAAACGCACCGCAGACACGCTGCATCTCGCGTTCCTCGTTTCATCGTCCAGCTCACGAGGGCCATGTCACCGACATAATCGTCGATGGAGCCGCGCGCGCGGTGTACCGGCAAGGCGAGCGCGCTGAAGATCGCGCCAAGATACCGCTGAGCCGCCAAGTCGCCGTGCTGCTCAGCGAAGCGAGTCGAGCCTGCAACGTCGAGGAAGAGAAAGATGCGCTCCTCGCTGATCGGTCGATGGTAGCGCCCGATCAGCAGGTTCGCGAAGACGCGGGGCCCGATCAGATCCCGGACGCGGAAGACGAAGGCCGACAAGGCGGAGATTCCGAGGGCGTAAGCGAGCCCAGCATCGGACATCAACATCGCGACGCGCGGGTTCGGCATGTAGCCGAACGCGTGGTGCAGAACCGTACCAGCACCGGCATTCCCGGCCGCGATCATCGCGATGTAGGTGGCGAGCGTCGCCGCCACGAAAATGGGAGTCGCAGCTCGTCGGATCAAGTCGCGCCAAGCCTGGAACAGCAGGCCACGCTCGTACAGGAGGACGGGCGCGCCGATAAAGGCGCCACGAATGCCGGAGACCAGCAGCTCGACATGGAAGATGAGACCGTAGAGCAGGTCCGCCAGCATTCCTATGACGGGTGCCACGATCCAGAAGCCGGCTCGGAACGGAGGCATGGGGCCATGGTATACCAAGCCGCCGGACTGGACACGTCCGGCGGTCGGGGCGTCAGCGGGCATAGCGCGTGAAGACGTAGTCGCGGTCCTTCACGCGGGCCTCGTGACAGGCGAAGCAGGTCTGGTGCTGAGCCTCGTCGACCGGCTTGCCGTCGACGAAGCGTCCGAATCCCCACCCGCCCGTCTTCGCATAGCGTTTGACGTCCTTCACCATCACCTGCACGGTGGTGGCCCGGCCCGGCACGGTGGCCGGCTCGAACTCGGGCAAGGGCACGTGTTGCCAAGCGAGCTTCACCAGGACCGTCCCATCGGAAAACGGCAGGGTACCGCTGGTGTAGGCCTTCACCGCGACGTCGTTGCCGACGACAGCGCGCAACTCGTTGAGCGGCTCCCCCTCCAGAGCAGGGGCGATGAGCTGCCAGGCCCGGTAACCGTCCGGGACGGTGACTCCGAAGATCGGCGAGGCCGGCTTGCCGGCTTCCTGAGCGGTCGCCGTGAGCGCGAGTCCCAGGGCGAGGGCGGCGACTGGGATCAACAGACGCCGGCGCGGGCGGAGATCAGAAACCATCGACATCAATCACCGCCTGAGCGAAGGCCTGCGGTGCCTCTTGCGGGAGATTGTGCCCGATGCCACCGCTGATCAGGCGGTGCTCGTACCGGCCCGTGAACTTCTTGGCATAGGTCGCGGGCTCGGGGTGCGGCGCCCCGTTCGCGTCGCCCTCCATGGTGATCGTCGGGACGGCAATGGTCGGGAAGGCCGCCAGTTTGCGCTCGGTCTCGTCGAAGCGGGCCTCACCCTCCGCAAGCTTCAGACGCCAGCGATAGTTGTGGATCGAGACCGCGACGTGGTCGGGGTTCTCGAAAGCCTGGGCCGAACGGGCGAAGGTGTCGTCGCTGAACTGCCATTTGGGTGAGGCAAGCTGCCAGATCAGCCGGGCGAAGTCCTTCGTGTAGCGCGCGTAACCCTCGCGGCCCCGCTCGGTTGCGAAGTAGAACTGGTACCACCATTGCAGCTCGGCTCTGGGCGGCAACGGCATCGCGTTCGCGGCTTGGCTGCCGATCAGGTAGCCACTGACAGAGACCAAACCCCTGCAGCGATCGGGCCAGAGCGCAGCCAAGATGCAGGCGGTGCGCGCGCCCCAGTCGTAGCCCGCGACGAGCGCCGTCTCGATTTTCAGCGCGTTCAGGAACTCTAGTGCGTCGTTGGCGAGGGCGGCCTGCTGGCCGTTGCGCGGCGTGGTGTCCGAGAGGAAGCGCGTCGCACCATAGCCGCGGAGGTAAGGGATCAGGACGCGATAGCCCGCGGCGGCGAGGACCGGAGCGACGTCGACGTAGCTATGGATGTCGTAGGGCCAGCCGTGGAGAAGCAGGACCGGTTGCCCGGTCGGGGGCCCGGCCTCGACGTAGGCGACGGTCAGGTCGCTGGTGACGATCTGCTTCAAAGGCCCGAAGGACGCCTGCGAGGCCGCCGGACCGGCCGGCTGCGCGGCCACCGCTTCCGCCGCCATGGCCGGTCCCGTCACCAGGAGAGCGCCAGCGGTCTTCATCCAGTGCCGACGCGTCAAGTGACTCTGCTCGGGCATGTCATGATTCTCCTTGATGACGTTCACGCTGTGATGGTGCGGATGTCGCGATGGATGAGGACGCGGCGTGTCTCCTCTGTGTGCCTCGGGGCGGCCCAATGTGAGGATCTGTATGCCGGGCCGAGGCTCGATACAGAGGCTTACAAAGTGCTGGGTCGCGAGATGAGCGTATGCTCATGCGATGTTCCGCGGGCCTCGTCCCGGACTGTGGCGGATCCCGCCCTGTCGTCCCCGGCCGGCTCGGCGCCCGCGCGAAATGATGGACGCCCGGCCCCTGTCGAGGTTATCGAAGGGCCGCCGGATGGAGCCGCGACGCCGATGAGACTGTCCCTGACCGCAATGCCGAACCGCCTTGCCGCCAGGGATCTCTCAACGCATGCCAGCGCATCTCTCCCTTCTGAACATCACGTGGACCGCGCCTGACGGGCGCACCGTCCTCTCCGACATCAGCGCCGGCTTCACGCAGGAGCGAACCGGCATCGTCGGCCGGAACGGCGCCGGGAAGAGCACATTCCTGAACCTCGTGGCCGGTCGCCTGAGGCCGACAAGCGGCAGCATCATCGTCGAGGGTACGGTGGCGTTGTTGCGCCAGTTCGCGAGCATCCCGCCTACCGAGACGGTTGCCGATCTCTTCGGTGCGACCGCCAAGCTGGCACTGCTGCGTCGCGCCGAGATCGGTGCTGCCACGGCCGACGAGCTCGCCGAGGCCGACTGGACTCTGGAGGAGCGCCTCACGGAGGCCCTGGACCGGATGGGTGTACCGGTGAGCCCCGCGACACGTCTGTGTTGCCTCTCCGGCGGGCAGCGCGCTCGCGCGGCACTCGCGGCGGCGATGTTTGCAGGACCGGATTTCCTGCTGCTTGACGAACCGACCAATGACCTAGATCGCGAAGGGCGGTCCGCCGTGTGCGCAGCTCTGCGGAACTGGCGCGGGGGGGCAATCGTGGTCAGCCACGACCGATCCTTGCTCGACGCCATGGACGCCATCGTGGAGCTCGGACCCTCTGGGGTGAGCCGCTATCCGGGGAACTTCGACGCGTATCTGGAGGCCAAGGCGGTTCGGATCGCTGCGGCTGAGCATGACCTCGCTGTGGCCGAGAAGCGAACGGCGGACCTTGCACGAAGGACCCGGGACACCGTCGAACGCCAGCAGCAGCGCGATGCGGCCGGACATCGCCGGGGTGCCCGCGGCGACCTTCCCCGGATCCTCGTCGGCGCCCGCCGAGACAATGCGGAGAAGACGGCCGGCGGCAGTGCACGCGCGGCGGAGCGACTGCGTTCCGAGGCTCACCAGAAGCTCGAGGACGCCCGCAGCCGGATCGAGGCCGTGTAGGCAGTCTCAGTCACGATCCCGTCCTGCGGCCTCCACGCTGCGAAGTCCGTCGTGTCGATCGAGCGGGCGACCGTCGGCCATCGGCCGGGTCAGCCCATTCTGGAGGATGTGTCGCTTTCCGTGACCGGACCGGAGCGCATCGCGATCTCCGGGCGCAACGGGGCGGGGAAGTCGACGCTCCTTGACCTCATCGAGGGCCGCCTCAGCCCCTGGTCGGGGCGGGTGTCGGTCGGCGTGCGCACGGCACGCCTCGACCAGGGTCTCACCGCCCTCGACCATAACCAGACCGTGGTGGAGAACTTCGCCCGCCTCAATCCGGAGGAAGGTGCGAACGGATGCCGGGCGGCCCTGGCGCGCTTCCAGTTCAGGTCTGCCGCCGCGGATCGGCCTGTCTCGGCGTTGAGCGGCGGTCAGCAAGTTCGAGCCGCCCTGGCCTGCGTGCTCGGGAATGCGGTCCCGCCGCAACTCCTGCTTCTCGACGAGCCGACCAATCACCTCGACCTCGAAGCCGTCGAGGCGGTCGAGGCCGGGCTCGCTTCCTATGACGGCGCTCTTCTGGTCGTCAGTCACGACGAGGCTTTTCTCCGCGCGCTGGGCATTACGCGGTGGCTCGCCCTCGACGATCTCGCCGACAAGTCCGGTTGATCGGTCGTGCGAGCCGCGCCGGACCCGCGTCACGAGAGCGTGACGGCCGCCTCCAGGCCGCCGCCCGGGCGGTTGCTGAGCCTGAGCCGTCCGCCGATCGCGGCGGCAAGCTGATCGGCGATGGCGAGGCCGAGTCCGGTGCCGCCGGTCTCACGGCTGCGCGATCCCTCCAGCCGGACGAAGGGAAGCAGCACGGCATCGAGCTTGTCCGCGGGGATGCCGGGTCCACGATCCAGTACCGCGATGGTGATCCTTCCCTGGACGACCTGCAGATCGAGCTCTGCCCGGTTGGCATATCGGATCGCGTTGTCGATCAGGTTCGTCAGGATCCGGCGCAGGGCTTGCGGGCGCGTCACGATCGTCACCTCCGGCAGGACGGAGACAGCGACATCGCACCCTGTGTCCTGGTAGTCGAAGGCGATGCTCTCGAGAAAGGCGCGCAGATCGAGGCGGGTGGGTGGCTCGACGTTTCCGTGCACGCTGCGGGCGTAGGCGATCCCCTCGCGGACGAGCGTCTCGATCGCCTCGAGATCGCCGAGGATCCGGTCCTGTTCGAGGCCCTCGACGCCTGTCTCCACGCGCAACCGCATCCGGGTGATCGGTGTCTGGAGATCGTGGGAGATCGCCGCGAGGATGCGGACGCGTTCGTCGAGGTGGCGGGACACCCGTTCCTGCATCGCGTTGAGGGCTCGCGCGGCGCGCGCGACCTCATCGGGCCCTGCCTCCGCGAAAGGCGTGGCCGGTCGCCCCGGCTCCAGCGCGTCGGCGGCCTGCGCGAAGCGCGTCAGCGGCCGGACGGCGAGCCGCACGGCGAACCAGACGCAGGCGACGAGCACGAGCAGCTGCAGGGCCAGCGCGACGGGCAGCCACGATGCCACGGGCCGCAGGGTCGGCTGGACCGCGATGGTGAGGGCCGAGCCGTCACTCAGGGCGACGTGCCCCTGCAGTCGCACCGGCGACCCGGACACCGCATCGAACCGAACGGGGAAGCGCGGCTCCAACGCGGCGCGTATCTCGTCCGCGATCATTGTCAGACGGGACGAGAGCGCCGCAGTCCCCGGCGAACCGGAGCCGAGCGCGAAGCGATAGGTCGGCCTTTCGAGGAGCGGGAGCCATTCGGACCGCTCGGCGGCCGGCAGGCGATCGAGCAGCGCGACCGCGACGACGACGTCGCGCTGGAGCGTCGTCAGCATGACGGCGCGCGCCGTCTGGTCCCGCTCGGCTCTCGTGACCGCAAACGAGAGCAGCTGAGCGCTCAGGAGACCTGCGAGCAGGATCAGGAACAGGCGGCCCCGCAGGCTGCCCGGCCAAACCAGAAGGGGTGCCATCATCCCTCGCGCGCCTGCGCGATGGTAATGGGCATGGCAAAGACATAGCCTTCGCTACGCACCGTCTTGATGTAGGCGGGCTCGCGGGCATCGTCCTTCAGCCGCTGCCGCAGGCGGCTGACGAGCAGGTCGACGGATCGGTCGAACAGTTCGGCATCACGGCCCTGTGTCAGGTTGAGCAACTGGTCGCGCGACAGGACCCGCTGCGGGTGATCGAGCAGCACACGCAGAAGCCGGTACTCCGCGCCGCTGAGGGGGACGACCGTTCCTGTCGCATCGATCAGGTGACGGGCGGTGGTGTCGAGCTGCCACGCCCCGAAGGCGAGAAGCCGGCCTGCCTCGGTCACCTGGAGGTTGGGAGGCAGCATCCGGGTACGGCGGAGCACGGCCTTGATCCGCGCGAGGAGTTCCCGGGCCGCGAACGGCTTCACCAGGTAGTCGTCCGCACCCATCTCCAGGCCAACGATCCGGTCCGTCTCGTCGCTGCGGGCCGTCAGCATCAGGACCGGGGTGGCCTTGTGCCTGCCCGAGCGCAGCTCTCGGCACAGGACGAGACCGTCATCGCCCGGCATCATGATGTCGAGCACGACGAGGTCGACCCGGTCGGCGTCGAGGAACGCGCGCATCTGCCGCCCGTCCGCGGCCAGCGTCACGCGGAGGCCGTTTTTCCTGAGGTAGTTCGACAGCAAGTCGCGGATTTCTCGGTCGTCGTCGACGATCAGGACATGGTCGATGTGATCCACGGTCAGCCCCCAGCGTGCTTCATCGGATAGCGCGATGGGTGCCCGCGGGCGAGCCAGTCTTCGTAACACAGTGTAGCGGCACGGCGCTGCGTGCCTGGTCCGACGTGACCGTCGTGCTGGGCTTGCGTGGGCAGGGCAGAGTTCCACAGGGATCTGCTCCCTACAGACGTGAGCAAGCGGACAGTCCACTTCCGTCCGACATCAGTCGCCTGGGTAACCCATCAGACTGTCCTGAAGCGAACCTTCTCAGCGCGTGCTTTGGGTCATTCGGCAACCTGGGGGCGACCATCCTACTGGTACACCGCGGCCCTTTCGACCGCGATGTCCGGTTCAGATCTCGGTCTGCTCTGAGAGGATCAGTGCGTCGTCAACCTCAATGCCGAGGTAGCGAACCGTGCTCTCCAGCTTGGTATGGCCAATGAGCAACTGGCAGGCTCGGATATTGCCGGTGCGTTTGTAGACTAGCGCGACCTTCGTGCGGCGCAGGCTGTGCGTGCCGAACGCCGAAGGGTCCAGGCCGATCAGGGCAACTCAGCGGTCTACCAGCCGACTGTAGTGCCGCGTCGTTAGATGCTCTCCATGTCGACTCCGGCTGGGAAACAACCAGTCGCCGGCTTTCAACCTGCGCGTCGTCAGCCAAGCCGCGAGAGCCTCGCGCGTCGGCTCGGTGATCTCGAACGGAACCGGCCTGCCGGACTTGCGCTGGCAGACGGTCGCTCGAAGACGTACGGCGTCGCCCAAGTAGATGTCGCTCACGCGCAGGCCGACGAGATCACACCCGCGCAGCTTGCTGTCGACGGCAAGGTTGAACAGGGCAAGGTCTCGCGTCCAGTTAGCGAGCTGTAGGCGCGTGCGTAGGGCCCAGATGTGCTTCGGCTTCAGCGGCGGTTTTGGGCCGACGATACGGCCGCGGTTCCAGGGAACACGTGTGCTGGTGGGAACAGTGACGACCTCGGGCATGACAGGCTCCTGGGTTGAGGAGCCCGCCATGAGAAACCCAATGCTGCCGCTGAGCCCAATGTCGAATGACGGCTCTCCGCGGCACAAGCCGATGTTGGCGCCGGCGGGCTTGGATCGCTGCTTACGACCCGATCCGGACCTACGGTGGGTGCACCTCGGATGTCAGCTTGTTGCAGGACAGCCGAAGTAAGCGAGACCTGTTAGAGGTCGCTGCTCATAAATTCCCAGCCGAGCGCCGCGAACGCCAAGGCGCCATGCTGCTCAAGACGCCATCCTGGCGGATCAGTCCATGCAGTAGGGCTGCCCCGAGATGCGCCAGGATCAGGCCAAACAGCCCGTAGGCCAGGATAGAGTGGAGTTCGCGCAGCCACGCGTAGAACATTGGGCTCTGCGGCAGGATCGGCGGCACCACCATAGGCCCGACCACCGCGACGGGGAGGCGCCCCGCCGACAGCATCGCCCATCCGACGAGCGGCATGGCCAGCATCAGCCCGTAGAGGGCGACATGCGAGACCTGCGCGGCCCGCCGCTGCCACGGGGGCAGATCCGCGGGCAGCGGCGGTGGGGGGCGACGCCAGCGGTTGACGAGGCGCAGGACGGCCAGAATCAGGATCAGGATGCCGAGCGGGCGATGCAGCGCGACCAGCGTGCCGTAATCGGCGAGCGAGGCTACCATTGCGACGCCGATGAACAGCATGGCTAGGATCAGTACCGCCATGCTCCAGTGCAGCAGGCGGGCCGGTCCATTGAAGCGGGTGGATTGCATCACGGGGCGTTTCCTGGGTCGGCCGTCGCGGCCACGGCGCTGGGGCTCGTCGCCTCGCCCGCCCGGCGGGTGAAGGAGCGGGCATAGGCGGCCGAGCGGGCGCTCAGCAGCGGATCGTCGGACGGGGCGATGCCGTCCGGCAGGACGAGCGGATCGAAGTTGACGTCCCGGCAATTGCCGGCCTCCTCAGGCGTCGCGCCGGTGAGGGTCAGGGTGCCCACGTCCACGTTCTCGCGGTCGGCGGGCCAGGGCAGGGTCGGGTCGGTGGTGGCATCGTCCGCCCGACTGATCGTGACGACGAGGTGCCAGCGCAGGGGCTCCCGCTGAAGCTGCGCGATGAGGTCGTCGAACAGGTAGTTCTTGTCCGTCCGCGCGGCTTGCGCGGCGGTCTCCTGCACCCCCGGCCGCTCGGGCACGAGGGCCCAGCGCACCGGAGTGGCATGGCCGTCGGCGGCCACGAACCGGAAGGCGTTCAGGCTGCGGAAGGTGCTGTCGGCAAAGCCCGCGGTGATCGTGCGGGCCTTGATCAGGGTGGCTGCCTTCGCGCTTTCCGGATGGGCGGCGAAGAACGCCTTCATGCGCTCCGGGTCGGGCTTGCCGGTGGCCGGGTCGGGCTTCCCCGCAAGCAACTGCTCGTAGAACGCCTCGGGCGTGCGCACGGGAAAGACCGGAAGGGCGTTCATGCCCGTGCGCCATTCCTCCCTGTCCGGCAGCCGGAACCGCAGAGCGAGGCTGCGCACGGTCGTCGCGGCGTCGGCCGCGTAGGGTTGCCCACCCGCGAGCGCGAACCGTCCCTCGACCGGCGTCACGCGGCCCGCCGCGAACACCCCCGCCTTCGAGAGGGCGATACCGGCCCCGTTGCCGGCAAATTCACCGACCACACACACGCCCTTGGCATGGTTGCGCCGGAAGCCCGGATGCGGGCCGTTCACCTGCTCGAAGCGATCGACGATGCGGGCCGGGGTCAGCGCGGCCGGCGACAGCCAGCCGCCCGCAACGGCGAAGGCCCCGGTCGTGCCGGCGAGCAGCGCCCCGATGGCGCAGACGCGCAGCATCAGGGCACGCGGGCTCATTCCGGGTGGAGCTCCGGTCAGTCGGTGCAGCAGGGTCATGGAAGCCTCAGGTGTTCGTCGCGGTCGTGCGGCGGATTTCGTTGGCGAGCGGATGCAGGATGGCGGGATCGCTCGCGCCGACGAGGCTGTAGCCGAGCCCGTCCTGGGCCCAGGCGTAGCCGGTGGCCGCCCCCGTCCGATGCTCGCGCATCGGCGCGTCGCCCGGCTGGGCCATGGGCCGCATCAGCATGACGAGCCGCGTGCCGCGCGGGTCGTCGTACATCAGCAGGCCCGCCGGGCCGTGCTGCGTTGCGACGAGGCGCCCGCCCATCAGCCGGTAGCCGGAGGCGCTCAGGTCCGGCACGCCGACGCGGCGGTCGAGCCGGGTGGAGAACCAGCGGGCGAGTTCGTCACCGTCGCTCGCCGCGAGTTCGACCGGGCGGAGGCGGTCAGGGGCATAGACGGCGTAGTTCGCGCTCGCCTCCTGGGCCAGGGCATCGACGCCGGTCATGGGCGCCGACAGCGTGCCGCGCAGGCCCCAACCACCGAGGCCGCCAAGTGCCAGCAGCACGGCCGCGGCGGCCGCCTGCCAAGCCGGCAGACGCGGGCGCCGCCGCGCCGCGACGAGATGGGCGAGATTGAGTTGGGCCGGGACCGGCTCGGCGGTCACCGGCGCGAAGACGTCGCGCAAGGCGTCGCCGAGCCCGCGCATGCGCTCGACGCGACGGCCGAGATCGGGATGGCTGGCGAGGTACACCTCGACCTCGGCCCGGCGCGCCGCCTCCAGGCGGTCATCGATGAAGGCCTGGATGTCGTCCTCGGTGATTGGGCGCACGGTCACTTCACCCTCCTGAGCAGTGGGCGCGCGGCGGGGGCGGATGCGCGCTCCCCGTCCATGAATTGGATCATCCGGTCGCGGGCGCGGGCCAGGCGCGACATCACCGTCCCGATCGGGATGGCGAGCACCTGGGCCGCCTCGGCGTAGGAGAGCCCCTCCACACTCACGAGCAGCAGCACGCCGCGCTGCTCCTCGGGCAGCGCATCGAGCGCAGCCGTCAGGTCGCGCTGGAGCAGTCCCTCGTGCTGGTTCGGGGCAACCGCGAGGACCGCCTCCGGGGCGTCCTCGACGGGTAGGGACGTGCCGCGGCGGGCGCGCTGGCGCATCTGGCTCACGGCGAGATTGTGGAGGATGGCGTAGAGCCACGTGCGCACGTCGCCGTCCGCTCGGCGCTGAGGCCAGCGGCCGATGGCGCGCTCCAGGCAGTCCTGCACGAGATCGTCGGCATCGGTCGGATTGCGCAGAAGCGCGCGGGCATAGCGGCGAAGGGCCGGGATGAGCGGCTCGATGAGGCGGACCATATCGCTCACGGCCAGTCTCCTGACATGCGCGGACTTTCCTAGGCCGAGCCACCCGCAAAGGGCGCCCGGCAGCGGCATGGGAGCAGAGACGCCGTTTCTTGAGGTTTATTCCAAGGTCTCCGGGTTTTTTCTTCGTCGCACCGCATGCCCGGCGCGGAACGATGAGGCCGTAATTTTTTCGAGATGCGCCGGGAATTATCTGCGGAAAGCGGCGTCTGTCAGGTCGTCCCCGGGCCGAGCCCAGTGTTCGGTCAGCAATTCAAGGAGCCTGACATGCACAGCATCAAGCATAAAGCTCTCGCCCTTTTCGTCGCCGTCGGCGCTCTCGCCGTGGCCAGCGGCGGCGCCAGCGCGAAGACTATCGCGCCGGAGCGGGCTTGTTCGGTCCTCTGCACGTCCGCGCTCGCCTCCGCCTGGACGGCCGGCGCAGCGCCGCGCAACGACTTTTTCGAGACCGACACGGACTCGGCCAACGCCAACAACCCCGCCCTGCCGCCTTACGCCCGCGGCCGAGGACAAGAGACGGGCGGTCCCGCCCGGGAGCTGATCCCGAATTGAGAGAAGCACGATCGCCTGCGCCGACCCGTCAAGCTCGCTGTTCACCCCAGCAGTGGAACGACTGCTGGGGCGCGCTAGAGCCGGTCCCGCGCCGCTTGAGACGGGTTTGCGGGTAGCGCGTTGGTGGGTGAAGGAGTTTACTCATGCCTTCACCCCTGTCTGTAGACCTGCGCGAGCGTGTCGTGGCTGCCGTGGCGGCGGGGGCTTCCTGCCATCGCGCCGCAGCCCGCTTTTGGGTCAGCGTGTCGAGTGCCAGCCGCTGGTCGGAGCGCTTCCGCCACGAGGGCCAACTCGCCTCCAAGCCGATGGGCGGCGATCACACCTCGAAGCGAATAGAGGCGCATGCCGGGCTGATCCTGAGGATCTCCAAGCAGGAGCCGCGTCTTTTCCTGCGCGAGTTACGCGATCGGCTGGCTGAGCAGGGCATCCAGACCAGCACGAGCGGGCTGTCGCGCTTCTTTGCCCGCCACGGGATCAGCTGGAAAAAGGGGCAATGTACGCAGCTGAGCAGGAGCGCGCGGACCTAAGAGCTGCTCGCGAGGCGTGGTTCGAGGCACAGCCCGAGCTCGATCCGGATCGGCTGGTGTTCCTGGATGAGACGGCAGCTGCCACCAACATGGCGCGCCCCTATGGCTGGGCTCCGTGCGGTGAGCGCTGCCGGCTCGCAGCCCCGTTGGGCTGTCAAACAGCGTTGAACATCGACCCTGGATTGGAGTGGGCCCCTGACGGTGGGCACGATCAGGCGGCGGTTTTGACCGTCTGCCGGGTGTGCTGCTCCTCGAACTGCACGGGGCTCAGATAACCGAGCGCGGAGTGCAGGCGGCGGGTGTTATAGACCTCTTCGATGAAGTGCGGCAGCTCAGCCGCCACCTCGGCGAAGGTCTCGAACGCCATCGGGTATACCCCCTCGACCTTGAGCGTCTTCATGAAGCTCTCGGCCTTGGCGTTGTCGTAGGGATTGCCGCGCCGGCCCATCGAGCCGACGAGACCATGCTCGGCCAGCACCTTTCGATACGCCTCGGCAGCGTATTGACTGCCGCGGTCCGTGTGGTGGGTCAGTCCTGGCGCCGGCCGACGCCGCTCGATCGCCGCGCGCAGAGCAGCGATGGTCAGGCGGGCGTCGATCGACCGGCCGAGCGCGTAGCCGACCACCCGCCGCGACCAGGCATCCAGGATGATCGCGACGTAGACGAAGCCGCCCGTCACCGCGACGTAGGTCAGATCCGCGACCCAGAGCTGGTCGGGCCCGTCCGGCACGATGTCTCGGGCCAGGTTCGGGAAGATCGGGCTGTCGTGATCGCTGTCGGTGGTCGTGACGTAGCGGCGCCGGATGCGCGGTTGCAGGTCGTGCTCCCGCATGAGGCGGCGGACCTTCTTATAGTTCACCCGCCA
Organism: Methylorubrum populi; assembly: GCF_002355515.1. Classification (NCBI taxonomy): domain Bacteria; kingdom Pseudomonadati; phylum Pseudomonadota; class Alphaproteobacteria; order Hyphomicrobiales; family Methylobacteriaceae; genus Methylorubrum; species Methylorubrum populi. The sequence continues at coordinate 316,342 of NZ_AP014809.1, read as the reverse complement.
GCCCTGCTGGCGCAGGGCCGCCTGGACGCGGCGCCAGCCGTAGGCTTCGAACGCGTCGCAGACCGCGGCCATGGCCTCGACGAGGGCGGTGTCGTCGGCAGCCCGCGTTGGGGCATCGTAGTAGGTAGAGCGCGCCAGACCCATCAGCCGGCATCCCGCGGCGACAGAGAGGCTGCCGGGCCGGTGATCACGGACATAGGCCCGCTTCGCGGCGGCGGTCCGTTGCGCAGAGCCCCCTTTAAAAACTCAAGCTCAAGCGCCTGCCGCCCGACGAGCCGTTCGAGCGCGGCGATGCGAGCCTCATAGGCCTGGATCGTGTCGGCGGCGGCCGCGTCGTCGTCGAACGCGCCCGTCTCGTACTTCTGCACCCAGACGCGCACGAGGTTACGCGAGAGATCGTGGCGCTTGGCCAAGCCGTGCAGGGTCTCGCCCGACAGGTACTCCTGCGCGACCTGACGCTTGAACGCGACGCTGTGGGAACGGTGTCGGGCCATGGTCTTCATCCTTCGAAGACCCAGCCAGCCGGTCAATCAGCCTTGTCCAATCCGTCCACCTCCAGCGGCCCACTCCATCAAGGGGTCAAAGTTGCACGCCGGAACACAATGGCGCCGAGGTCCAGCCGGATGCTCCCGGCTGCTGGATGCGTTCGCCACGTCAGGCACCTCAGACGACCGTGGTGATCGCGCCGGGCGGATGTGCCAGGAGTGTCGCGAGGAGGCTCAGCCCGTACCGCAAGGTCTCGGCGTCCGACGCCGCCCCCAGGGAGATACGGATCGCCTCGGGTGCTGGTCCGACGGAGAAGGCATCACTCACGACGACCGACAGCCCGAGCTGACGCGCATGCGCACCGAACTCTCCGCGACGCCATAGCTCCGGAAGCCGGAGCCAGAGATGATGCCCGTAGGGATGTGCCCGGACGGCGAGACCTTGCAGCGTCTCCCGGACAACCGCCTGCCGGAGGCCGTTCTCCTGCCGGATGGCGGCCACGATCGCATCGAGCTCGCCGTCCGCAATCCATTGCGAAGCGAGCGCGGCGGTGAGCGGCGAGGCCATCATGTTGATGGCCCGCAGTTCCGCAGCGAGCCGGACAGCCTCGTTGGTGCCCGGAACCGCGACGTAGGCGATGCGCAGGCCCGGGCTGACGCACTTGGACAGCGTCGCGACGTGCCAGGTGATATCCCCGGCGAGGGACGCGATGGGAGCAGGAGCATCCGGCGGCAACGCGCCGTACGCGTCGTCCTCAATGATCGCGACGCCGTGCGAGCGCGCGACCTCGGCGATCTGCTCACGACGGGCCATCGGCAGCGTCACGGTTGTCGGATTGTCGAGCGTCGGCACCACATACAGGGCTCTCGGTCGATCGGCTTTGCAGCTTTCGAGGAACGCTTCCGGGTCGAGTCCGTCCTCGTCGCAGGCCACCGGAACGAGGCGAATGCCACGGCGCTCGGCGGCCATGCGCAGACCGGGATAGGTCAGGGCAGGCACGCAGAGTGCATCTCCCGGCTTGAAAATGACGGCAAGCACGGCGGCGAGGACGACCTGGGCACCTCCTCCCACGAGGACGCGGTGCACCGGAAGAGGCCCGAGCCGTCGGCCGAGCCACTGCGCCGCCGCGGCCCGGTCAGCCATGTTCCCGGCGCTATCCTGGTACTGCATCCGGTCGAGAAAGCCCGGCGAACCGGCAAGGCGAGACAGGCCCGTCTCCATACGCTCCGCCAGACGCGCCACGATTGGCTGGGGCGGCATGTTCATGCTGAAGTCGACGCTCCCGGACGGGTCCGGCCTGCGTATTTCCGTGGGGTTGGGCGCGTGTCCACGAACGAAGCTGCCCCTGCCGGTCGTGGCATTGATCAAGCCCGTCCGGCGTGCCTCGTTGAAGGCGCGTGTGACTGTGGTGAGGTCGACATTGAGTTGCTTGGCCAGAGCACGCTGCGGCGGCAGTCGTGCGCCCGGCGGAAGGCGGCCGGAGCGGATGTCCTCGGCCAGCGCTTTGACGATGGCGCGGTATTTCGGCCCCGTGTCGCCAGAGATTGTCGGGCTCCATGTCTCCATCGTTGACCCCTGTGCTCGCAACGATGTATGCATACATGGTTCCTAAGGACCGTACGAGATCTGGTGTCGTAGATCAAACCTCGCATGACTAAATGAGCTGTGCCCGCATTGTATGGCTTTTTGTGCCATACATTTAGATCGTGCAAGGCGCAACTTTTGTGCCGCTCGATATTGCGGGTGGATCAGGAAAGTGGACGATGCAAAGGACGACCGATCAATCGATGCTGTCCGTCGGGCTGCGTTGCCGCTGTCCACGCTGCGGCGAAGGGCGCTTGTTCGATGGTTTTATCACCCTGAAGCCGCGCTGCGAGGCGTGCGGCCTTGACTACAGCTTCGCTGATCCAGCGGATGGGCCGGCCTTCTTCATCATGATGACGATGGCCTTCCCCGTCACAGCCTTCGGCATTTGGCTGGAATTGGCTTACGATCCGCCGCTCTGGATCCATGCGGTCGTGACACTCCCGCTGCTCCTGCTGGCCTGCGTGCCCGTCATCCGGCCGCTCAAGGGGCTCTTCGTCGCCAGCCAGTACATCAACAAGGCCGGAGAAGGCCGCCTCGCGGCTCCGGCAGCACCCAACGCGGGTCCGACGACCAGAAACTGATCTTATCGCTTCTCCGCGCGGGCCCGAATAGGCTCGCGCCAGCGGCGTGACTGTTTGCACCCCGTGCTGTTCTCAGGCCCTTGGTCCGGCACCCGTGCCACCCCATACCGGGATCGACGATCCGAACGACCGGCCGCTCACGCTCTTCGACTTTCGGATCCGACCTTTCCACGGCTCAATGCTGCCGCCGTGCCGTAGCATCCAATGTGGCCGGTCTTGAACAGGTCGATTCAGTCTTCAGTCCGCCCTGCAGTCACGCCAATTCCGGAAGGACCCGGTTCGGGTAGCCGCACCGTGGCAGCGGCCTGGGCGGCGAAGCCCTCAGCCCGCCCGACGAAGCCGAGCTTCTCCGTGGTCGTCGCCTTGATCGACACCGAGGCGATTGGCACGCCGGCCACCTCGGCGATGCGGGCGCGGATCGCTTCGCGGTGCTGGCCGATGCGCGGCGCCTCCGCCAGCACGGTCACGTCGAGATGGTCGATCTTGCCACCGCGCGCCCGCACCAATTCGCAGGCATGGGCTAGGAACTGGTCGGAGGCCGCCCCGCGCCACTTCTCGTCGGAGGGCGGGAAATGCGTGCCGATATCGCCGTCAGCGATGGCGCCGAGCAGCGCATCGGTGAGCGCGTGGAGGGCCACGTCGCCGTCGGAATGGGCGAGCACGCCGCGATCAGCCGGGATCTTCACGCCGCCGAGCCAGACATGGTCGCCCTCCGTGAAGGCGTGAACGTCGAAGCCGGTGCCGAGGCGAGTCACGAATTGTGTCAAATCAAATGCCTTCCAAGCGCGACACCGCCTTCTGTCGGCATTCGCAGATGATCTCGCCCGGTGTCGGAACGGATTGAAGAAGTTGCAACGGATCGCTGGAGCAAGCGCTCTGCCGAGAAGGTTTCCCTTCCATTCTCGGCGCGACCGGCGGTAGGCGACCGGCGAATGCTGTCGGTCCTCCCACCGGCCGCCAAGCAGGCTCTTTCGGCGTTGGTCAGGTGGCGGAACGCGCCCTTCCTCACATCACCGAGACGGAGGCCGCCGACCGCGACGCGCACGAGCCGAAGCACCTCGGCCCCGTTGAGCGCCATCATGCGTCGGATCTGACGGTTCCGGCCTGCGCTCAGGACGACTTCGAGCCAGGCGTTGCGCTCCCCGACACGCAGTGGTGCCACCGATTTAGCGGCAAGCCGCTCCCCATCATGCGCCGCGCCTTCTCGCAACCCGGTCAGCAAGGCCTCGTCCGGCCTGCGGTCGATCTGCACATGGTAGACCTTGTCGACGTTGGAGGCTGGATCGAGAAGACGATGCGCCCACCGCGTATCGTTGGTCATGAGCAGCAAGCCCTCACTCGCGCAGTCCAGTCGTCCGACCGGCGCGAGGAACGGCAAGTCGTGTCCCGCGAGACAGTCGTAGACCGTCTTGCGGCCTTGAGGGTCGCCATAGGTCGTGAGCAAGCCGCGCGGCTTGTTCAGCAGCAGGTAGACCTTTGCCGCGGAGACAAGCCGGCGGCCATCGACGCAGATCGTGGCGCGCTGGGGATCCACGCGCACGCCCGCATTGCGGACCACACGGCCGTCGACGCGGACCCGCCCGCTCTCGATCAGGACCTCCGCCAAGCGTCGTGAGCAAAAGCCGAATTTCGAGAGAACGCGCGGCAGACTGACGGGAGGGGGGCTCGAGTGAGCTGCGAACCTCCCCCGCGCGCGGTTCTGCGAGCCGGGAGTGGAAAGGGACATATCGAGCGCTTCAGCTTGTGAAGAATTGCTGCGTCCCGTGCGCCTCAATCGCGCTCGCGAGCCGGGCCAGCGCGTGAACGTAGGCTGCGCTTCGGAGAGTCAGGTTGCGCTCCTGCGCCAAGCGCCAGATGGCGTCGCCCTCACGCTCCATCGTCGTCCGCAAGCGCGCATGCACGTCGTCGATCGGCCAGTAGTAGCCCTGCCGGTTCTGGACCCACTCGAAGTACGAGGCCGTGACTCCGCCCGCATTCGCCAGGATGTCCGGCAGGACCACGATGCCGCGACGGCCGAGGATCGCATCAGCCTCCGGCGTCATGGGGCCGTTCGCCAGCTCGAGGACGACGCCGGCCTTGACCCGGGAGGCGTTGCCCTCGTGGATCATGTCCTCCAGGGCGGCCGGAACGAGCAGGTCGCAATCCACGGCGATGAGGTCGTCGCTCGCCAGAGCCGAGACGCCCGCGGAGCCGGCGATTGCCGTCACGCTGCCGCCCCGCTTCGCCGTGACGGCAGCGCGCGGATCGATGCCGTCCGAGCGATAGACCGCTCCGTGCGAGTCTGAGATCGCCACGATCTTGTGCCCATCCTCGGCAAAAAGGCGGGCGATGTGCTGTCCGGCGTTGCCGAAGCCTTGCACCGCGACACGCGCCCGAGACGGCAGGCCCAGACGCTCCTTGAGATGCCGGACCAGGTAGTAGCCGCCGCGTGCGGTGGCGTCCTCACGCCCGAGCGAGCCGCCGAGCGCCATCGGCTTGCCGGTGATCACGGCAGGGGCCGGCTGGCCGATGATCGAGGCGTATTCGTCGGCCATCCACCCCATGACCATGGAGTTCGTGTAGACGTCCGGCGCAGGGATGTCGCGGTCGGGCCCGATGACCTTGGCGAAGGCCTGGATGTAGGCTCGGGAAAGCCGCTCCAGCTCGGTTTTCGACAGGGTTCGAGGGTCGACGCGGACCGCACCCTTTCCACCGCCATAGGGCAGATCCATCACGGCGCATTTGAACGTCATCCAGAAGGCGAGCGTCTCCACTTCCTCCGCTGTCGCGTCTGGATGAAAGCGGATGCCCCCCTTCGTCGGACCGCGCGTGTCGTCGTAGCGGCAGCGCCAAGCCATGAACGATTTCCGTGACCCGTCATCCATGCGGATCATCAGTCGGACTTTGGTTGTCTCACGAGGGTACTTGAGCTTCTCCAACACATCCGCATCGAGATCGAGATGCCGCGCGGCATCGTCCAGGCGTACCAACGCCTGATCGAAGATCTTCGCATCCTGCATTTTCGGGATCCCCTTTTACTTTAGCTTCGCAAGCCTTTCAGGCCGCAAAATGTGCTCGATCAGTCTCGGGCGTTGACCCGATGCGCATTCTCTGGCCGGCCCAGCATCTCTTCGCCGGAAGGCGCTCTAGAGCTGTCGCTGTTCCTGGGCGAAGGCCCAGTCGAGCCAGGGGGTGAGCGCCGCGAGGTCGGAAGCCTCGACGATGGCCCCGCACCAGATCCGCAGGCCGGCCGGTGCATCGCGGTAGGCGCCGAAGTCGAAGGCGACGCCCTCTTTCTCCAGGCGGCTGACGATGCCGGCGGCGACGGTCTTGACCACGTCGTCGCCCTTGGCGAGCACGTCCGGGTCGGTGATCACGAGGCAGACGCCCGTGTTCGAGTAGGTCGCCGGATCCACCGCGAGGTGGCCGATCCAAGGGGTGCGCGCCACCCAGTCATGGATCACCCGGGCATTGGCGTCCGCCCGCGCATGGAGCGCGTCGAGGCCGCCGATGCTCTGCGCCCATTTCAGGGTGTCGAGGTAGTCCTCGACCGCCAGCATCGAGGGCGTGTTGATGGTGTCGCCCTTGAAGATGCCCTCGATCAGCTTGCCGCCCTTGGTCAGGCGGAACACCTTCGGGATCGGCCAGGCCGGCGTGTGGCTCTCCAGGCGCGCGACGGCGCGCGGCGAGAGGATCAGCATGCCGTGCGCGGCCTCGCCGCCCATCACCTTCTGCCAGGAATAGGTGACGACATCGAGCTTGTCCCAGGGCAGCGGCATCGCGAAGGCGGCCGAGGTCGCATCGCAGATGGTGACGCCCGCGCGGTCGTCGGCGATCCAGTCGCTGTGCGGGACCTTCACGCCGGCGGTGGTGCCGTTCCAGGTGAAGACGATGTCGTTGTTCTTCGTGTCGATCGCGTCGAGCTTGGGCAGGATGCCGTGCTCGCCGACATGCACGATCGGATCGATCTTGAGTTCCTTGAGCGCGTCGGTGACCCACTCGGCGCCGAAGGAATCCCAGGCCATGACCTCGACGGTCTTGGGGCCGAGCATCGACCACATCGCCATCTCGACGGCGCCGGTATCGGAGCCGGGAACGATGCCGATGCGGTAGTCGGCGGGAATGCGCAGGACCTTGCGGGTGAGTTCGATGGCCTGGGCGAGCTTGGCCTTGCCGGCGACCGAGCGGTGCGAGCGGCCGAGCGCCGCGCCGGAGAGGGCATCGAGGCTCCAGCCGGGACGCTTGGTCGTGGGGCCGGACGAAAAGTAAGGCACGCGCGGGCGCGCGGCGGGGCGATCCGGCATGGCATCCGGCCGGCCGATCCCGGCGAGAACGTTGCCGGCATTGCCGGAGGCTTGGCCCGAAGAGAGGTCACAGCACGAATGCATTAGTTTGCCTCGATTGCGAGACGCGATGCCTCGTTACCTGACCGGATCGCGCCCTCCATGCAGGCTGGCAGGCCTGTGTCGGTCCAGTCACCGGCGATGAAGAGGTTCCGCAACCTCGTTCGACTCTGCGCGCGGCTGCGGGCCCCCGCGGGCGTGGCCGCGAATGTTGCCCGCTTCTCGCGGATGATCCGCCAGGATGGAGGAGTGGCCGCGAAGTCGCTGCGATAGGGACGCGAGACGGCGCCGATTTCGGTCCAGACACGTTGAGCCAGATCGCAGGAGGCTGTGCCAACCAAATCGGTACCGCTGATCGTCACCGAGATGCGATCGGAATAGGTGAAGATCCAATCCGACAATCCGTTCACGACACCCATCATGCGTGGCATTTCGGCCGGACCGCGCGCACGGAAGTGCACATTGACGATTCCTCGATCTTCCGGCGGGACCCTCAATTCGGGCATGACACTGGACGCGGCCTTCGGAGTGACCGCAAGGATCACCCGATCACCTGATTTCAGCCGCGTCGTCTCTTGCTCGAATACAAGACCAGCGACGTCGTTATCGTCGAAGATGAAGCGACGGAGGCGATTGTTGTAGCGGAATACCGCACCTCGCTCCTTCAAGTACTTCAGCGCCGGATCGATGAAGGCCGTCGAAAGCCCCTTGGTGGTGATGAGAGGTTTGCATGCGCGTCCGCCCGCGCCGACAGTTTCCCGCAGCACATTCGCTGCGATGACGGCGTCCGCATCCCGCGGATCGATGTTGAGCGCGGCCAGAAGGACAGGGCGCCATAACCGCTCGTAGAGCAGCCCCTCGCAGGCGAGGACATCCGATACCTTCGTGCCAGGTTCCGCCGAAAGGAGATGGAGGATCGATGCGTAGTCGGCGACGTGGCTTCCCGGAACGCGTCGGCGCGAATCCAGCACCCACCACGGAACACGGCTGCGGTTGAGACGCAGCGTCCACCGTAGTCCGGCTGCGAGATCGACGAACGGAAATTCGGCCTTTTCTTGTTCGACGACGGCATTGCTGCTGCCGATCCGGCTCAGGAAGGCAACCGTCGCGCGGTTACCGGAAAGGCCGAGATGATTGCCGTTGTCGATCGTCATCCCGAGCTGCGGATCGTGATAGGATCTGCAGCGGCCACCGGCATGGCCGGCAGCCTCGTGGATGATCACCGGATATCCGGCATCGACGAGATCGACGGCCGCGCAGAGCCCGGACAGGCCGGCGCCCACGATGTGAACGGCGTTCGACAATGCGTCGCTACCGAACGAGCACGTTGCGGAACTGCCAGGGGTCGCTCGGGTCGATGTCCTCCGGGAACAGGCCGGGACGGTCGGTGAGCGGGGTCCAATCAGTGTACACGCCTACGACCGGGCCGAGATACGGCGTCTGCACTTCCAGGCAGCGGCGGAAGTCGATCTCGTCGGCCTCGACGATGCCGGCCTCCGGGTTCTCCAAGGCCCAGACCATGCCGGCGAGCACGGCGCTCGTCACCTGAAGGCCGGTCGCGTTCTGGTAGGGGGCGATCCGCCGGGTCTCCTCGATGGAGAGCTGCGAGCCGTACCAGTAGGCGTTCTTCTTGTGGCCGTAGAGGAGGACGCCGAGTTCGTCGATGCCGTCGACGATCTCGTTCTCGTCGAGGATGTGCTGGTGCTCCTGCACCTTGCCGGCATTGCCCCACATCTCGTGCAGCGACAGCACGGCGTCGTTGGCGGGGTGGTAGGCGTAGTGGCAGGTCGGGCGATAGACCGCTTCGCCGTTCTCGCGCACCGTGTAGTAGTCCGCGATCGAGATCGCCTCGTTGTGGGTCACGAGGAAGCCGAACTGCGCCTGCGCGGTCGGGGTCCAGGAGCGCACGCGGGTGTCGGCGCCGGGCTGAAGCAGGAAGATCGCGCAGCGCGAGCCCTTGGTCTGCTCCTGGGCATTGGCGGGCTTCCAGGTCTCGTGCGTGCCCCAGCCGAGCTCGGCCGGCTGGTTGCCCTCGGAGACGAAGCCCTCGACCGACCAGGTGTTGACGAACACGCCCTGGGGCTTGGGGTTCTTGGCGCGCTGGGTGTCGCGCTCGGCGATGTGGATGCCCTTGACGCCGAGTTCGCGCATCAGCGCGGCCCATTCCTCGCGGGTCTTCGGCTCAGGGGTCGAGGAGCCGGTGTCCTTGGCGACGTTGAGCAGCGCCTGCTTGACGAACCACGAGACCATGCCAGGGTTTGCACCGCAGCAGGAGACGGCGGTCGTGCCGCCGGGCGCGGCGCGGCGGGCGGCGAGGATGTTCTCGCGCAGCGCGTAGTTGGTGCGGTCGGCCTGGCTCAGGTCCTTGTCGAAGTAGAAGCCGGTCCAGGGCTCGGCGACCGTGTCGATGTAGAGCGCACCGAGTTCGCGGCAGAGTTCGAGAATGTCGCGCGAGGAGGTGTCGACGGAGAGATTCACGCAGAAGCCCTGGCCGCCGCCCTCGGTGAGGAGCGGGGTGAGGACATCGCGGTAGTTCTCCTTCGTCAGCGCGACCTTCTCGAAGCGCAGGCCGTGCTTGTCGGCCAGATCCTTATGGGTGTCGACGGGGTCGATGACCGTGAAGCGGCTCTTGTCGTACTCGAAATGCCGCTCGATCAGGGGCAGGGTGCCCCGGCCGATCGAGCCGAAACCGATCATCACGATCGGGCCGGTGATGCGACCGTGGACGGGCCAACGGTTCTCAGTCATCATTCAAGGTCCTGTGGGGGTGAGGTTTTTGCAAAGCTGCGGCCGCGATTGTGCGGCCGGCGTTAGAGCTAATCGGCGGCCGGCACGGGCTGGGAAGATCAGCGGAGAAAACGATCGAATGGCCTGGGCGGCAAGGCGTCATCCGTGCACCGTGTCGGTCCGACATCTGCGATTTCGACGAAGTGCTCGCGTCCCGTGGCATTGTCGCGAAACGGCATGCGGTCCCCTCTCCTGAGACCGAGCATCGCAACTCCGAGCGGACTCGCCGCAGAGATTTCCTCTTCCGAGGCGATCACGCGGCTTGGATACACAAGACGACGCGCATGGACCGTCGGCTCATCGTCGAGCCGATAGCTCACTCGACAAGTGACGGTAATGACATCTCCGAGCGGCGGGGAAGCGCCAAAAGATACCGCAAGTTCGAGTTTTGAAAGAAGAAAGTCAGCATCAGGATCGCCGCGCTGATACGCAGCAAGACCAAATGCGACGAGACGATCGAAGTCGTAGGTTGGAAGCGTAATCGGAGCAAGTTTCCGAACAGCGCCCATTCTGACACCTCACAGCATGACCGCTCCGCACGGCCAAGCCGCGCAGAGTGGCTGACGGCGCAGCCCGTTCGGGACCTGCGCGTCGGAAAGGACGAAGTGCTGGAGATCTATCCCTGGAGCGGGCCGCGCCTTGTCAGGCCGGCCAAGCGCCAGGGCTTAAGAGCCTGCTTGCAGGCTGCCCGCACGCCCTAGAAGGCGAATGCTTTGGAGACGGTTCGGCATAATCTAACGGAGCATAGGCTAAGCCATGCGGCTGTCAAGTAGGCCAAGAGAGATGTTTCTGCGGTGCCGGATCACCCCAATTGTCTTGTGCCAGCGAATTGACAAGATCATCAACTTCGCTGATGCTTCGAAAATCATGTGCAACCCTATCACCCTCAACCGTGTCCTGCTTCGGGCAGGTAGCCTGATCGCAGGCGAGTAGCCCCGGGCCGGCGGCGCATCGGCGCGCGCAGAGCTCGGGGATTGCGCGAGGGTTTCGCCGAGCCACTGTCGGCGGCTGCGGCAAGAGCGCGTGGCGACCACCACACCAAATTTTTCGTTCGACATGTGAAGCGAACGCGTCCTTCGCGTCGACAAACATGCGCTGGCTGCCGGATAGGCAGCTCTGATGCAGTAGCGGAGCGGGATCTATGGATGCCCCTGAGCGCGATCCGGAGCTTCGTCCTACGGGCGACGCAGGTGAGACGGCGACGAAACGAGAACAGTCCACCCCCTTGCACGACGTAGCACCGCGTTCACGCACCGTGCTTCCGTTTTCGCGCAGAAATTACCCGTATTCGCCGAGCTCAGCAAAAAGCGAAAATGATCTCCTGCTTCCTCCAGAAGTCGAGGACGATCCAGGCCCGAGTGCAGCGTAGTACGACAACGACCTAAATAGGATCAAAGAAGTTGACAAAATTTTCCCTCGCTGCGGCGAAGCCGCGCATCAAGATGACGGCCGACGACCACGAACGTTTGTCGCGACTGGCGGCAAGCGCCATGGATCGCGCGCCGGAAGTCGTTTCATATCTTTCGGACGAACTTGACCGGGTTCAGATCGTCCGGGGCGGGGCCGCTCAAGGCGATTTCGCACGCATGGGCAGCCGGGTGGACTTCCGCGACAATTCGACGGGCAGGATGCAATCCGTGACGCTAGTCTACCCTGGAGAGGCTGACATCGAGCAGGGCAAGGTTTCCATCCTGACCCCGATTGGCGCAGCCCTGATCGGCTTGAGCAAGGGTCAGTCCATCGATTGGGCCACTCGGACGGGCGAGACCCGACGCCTGACCGTGCTCGCGGTCCGCGAGGCCGCCTTCGCCTGAAACGGCGTGTGGATCGGCTTTATCGACGAACGATCCTGCGTGTCCTGTTCCAGCCCGACGCGGTAGCCCTCGGTGGCGAGTGCGTCCGCGTCCGCGATCGGCATGCGAACGCATAGCCCCGCGTGATGGGCTCGGCGGTACGTCTAGACGCGACAGGACTGCGTGAAGTTCTGGCCATCCGCTTCGACCGAGCGGCGGCGCCTGGATCTCCAGGCATTTCACTGACCGGGACACCGATGCTCAGCTTCGAGCAGTGTTCGACTCGGCTACACTTGGGCCCGCTTCGATGGAGCGAGCGGACCTTGCACTCATGTGCGTGCGAAGGTCCCCTAATGGCGCATCCCAGACATTCTGTCAGGTGTCAGTCGAAGTCTGCTTTAGGAATACCGCCGACGTAATCGTATTCGGCACGAAGCCGAGTGTACGTTTTGACGCTGTGCTCAGGTAGGCAAGTCTCATCAGCACGTTTCAAGCCATCATTTTCGCACCATCGGATTGCGGCTGACGCTTCAGTTCCGGTTGAGCCGCTCAGAGGCGAGCCATTTCCGGTTTGACGAGTGCCACGATAAGTTGCTACGAAAGTTCGGGCAAGTGCGAGCAAAAGCCATTTATCTGCAATGGGCTAAGGCGCCCGGCGGCGAATCCCCCCTCTCCGCCAAGCACCCCCTCAAGTGCCTGATCTTCCAGAAGTCGTTGCACGATAAGGCTTTCTATATCCGCCTGTTGTACACACAGGTGGTACACAGTGCCTCTCCCGATGCCCCGATCCTTCAAGCATCAGTCCGGCGTCTACTACCTCCGCAGGCGCGTGCCGGCCGACCTGGTGAAGCTCGTCGGCAAGACCGAGGAGAAGGTCTCGCTCGGGGCCAAGGACCCAGCATTGGCCTGCTGCCGGTTTCACGGACACCCGGTTTAGGTGTGATGGTTGGAGGATCGCGTTGATCCGCGCGTGCTTGGTCCAGCCGTGGAAGTGCTCGGTGAGCCGGTAGCTCGTCGCCGCGTAGGGGAACTCCTCCGAGGTGCCGAGATCGGCCAGATCGTCCTTGAAGATGCGGGCGGCGGGCGCCCCCTTGACCTTCGGGAAGACGACGTTGGCGACCGGTGACTCGAACGGCTCGTAATGCGTCGGGAACGGCCCGTCGCGCATGAGCCCGCGGGTCCACAGGCGGGCGACGCCCTCCTGGTTCAGGATGAACGGGCCCATGCCCTTGTCGGGGGCGACGGTGGCGCCGTAGTCCGGCACGTCGAAGCCGACCCACTGCTTGCCGTTCCACTCGATGAGCTTCTTCTTCTCCGACCACGGCTTTCCGTCCGGATCGCACGAGGCGCGGTTGTAGAGGACGCGCCGGTTGGCCGGCCACGCGAAGGCCCAGTTCGGGGCGATGCCGCGGTTGCCGGGATCGGTGTTGTCCCGGCGGGCCATCATGTTGCCCTTCTCGGTGTAGCAGCCGGAATAGATCCAGCAGCCGCACGCGGTCGAGCCGTCGTCCTTGAGCTGCGCGAAGCCGTCGACCTGCCGGCCGGCCGGAATCGTCGCGCCGGTCGCGTCTTGGATCGGGGCCAGCGTGTAGCCGTTCAGCTCACGCGCCAGTTCGACCGCCGTCGGCGACTCGTCGATGGCGTAGTTCCAGGTCAGGTTGACGATCGGATCGGGGAAGGCGCCCCCGCCCTTCTGGTACATCGCCTTCATGCGCAGGAAGAGGCCGGACATGATCTCGATGTCCGAGCGGCACTCGCCCGGCGGCTCCTGCGCCTGCCAGTGCCATTGCAGCCAGCGCGACGAGTTCGAGAGCGAGCCCTCCTCCTCGGCGAACAACGTCGTCGGCAGCTCGAAGACCTCGGTCTGAATCTTCGAGGGATCGACGTCGTTGTACTCGCCGTGGTTCTCCCAGAAGCGCGCCGTCTCGGTCTGAAGCGGATCCATGACCACGAGGAACTTCATCTTGGCGAAGGCCTCGGTCATCTTGGCCCTGTTGGGGAACGACAGCAGGGGGTTGAAGCCCTGGATAACGTAGCCCGTCATCTTGCCCTGCTTGGCCAGCTCGAAGCCGCGCAGAACGTCGTAGGTCGGCACGTCGAGCTTGGGCAGGTAATCGTAGGCCCAGTCGTTCTCCTTGGTGGCGTGATCGCCCCACATCGACTTCTGGAACGATACGAAGAACTTGTTGTAGTTCTGCCAGTAGCTCATCTGCCCGGGGCGAAGCGGCTTGAACTGCCGCTTGGCGATGTAGCTCGCGTAGTCCGGCTCCTTCTCGATGGGGATGTTGAGATAGCCGGGGATGAGGTTGCTCATCAGTCCGATATCGGTCAGCCCCTGGATGTTGGAATGGCCGCGCAGGGCGTTCATGCCGCCGCCCAGCATTCCGATATTGCCCAGCAGCGTCTGCACGATGCACATCGAGCGGATGTTCTGCGAGCCCTTGGAGTGGTGCGTCCAGCCGAGCGCGTAGAGCGAGGTCATCGTCTTCTCGGGCGACGACGTCTCCGCGATCATCTGGCAGACCTTGAGGAAGGTCTCCTTGGGCGAGCCGCAGACCCGCTCCACCATCTCGGGCGTGTAGACGGCGATGTGCTTCTTCAGAAGCTGCATCACGCAGCGGGGATGCTGCAGGGTCTCGTCGACCACCGCGTAGCCGTCCGGCCCGATCTCGTAGTCCCAGGTGCTCTTGTCGTAGTCGCGCTTGTCCTCCGAGTAACCTGAGAACAGGCCCTCGTTGAAGTCGAAGCCCTCCTTCACGACGAAAGCCGCGTTGGTATAGGCCGCTAAGTAGCGGTGCTGGAGCTTGTCGTTGTCAATCAGATACTTGGCGACGCCGGATAGGAACGCGATGTCGCTCCCCTGCCGGATCGGGCAGTAGAGGTCCGCCACCGAGGCGGTGCGGGTGAAGCGAGGATCGATGACGATGAGCTTGGCATTGTTATGCGCCTTGGCTTCCACCACCCACTTGAATCCGCAGGGGTGAGCCTCGGCGGCATTGCCGCCCATCACGGTGATGAGGTCCGCGTGCTTGATGTCCATCCAGAGGTTGGTCATCGCACCGCGGCCGAAGGAGGGCGCCAAACTGGCGACCGAAGGACCGTGTCAAACCCTGGCCTGATTATCGAAGACCAGGGCCCCCATGCTTCGGACCGTCTTGTAGGTCAGCCACGCCGTCTCGTTGGTGGTGGCCGAGGCGCCGAGGAAGCCGGTGGTGGTCCAGCGGTTGACCGTCAGGTCGCCGTTCTTGGCCACGAAGTTTTGGTCGCGGTCCTCCTTCAGGAGCGTCGCGATCCGGTCGAGTGCGAAGTCCCAGGAGACGCGCTTGAACTCGGACGAGCCGGGCGCGCGGTGCATCGGGTACTTGGTGCGGGTCTCGGAACGGACGAAGTCGAGCAGCGACGAGCCCTTGGGGCAGAGCGTGCCGCGGTTGACCGGATGATCCGGATCGCCCTCGACATGCATCACCGCCGAGCGGGCATTCTTCGAGTGGTCGCCGAGGCTGTAGAGAATGACGCCGCAGGCCACCGAGCAATAGGGGCAGGTATTCCGGGTCTCGCGCATCTGCGCGAGCTTGAAGGGCCGCACGGCGGCGGCAGCGGCGGGCTGGAGGTCACCGAAGCCGAGGGCGCCGAGCGTCCCCCCGGCCAAGCCGACGCCGATGCCTTTCAGCAATCCGCGCCGGGATACCTGCACCGTCATCTCTCGCGTCCTCGTTGGAGATATTCTTAGTCTAAGATGCTCGCAGGAACCTGCTCCTGAGGCAAGTGCCGATGCGAGGCTCCGTACCGGCATCTTTCGCCGCAGAGCAGCGCGGGCGTCCTACTTCGTCGGCGAAGCGGGGTTCTGTCCGGACGGGTTCGGCGTGCGGTGCTCCAGAGGCTGCTGCGGGTCGGTGCCGTTGCCGCCGCTCTCGCCGGCCTTCGATACCGGACGGTCGCCGTTCATCTTCGTCGATTGGCCGCCGGGATCGGATGCGTCCTTGCCCGCGGATTGCTCCCGCGGGACCGGGGCTTGGCTCCAGCCGTCATTGGCGGAGCGGCTTTTGTCGCCCATCACGTCCTGACCCTTGATCGCGCCGGGCTCCGCTCGGGCGGGGGCGGACGCGATGGCGAGCAGGGCGAGGGCGGACAGGATCGCGAGGGAACGGGAGAGCGAGGGCATCGGACAGTTCCGGCTCTGGACGAGACAATGGCCGAGTAACGTCAGGTGCCAACCGTAGTTCCGGAAATAATCTTCCGAAGCGGCCGGTCGCTTAATGGGCATGTGGCAGGCCCGTGCCCTCACCGTCGCGATCAGATCTTCGAGAGCCGAAGCAGCCGGAGACCGGCATCGACCGGTCCGCGAGCAATGATGGGAAGCGAACGCGTGATGCGTGAACTCCTCGACTGTGTAACAGTGGATCGCGTTGGCGGGCAGACCGACCTCGACCAATATACGGTCGTATCAAAGACTTTGTGTGAGAGTATTTACCTGTGCAGGTCGATGACCCAGTTAAACTTGAATCGATGCATGTATCAATAGTATCGTGAATGAGGCTGATTATTTTATTTTTGATATATTTCTAACTGCGTGATTATTCTATGATACACAAATCTCTGTCGATAAGTGTTAGTAATCGCTCGCGCCCCGGCTCGAAATTCCGACACGGTGTGACCTCGGCGCACGGCTGATCGCCCGCGCTGCGATCTTTGGCGTTTACTGGGGTCTGGTCGGCCTATGTCCCCGACCGGCGTAGACCCGTCTCGCGATCGCCCCGGCCAAAGCCATCATCTTCGCCGCCGCCATGCGTCTCCGCATGTTGCTGTTCCGCCTCGTGCACGCGGCGGAGTCACACAGCCGGTTTCGGCGGGACATCGGCCCGATCCTCGACCTGTTCGGTGCGCGTGCGCCTCACCGATCGATCGGGATGCCTCCACGGCCTGAACGGCAGATCCCAAGCCACGTTCTCCGCTGAGCGATCGAGCCCAACCCGGCTTGTTTCCACTCAGATCGCCCCGGTGGATGGCGAAGATCGGCCCGGCGCGGCCTCGTCCCATTCGCGGTCTCGCTCACGCAAAAGCTCGGCATGCGCCGTTTCCGCCCGCGCATCGCCCGCAGCATTTGCCTCGTGCGCCGTCGTCGACGACGGAGTGTGCTGCGGCGCCGGCCGGAGCGCGCGAACGAAAGCCGCAACGATTCCGTCGAGATCTGCGTCCGACACTCGGAGCACTCGGGCGGCTTCCGCGCGTCGCATCAAGGCAAGATCAGCCCAATTCGGCCCGTCGGAGCCGTATCGCTCCATCAGAGGCGGGATGAGACGAAGCGCATCCGCCGGCACGGTGCGAAGGCGGGTCAAGCGCCGCCGATCCGTCGAATGCTGGTCGTGCATCGTTCTCGCACCCGGGAGGAGCCGGGCCAGTTCGTCGAGGATGTGGGCTCGGATCGCAGCGAGACGCACCGGTCCGATCTTGCGCACCGCCGCGAGGTCCGCCGGGGCGGCGCGCGCCAGGGCCGCCATATCTGCGAGGCCGGCCTTGCGGAGGCGAGCCCGCAGCGCGGCCGTCAGGAGGCCGCGTCCGAAGCCGCCGAGAGCGAGGCGTTCGATAACCGCGTCGGACAGGTCGTCGAACAGCGGCAGCTGCGCCGATGCCGCGTCGAAGAGGGTCTGAGGAGGCGGCATGGCGGCTAGCGTTCGGCGCGGCGCTTGCCCGTCGCATCGTGCTCCGGGTCGGAGCCATGAAAAGGGCAAAGGCCGCCGGCTGTCGATGGCCAGCGCCGGCAAATCCGCCGGTCGCGCACCGGGAGCGACGGTCCTCACGTCTTGCCGGCAGACCGCAACAGAGCGCCTCGACGTCGCACGCTCTCGCGCGACCGTCATCCGCCCCGAAGCCCGCCGGCCGCCCTCGACGACTATCGCGGAGAGCCGGTCCAAGCAGCGCTGGAACCGGATTGGTGTCCGGTCATGAGCCGGGGAGGCAGGGAGCAAGGTCGCAACGGCTCCCGATTGCCGCCGGCCTCCGGGGCACGTTGCCCGGTCCGAGATCGGCGGCGCCAACCGGCGGCCGCCGTTTCCGGATCCGGAAGAGAAGCCGGATTCCGGCGACCACGCCGACTTCCGTCGCGACGAGCGCGACCGAGACCCAGAAGCCGACCTCGACCGGATCATACGCGCTCTCGCGAAGGAGATGGCCGAGCGTCAGGAACGGCGTGTTCCACAGCAGGATGCCGATCGCCGCCGCGGGGACGAACGCGGCGGGCCGCAGCTTGAGCACACCGGCCGGCAGAGCAAGATAGATCCGTGCGACGGGAACGGTCTGCCCGATCAGCGTCACCCGAAAGCGGTTCTCGCGGTACGCGGCGGCGAGACGCTCGTAGGTGCGGGGCCGGAGAAACACGTACTTGCCGAACCGGGCGACTGCGGCCCGAACCCTTCGCTCGCCCAGCCAGCGTCCGACCCCGTACCATCCGAGCGAGGCGGCGAGAGAGCCCGTCGCGGTCGCGAGGAGGGCCGGAAGCAGCATCGCGGCATCCGTCACGGTCATGCCGAGCAGCATCAGCATCACGTAGGACGGGATGATCGGCACGAACTTCTCAGCGAAGGCGATGCCGAACATTCCCGGAAGGCCGAGACCGAGGAAGAACGCGATGAGATCGGAGGATGCCATTGCGCTCACGCGTCCATCGTCCGACGCCGCGAGAGCCGATAGACGGAGGCCGGCGGGATGTTTCGAACCGTCCGGCCGATGAGGATCGCCTCCAGATCGAGCTCCTCAAGGAGCGTGTCGGGGACCGAGCAGCGCCCGCCATAGGTATAGAGGAAGAAGGCGCCGTCCGGCCGCAGGAAGCGGAACGCACCCCGAAGGATCTCGGCGACCTTGCGCTGCTCCATGTTCAGAATGCCCAGGCCGCACACCATGGCACCGATCGAGGCTTCCTGGAAGAGCACGTGGCGGTTGAGCGCCGCCGCATCCATCCAAAGGACCCGGGCCTGCGGGAAGCGCATCTGGAGCAGACGCGCGAAATCGGATCCGTACTCGACGAGCGTCAGATCCTGCTCCGGGACACCCCGCTCGATGAGGGCATGGGTGATGACGCCGGTCCCGGGCCCGAGTTCGATTACCGGACCGGTCGCGGACGAAATCTCCTGCGTGATCAGCGAGGCGAGCGCACGGCCCGAGGGCGCGACCGAGGCGACGCTCCGGGGATTGCGGATCCACTCGCGGAGGAACGGCACCATGTCGGCGATGGAAGGGCCGAACCCGCGTGCCCGGTTCGCTGCAGGCGCATTGAGGGCAGTATAATTATCGATGTGCATTCTCAACCCCAGATGAACAGTGCCGTAACTAGCCTCTACGCTTGGCACTGCCGTGATTGACTGGGTCTCACATCTGCCTGTAGGCAATCTGTCGCCGGAAGATCTGCAGAAGATTTTAGAAAAAGACGTCATCGCGCCGTTTCTGCAAGGCTGCCGACAGGCAACTGCGATAGACTCGCGCTCGCAGGGTCTCGCTCTCGCATGCGGGGCCCCACGAGGATCGTCCATGCGTGTTTTGTTGGTGGAAGACGAGCCGGAGATGGCCTCCGCCCTGCGGACGGTGCTCGCGCGCCACGACATGATCGTCGATCATGCGGCCGACCTGCGTGAAGCCGAGGAGATGGCGGCGGCCTGCAGTCACGACGTTCTCGTCATCGACCGCCAGTTGCCGGACGGCGACGGGCTCTCTCTCATCCCGACGCTGCGTGCCGGCGGCAACCGCGTGCCCGTGCTCGTGCTCACGGTGCGGAGCGAGATCGCCGACCGCGTGATGGGGCTCGACCACGGAGCGGACGATTATCTCGCCAAGCCATTTGCCTTCGAGGAGTTGCTGGCGCGGCTGCGGGCGCTCCTGCGCCGTCCGGCAAACGTGCAGGCGGAAGTCGTTCGGGCGGGCCGGCTGTCCTTCGACGTCCCCAACCGCGAGGCCAGCATCGAGGGCAGGGTGCTCGAACTGACGCGGCGCGAGACCCTCGTTCTGGAGGCGCTGCTGAGACGGGTCGGGCGCATGGTCCCCCGCGCCGTGCTGATGGAGGCCGTGTTCGCGCTGGACGATGAGGTTCAGCCCAACGCGTTCGACACACAGGTCTCGCGTCTGCGCCGCAAGCTCGCGGATGCGGAAAGCGGCGTGATCGTCAACGGCGTGCGCGGCGTCGGCTATCTCCTGCGAGAGGAGGTTCCGTGAGCATCCGGCACCCGCGCTCGCTCAAATGGCGTCTCGTCACCTGGGTCGCCGCGGCCCAGGGGGCGATGTTCGCGTTGTTGATCCTGGCCATGACCGGCGTGATCGGCGCGCTGTGGATGCGAGGTTCGATCAGCAGCGGCATCTACGAGCGCAGCACGATCGAAGCCCTCACTGAGGCGGTCGGCCGCGGCTCACACGGTGAATTGATCCTGCGGCCGACGCCGGAGCTCGAACGGCTGCGGCGCGAGATCCAGGGATTCTGGTTCATCGTCCGGGACAGCCAGGGTCGGGAAGTCACCGAAGGGCAGGTTCCCGCCGAATTGACGCCACTGATGAAAGGTCTCGATACGGTGGAGAGCGCGGTTCTGCGAGGGAATCGTGGCGACGACGGGCCGTCCCTCGCCATCGTGCAATGGATCGATACGGCGGCAGGCCGTGTCCAGATGCTGACGGGCGGTCAGGGCCGCCTCCTGCTGCACCAGGTCGTGGCCGCCTTCCTGCCCATGCTGTACCTGACCCTGCTCATCATCGGACTGATGACGGCGGCAACCTTTCTCGTCACACCGTTCGTCGTCCAACGTGCGCTGGCGGGGCTGGGACGGGTGGCCGACGAGGCGCAACGGATCGACATCACCCGCAGCGGCACGCGCCTGCCGGCCGTCGGCGTGCCCGTCGAGATCGTTCCGCTGGTCAACGCCGTCAACGGTGCCCTGGCCCGGCTCGACAGGGGCTACGAGGGTCACAAGCGGTTCCTGGCCGACGCCGCTCACGAGCTCCGCACCCCGATCGCGATCCTGACGACGCGCATTTCCGCGCTACAGCCGGGCCCGGAAAAGATCCGCCTGCTCGAAGACACGACCCGGCTGACGGTGCTGACCGGCCAGCTCCTCGATCTACAGCGTCTCGACCGGGAGCAGGCATCCTTCGCCCCCGTCGACCTCGTCGCGCTGGCCGAGCGATCCGTCCTCGATCTCGCACCGCTCGCCTTCACGGCCGGATACGAGATGTCGTTCGAGGCCGAGACCGGCGAAATCAGGGTCGATGGCGATGAGACTGCGCTCGACCGCGCGCTGATGAACCTGATCCAGAACGCGATCGACCACGGTGGCCGGCGCGGCACCATCGCTGTCCGCGTCGCCAAGGCGGGCTGGATCGAGGTCTGCGACGATGGCGACGGAATCCCACCGGATCAGAGGGAGCAAATCTTCGAGCCGTTCCATCGCCTTCGGCAAGGAGGTCGGGGCGCCGGTCTCGGGCTCGATCTCGTTCAGCGGATCATGCGCCTGCACGGGGGGCGGGTGGAGGTCGTGACCGGCCCTTCGGACGGAGCCTGCGTCCGGTTGGTCTTCCCGCGGGATCGGCAGAGCTGAACACGGCGAGCGAAATCGCGAACGGGCTCGGTGCCGGTTCCGTCGACATCTCCATGAACTGAGTGGGTCAGCTGCCCGGCTTCGATCTGGCGCACATTCCTTCGCCTTGCCGGCACTCGTCCGCGGTCACGAACACCCTGCCGCCGGATCAAGGATCAAGCCGACGGAAACTGGACGGCGACGGCACGGGCGATCGGTCGCTCTTCGTCGGCGGGGATGACGTAGACGGGGATCTGCGCATCATCGGCACTGATGCGCGTCTCGTGCGCCGCGTTCCGATCCTCGTCGAGCTTGAGGCCCGTCCATGCCAAGCCTTCTCCGATCGCCGCGCGGATCTGGGCCGATCGCTCGCCGATACCGGCGGTGAAGACGAAGGCGTCGAGGCCCCCCAGTGCTGCGATCATGGATCCGCTCTCGCGCACGACGCGGTAGGCGAAGAGATCGAGCGCCTCGGCGGCCCGCGGCTCCTCGCTGGCCAGCAGAGTGCGGGCGTCGTTGCTGATGCCGGAGACGCCGAGCAGGCCGGAGCGCCGGTTCAGGATCTCGGAGACGTCCGCCGGCGCCATCCCGCGCTGCTCGATCAGGTAGAGGACCAGGCCGGCGTCGATGGCGCCGCAGCGCATCCCCATCATCAGGCCGTCGAGCGCGGTGAAGCCCATGGTGGTGGCGACGCTGCGTCCCTCGCGCATGGCGCAGAGGCTGGCCCCGTGGCCGAGATGCGCGACGATGACCCGGCCCTTCGCTAGCTCCCCGGCAATGCCCGGCAGCACGTCGGCGATATGCTGGTACGACAGGCCGTGGAAACCGTAGCGGACGAGGCCCTGATCGGTAAGCGCGTGCGGGATCGCGAAGAGCTGGGCGAGCCGAGGCATGGTGCGGTGGAAGGCCGTGTCGAAACAGGCCAGTTGCGGCAAGGTCGGCCAAGCGTCCGCCACCGCCCGGATCGCCGCGAGGTTGTGGGGCTGGTGCGCCGGCGCGAGCGGGATCAGATCTTCGAGGACCGTCATCACGCCATCGTCGATCACAACCGGCTTCGACAGGTCTGGGCCGCCATGGACAACGCGGTGTCCAGCGGCGTGCAGATCGATATCGTTCGCCCGTCGGATATGGTGCAGCAGCCACTGCGTGGCCGCTTCGTGGCCGCTCGCCTCCGGCAACTCGGCGCCCTCGAACAGATCCGCCCTCGCGCCGGTGGCTCCTCCGAACCGCGCCCGGCTGCCGATGCCCTCGATGCCGCCGCGGCAGAGTGGTTGAAGTCCCTCTGCGGCGAAGAGCGCGAACTTCACGCTCGACGAGCCGGCATTGAGCACCAGAATCGCGGCGTCCGCGGGACGCTTCTCCGTCCGCATCATGGGCGTGTCTCCTCTCCCGACGCGCCCCTCGGGCGCTTATCGCAGCGTGACGGCCAGGGCTTCGGCCGCTTCTTTCAGGGTGGACAGACGTTCGACCGCGTTTGCGCGCGAGACCCGCACGACCGGCGCCTGGAGGGCGAGGGCGGCGATGCAGTCGCGCCCGTTGTGGTCGAAGATCGGTACCGCCACGCAGAACAGACCGGACAAGTACTCCTCGTCGTCGAAGGCGTAGCCGTCGCGCTTGATCCGGCCGAGCTCGCTCTGCAGCGCATCGGCATCGGCGAGGGTGTTGGCGGTGTAGCGTTCCAGCGTCAGCGTCCGGATCAAGCGATCGCGCTTGGCCGGCGGCATCATCGCCAGGAACAGCTTGCCGCTCGCCGAGGCGTGGGCCGGTACCCGCGATCCCTTCTGGAAGGCGACCCGCAGCGGCGCGGCGGCCTCGACACGGTCGAGGTACATTACCTCGCTGCCCTCGAGAACCGTGAGGTTGCAGGACTCGCCCAGTGTCCGGACCACCCGCTCGAGGATCTGGTGCCGCTGCGTCGAACCGGCGTTGTTCGACAGGATCGCGAAGGCGAGGGCGGTGGCACGTGCTGCGAGCTCGTAGCGCCGCCCGTCCGGCATCCGCCTCAGGAGATCGGCGCTCTCAAGCATGCTCAGCCAGCGATGCAGGGTAGGCTTCGGCAGATTGGCAGCCTCGGTCAGTTCCGCGAGCGTCGGCGGGTGATCCATCTCGGCGATGATCTCCAGCAGACTGAACGCCTTCAGCGCTGGCGAGGATTCCGCGGCGTCATCCATGACTGCAGCTCTCATATTCCGATTTCCTGAACGTTTAAAGCAAAAAAACGAGATTTATGTTGCGCTCGTCGACGCGCAGGCGCTAGGTTCCAGGAGGCGAGGATGGGATCGCCGCTGGGGTGAACTCGGTACCCCTTCGCATCGGAGCGGCCTGACCGCCACGGTCCGGAGCCGCGATCCGAACCGACGAACGAGCTTCGCGACGAACGAAAAAAGTCAGGGTGGGAGAGCGCGCCATGAAGATGACGACGGAAGAGGCCTTCATCAAAGTCCTTCAGATGCACGGGATCGAGCATGCCTTCGGCATCATCGGTTCGGCGATGATGCCGGTCTCCGACCTGTTTCCGAAAGCCGGCATCACCTTCTGGGACTGCGCGCACGAGAGCAACGCGGCGCTGATTGCCGACGGCTATTCGCGCGTGACCGGCAAGATGGCGATGGCGGTGGCGCAGAACGGCCCGGGCGTGACCGGCTTCGTAACCGCGATCAAGACGGCCTACTGGAATCACACCCCGATGCTGCTCGTGACGCCGCAGGCGGCCAACAAGACCATCGGACAGGGCGGCTTCCAGGAAGTCGAGCAGATGGCGCTGTTCGAGGACATGGTCTGTTACCAGGAGGAAGTGCGCGATCCGAGCCGCGTCGCCGAGGTGCTCAACCGAGTGATCGAGAAGGCGTGGCGCGGCTGCGCGCCGGCGCAAATCAACGTCCCGCGCGATTTCTGGACGCATCAGGTCGATATACCGCTGCCGCAGATCGTCCGGCTGGAGCGGCCGACCGGCGGGCGACAGGCGATTGCCGAAGCCGCGGCGCTCCTGTCGAAGGCGAAGTTCCCGGTCATCCTGAACGGAGCGGGTGTCGTCATCGGCGACGCGATCGGTGAATCCGTTGCGCTCGCCGAGCGGCTCGATGCGCCGGTGGCCTGCGGTTACCAGCACAACGATTCCTTTCCCGGCTCGCACCCTCTCGCCGTCGGGCCGCTCGGCTACAACGGCTCGAAGGCGGCGATGGAGCTCATCGCCAAGGCCGACGTGGTGCTGGCGCTCGGCACCCGCCTCAATCCCTTCTCCACCCTGCCGGGCTACGGAATCGATTACTGGCCCAAGGACGCCAAGATCATCCAGGTCGACATCAACCCCGACCGGATCGGTCTGACCAAGCCTATTACCGTGGGCATTTGCGGCGATGCCAAGCACGTCGCGCACGAGCTCCTGCAACAGCTTGCCCCGGCGGCGGGCAATGCCGGCCGCGAGGAGCGGCAGGCGCTCATCCACCGCACCAAATCCGCCTGGGCCCAGGCTCTGTCCTCGCTCGACCACGAGGACGACGACGAGGGCACGAACTGGAATGTCGAGGCGCGCGAGCGGGAGAGCGAGAAGATGTCGCCGCGCCAGGCGTGGCGCGCGATCCAGGCCGGCCTGCCGGCGAACGCGATCATCTCGACCGACATCGGCAACAACTGCGCCATCGGCAATGCCTACCCGACCTTCGACCGGGGCCGGCGCTACCTGGCGCCTGGCATGTTCGGCCCGTGCGGCTACGGCTTCCCGGCGATCATCGGCGCCAAGATCGGATGCCCGGACCTGCCGGTCTTCGGCTTCGCGGGCGACGGCGCCTTCGGTATCTCGATGAACGAGATGACCTCGATCGGCCGCGACGAGTGGCCGGCGATCACCATGGTGATCTTCCGCAATTTCCAGTGGGGCGCCGAGAAGCGCAACTCCATCCTCTGGTACGACAACAACTTCGTCGGCACCGAACTCGACACCAAGCTCAGCTACGCCAAGATCGCGGAAGGATGCGGCTTCCGGGGCGTGCGCGTCGAGACGCAGCGGGCGCTCACCGAAGCGATCCAGCAGGCGGGCGAGGCACAGGCCGACGGCGTGACGACCTTCATCGAAGTGATGCTCAACCAGGAGCTCGGCGAACCCTTCCGCCGCGACGCGATGAAGAAGCCGGTCGTCGTCGCCGGCATCGATCGCGGCGACATGCGTCCCCAGCGCTCGGCCTGATCCATCGCAACGGGCCCGGGACCTCGATGCTTGGAGATCCTGGGCCGCTTCGTCGCGATGTCCTTCAGCGCATGTCGGGCCGCGGGTCGGGCACGAAGCCGTCCCGGTTCGGCATCCTCACCGCCCGGAGCGTCTCGGCATCCATCACCGCGTCGTCGGAAACGAGGCCGTTGAGGTTGAGCACATAGCCGACGACCGCGTAGACCTCGTCGGGGCTCAGCGATTGTGGCGCGTTCATCGGCATGGCGCGGTGAATGTAGTCGAACAAAGTCGGCGCGTAGGGCCAGAAACTGCCGACCGTCTTGACCGGCTGAGCCGTGGCCAGGGAGCCCTGGCCGCCGGCGAGCCTGTCGCCGATCCCGCCTTCGCCCTTCATGCCGTGGCAGCTGGCGCACTGGGCCTCGAACAGGGCCCGGCCCTGCACGACGCTGCCGTGGCCCGCCGGCAGTTTCCGACCGTCGCGGTCGATGTCGATGTTCCAGCCCGCGATCTCCTCGGCGGTCGGCGCGCGGCCGAAACCGAAACGGCCCTCGGCCTGAGCCGAGGACGCGAGCACCGCCACGGACAGCGCGAGGAACCGGGCGCGTCTAGACGTAGCCATTGGACACCTCGCCGTCGGCGGCGATCCGCCAGGGAACGATCGCGTTGTTGTGGTAGAAGGATTTCATGCCGCGGATCGCAGTCAGATCGGCGAAGCTCGGCTGCACGTAGCCGGTCTCGTCCGTGGCGCGGCTCAGGATGACGGTCGGCCGGCCATCCCAGGCCCATGGATAGCGGAAGCGGGTGAAGGCCCGGCTCAGGACCGGCTGCTGCAAGACAGCGGGCTGCCACGTAGTGCCGCCATCGACCGACACCTCGACGCGGTTGATGCGTCCGCGCCCGCTCCAGGCCAGTCCCGTGATTTCGTTGAAGCCGGCGGCGATCCGCTGCGTACCGGACGGCCGCGTGATGATCGACTTGGCCTCCATGGTGAAGGTGAACTGGCGCGCCGTGCCGTCGGGCATCGAATCCGTGTACTTAGCCGTCTCCTCCCGCGAGTAGGCGGGCTCGGCGACGACGTTGAGGCGCCGGAGCCATTTCACGCTCATGTTGCCTTCGAAGCCCGGGAGCAGGAGGCGGACGGGGTAGCCCTGCTGCGGGCGCAGCCGCTCGCCGTTCTGGCTGAAGACGAGCAGCGCATCGTCGAGGCATTTCTCCAGCGGGACACTGCGGGTGAGGGCGGCGGCATCGGCCCCCTCGGCGACGACCCATTGCGCTCCAGGCCTCGGGCCGACCTCGTCGAGGATGGTCTTGAGCCGCACGCCCGTCCATTCGCAGCAGCTCGCCAAGCCGACGAGGTCGGAGGCCGTTCTGCCCTGCTTGATCGCTTCGAAGCCCGGATTGCCGGAGCATTCCAGGAAGTAGATGTGCGACTCGGTCGGAAACCGGCGCAGCTCATCCATCGTCAGGAGCAGCGGCCGTTCGACCAGGCCGTGGATCATCAGCCGGTGCTGGGCGGGATCGATGGTGGGGATGCCGCCGTGATGGCGCTCGTAGAACAGCCCGTTCGGGGTGATGATGCCGTCGAGATCCTGCAGCGGTGTGCGGCTCGCCGCGGAGGTGTACTGCTTGCCGTTCTTCGGCACGTTGCGGATGACGCCCTTCTCGAACTCCGAGGGCTGGCCGTAGAGTTGGCTCCCGACATCCGCGCCGGGCTCCTTCATCCAGCGCGGCACGTGCGGCGGCGCATTCTCGGCGCCCGCCGCCGTTTCGGCGCTGGCCGGGCGGGCGACCATGCCGGCAACTCCCCCGCCGACGAGGGCGGACCCCGCCGCCAGGATCTGCCGACGCGAACGCGGCTCCCGCCGGATCACCTCCGGTCCTGCTTCGTCGCTCATCGTTCCCTCCTCCGATTCCTGCGGGTCACGGCGCGGCAGCGGCCGGATCGCGCGGCCCCTCAGAGGACGTCGGGGACCCGGACCCGTCCGCGCCGACGATCAGTAGGACGCCGCCAGGTAATCCGCGATCGCCTTGGCGTCGGCCTCTCCGATCGGTGCGCCGTAGACCTTGATCATCTTCGTGACCTCGGCGGTCCAGAAGGCGTGGCCCTTCTTCGGCGGCTGCATGGCGATGTAGTCCGGCGAGTGGCAAGTCAGGCAGTGAGCCTCGGTGACCTCGACACCGGGGCCGGGGCGGAGCTTCGCCGTATCCTCCGGCAGGTCGTAGGTGACCGGTCCGGCCCCGGCAGCCTGGAAGTAGGCCGAGGCTGAAAGGAGGGTGAGGGCGGCAAGGCCCAAGCGTGCAGTCCGCCCGGCCGATCGTATCGCTCGTGTGTCAGATATCACGGACCCCTCCCTCAGACTGCAGTGACACGCGTCGTCTCGACGACGTTGCGCAGGTAGCCAGCCGGATTCCACAGCGGTTCGAGCGGCTGCGACTGGCCGATCCGGTTCAGCGCGCGGACCCGCAGCCTGTGCTCGCCGGCCGGAAGCCGGACGCTCGTCTCCCATCCCCGGAAGGCGTAGCGGCCCTCGTCCCGCCCGAGGCGGGCCGCGCTCCAGCTGCGTCCGTCATCGCCTGAGACGAGAACCTCGGTCAGGCCGTAGCCGCCGTCGAAGGCGATGCCGCGCAGCGTGGTCTCGGCTCCCGCCGTCACCGTGGCGCCGTCGGTCAGGTTGGTGATGAAGGAGCGGATGGTGAAGCGGTTGATCGGGACGGTCGCCGTCGGCGCCTTGCCGGGCTCGGTGCAGCCGCAGGCATTGTCCGGGATGCGGTAGGCCGGCTTCATCCAGAAGTTCTCGAACGTGGTGTCGAGAACGGTGATAGCGTTGAGGTGTTTCAGCCAGTAGGTGCCGTAATAGCCCGGCACGACGAGGCGGAGCGGGAAGCCGTTGAGGAAGGGCAAATCCTCGCCGTTCATGGCGTAGGCCAGCATCACCTCACCGTCGCGGGCATGATCGAGGTCGAGCGCCTTGGCGAAGTCGGGCGTCTTCTCCAGCACGGGCCCATCGAGGCCCTCGAACATCACCTGCCGTGCCCCCGCCTTCACGCCTGCGCGGTCGAGCACGGCCTTGAGCGGCACGCCCTTCCAGCGGGCACAGCCCATGGCGCCGTTGGCGAGTTGCCCGCCGGCGACCCGCGGCTCGAAGAAGCCCCGCGAATTGCCGGAGCACTGGTTGACCGCCACGACTTCGACGGGGCCGAACGCCTTGATCTCCGCAAGCGAGAGACTGAGCGGCTTGTCGACCTCGCCCTTGATCTCCAGACGGAATGCGTCGGGGTCGACTTCGCCCGGCAGGCCGGCGAGATGGTAGCGCACGAAGAAGGCGTCGTTGGCCGTGATCGTGCCCTCGTCGAAGACCGAGAACGGCGTCTCGAGTTGCGGCGGCCGGCTCGTCATCTGGATCAGCGGGCGCTTGCCCGGATAGGCCACGAGCGGGCGCTCGCCATTGCCGAAGGGGAGCGCGATCCGATCCGATGGTGCGGCGTGGGCCCGGCCGACCGCGGCGCCCGCGAGCAGAGCGGAGCCGGCGCCGCGCAACAGGGCGCGTCGATGCAACATGGTTTCCTCCTTTTGCGGGCGGATCTCGTTCTCGGATCCGCCGTTCTCCGCGGCGTCGCTCAGCCGAGCCGAAGCAGATGGATCAGCCCCAGGCTGATCAGCAGCAGCAGCACGAGCGACAGCGTCACCGCCGCCGTGACTCGACCGCCGACGCGTCCGATCACCCGAACATCGACGCCGAGTCCGAGGGCGGCCATCGAAACCACGGTCAGCGTGCCGGCGACCCGCGTGATCGGACCGACCGCGACGTCGGGCACCAGCCCGAGCGAGCGGAACGCGGCCAGCACGAGGAAGCCGACGATGAACCAGGGCACCAGCTTGAACGGATCGAAGCGCCGTGCGCGCCCGGACTCCGCCGCGGCCGCGCTGAAGCGGGGCGCTAGAAGCGAAAGGCCGACGACCACGGGGCCGAGCATGAGCACGCGCACGAGCTTGACCAACGTTCCGATCTGCGTCGCGACGAGCCCGGCGGGGACGGTGGCGGCGAGAACCTGCGGCACCGCATAGACGGTAAGGCCGGCGAGGATGCCGTACTGGGCGGCGCCGAGGCCGAGCAGCGGGATCAGCAGCGGCAGGCCGAGCACCATCAGAACGCCGAGGATGGCGGTGAAGGAGATCGAGGACGCGACGTCGTCGCTGTCGGCGCCGATGACCGGGGCGACGGCCGCGATGGCCGAATTTCCGCAGATCGAGTTGCCGCAGGCGATGAGGATCGAGATCCGCACGGCGAGTCCGAGAAGGCGGCTGATCGCGTAGCTCGCGGCGATGGTGACCGCGACGGTGGCGACGATCGCCGCGAGGAGAACGGGACCCGACGCGACGATCGCCGCGAAGCTGATCGAGGCGCCGAGCAGCATCACCGCGACTTCGAGAAGCTGCTTGGCGCTGAACGCAATGCCGGAGCGCCAGAGCGGGCTCGGAACCCAGAAGGTCCGGATCGCCATGCCGAGCAGGATCGCGATCACCAGTGCCTCGATGTAGGGATGCTCGAACGCGGCCTCTTCAAGGTGCTGCAATCCGATCGAGACGAGCGTCACCGCGAGGCACAGCGCGATCCCGGGCGCCAGCTCTCGGAGACGCAAAAGCGAAAAGCGGGACTCCGGCGGCTTCGACAAGCGGTTCGTCTGCAACATCGTCGTCCCTCGACACCGGATACCGGCATCGCCTTCCCACCGCCTTCATAGCAAGACCTAACTGCCTTGCACGACATTGTTGGAACAATCTTCTATATGCGCTCCGTATTGTGGAACGTTCTTCGGGCCAGTGGGATCGAAGACGCGGACTCGATCGGTGCCTTTATCGGCTCGACATCTGGCTGCCGGCGCGCCGCGCGGCCGATCCAGATCGCTGAGGCGGCGCTGACGAGTCCCGCAAGCGCGCAATAGGCGCAGACCAGCCACGGCTTGTCTCCGCCCGAGTATTGCAGCAGAGCGGTCGCGATGATCGGCGTGAGGCCGCTCGCGAAGATGCCGGAGAATTGGTAGACGAAGGAGATCCCGGTGTAGCGCACCCGCGCCGGAAACAGTTCGGAGAACAGGGCCGCCTCCGGCCCGTAGACCGAAGCGTAGAGAATCCCGAACGGCACGATCAGTGCGAGCCAGATCGCCCCGATGCTGCCGTCGCTGTTCAGAAAGATCCAGAAGGCGGGAAAGGCCGAGAAGCCGGTCAGCAGCGAGCCCCAGGCGTAGACGCGGGTGCGGCCGAGGTAATCGGAAAGCCAGCCGGCGAGAGGGATGGTGAGGCAGAGCAGGAGCGCGGCGGCCGTGACGCCGAGCAGCGCCTGCGTGCGCGGCACGCCCACCGTGCCGGTGAGATAGCCGATCGAGAACACGGCGAAGATGTTGAAGAACACGCCGTCGATGGTGCGCGCGCCCATGCCGGCGATGACGTTGCCGGGAAACTCGCGCATCATCGAGACGAAGGGGATCGCCGCCTCGCGGTTCGTCTCCTTCACCCGAGCGAATTCCGGCGTCTCCATCACGTTGAGACGGATGTAGGCGCCGACGGCGACGAGCACGGCGCTGAGCAGGAAGGCGAGTCGCCAGCCCCAGGCGAGGAACTGCGCGTCGTCGAGCCCGTAGGAGAGGCCCGCGACGACGCCCGAGGCGAGGCAAAGCCCGAGCGCGAGTCCGATCTGCGGGATACTGGCATAGAGCCCGCGCTTTTCCGGCGGCGCATACTCGAACGCCATCAGCACGGCCCCGCCCCATTCGCCGCCGAGCCCGATGCCCTGGACGATGCGCAGCAGCAGCAGCAGGACCGGGGCGGCGATCCCGATCTGCGCGTAGGTCGGCACCAGTCCGATCAGGAAGGTCGCCACGCCCATCAGCATCAGGGTGATCACCAGCATGCTCTTGCGGCCGATGCGGTCGCCGAAATGCCCGAAGATGACGCCGCCGAGCGGCCGGGTGACGAAGCCGACCGCGAAGGTCGAATAGGCGAGCAGCGTCGAGACGAGGGGGTCGCTGGCGGGAAAGTACAGCTTGTTCAGGACGATGCCTGCGACCACTCCGTAGAGGAAGAAGTCGTACCACTCGATCGTCGCGCCGATCAGTGCAGCCGTGACGACGCGGCCGAGACCGCCTCGATCGGGCGACGTCTGCCGCGTCGTCATGCCGGACTCCCTTCTCGCGCCGTCTGAGGACGCGGGCTGGACTGTGTCGCGACCGGATCGACGGCGATGGCCGATCCGGCCCGTGCATCGGCCAGGATCATGTCGGCGGCCTTCTCTGCGATCATGACCACGGGCGCGCTGGTATTGCCGGAGACGAGTGTCGGCATGATCGAGCAATCGACGACCCGCAGGCCGCCGAGACCGTGGACGCGAAGGCGGGCATCGGTCACGGCCAGCGGGTCCGAGCCCATCCTGCAGGTCCCCGAGGGATGGAAGATCGTGGCGCCCGAGGCGCGGGCGAAGTCGAGCAAAGCGTCGTCGCCCTCGGTCCCGGGACCCGGCTTCACCTCCTCGGTGAGCAGCGTTCGCAGCGGCGACGTCGCGGCGAGGCGGCGGGCGAACTTCATGCCTTCGACCGTGCAGCGTCGGTCGGTCTCGGTGGCGAGATAATTGGCCCGCATCACCGGCGCCGCGAAGGGATCGGTGCTGCGCAGGGTGACGGTACCGCGGGATTCCGGGCGCAGCTGGCAGACAGAGAAGGTGCAGCCGGACCAGGGATGCGGCGCACCTCCAGCCATGTCGGCCGAGAGCGTGGCGAAGTGAAACTGCACGTCCGGCGTGCCGGGACCCGGCATCACGCGGGTGAATAGGCCGCCCTGGTTGATCCCCACCGCCAGGGGACCGCTGCGGGTCAGGAGCCATTGCAGGCCGATGCGCGCCTTGCCGGCCAGCGTGCGCAGATCGTCGTTGGTCGTGATCGGCTTGGCGACCCGGTACATCAGCCGGATCTGGAGATGGTCCTGCAGGTTTGCGCCGACACCGGGCAGCGGGTGCGCGACCGCGATTCCATGGCGTGAGAGCTCCTCTCCCGGCCCGATGCCGGACAGCAGCAGGAGCTGGGGGCTCTGGAGGGCGCCGGCGGCCAGGATCACCTCGGTGCCGGCGCGCGCTTCCAGCATCCGGCCGTTCCGGCGATAGCGGACGCCGACGACGCGGCGGCCTTCGAGAATCAGGCCGGCGGCCTGCGCATCGGTCTCGACCCGAAGGTTTTTCCGTCCCCGTACCGGGCGAAGATAGGCGACGGCGGTGCTGCAGCGCCGACCGTTCCGGGTGAAGAGCTGGTAATAGCCGACGCCCGCTTGATCACCGGTGTTGAAGTCGCTCGTGCGTGGCACGCCGAGTTCGTTCGCCCCTGCGATGATCGCCTCGATCAATTCATGCCGGTGCTCGATGTCGGAGCACCAGAGCGGTCCATCGGCGCCATGAAAGGGGCCGGCGCCCTTCGTGTTGTGCTCGGAGCGGATGAAGTAGGGCAGCACGTCCTTCCACGCCCAGCCGGCATTGCCGAGTGCGGCCCAATGATCGTAATCCTCGCGCTGCCCGCGAACGAAGATCAGACCGTTGATCGAAGAGGAGCCGCCGAGTGTCCGGCCGCGCGGCCAGTAGATGCGCCGATCCTTCATGGTCGGCTCCGGCTCGGTGTAGAAGCCCCAGTTCAGGGACTTGTGAAACATCGTCTTCCCGTAGCCGATGGGAAGATGGATCCAGGGCGAGCGATCGCGCGGACCCGCCTCCAGCATCAGCACCTGATTCCGGCCATCGGCCGAGAGGCGGTTGGCGAGGACGCATCCCGCGGTCCCACCGCCGACAACGATGAAGTCGTAGGGGGCGACAGCCATCGCCTGCACCTCGCCGACTGCGTTTCCTCGTATTTCGCCTCGCTCCGAGTACAAAGTCTCGAAAAGCGGAACGTTATGTTCGATTGAATGAGAATTAGGGCCGAGTGTCAATGCATGCCGACGACCTTGGCCGCGTTCTCGCGCGGCCACTCGGCACGTTCAGGGCGCGAGCGGGAGGGGCGACCGAGCGCTGCGGTCGTTGCGCGTCTAGAGCGGCATCCGATCAGGTTGCATCGTAGCCAGCTGCGGCGAAGTAGGCTCGGCACTCGGCTGGCGCGAAGCGGGACAGGCTGCGTCGGATGGCGTCCCAGAGGTCCGGGATGGTCCGCGCCGCTGCGCTGCGCAGCAGCGCCTTCAGCTTGGCGAAGGCCATCTCGATCGGGTTGAAGTCGGGGCTGTAGGCGGGGAGGTAGAGCAGCCGGGCTCCCACGGCCTCGATACGCTCGCGGACGCCGCTGACCTTGTGGGCCGGCAGGTTGTCGAGCACGACGGTGTCGCCGGCCTTGAGGGTTGGGGCAAGCACGTCGGCCACATAGGTGCGGAAGGCCTGCCCGTTCATCGCACCGTCGAGCAGCCACGGTGCGGTGATGCCGTTGCTGCGCAAGGCCGCCGTGACGGTGGTGGTCTTCCAGTGGCCCTGAGGCACGCTCATCCGACAGCGCTCGCCGCGGGGCGCACGTCCGTAGCGGCGGGCCATGGCGGTGTTGGCGGCCGTCTCGTCGATGAACACGAGGCCATCCGGATCGAGGTCGAGCTGGCCCTCGAACCACGCCTCGCGCGCAGCCCTCACGTCCGGCCGGTCTTGCTCGGCCGCGTGGCCCGTGCTTTTTTTCGCGAGATCCCATGGCGCTTGAAGAAGCGCGAAAGGCTGCTCTGAGCCACGCTGACGCCGCGCTCGGCCAGGGCCGCACGGAGTTCATGCAGGTAGATGCCGGGCTGCGCCTCGTAGAGCGACAGGATCAGGTCGGCCTGCGTCTCGATCCGGTGCGAGCGTTGATCTCCGCCCATCGGCTTGGGCGCGACGTGGCCCTCCCGGGCGCATTGCCCACACCAGCGGCTGGCGCTCGCCAGACTGACCCCGAAGCGTTCAGCCGCCTGATGCCGGGACGCCCCAGCCTCGACGGCATGGACCACGCGCTCTCGCAGATCGACGGACAAGGCTGAGGACATCGGCGCTCTCCTTCACCGACCAACCTCATCACCCCGCCAGCCGTTTCAGCGCGCTCGGATGCCGCTCTAGGCAATCACGACCCGCGACGAGGCAGGTGGCGGGGCGGATAGAGCACCGAGCGGCGTCGAATACCGGCTCTTGGGTCGGCCTGCCCGAGCGGGCATGCCGGCGACTCAGTTGCCGGGATATCCGAAGGCCATTTCAGCCTGCTCGTTCTTGGCGATTTCGAGCATGTGCCACTTGAGGCCGGAGAGCACCGACGCGACCGAGACACCGTTATGCGAGCCGGCGAACGCCGGTTGGACCGCCTGCAGCTGGGCCACGCTGAAAGCGAGATAGACCGCCGCGGCGAAAGGCAGGATCTGGCGGAGACGCTCGACGGGCGGCATGATCAAACGGAAATTGATGCGATGCACGCAATCTAATTCGCAAAATTGTGCAACGCAACGTGCGGCGCCGTGCCGTCGGCACATGTGAGACCTGTCTCACATGCGCAGCGCGTGTGCGTCGCAGCTCCCTCAGCGTCCGACATTGCCGATACCCGCTACCATGTACTCGGCCAGATGCTCGGCGGCAGCGGCGATTCCGCTGGGCTTGCGCTGCAGGACGATTTCGAGGTTCGGGAGTTCGGGCAGCCCCTCGGCGCGGCCGAGGCGGCGTACATTCGGGCCAAGGGCGCAGAGTGGAAAAGCCGATACGGCAAGCCCCGCGTAGACAGCGGCCTGAAGACCGGCGATGCTGTCGCTGACCGCCGCGACGCTCCAAGACCGGCCGATTTGGCCAAGGGCATCAAGGGCATATTGCCGGTAGACGCTTCCGGCCGGCAGCAGGGCGAGGGGCAGGGCGCCCTCCGGTGCGACGGCATATTCCCGCGCCGCCACCCAGACGAGTGGTTCTTCGCGCACGACCGGGCCTTTGCCGAGTTCGGGCTGGCGCGTCATCAGGGCGATGTCGATGTCCTCATGCTGGAGTGCCGCGTGCAGGTTCACGCTTCGCGAGCACCGCAGCTCGATCTCGACCTGCGGGTAAGCCCGCGAGAATCCGCTCAGCACCGACGGCAGCAGGAACGCGGCGTAGAGATCGGGCACGCCGAGCCGGACGCGACCGGTGATGTCGGGCGCCTCGAAACGCCCCCGGATCTCGTCGTTGAGACCGAGAAGCGTCCGGGCGTAGCCGAGTAGCATCTCCCCTTCGCGCGTCAGAGTGAGATTGCGCCGATCGCTCTGAAAGAGGGGTTTGGCGAGCGCCCGCTCCAGACGCTGGATCTGGTGCGTGACCGCCGGCTGGGTGCGGCCGACCTGCTTGCCAGCCAGCGTTATACTGCCGGTTTCGACCACGGCGACGAAGGTTCGAAGCAGTGGGATCTCGAGATCCGGAATCATAATGATAAATATCCTGCATGATCCCGATGCAGAGAATAAATTTCTCCGATGCGGAGGCAATCGGTAGGGTAAAAACGTGGGGCCGGACAAGCCATGATTCAGGACGATCAAAGATCCTGAACGATCCGCAGCCCTGAAGACGAGGAACGCTCAACAGATGTCGGGGACTTCCCCGTCCATCGCGCGATACTGCGCGCAGGCCGGAGAAGTCTGACGCAATTCGGCAGGAGGGCAGAATGCTGAGGCTTGTACGCTTCAAAGCCACAGACCGCGTGCTGCTGATTATCTGTCTGATGTATCTGGTCACGTATATCGATCGGGTGAACATCGGCACAGCGGCGCCGGCGATGCAGAAGGAGCTCGGACTCACCAATTTCGAGCTCGGACTTGCGTTTTCTGCCTTCGCCTACCCTTACGCATTCTTTCAAATCGCCGGCGGTTGGCTGGGTGACCGTCTCGGACCGCGGATGACGCTGCTGATCTGCGGCGCGATCTGGTCGGCCGCGACTGTGGCTATCGGCTTCGTCGAGGGGGCCGTCTCGCTCGTCATCGCCCGCTTCATCCTCGGGATCGGCGAAGGATCGGCATTCCCGACCGCGACGCGAGCGCTGGCGAACTGGATGGCGGCGGACCGGCGCGGCTTCGCACAAGGCATCACCCACGCCTTCGCGCGGCTCGGAAACGCGCTGACGCCGCCGCTTATCGCCTTTCTCATCGTCGCGCTGTCCTGGCGCGACTCATTCGTCATCGTCGGCCTGATCAGCTTCGCCTGGGTCGCCCTCTGGTTCTGGTACTTCCGTGACGATCCGCGCGACCACAAGCACGTCACGCCGGAGGAAATCGCGGCCCTTCCGACCGTGAAGATCGCCGGCGAGCGCAAGGCCGTGCCGTGGCGGCGTCTTTTCAAGCGCATGATGCCCGTGACGATGACGGACTTCTGCTACGGCTGGACGCTGTGGTTGTTCCTCAACTGGATCCCATCCTACTTCCTTCATCAATACCAGCTCGACATCAAGAAGTCGGCGATCTTCGCCTCAGGAGTGTTCTTCGCCGGAGTGGTCGGAGACACCGTCGGCGGCATCGTCAGCGACCGGATCCTGAGGCGGACCGGCAGTGTCTCGAAAGCACGGGTGAGCGTGATCGTGGTGGGCTTCCTCGGCGCCTTTCTGTTCATGCTGCCGGTGTTGTTCGTCACGGATCTCCTCACGATCACGCTGTGCCTGTCGGGCGCCTTCTTCTTCGCCGAACTGATCGTCGCGCCGATCTGGGCCGTGCCGATGGACATCGCGCCCCAGCATTCCGGGACCGCCTCCGGCTTCATGAATTTCGGTTTCGGCCTCGCCGGAATGATCTCGCCGGTGGTGTTCGGCGCCATCATCGACGCGACCGGCCGCTGGGACCTTCCGTTCGTCGCCTCCCTCGGCCTGCTCCTCCTCGGTGCGGTGCTCGCCCTGCGCATGCGTCCCGACGACCCGTTCCTGGACGAGGTCGAGCCGCCGCAGCCCGTCGTCACAGCTCCGGCGGCGGTCAGGCCGAGTGCCTGACCGCAAGCTCTTCTCTCCCTTCGCCTTCCCTCCCGACAGCCGCATGAGGAATCCGCGCGATGTCCGTCGCTCGTCTCAAGGTCCCGGAGCGCTCCAGCGAACGGCAGGAGCCGGCTCCCATCCCGTCGAACCCCGGTGAACAAGACTCCGTCGATGCCGTGATGGCGCGGGCCAGAGCCGCGCAGAGGACCTTCGCGCACGTCGATCAGGAGACCGCGGACGCCGCCGTGCGCGCTCTGGCCTGGTCCCTGTACAACCCGAAACATGCCCGCGAACTCGCCGAGCTCGCGGTGGAGGATACCGGGCTCGGAAACGTCGCCGACAAGATCATCAAGAAGCAGCGCAAGACCTTCGGCACGCTGCGCGATCTGCTGCGTGCCCCGTCGGTCGGCGTGATCGAGCGCGACGAGGCGCGGGGGCTCGTGAAATATGCCAAACCGATGGGCGTCATCGGCGCGGTGACGCCATCGACCAATCCAGGCGCGACTCCGGTCAACAAGGCGATGATGGCCTTGAAGGGCCGCAACGCCATCGTCATCGCCCCGTCGCCCCTCGGCTACCGCACCACCGCCCGCATCGTCGATCTGATGCGGCAGGAGCTCGCCGCGATCGGCTTGGCCGAGGATCTGGTCCAGATCCTCCCCGCGCCGGTGACGAAAGAAGCGACGGAAGCGCTGATGAAGTCCTGCGACCTCATCGTCGTGACCGGCTCGCAGGACAATGTCCGCCGCGCCTATTCGAGCGGGACGCCGGCCATCGGCGTCGGTGCCGGCAACGTGCCGGTGATCATCGACGAGACCGCCGATCTCGACGCGGCGGCCGCGCGGATCCGCGACTCGAAGATCTTCGACAACTCGACTTCCTGCTCGTCGGAGAACGCCGTCGTCATCGTCGATGCGGTCTACGACGCGGCCATCGCCGCCCTGGAGCGGGCCGGCGCCTATCGCTGCACGCCGGAGGAGCGCCAGCGCGTGATCGAGCGGCTCTGGGTCAAGGGCAAGCTCAACCGCGACCTCATCGCCCGCGACGCCGACGTCCTGGCCAGCGCCTTCGATCTGCCCGCTCAGGCGCAAGGCAAGCGCTTCTTTCTCGTCGAGGAGACCGGCATCGGCAGGGACTATCCGCTCTCGGGCGAGAAGCTCGCCCTCGTGCTCACCGTCTACCGCGCCAGTGATTTCGCGGACGCCAAGGAGCGCGTGCGCGCGATCCTCGAGCATCAGGGCAAGGGGCATTCCTGCGGACTGCACACCACGGACATGGACCGCGCCCGCACGCTCGCGGAGGATCTCGATGTGGTGCGGGTCCTCGTGAACTTCGCTCACACCTTCGGCAACGGCGGCGGCTTCAATTCCGGCCTCGGCTTCACCCTCAGCATGGGGTGCGGCTCCTGGCAGAAGAATTCGATCTCCGAGAACCTGAGCTACCGGCACATGATCAACATCACCCACCTCGTCACGCCGATCCCGGAGGACAAGCCGACCGAGCAGGAGCTGTTCGGACCGCATTGGAAGCGGATCGGGTACGAGGCTGAATCTGCCGGGCAGACGGAGTCCGCGCGATGAATTTTCTTGAGCACGTCGCCAAGGCGCGGGTCCTGGCGCCCGCCGGCATCCCGATCCCGCGCGCCGTTCATTGCCGCACGCCGGAGGAGGCGCAGGCCGCCTTCGCCGAACTCGGCCCCTGCATGGTCAAGGCGCAAGTGCCGACCGGCAAGCGCGGCAAGGCCGGCGGCATCAAGCCGGCGAGCACGGACGAGGAAGCGCGCGACCGCGCCGCGCAGATCCTCGACATGCAGATCGACGGGCACGTTGTCGGCTCCGTTCTGCTGGAGGAGCAGGCCCGGATCGCCCGCGAATTCTACGCAGCGATCCTGATCGACACCGCGAGCCGGTGTCCCATGGTCCTGTTCTCCACCGAGGGTGGGATGGACATCGAGGAGGTGGCCGCAACGCGTCCGGACGCTCTGCGCCGCCACCGAGTCGATCGCGACAGCGGCTTCGACGCGGCGACAGCCCGCGCGATGCTGTCGGGCCTCGACCTTTCGGGGGCCGAGGAACAGGTCGTCGGCATCCTTGTCGCGCTTTACGCGACGAGCGGCAGGATCGATGCCGAGCTGATCGAAATCAACCCGCTCGCGCTCCTCGCCGATGGCCGCGTCGTCGCGCTCGACTGCAAGCTCACGCTCGACGATTCGGCCGCCTTCCGGCAGACCGATCTCGCAGGGTCGGCGGCGGAAGAGCCGATGACCGACCTCGAGCGTGAGGGAGCCGCCAACGGGCTCAAGTTCATCCAGCTCGACGGCGATGTCGGCGTGCTCGCCAACGGCGCCGGGCTGACCATGACGACGATGGACGTGATCAGCCATTGCGGCGGCCGTCCGGCGAACTTCCTGGAGATCGGCGGCGAGGCCTACACCAAGTCGGAAGCCGCGCTAAAGCTGGTGCTCTCCAATCCCGGGGTCAAAAGCCTCGTCGTCAATTTCTGCGGTGCCTTCGCCCGGACCGATGTGATGGCCGAGGGCGTCGTCACGGCCTGGAAGCGGCTCGCTCCGGACATCCCCGTCTTCTTCTCGATCCACGGCACCGGCGAGGACGAGGCGGTCCGTCTCGTCCGAGAGGGGCTCGGCCAGGAGCCCTTCGACCTCATGGAGGATGCGGTCCAGGCGGCCGTCGATGCCGCCCACGCGGCGGAACGCTCGGTCACACATGCGCAAGCGAGCGGGGGAGCCGCCCGATGATCATCTATCGTCAAACCGCCCGCGTGCTCGTTCAGGGCATCACCGGTAAGCAGGGCACCTTCTGGACCCAGAAGATGATGGAGTGCGGCACGCAGGTCGTCGCCGGCGTCAATCCGAAGCGAGCGGGCGAGCAGCATCTCGGGGTGCCGGTCTACGCCACGGCGCAGGCCGCCAGGGCCGAGAGCCCGTTCGACGTGGCGGTGATGTTCATTCCGCCGGCCATGGCCCGCGAGGCCGCCCTTGATGCGATCGAGGCCGGGGCCCGGACGGTGGTGATCCTGACGGAACATATTCCCTCACTCGACGTCATCGCGATTCACCACGCAGCGGCGCGGCACCGGACCCGCATCATCGGACCGAACACCGCCGGGATCGTCACGCCGGGGGAGGGGTTCGTCGGCATCATGCCGGGGCATAACCCGAACATCTTCCAGCCGGGCCAGATCGGCGTGATCTCGCGATCCGGCAGCCTCGGCACACTGATCTGCCTCAACCTCACCCGCGCGGGTCTCGGTCAGTCGGCCTTCCTCGGCATCGGTGGCGATCCGATGATCGGTACGACGACACGCGACGCTCTTCAGGCCCTCGACGAGGACCCGCGCACCCGCGCCATCGTGCTCGTCGGAGAGATCGGCGGCGCGATGGAGGAAGCGGCGGCGGAATACGCGGCCGGCATGGCGAAGCCCGTCGTGTCCTTCATCGCCGGACGCGCCTCGCCGCCCGGCAAGAAGATGGGGCACGCTGGCGCGATCGTTTCCGGCACTCTGGGCAGCTACGAGGGCAAGCGCCGTGCGCTTGAGTCGGCGGGCGTCGCCGTCGCCGACACCCCGGCCGAGATCTCGGGCCTGCTCGGCGCCGGCCCGGGCAACGGACTGCCCCGGTCTACGGCTCACGCCCTCCCGGCTTGACGCCGCTCTCGGGGGCTCCCGCGGCGGGAAAATCCCATACGAAAAGGCGCCGCGAATCCACCGCGGCGCCTTAGTGCCAGATGACGGATACTTGTCGCGGCGGGCTCAGACACCGACGACGGTTCTGAGATGCCCGAACAGCGCGGCGACGCTGCTGAATTTCTCCGCCACGGCCGGATCGAAATAGATCGCCCGCGCGGCGACGATCGCGACCACCGCCGCCCAGAACAAGCCGACTCCGGATCGCAGGGCGATGCGCGATGCGGTGGTGGGCTCTTCGTCGATCGCTTGAGCGACGGGCTCGCCGAAGGAGTCGAACTGAACGGGACGCATGGCAACCGGTGGGATGGCAGCCGACTGGGCTGCGGAGAGGCCGAAAGACAGCTTTACAGATCGGTCGAGCATAACCC
The DNA here is from genome assembly GCF_002355515.1 of Methylorubrum populi. Lineage (NCBI taxonomy): Bacteria > Pseudomonadati > Pseudomonadota > Alphaproteobacteria > Hyphomicrobiales > Methylobacteriaceae > Methylorubrum > Methylorubrum populi. Next base: position 275,069 of record NZ_AP014809.1, on the reverse strand, counting down.
TGAAACAATGGCGGCGTTTTTCGTATTTCCTGCGCGTTCGAGAGACTTCTTCTCCCGTGCGCCCCCCTGAGAGAAGTTTTCTCCTTCTGTCGTCAGCAGCCCGGTTTCCTGCGGAAATCGCCCATGCAAGGACGGGCTGCCCCGGCTCGGCTTCAAGGTCGGGGCGCGTGGAAATCTCGGCATATTTCGCGGCCTATTGCCGTGTCTCGACATCACCCGCAGGGTGGATCGCGGTATCGGTCACCGCGCCCGACCGGTCGGCTCCTCGCGCCGGACGGGAAGAGGCGGACACGATCAGGAGGGACGGACCATGGCGCTCTATCGCTTGGGCGAGCACGCCCCGCATATCGCGGATGCGAACCGGATCTGGATCGCCCCGGGCGCCCACGTCATCGGCCGGGTGCGGATCGGCCTCGATGTCGGCATCTGGTTCGGCGCGGTGATCCGCGGCGACAACGATCCGATCGAGATTGGCGACCGCACCAACATCCAGGACGGGGCAGTGCTGCACGCCGATCCGGGCTTCCCGCTCACGATCGAAGCGGGCGTGACCGTCGGGCACGGTGCCATCGTTCACGGCTGTACGATCGGCGCCGACACCCTGATCGGCATGGGCGCCACGGTGCTCAACGGAGCCCGCATCGGCCGAAACTGCCTCGTCGGTGCGAATGCTCTGGTCCGCGAGGGCGCGGAGTTTCCCGACGGCAGCCTCATCGTCGGCGTTCCCGCCAAGGCCGTGCCGACCCGCGATATGGATATCGCCGCGATGACGCGGATGGTGGCCGAGCAGTACGTCCGCAACGGCCAGCGCTTTCTGAAAGACTTGGTGCCCGTCGAGCCGGACCTCCCTTGAGGCGCTCCGCCCCCGAAGGGGTGGATCGAGGCGTGGCGGATCGGCGTGCGGACTCGCTCGACCCTGTGGCGCTGCGAGCGGTCCAGGCGGAACGGACGCTTCCGCTCGGTCACCCCCTCCGAGCCGACAGCGTCGCACGGAGACGCGCGCCCGCTGCGCGATGCGCGGAGCGGGCGCTCGGAGCCGGAGACCGCTGCGGCCGTCCTGTCAGGTCGCCTGGAGGGCGGCCTTCACTTTGGTCGGCGTGAACGGCACCGAACGCACGCGCGCGCCCGTCGCGTCGAAGATCGCGTTCGAGATCGCCGCCGGCACGATGGCGGCCGAGGGCTCGCCCGCGCCCCACGGCTTCTCGGTCGGCCGATCGATCAGGTCGATCACGACTTCGGGCACGTCGGGGAAGGTCAGGATCGGGTAGCTCGCCCAGTCGAGGCTCGTCACCGCGCCCCGGTCGAACGTCACCTCCTCCATCAGCACGCGGCTCACGGTCTGGATGACGTTGCCGTCGACTTGGTTGCGCACGCCGTCCGGGTTGATGATCTGCCCGCAGTCCTGAGCCACGAAGAAGCGCGGCACGCGGACCCGTCCGGTCCGGCGATCGACCTCCACCTCGGCCACGCCGGCCACGTAGGTCCGATTCAGCTCGTACTTCACGTAGGACAGGCCGCGCCCGCGCAGGACGTCGCCGGAGGCCTCCTTCGCCGGCGAGGGCCGGGCCTGCCACTTGGCGATCCCTGCCACCCGCTTCAGCACCTCGATGCCGCGCGGATCCTTGAGGGCGCGCAGGCGGTATTCCAGCGGATCGGCGCCCGCGGCCGCGGCGCACTCGTCGAGGAAGGCCTCGTTGGCGTAGGTGTTCTGCATCCGGCCCGGCGTCCGGATCCACGAGGGCCGGAACGGTGTCGTGGCCAGGCGGTGGCAGACCGTACGCACGTTCGGGAAGGCGTAGGGCAGCGCCGAGTTCTGGATGATGTTGCCCGGCGACATCGTGGTCTCATGCGGCAGACCGGCGAGATCGGCCGCCACCAGCGGCACGTTGCCGGCCGCGCCCTCCGGCACGTGGAATTGCGAGGACCAGGCGGCGACGTTGCCCTGGCCGTCGAGCCCCGCCTTCAGGTCGATCAGCGTCGGCGGTCCCTTCGGGTCCCAGCCGTGCTCGTCGGCCCGGGACCACTGCACGCGCACAGGCCGGCCGACCGCTCGGGCGAGGAGCGCCGCGTCACCCGCCGCGTCCTCGTGGCCGTTGCGGCCGTAGCAGCCCGAGCCCTCGACGTAGATGCAGCGCACCGCCTCCGGCGCCAGGCCGGTCATCGCCGCGAGTTGCTTGCGCAGGGCGTGCGTCATCTGCGAGGCGGTCCAGCAGGTGAGCAGCCCGTCCTTGAACTCCGCGATGGCGCAAGAGGGCCCGATCGAGCCGTGGGTGTGGATGGCAAAGTCGTAGCTCGCCTCCAGGACGCGCGCGGCCTGGCCGAGCGCCGCCTCGGCATCGCCCGTGCTGCTGGTGACGTCGTCCTTCGTCACCTTGGTGGCGCGGACATGCTGCCAGAGCTTGTCCTGCTCGGGCAGGCCTTCCCACCGCGACCACGTCGCCTTGAGCTGCCCGGCCGCCTTCACGGCCGCCCACTCCTTCTCGGCGACGACCGCCAGGAAATTGCCCTGGCGCACCACACGGATCAGACCCGGGATGCCCGCGACCGAGGCCTCGTCCACGCTCTGCAGTTCCGCGCCGATGGCCGGCGGGCGGACGACGCGGGCATGCACCATGCCGGGCACCCGGTAATCCTGCATGTAGGTGAAGCGGCCGGTGATCTTCTCCGGGATGTCGACCCGCGCCACCGACTTGCCGACGAGCGCGAAGGCCGCCGGATCCTTGGTGGCGACGGCGGGATCGATCTTCAGGTCGAAGCGCCCGTCCTTGACGAGTTCGGCATAGGTGAGGCCCGGTCCGCCGGCCTTCGGCCGCACGGTGCCGTTCTCGCTCACCAGCGCCTCGGCGGGCAGGCCGAGGCGTTCGCCCGCGAGCCGAACGAGGCGGGCCCGCGCGGTCGCGGCCGCCTGCCGGATCTCGACGCCGCCCTTCTGGATCGAGAGGCTGCCGTAGGTCGGGCCCTGGTCGGGGGTCAGGGCGGTGTCGCCCTGTACGACGCTGACGCGATCGAGGGGCAGGTCGAGTTCCTCGGCGGCCATCTGCGCCAGCGCGGTCTTGATGCCGGTGCCGAGATCGACCTTGCCGGAGAAGATGGTGGCGCGCCCGTCGGCGCCCAGCGCCAGGAAGCTGTCCACCTGATCCGGCGCAACCGGCTTCGAGAAGCCGTTGGTGGCAACCGGCGCGAAGACCTGCTGCGCGAGGGCGTCGCGGCCGCTGAGCGAGAAGCCGACGACCAGGGCGCCGCCCTGGAGGAGCAGGCTTCGGCGGGAAAGTGTGGGCGCGTTCATCGCTGCAACCTCCCTCAGAGCGTGCCGGCGGCGCGCTGGACGGCGCGCACGATCCGCAGGTGGGTGCCGCAGCGGCAGAGGTTTTGTGCCAGCGCCTGCCGGATCGCCGCCTCGTCGGGCTTCGGCGTTTCGTTGAGCAGGGCCGCCGACTGCATGATCATGCCGTTGATGCAGTAGCCGCACTGCGCCGCCTGCTCCTCGATGAAGGCTGCCTGCACCGGGTGGAGCTTGTCCGGGCCGCCGAGGCCTTCGAGGGTCACGATCTTCGCCCCCGCTTTCAGGCCGGAAACCGGGGTGATGCAGGAGCGCACCGCCTGCCCGTCGATATGCACCGTGCAGGAGCCGCACTGGCCGAGGCCGCAGCCGAAGCGCGGGCCGTGCAGGCCGAGATCGTCGCGCAGCACGTAGAGAAGCGGTGTTTCGGGGTCATCCACGGTCACGCGCGTCGCGTTCCCGTTCACGTCCAGCGACATCTGCTGCGCCATCGGGCGTCTCCCTGGAACTATTCTCGAATGCTGGGCCTATACCCGGCGCGGGGCCGGGGCAACGCGACCGGATCGCAGCCAGCGTCTCATTTTCGCAGCGGCCCGATCCGGCTCGGCGCCGCCAGGGAGGTTCCATGTTCTCGTCCGGCTCCCGCCGTTTGGCCCTCGCCGTCGCGCTTGTTCTGGGAGCCGGCCGCGCCGGCGCCGCCGAACCGATCGCGCAGGATTGGCCGGAGCCCGCACGCAAGGCCGCGGCGGCGTTGGTGGAGAAGTACGGCCCTCCGCAGGAGCAGACGGCGACTCTGCTGATCTGGCACCGTAATGGACCCTGGATCCGAACCGTGGTGCACAAGGTGGGGGCCGAGCACGATTTTCCGGCCAAGCACAGCGACGTCGTGGAGCAGATCCTTCCCTACAAAGTGCCGCTCAACCTCTACAGCGCAGTGGCGACCTTCAACGGCAGCGTGATCCCGGATCGGACCCGAGGCACGCTCACGGCCTTCGGTGAAAGTGAAGCCGGGAACGTGCTCAGCCTGAACCTCGCCCGGTCGGTGGTTCGGGGCGAACTCACACCGGAACAGGCGCGCGAGAAGCAGGTCGCTGCGACTCGGGAAATGGGGGAAGGGAAGACGCCCGAATTGGCCACGAAGCTGACGCTCGAACAGCAGCAGGAGGGTGACGTGTCAGACCCGGACACGGCGATGATCCTGCCGCCGGGCCGCACGCCGTAGCTGCTGTGCCCGCGATTTGGGCCAGTGCCTCAGAAGTAAAGCGCGGCCGGCACGACGTCGGATTCGGCGCACCCATTCCCTCGCGCCGCATCGTTAGCCCCATCGACATGGCATCCGCTGGCCGAGATGGAATTGACAGCACCTTCCGGCGGCGAATAGCTAGGCTTCGACGGTTCCCTTCGGGGATCAAAAGGGAACGCGGTGAGGGGTAACCCGATGCCGCGGCTGCCCCCGCAACTGTGAGCGGCGAGCCTTCCGCCACCATGTCACTGGGCAGCCTCGCCCGGGAAGACGGTGAGAGGGCAGCGACCCGCGAGCCAGGAGACCTGCCGTCAGTCGTGGTCACACGCGAAACGCGTCGGGCGGGGTGTCCTGGCGGGTGTCGAAGCCCCGCCATTCCCGAGAGGAGGCGGTGCGCCGAGGCCTCGTTCGCGGTGACGTGCCACTGCCGTTGCCCGAGGCGTCTCGTACCATGTTGCCTGCTTTTCGCACCCGCTCGCCCGCCGAGCGTCTGCCCGCTGCGCTTTTGCTATCGACCGGCGCTCTCGCTCTGAGCTCGACCCTTCTCGCGGCACAGGAGCGCGCGGCGATCACCACGGAGCCGCATGCCGTCGCGCTGGAGGAGCTGGCCGTACAAGGGACCGGGTCCGGCACACGGCTTCTGGCGCGCACGCCCTACACGGCGGCGCCGACCGGGCTGAATCTCACCGCACCGAGCCGCAGCGGCAGCCGCCTCGACCTCTCGCCGCTGGAGACGCCCGCGAGCGTCGAGATCATACCGGGCCAGAAGATCCGCGAGCGCGGGCAGGAGACGGTGCAGGAGGCGATCACCCAGAACGCCGCCGGCATCACGACGATCGGCGCGCCCGGCAACGGTCTCGGCGCCTACACTTCCCGCGGCTTTGCCGGCGTCAATTCGGTCATGCAGCTCTATGACGGAACCCGGCTCTATGTCGGCGCCGGTACGATCACCTACCCGTTCGACACCTGGAACGTCGATCGCATCGAGGTGCTGCGCGGGCCGGCTTCCGTGCTGTACGGCGACGGCGCCATCGGCGGCGTCATCAACGTCGTGCCCAAGAAGCCGGTCGCCGTCCCGATCAACGCCGCACGCGCCGCTCTCGGATCGGACGGCGTGAAGCGCCTTGCCATCGATAGCGGTGGACCCATCGGCGAGAACGTCTTCTACCGCCTCAACGTCAGCGCCAATCAGGCCGACGGCTGGCTGCGCCAGAACGGCGACTTCGCCAATCTCGCGGTCTCGGGCGCTGTGCTCTACCAAGCCACGCCCGACCTCGCCTTCACTCTGTCGCACGATTACGGCTACCAAGAACCGTTGCGCTACTTCGGCACCCCGCTGATCGGCGGCCGGATCGATCCGCGAACCCGGTTCAACAACTACAACGTCAACGACAGCCGCATCGTCTTCGAGGACAACTGGACCCAGTTCAAGACCGAGTGGACGCCCACCGCCGACATCACGATCCGAAATACGGCGTACCGTCTCGTGTCGGATCGGCACTGGCGCAATGTCGAGAGCTACGCCTTCGTGCCGAGCACAGGCCTGATCCGCCGGACCAGCCCGATCGAGATCTTCCATAATCAGGAACAGATCGGCAATCGCTTCGATGCCGCCTTCAAGGGCGAGCTGTTCGGCCTGCGCAACGAGTTCGTCGCCGGCTTCGACGTCAACCACATCAAGTTCTCGCACACCAACAACTCGCCCTATCGCGGCGAAACCAGCGTCGACCCGTTCGTTTTCAGTCCGGGCATCTTTTCCAGCCTCGACCCGACCACGCTTGGCTATCTCACCAGTTCGAATCAGTACTCGCTCTTTGCGGAGAACCGTCTTGTGCTGTCCGATCAGCTCTCGCTGATCGCCGGCGTGCGCTATGACGCGCCCACGGTCCGCCGGGAGGATCCACGCAGCCCGTCGGCCGGATTCACCAAGGATTTCAGCGCGCTCAGCTATCGCTTCGGTGCGGTCTACAACCCAACGCCGGACAGTTCGCTCTACGCAAGCTACGCCACCGCCGTCGACCCGGTGAATTCCCTGATCACCCTGACGCTGGCGCAGAAGGATTTCAAACTCTCGACCGGCGAGCAAATCGAGATCGGCTACAAGCAGTCGTTCTGGGAAGGCCGCGGCGAGTTCACCTTGGCCGGTTACCGGATCAAGAAGGACAACTTGCTGACGGTGGATCCGCTGCGGCCGTCCGTCTCGGTTCAGGTCGGCAGCCAATCCTCGCACGGTGTCGAGGCGTTCGCCTCGCTCGGCCTGTGGGAGAATTGGCGCGTAGAGGGCAACATCGCGCTGCTTCACGCGCAGTACGACGATTTCCAGCAGGCTGTCGGCAGCACGGCCGTCAACTTCGCCGGAAACCAGCCGATCAACGTTCCCGAGCGCGTGGCGAATCTCTGGCTGAGCTGGTCCTTTGCGCCGCGCTGGGAAGCGCGGGCCGGTGTGCAGTTCGTCGGTGAGACTTTCAGCGACTTCGCCAACACGGCCCGGCGGCCGGCCTACGAAGTCGTCAACGCGAGCATCGACTATCGCGTCAGCGAGACTTCGCATTTCAGCGTGCGGGCCTACAACCTGCTCGACAAGGTCTATCCTGTGACCGGGAGTTCGGCGGCGTGGCTGCTGGGGCGCCCGCGCTCGGTCGAAGTCGCATACGCCGTCACGTTCTGAGAACGCCGGCCCCTCCCGTTCGAGCCGGGCGCGTCGGTCCGGCTCGGCGGACGAGCCCTTGCCCTGTGTCGGGGACCAGCCGCCTGTCGATCCCGTTTCAGGTCCGTTGCCCGTCGAATGTCCGTTCCGAAGCGGATCGGTGACGGGCGGGGTGCGAGCCTCCTGGGCATGCGCCCTCCCGAGCCGCCGCAGCGGCAAGGCGCTTCTCGATGCGCGTGACCTGCATCGGATACCAGCGGCTCCCCCTCGCGGAAGGGATGCCGAGGGCGTTGAGGGCGTTGGCGACCTGTTCCCGGGTGAGCGCGCCGGCCGCGCGGATCTCGCTGAGGATTGGCGCCACCTCCGCTGCCCGCTCTCGGCTTCTCGACGTGGCCTCGCCGCGATTCAGACTTTCCGCCAGGGGGCGCGGCGAACCCGCGATCGAAACGCCGGTTTCGACGGTCACGGGCGTCACCTGCCGGTCCGCCGTGAAGCGCGCGTAGAACTCGCGGCGCCGTGCCATCGTCTCCGGCGTACGCCTGACGCCGAGACGCGTCTCGGCTTCTGCCACTGCGGCCATGATGCCGAGCGTGTGCTCGCTGACCTCCGGACGGTCGGCGGCCGAAAACCGCAGGTCGCGCGCGCGCAGGTCGCGGCTGAGACGTCGAAGAAAATCGGCATCCTCGCTGAGCGGATCGAGTTCGGCCATGAGGAGCGTCGCCCCGTGACGGAGGCACAGGGAGAGCGCCGCCTGCAGGCCGGGTTGCTGCGGATCGGCCGCGCTTTCGATGACCTCGTCGACCAGCCGACCGCGGCGGCCGAGATGGCGCGAGACCGCCTCGCGCTGAGAGGCTAGGCTGGAGGTCGCCGGTCCGGTACCGGCGGATCGAAGATAGGAAACGTAGGGACCTGGGGACATTGGCGCTGGGCCGCTCTTGCGTCCGTGAGGGAACGTCGTGCCGGCGCGTGAAACCGGGACGGTCCGCCTCGGTCGAACCATTGCCCCGCGACCAGCCCCGATGCGGAGATGTGGTTGTGAACGACAGTTGCGACGCCAGCAATATGAAACTGAATTCCGTTGCCGTTGCGCTCGGCCTCGGCGGCACGGTCCGGGTCGGAGCGAACACCGTCGCGGTGTCCGACCTGATGGTGGTGTTCGAGGCGATCGCACGAACGGGCTCGGTGCAGGGCTTCGCCGATGCACTCGGTCTGTCGTACCGTGCCGCCTGGGCCCGTCTGCAGACCTACGAGGTGGCTCTCGGCCGGCCCTTGGTGCACAAGACCCGCGGTCATGGCACGGCCCTGACCGGGTTCGGTGCGTCGCTGGCGGAAGCGCTCGCCGCCGCGGCCGGCGGGCTCGAGGCCGGCCTGCTCCGTGAGACCCGCGCTGTCGAACATCGCCTGCGCGAACTCCTCACCGGCCGAGCCGGCGTGTTCACCCTCGCCGCGAGCCACGACCCGCTGCTGGTCGAGGTGCTGGGCGAGCTCGGCGGCTTCGAAATGTCGGTCATGGGCAGCCGCGCTGCGGTCGAACGCCTCCTCGGCGGAGGCGTCGATGTCGCAGGCTTCCACTGCGGTGCGCGCGGCCCCGGCGCGGCCGGCCCGCCCTTCTCGTCGATCGACGCGGCCGGTCTTGCCCTTCATCCCCTTTTTGAACGCGAACAGGGCCTTCTGCTCGCGCCCGGCAACCCGCATGGCATCCGCAGCCTGACCGATCTGACCGCCGAGGGCGTGCGCTACGTCAACCGTCAGAAGGGATCGGGCACGCGCGACTGGTTCGACCGCATGCTGGCCGAGGCCGGCCTGCCCGCCAGCGCGATTCATGGCTACGCGGTCGAGGAGTTCACGCATCAGGCGGTCGCCGCCGTCATCGCCTGCGGGGCGGCGGATGCCGGGCTCGGCGTTCGTGCATCGGCCGAGAGACTTGGTCTCGATTTCCTCTCGATCGGATGGGAGACCTACTATCTCGCCGCGAGCCGGTCTCTGGCCGCCTCGGCACTCGACGATCTGATCGCGGCGGTCAGGGCAGGGGCCGGCCGCATGTCCGGCTATCGACCGGGTGCTGCGTCGGCGGAACAGGCAGCTGGCGACCGCCTTTGAGACCTTGCAACCGGAACCGCCCCGTCGACGATGCGGAGGGCGCCGTGCGGGGCGGTCGCTGGCTCAATGAACCCTGCTTTAATCGAGCGGTCACCGTTCCCGGTTCCTTCCGGCCGTACCGCAGGATACCTATGAGCGCCCGGCTTCGGCACGCTGCACCGTGACGCGTTGCAGGATGCGGGAAAGCTGCTCGGCCGAGTAGGGCTTCTGAAGGAGCTCGAAACCGTGGCGGCCTTCCTGGGCCAGCACGTGGCTGTAGCCGGAGGCCAGCACGACGGGCAGGTTCGGGAAGCGCCGCTGAATTTCATGCGCCAGCTCGACGCCGTTCATGCCGGGCATCACCACATCGGAGAACACGGCGTCGAATGTGGCGCCTCTCTCCGCGAGATATTCGAGCGCGGAGGCGGCATTCGCCGCCCAGGTCGTCACGTAGCCGAGATCCTCCAGAATCTGGGTCGCGAAGCGTCCGACCTCGACGTTGTCCTCGACCACCAGCACCTGCTGGCCGTAGCCGCCGGGCTCGACCGGATCGGCCTTGCCGCCCCGCTCGACGGTTGAGGCCTCGGGCTCGACCTCGGGCAGGTAGAGCGTGAACGTCGTGCCGCGGCCGGGGGCGCTGTCGACGGCCACATCCCCGCCGGACTGCTTGGCGAAGCCGAAGACCTGTGAGAGGCCGAGGCCCGTTCCCTTGCCGACCTCCTTCGTGGTGAAGAACGGCTCGAAGACATGGGCGAGCACGGTGGGTTCGATGCCGGAGCCGGTGTCGTGGAGGGAAACCGCGGCGAACGGTCCGGCCGCGGCGGCATGGCCCCGGATGGCGGGCAGCGACACGCCGCATTCGAGGCGCAGCGTCAGTGTGCCTTCGCCCTCCATCGCGTCACGGGCGTTGACCGCCATGTTGACGAGGGCGGTTTCGAACTGGCTGAGGTCCACCTTGACGAAGCAGGACCTGTCCGGGACCTCGGTCACGACTCGGATGCGGGCGCCGGTCACCGTGTCGAGAAGGTCGGCCACGCCGCGCAGGCGGGCGCCGACATCGAGCGTCTCGGGCTTGAGCGCCTGCCGCCGCGCGAATGCGAGGAGCTGTCCGGTCAGCTTGGCCGCCCGGTCCACCGTTTCGGAGACGGCGGTGAGATAACGGCTCTTGCGTTCCTCGGGCAGGTCGGGGCGGCGCAGGAAATCGACCGAGGAGCGGATGATGGTCAGCAGATTGTTGAAGTCATGGGCCACGCCGCCGGTCAATTGCCCGACGGCCTCCAGCTTCTGCGACTGGCGCAACGCTTCCTCGGCCTGCCGGAGTGCCTCGCCCTGCGTCCGCTCGGCGGTGACGTCGCGCCCATACGCATAGACCAGATCGCCCTCGATGGCGGTGCGCCAGGAGATCCAGCGCGGCGTCCCTTCCTTGTGCCGATAGCGATTCTCGAAATCGGTGAGCGGACCGGTGCTGACGGCCCGCTCGAGGGCGGCCTGGGTCAGTTCGATATCGTCCGGCCAGATGAAGGTGCCGAAATGGCGCCCCACCACCTCCGTCGGGCCGTAGCCGAGGATCGCCTCCCAGGCCGGATTCGCCGCCCGGAAGACGCCGTCGGCGCCGACCACCACCAGCAGGTCGCGCGAGTTGCGCCAGACCCGGTCATGCTCCGCCGTGCGCTCGGCGACGCGCCGCTCCAGGGCCTCGTTGAAGCGCACGAGTTCGGCCATCACCTGCTTCTGATCGTCGATATCGGTGCTGGTGCCGACCCAGCGCAGCACCGCGCCGTCGCCGGCCACGACCGGCTGACCGCGGCCCAGGAACCAACGATAGGTGCCGTCCGCCCGCCTCAGCCTGTATTCGCACTGGTAGCTGTCGACGCTCGTCACCGCGGCGAGCCATTCGCGCGCCACACGCTCGCGATCATCGGGATGGACGATGGCCCACCACCCCTCCGCGTCGAGCTGGCCCTGGATCAGGCCGGCATAGGCGTAGACGCGCTCATTGAACCAAGTGGCACGTCCGTCCGCGTCGGTGGCCCACACGAAGTTCGGCAGCACCTGCGAGAGGACACGGAACTGCGCCTCGCTCTCCCGGAGAGCCAGCTCGGCGCGGACCCTGTCGGTGATGTCCACGCTGACAGCCAGCATGGCCACGACCCGACCGTCGTCCGAGCGCACGGCCGAGACGCTGTTGCGAACCCAGACGATCTCGCCGTCGGGACGGACATACCGCTTCTCGATGTCGAACGCGGTCCCGCCGCGCGCCGCCGCCTCGAACGAAGGGATATTGCCGGAGCGATCGTCCGGATGCGTGATCTCGATCATGCGAGAGCCGAGCACCTCGTCACGCGAGCGGCCGACGATGGTGCAGTAGGTCCCGTTCACCTCCGTGAAGCGGCCCTCCATGTCCGTCAGCGCGAGGCCCGCTCCGGCCTGAGCGAAGACGGCTTTGAGGCGTGCCTCGCGATCGAGCAGCGCCGCCTCGGCCTGCTTGCGTGCGGTGATGTCGATGGCCGTGCCGAGCACGCGCAGGCAGCGCCCGCCCTCGAACACGCCCCTTCCCTTGGCGGCGACCCAGCGCACGATCCCGTCCTCCCGACCGACCGTGCGGTACTCCACATCGTAGACGGCGCGCCGGTCCGGATCGGCGGCGGCGGCGTAGGCGGCGCTCGTGGCCTCGCGATCGTCCGGGTGCAGGCCGGCATAGTAGTCGGCCATCGTGACCGGCACGTCGGGCGAGATCCCGAACATCGCCTTCACTCGCGCCGGCCAGAACAGGGTCCCTTTGACCTCGTCGACGTCCCAGAGCCCGATCTCCGCCGCCTCGGTCGCCAACCGCAAGCGCCGCTCGCTCTCGCGCAGTTGCTCCTCGGCTCGCCTCCGGGCCGTGTCGTCGAGGTGCAGTCCGTCCCAGACCAGATAATCGCCGACGGCGCGCGGTGCCGAGACGATCCGGGTCCAGGCGATGCTGCCGTCGGGGCGGCGCATCGGCGCCTCGACATCGAACGGTGCGAGTTCGCGGATGGCCGCCGCCTCAGCCTCGGCGAGACGCTCGCGATGGTCCGGCAGGAAGAGGTCGTAGGCGGCGGCCGGATCGGCGAGCACCGCCTCCGCCGGCAGGCCGGTCATGCGCTCGAAGCCCTGAGACACGTAGAGGAATCGGCGATCCGATCCGTCGCGGGGCGTGGCGAGCTGGTAGACATAGCCGCTCGGCAGGTGGTCGGCGAGCGCCCTCTGGCGCGCCTCCGCCTCGCGCAGGCCGATCTCGGCGCGCACACGTCCCGTCGTCTCGGTGCAGGCGCAGAACATGCCGGCAACCCGGCCCTGCTCATCACGCACCGGCGAGTAGGAGAAGGTGAACCAGGTCTGTTCGTCGTGGCCGCGCCGGTTCATGGTCAACGGCATGTCTTCGGACCACGTCGGCTCGCCGGACAGCGCCCGGTCGATCAGCGGTGCGATGTCGGGCCAGATCTCCGGCCAGATGTCGTGGAAGGGTCGGCCGAGCGCTTCGGGATGCTTGTCACCGAGGATTTCGGCGTAAGCATCGTTGTAGAGGAAGCCGAGTTCGGGACCGAACGCCACGAACATCGGGAAGCGCGAGCCCAGCATCAGGCTGACCGTCGAGCGCAGACAGGACGGCCACGTGCCGGGATGCCCGAGCGGCGAGCGCGACCACGCGTGAGAGCGCATCATCGCACCCATTCGCCCGCCTCCTTCGAGGAAGGGGAAGGCCGTGGCAGTGGCGCTCTCGAACATCAGACCGGGGCAGTTTCCACCATCGCCGAAAAGCTCCCCGCCGCTCGATCCGACTCAGGCCCAGCGTACCGGCACGATACCTGAGGGCAGAATCTGGAGCATAGCAAGTCTGCGCAAACGGCCGTGATCGGCATATTCTTCCCGATGCGCTTGATTTGCGCGCGGTTCGGTCCGTCGCGATCGTAGGAATGGTCGGATCGAACCGGCACATTCTGCGATTCGGTCCCTTGAAGACCCTCGATCTCCCGGTGCCGACCCTCGTCTGCGCTCGAACTCTTCAAGCGGTCGCGAGCATCCGTGCCGTCCGTTGCTGCCGCACCAGAATTCCGCGCAGATGGGCGATGGCGCCCTCCTGCATGCCGCGCAGCGCCTGGGGATCGGTCTCGCCGTCGCGTCGCATCGACGCGTAGAACTCGAAGCCGTCCGGCTCAGTCCCGGCGATCCGGTTCAGCACGAACGGGAACAGACCGAGCCGCGACGCCGCCTCGACGAGGTCGAGGAAGGACAGCGGCGTGAACACCCAGCAATGGCAACTCTCATAGCGGCCCGAGGCGAGGGCGTCGCTCGCCTGCTTGTGGGCCAGTGCCAGGGCGGCCTCGCCGCAGAGTCGCGGTGCCCTCGCCGGATCTTCCCCCGCCCAGATCTCGCCGGGACCGATGGCCAGCGCGCCGTAGGTATGGGCGAAGATCTGGCGCGGACTCGGCCGGGCATAGTCCAACAGATCGGCCTCGACCATTTCCGCGATGGTGGAGTCGGCCCGGCCGGCATCGAACATGAACCGGCGGTCGGGGAGTGAGAGGTTGAGCACGCCGCCCGGCCGCAGCACGGCGTGGATGCCGCGAAACCAGCCGAGCAGGTTCGGCACATATTGCGCGACTTGCGCGGCGATGGCGAAGTCGAGCCCGTCCTGCCCGATCGACTCCATCAGCGAGCCCGAACCGGTCCAGGCATGATCGACCGAAACCGCTCCCTCCAGGCCGGCCTGCGCATCGAGGGCATGATCGACATAGGCCACGCGGATGCCCACGGGCAGGACCGTGGGGTTGTTCGCCGGCCCGAATTCCAGGCCTTTCGCCTCGGGTAGCGGTACGTCGTGCGTGAGACGGGCAAGGCGCCGGTCGGTCGCCCGCCGATCCAGGAACGCATCCAGCGACAGAGTACCGGAATGCATGCCGCGGACGCCTCGTCTCTCACTCCACAGAAGGCGCAAGATTAATCGTCCCGCTTGCCCGCGTGCAATCGGTGGCGAGGGGTGAAGCGGGGACGGATCAAGGCTTTTCTCCCAAGATCGCCGCTTGAGCGATGGCATCCCGGCCGAGGAGGTCGCCGTCAGCGCCGGGCCGACCTGAGAGTTTTCGTCGAACGCGCGGCTCAGATGTAGGTCGAGGCGAGGGCCGGCGAGCCTTCGAGCGCGTGAGCGAGGACTTCAAGTCCGTGCGTGATCTGCTGCCGGGTCGAGGGGCCGCCGAGGCAGAGGCGCACCGCCTCCGGCGGCGTCCCGGCCACGCAGAACGGATCACTGCCGACGACGCCCAGCCCCGCCGCACGGCCCTGGCTCGCGAAGGCCGAGCGCGTCCACCCCTCCGGCAGCGTGATCCAGACATGGAAGCCGTGCGGATCGGCGGTGTAGCTTGCGGCGGGCAGAAGCGAGCCCGCGATGCGCTGGCGCGCGCTCGATTCCTCCCGGACGAAGTCCACGATGGCCTCCGCGGTGCCGTCCAGGATCCAGCGTGTGGCCAGCGCCGTCGAGATCGGTGACGCCATGACGGTGGCCGCTCGCAACGCGCCCCCGAGGGGGAGGGCCGACCGCGCGCTCGGCGCCACCAGGAAGGCGAGGCGAAGCCCCGCGCCGAGGCACTTGGCGAGACCCGCCACGTAATAGGTGATCTCGGGCGCGAGCTCGGCGAAGCTCGGCGGCGGGGCCGGGCAGATATGCGCGTAGGCGTCGTCCTCAAGGATCGTGACGGCATATCGGCGCGCCACGGCGATGATCGCCTCGCGCCGCGCCCGGGGCAGCGTCGCGGTGGTCGGGTTCTGCAACAGGGGATTCAGATAGATCGCCTTCGGTGCCACCTTCGTGCAGGCGGCCGCGAATGCGTCCGGATCGACCCCGTGACGGTCCATGGGAAGGTCCACGAGACGGAGGCCGAGATGCGCCGCGAGCGCACGGATGCCCGGATAGGTGATCCGCTCGGCGCAGATCGTGTCACCCGGACGAGCGATCTGGCCCAGCACGCCGAAGAGCGCGCTGTGCGTGCCGGGGCAGATCAGCAGGCGCTCCTGGGCCGCGACGATGCCCCGGGCCTTCAACCATCGCAGCGCGGCCTGCTTGTCCTCGTCCGTGCCGCCGAAACCCTGATACCGCAGCAGATTGCCGAGGTCGCCGGAGAGCTCTGCGAAGGAGGCCTGCATGCGCGCCCGCAGCGCCGGTGCATCGGGCTCGGGCGGGAGGTTCATGGTGAAATCGACGGGCCCGATCCTCGGCGCGGCGCTGCTCGGACGGGCCGCTTGGGCCGGATCGACCACGTAGGTGCCCTGGCCGACACGGCCCTCGATCAGGCCACGCTTATGGGCCTCGACATAGCCGCGGGATACGGTCGTGAAGTTCAGGCCGAGCGTTTCGGCGAGGGCGCGCTGGGTCGGCAGACGTGTCCCCGGCGTCAAACGCCCGGTTCGGATGTCGTCCTCCAAGGCGTCCGCGATGGCGAGGTAGTGCGGCTTCCCCCATCGCTTCAGATCGGGCGTCCAGCCGCCCAGGCCACCGGCCTGAAACACGGCCCGTCCTTCTCGGTGTGACGCCTTCATCCGTTCCGTACCCACGTCATCGCAATGCGATCAATATGAGATTGTATGTCTTGCAATCACCGTACCGTGTGATTGGATGCAACATGTTCGTAGCATTATCCATACAATAAGATCAATTCTTGATTACACATTGCGCAGGCCGTGAGCGCCCTTTGTGCAGCGATTGCCGCTGTCGAGGGCCTGCAAGTGAGAGGATCGGAACCGATACGTGCCGACTTGATCGCTTTATTGTATGTTTTCATAAGCGGCACATTGATCGTCTCTTTGACTGACCGGGACTGGCACGGCGTTTGCCAAGATGGATAGGCGACCGTTCGCAGCTCCGCCTGCCGCGGTCCCATCCTTCAAGGAGCGAGAGCTATGCCTGCCGTGAACCGCGAACCCCATAAGAAGGGCGACTTCCTGGTCGATTACGAGGAGAAGGTCTTCGAGGACGTGAAGGCGGAGCCGGGCCAGAAGGCGCTCGTCACTTTCCACACTGTGGCGTTCGAGGGCTCGATCGGCCTCGTCAACCTGCTCCAGGCGACCCGCCTGCAGCGCAAGGGCTTCGATACCTCGATCCTGCTCTACGGCCCCGGCATCACGCTCGGCGTCCAGCGCGGCTTCCCGCGTCTCGGCGACGAAGCCTTCCCCGGCCACCTGAACTTCAACAACCAACTCGAAAAGTTCATGGCCGAAGGCGGCAAGGTCTACGCCTGCCGCTTCTCGACCCAGGCTCTCTACGGCCACGGCGAGGCCGCCTTCATCGAGGGCATCCGCATGATCAACCCTCTCGACGTGCTCGACTGCATCCTTCTGCACAAGCGCGACAACGCGGTGATCATCGACACCTGGACCGTCTGACGCCCGCCTATCGCATCCGGCGGCCGCCCGACGCGGCCGCCGTCTCAGCCGGAGGGAGTGCCATGACAGAAAGCCGGATCGTGCGCGCCGCCGCCGTCCAGATCGCACCGGACCTCGACCGACCGGACGGAACCCTTGAGCGCGTGCTCAACGCCGTCGACGAGGCCGCCGCCAAGGGCGCGCGCTTCATCGTCTTTCCCGAGACCTTCGTCCCCTACTATCCCTACTTCTCCTTCGTGCTCCCCCCGGCCCTGCAGGGCGCGGAACACCTCAAGCTCTACGAACGCGCCGTCGCGGTGCCGGGGCCGGTCACGCAGGCCGTCGCGGCGGCCGCGCGCCGCCATCACGCCGTCATCGTCCTCGGCGTGAACGAGCGGGACCACGGTTCGCTCTACAACACGCAGCTGATCTTCGATGCGGACGGCAGCCTCAAGCTCAAGCGCCGCAAGATCACTCCGACCTACCACGAGCGCATGATTTGGGGGCAGGGCGACGGCGCCGGCCTCGACGTGGTCGAGACCGCCGTGGGCCGCGTCGGCGCGCTGGCGTGCTGGGAGCACTACAACCCGCTCGCCCGCTACGCCCTGATGGCGCGCCACGAGGAGATCCACGCCGCCCAATTCCCCGGATCGCTGGTGGGCCAGATCTTCGCCGACCAGATGGAGGTGACGATCCGTCACCACGCCCTGGAAGCGGCCTGCTTCGTGGTCAACGCCACCGGCTGGCTCACGGACGCGCAGGTGGCGCAGGTCTGCCCCGAGGAGCGCCTGCGCGGCGCCTGCCGAGGCGGCAATTGCACCGCCATCGTCTCGCCCGAGGGCAAGCACCTCGCAGAGCCGCTCGGGGACGGCGAGGGGATCCTGATCGCCGATATGGACCTCGCGCTCGTGACCAAACGCAAGCGGATGATGGACTCGGTCGGCCACTACGCGCGCCCCGAACTCCTCAGCCTTCTCCACGACGATCGTCCGGCCTCGTTCGTGCACCAGCCGATTCGTTCCAAGACCGCAATCCGGAGCCTCGACCATGAGCAGCACGCCGCTTCCGACGAGCCTTCCCTTTCCGGCGGCCATGGCGGGCTTGGTCGGGATGCCGACGGAACGACTGATCAACGCGTTGCAGTCCTACGGCGTTAGACTCGCCGACAGCCGCGCCGGGGCCCCGAGCCGCCGCGGCGGGGCCGGGCCGTCCGACCACAAGGCCATGACCATTGCGGGCCGGACGGTGATGGTGCCGGTCCATACCGAGAGCGCCTTCGACTCGCCCTTCCTCGTGCGCCGTCCGGACGCCGACGGGGTCTCGGTCATCGAGCACGAGGGCGTCGTGATCGGGCGCGCCACCTTCCCCGGCAAGCCCCGCTTCTACGCCCTCTCGACCTTCGACGGCGTACCCTATTCGAAGATCGCAGTGCTGCACGGTCGGGACGTGCTCGCCACCACCGTGCTTCAGACCTGCATCCGCTACGCGAGCCGCACCAAGACCTGCCAATTCTGCTCCATCGGCCAGTCGCTGGCTGCCGGCCGCACCGTCGCCCACAAGACGCCGGAGCAGCTCGCCGAGGTCGCCCGCGCCGCCGTGCTCCTCGACGGCGTCAAGCACATGGTGATGACGACCGGCACGCCGAACGCCACAGACCGGGGCGCCGCCGTGCTCTGCGAGAGCGCCTTCGCCGTGAAGGCCGCGGTCGATCTGCCGATCCAGGCCCAGTGCGAGCCGCCGGACGACGACCGCTGGTTCGAGCGGATGAGGCATTCGGGCATCGACGCCCTTGGCATGCACCTGGAGGCGGTCACGCCCGAGGTCCGTGCCCGCATCATGCCCGGCAAGGCGAGCGTCCCGCTGGAGCGCTACTACGCGGCCTTCGAGGCCGCCGTCCCGGTCTTCGGACGGGGACAGGTCTCGACCTACATCCTCGCCGGCCTCGGTGACGCGCCCGCCGCCATCCTGGCGATGGCCGAGCGCCTGATCGGAATGGGCGTCTACCCGTTCGTGGTGCCCTTCGTGCCGATCTCGGGCACGCCGCTGGAGAGCCACCCGGCGCCCGATCCCGACTTCATGCACGCGATCCTGAGGCCACTCGCCCAGATGCTGGCCAGGGCCGCTCTGCGCTCGGCCGACATCAAGGCCGGCTGCGGACGCTGCGGCGCCTGCTCGGCCCTCTCCGCCTACGAGAGCGTGGGGATAGCGGCATGATGTTCGATCCCTTCACACCGTACCGGCCGAGCCACTTCCGGGTGAAGTTCGCGGTCGCACCCTGGGAAAGGCAGGCCTGCGCGGCCCTGCGCCGGGAGGTCTTCTGCACGGAGCAGGGCCTGTTCGCGGATGACGACCGGGACGCCATCGACGCGCACGCCATCCCGATCTGCGCCCTCTCGACCCTGGGGGGTGACGCGGATGCCGTCGTCGGCACCGTGCGGATCCACGCGGTCGCCGAGCGTCCCGGCGAGTGGTGGGGCTCGCGCCTCGCGGTCGCCCGCACGCACCGCGGAACCGCCGCGCTCGGCGCCGGGCTCATACAGGTTGCAGTTTCCTCGGCCCACGCCCGCGGCTGCACGCGCTTCCTGGCCCATGTGCAGGAGCAGAACGTCCCGCTGTTCCAGACCCTGCACTGGGCGAGCCTCGACACGGTCGACCTGCACGGACGCCCGCATCACCTGATGCAGGCCGACCTCGCCGCCTATCCGCCGATGCACGACCCCGAGCACGGGCTCGTCACCTTCCGCAGGGCCGCGTGATGGGGGCGGGATTCGATCTCCAGGCCCTGGCCCGCCAGATCCGGGATGCGCGCGGCGTGGCCCACAAGCGGGACATCGAAGCCGTGGTGACGCGGCTCGGACTCAACGGGCGGAACGCGCGGGTTCCGGTCGGCGACGACTGTGCCGCGATCCCCGATGGAGACGGCCATCTGCTCCTCGCCATCGAGGGCTTCCTCGACAGTTTCGTCGCCGCCGACCCGTACTTCGCCGGCTATTGCGGCATCATGGTCAACCTCAGCGACGTGGCCGCGATGGGCGGACGGGCGCTCGCCGTGGTCGATGCCCTTTGGAGCCGCGACGACGCGGCGGCGGACCCGCTCCTGGCCGGCCTGTCCGATGCCGCCGCCCTCTACGGCGTGCCGATCGTCGGCGGCCACACCAACACCCGCGCCGGCGCCGGCAACCTCGCGGTCGCGATGCTCGGTCGAGCGGGACCGCACCTCCTGACGAGCTTCGACGCGGCGCCGGGCGACGACCTCGTCGCTGCCATCGACCTGCGCGGTCGCTTCCGCGAGCCGCACCCGTACTGGGACGCCTCGACCGGCCGCCCCGGTGAGCGGCTGCGCGGAGACCTCGCCCTGCTGCCGGAGCTTGCCGAAGCGGGGCTCGCCCGTGCCGCCAAGGACATCAGCATGGCCGGCACCGTCGGAACGGCGCTGATGTTGCTCGAATGCTCGCAGGTCGGCGCCGTCATCGATCTCGACGCGATCCCGCGCCCCGAGGATGTTCCCCTGACGCGCTGGCTGACAGCCTTCCCGAGCTTCGGCTTCCTTCTGAGCGTGCGCCCGGACCGGACGCCGGCCGTGCTCACCCGCTTCGCGGAGCGGGGCATCGCCGCCGCCACGATCGGCACGCTCGACATGAGCCGCGTCGCGCGGGTGCGGGACACCGCGGGCGAACAGGCCGTCGTCTGGGACTTTCGGGCGAGCCCGCTGATCGGCTGCGGCCGGGACGACCCGGCGGGGGACGCGCCGTGAGCGGCCTGCGGATCGCGATCCTGACCCACTCCACCAACCCGCGCGGCGGCGTCGCCCACAGCCTCGCCCTGGCCGAGGCGCTGTGCCGGCTCGGGCACGAAGCGGTGGTTCACGCGCCCGATCCCGACGGCCGCGGCTTCTTCCGGGACGCGGGCTGCCCCACCGTTCCGGTGGCCGCCAAGGCGGTGAGCGGTGACACGGTCGCGCTCGTGCGATCCCGCATCAACGATTACCTGCGCCACTTCGCGACGCCGGCGGCCTGCGACTTCGACGTCTTCCACGCCCATGACGGGATCGGCGGCAACGCGCTCGCGACCCTGAAGCACCGTCGGCTGATCCCGGTCTTCGCGCGAACGGTCCACCATGTCGACAGCTTCACCGATCCGGTTCTCGCGCAGTGGCAGGACCGCTCGATCCGCGAGGCGGCCCGCCTGCTCTGCGTCAGCCGGACATGGGCCGAGTGGATCCGGAACGATCTCGGCGTCGAGGCGGGCGTCGTGGGAAACGGCGTCGACCTGTCGGCCTACTCGTGCGCGCCCTCCGAAACGGACGCGGCCGTTCGGGACCGCTGGGGTCTCGGTCCCGGGCCGGTGATCCTCAGCGTCGGCGGCTTCGAGGAGCGCAAGAACAGCGCCGGCATTGTCGCGGCCTTCGTGCGCCTGAGGGAGCACCACCCGCACGCGCAGCTCGTCGTCGCCGGCGGCGCCTCGCTGCTCGATCACGCCTCCTACCAAGCTCGCTGTCGCGCGGCGCTGGCCGCGGCCGGACTTGCGGTCGGCCCCGGGCTGGCGGTCATCGAGACCGGTCCGGTTCCGCAATCCGACATGCCGGCGCTCTACCGGCTCGCGGACGTTTTGGCATTCCCCTCTTGGACGGAGGGCTTCGGTCTCTGCGTACTTGAGGCGATGGCCTGCGGCACGCCTGCCATCGTGTCGCGCCGGCCGCCCTTCACCGAGTACCTGGACGCGACGGATGTGCTGTTCGTCGATCCCGCCGACCCGGACGATCTGGTCCGCGCCGTGGAGACGGCCCTCGTGCCGGAGACCCGCGCCCGCCTGAGGGCAGCCGGCCTGAAACGGGCCGCGATCCATTCCTGGCGCGCCTGCGCCGAGCGTCACCTCGATGCCTACGCGGCCTGTGCCCGCGCCCGACAGGAGCCGATTTATGCCTGAGATGCGCTTCCATGTCCGCTGGCCGGATGGCCGGCGCGAGGCCTGCTACTCGCCCTCCCTCGTCGTGAAGGACTACCTGACGCCGGGCGAGAGCTACGCCGTGGACGACTTCGTCGCGAAGACCCGCACAGCCCTCACCATCGCCAGCGAGCGGGTGCGCGAGAAGTACGGGTTTGCCTGTTCCTCCGCCATCGACCAGCTCGCGCGAATCGAGGCGGCTGCGCGCCGCCAGCCAGCCGGCGGCCGCGTGACGGTCGAGACCTTCGAGCCCTGAGCCGGCACGTCCCGCCGGGTCGTCACGGACCGAGACAGCCCGCACCACCCCATCAAGGAGCTTGCGCCATGACCGCCACGCCCTGTCACGTCCCGGTCGTCGTCGTCGGAGGCGGCCAAGCCGGTCTCTCGGTGAGCTACCACCTCAAACAGCGCGGTATCGAGCACCTCGTCTTCGAGCGGGAGACTGCCGCGCATACCTGGTCGACGCAGCGCTGGGACACGTTCTGCCTCGTCACGCCGAACTGGCAATGCGACCTTCCCGGGCACCCCTACGACGGACCGGAGCCGGACGGGTTCATGAAGAAGGACGAGATCGTCGCCTATCTCAAAGCGTTCGTCGCCAAGGTGAAGCCTCCGATCCGCGAGGGCGTCGCGGTCACGCGCGTGGAGCGGCGCGCGGATGGACTCTTCGCTGTGCAGACTTCGGACGGCGCCTACACCGCGAACGAGGTGGTGGTCGCGTCCGGCGGCTATCAGGTCCCGATCATCCCGCGCATGGCCGAGAAGCTGCCGGGCTCGGTGACCCAGATCCATTCGAACCAGTACCGCAACCCGGCGCAACTCCCCGCGGGCGAGGTGCTGGTCGTCGGCTCCGGACAGTCCGGCGCCCAGATCGCCGAGGATCTGCACTTGGCCGGCCGCAAGGTGCATCTGGCGGTCGGCGACGCGCCGCGCTGCGCCCGGTTCTACCGCGGCCGCGACGTGGTCACCTGGCTCGCCGACATGGGTTATTACGAGATGACCGTCGACAATCATCCGCTGCGGGATGGCGTGCGCGACAACACCAACCACTACGTGACCGGCCGCGACGGCGGGCGCGACATCGACCTGCGCCGCTTCGCCACCGAGGGCATGAGGCTCTACGGCCTGATGGAGGATTACACGGACGGCAAGCTGCGCTTCCGCGACGACCTCAAGCGCTCGCTCGATCAGGCCGACCGGACCTACAACAGCATCAACGCGGCCATCGACCGGTACATCGCCGAGAACGGCATCGAGGCTCCCGCGCAGGAGCCTTACACGCCCGTCTGGGAACCGACCGAACCGGTCACCAGCCTCGCCCTCGAAAGCTCCGGCATCACCAGCATCGTCTGGTGCATCGGCTTCTCGCCGGATTTCCGCTGGCTCGACGCCTCCGTGTTCAACGGTGCGGGCAGCCCCAAGCACAAGCGCGGCATGACCAGCGAGGCCGGCATCTCCTTCATCGGTCTGCCCTGGCTCAACACCTGGGGGTCGGGCCGCTTCGGCGCGGTCGGCCGCGACGCCGAATACGTCGTGCAGGTGATTCAAAAACGCCTCGTCGCCGAGCGGGTCCCGCTGAAGTTCGCGGTCTGAAGCTTTCCTCATCCGGACGGAGGACAGACCGCCCCCATCTCGGACGTCCGTCGCGAGGCTCGGTCACAGGCTTTGCTGTTCCCGAGAGCGATGCTCTCCCTCATCCGGCAGCCGAGCGGTGCGAGCCGCCCGGCGGATGAAGAGGCATGCCCGAGGTCACCGAAAGCGTCGGGGTCGACGGCTCTCGGCCGCCGTCATGGATGCTTTTCGAAACGATGCATTTCGTTCGTTTCTGTTTTCGACTCGTTGCATCGAGACCATAAGACTCTCCGGCGACGCGCGGTATGATGCCGCCGTCCCACACCGCGGCGGCGAGGCTTCCTGAGCGCACCGCCGCCGGTCCCCGATAACGGAGGGAGGAGAGCGATGAGCTGGCACAGTGCGGATGACCCGATCCCCGGCGACCATTTCAGCTGCGATGCGATCCAAACTCTGATCGTGCCCCGCTCGCGCGATCTCGGATCCTTCGCCGTACGTCGCGCACTCCCCTCGGCCGAGTGCCGGATGGTGGGGCCGTTCATTTTCTTCGATCAAATGGGGCCTTCCGAGTTCCTGCTCGGCCAGGGCATGGATGTCCGCCCCCACCCCCATATCGGCCTGTCGACGGTCACCTACCTGTTCGACGGCGAGATCATGCACCGCGACAGCCTCGGCACGGAACTGCCGATCCGGCCGGGCGAGCTCAACTGGATGACCGCCGGACGCGGCATCACACACTCGGAGCGCACTGCCCCGACGCTTCGGCAGACCGGTTCACGGCTGTTCGGCATCCAGAGCTGGGTTGCCCTCTCGGCCGAGGACGAGGAGAACGCGCCGGCCTTCGAGCACTACGAGGCCGACCAGCTTCCGGTCCTGACGGGCGAAGGCAAGACCGTCCGGCTGATCGCGGGGGAAGCGTTCGGCGCGCGCTCGCCGGTTCGGACATCGAGCCCGATGGTCTACGCCGACGTGATGCTGGAGGCGGGCGCCGTCCTGCCGCTCGATCCGACCTACGACGAGCGCGCGATCTACACCGTTTCGGGCGCGATCGAGATCGCCGGCGACGGCTTCGGTCCCGGTCAGCTCCTCGTGTTCCGGCCGGGCGATCGCATCAGCATCCGCGCGACGGAAGCGGCCCGGTTCATGGTTCTGGGCGGCGAACCGATGGACGGTCCGCGTCACCTGTGGTGGAACTTCGTGTCCTCGCGGCCCGAGCGGATCGCGCAGGCCAAGGAGGACTGGCGCCAGGGACGCTTCGATACGGTGCCGGACGACGCCGAGTTCATCCCGCTGCCGGAAGAACCTCAGCCGGTCCGCTATCCCTGAGCGAAGGCGCGCGGGTCGTCATCGACCCGTGCGCTCGCTGACTGCCGACACTGAGCGCCCGATCGACGGCGCCGCGCCGCCCATCCGAAGGTCCGACCAAGAGGCTCGTTCACATCATGGCTGTCGAAGCGTCCGGGGCCGCGAGCGAGCTCGTCCAAGTCGTCGCCCTCCTCGCCGCCGGGGTCGTCGCCGTCCCCTTGTTCAAGCGGCTCGGACTCGGCTCGGTCCTCGGCTACCTCGTCGCCGGCCTCGCCATCGGGCCGTTCGGTCTCGGTCTGTTCACCGACGCCCACGCGATCCTCCACGTAGCCGAACTCGGCGTCGTGATGTTCCTCTTCATCATCGGATTGGAGATGGAGCCGTCGCGGCTCTGGGGCATGCGGCGCGAGATCTTCGGACTCGGCCTCGCGCAGGTCGGTGCCTGCATCGCTGCCCTGACGCTCGTCGGCGTCGCCATGGGATTTCCGGTCGTCGTCGCCTTCGTGGCCGGCACCGGCTTCGTGCTCACCTCGACCGCCATCGTCATGCAGCTCCTCGAGGAGCGCGGCGCACTCTCGACCCCGAAGGGCCAGAGAATCGTCGCCATCCTGCTGCTCGAGGATCTCGCCATCGTGCCGCTGCTGGCCGCGGTCGCCCTGCTGGCGCCAGGCGGCGGCGAGACGAGCGGGACGGAGCGCGCCGTGGCGATCCTGATCGCCCTCGTCTCCGTCGCCGCGCTGGTAGCGGCGGGCCGCTGGCTGCTCAACCCGCTGTTCCGCCTGCTCGCCGCGGCCAAGGCGCGGGAGGTGATGACCGCAGCGGCGCTGCTGGTCGTGCTCGGCTCGGCGCTGGCGATGCAGCTCGGCGGCCTCTCGATGGCGATGGGCGCCTTCCTGGCCGGCGTGCTGCTCTCGGAATCGAGTTTCCGCCACCAGCTGGAAGCCGATGTCGAACCGTTCCGCGGCATCCTGCTCGGCCTGTTCTTCCTCGGCGTCGGGATGTCCCTCGATCTCGCGGTCATCGCCGCGAACTGGAGCCTGATCCTCATGAGCGTGGCCGCCTACATGGCGGTCAAGAGCCTCGTCATCTACGCGATCGCCCGCCTGCTGCGGGCGGCCCATGCGGAGGCGCTGGAGCGCACGGCCCTCATGGCGCAGGGCGGAGAATTCGCCTTCGTTCTCTATGCGGCGGCGGCCTCCGCCGGCATCATCGACGGCACGACCAACGCGGTCCTGACGGCAACCGTCATTCTGTCGATGGCGATTACGCCGCTCTGCGTCATCGCCTTCGACCGCCTCGGGCCGAAGGCCTCCGCCTCCACGGACGGTCTCGACGCGCCGGAGAACCTCGTCGGCAGCGCTCTGATCATCGGCTTCGGACGCTTCGGGCAGATCGTCAGCCAGCCCCTGATCTCGCGCGGCTGCTCGGTCTCGATCATCGACACGAACGCCGACAACATCCGCCTCGCGGAAGGGTTCGGCTTCAAGGTCTATTACGGCGACGGTGCCCGCCTCGACATCCTGCGTGCGGCCGGCGCCGGCACGGCCCGGGCAATCCTGATCTGCATCGACGACCGCGCGATGGCCAACCGTATCGCCGAGCTGGCGAAGGCGGAGTTCCCGCTGGTGCCGGTCCTGGCCCGCGCCCGCGACCGCGAGCACGCGGTCGAGCTGATCGAGGCGGGCGTCGCCTACCAGCTGCGCGAGACCCTCGAATCCGCCTTCGCCTTCGGCGAGCAGGCGCTGGTGACGATCGGTGCGGAGCCGGAGGCGGCAGAGGAGATCATGGCCGAGGTTCGCCGGCGCGACGCGGAACGTCTGGACCTTCAGGTCGTCGGCGGCATCTATGCCGGTCGAGAGCTGATCCGGGGCAATGCCGGCCAGCCGGCCCACGGGCACGGTTGAGTGCGCTCGGGGGAGGGGGCAAACTCAGCGGATTATGGCCATCCATCTCGGCCTTGCACTTCTCGCCGGCCTCCTCTCCGTGCTGTCGCCCTGCGTCCTGCCGCTGCTGCCGCTGGTGCTCGGCGCGGCCGCGACGGAGCACCGTCTCGGACCATTGGCCCTGGCGGGCGGCCTTGCGCTTTCCTTCGTCGCGGTCGGTCTGTTCGTCGCGACGATCGGCTTTGCCATCGGTCTCGACGGCGACCTGTTCCGCAAGATCGCCGCGGCGCTGCTCCTGGCGCTCGGCCTCGTCCTGGTGGTACCGGCGGCGCAGACGCGGCTCGCTGCAGCGGGCGGGCCGGTGAGCGACTGGGCGGAGCGGAGATTCGGCAACTTCTCGACCGCCGGTCTGACGGGCCAGTTCGCCGTCGGCCTGCTGCTGGGCGCCGTCTGGAGCCCCTGTGTCGGTCCGACGCTCGGGGCCGCCTCGCTCCTGGCGGCTCAGGGACGCGATCTCGGCAGCGTCGCGATCACCATGCTGATGTTCGGCATTGGGGCCGCCGTGCCGCTCGCGGCGCTCGGGATGCTGTCGCGCGAGATCCTGACGCGCTGGCGCGAGCGCATGCTCGGTGTCGGCCGGGGGCTCAAGGCGGCTCTGGGCGTCGTCCTCATCGTCACGAGCGGACTGATCCTCTCGGGCACTGACCGGATAGTGGAGACCTCACTGGTGAATGCCTCGCCGGACTGGCTCACGGCGCTGACGACCCGCTTCTGAGCCGTTACGAGAAACGACCCTCGATCGGCCGTCCGAGCCGAGCTCAGTGTGAGACCCGATCCGCCCAGGCACGGTCGAGACGGGCGGCACGATAGGCGTCGGGGATGGAGAGTGCCCAGACGAAGAAGCCGCCCGCATGGCGCCCGACGAAGCTCGCATCGGGCGCGGCGAACCGGGCGGTGAGCCACCCGCCGAGGAGAGCGAATAGCGCGAAGCCGAGCCCCCGTGCGGCGCGGCCCGTCCAGACATGTCCCATGCCAGGCAGGAGGATCGCCACGAGCAGCACATGAAAGGGTTCAGGCAGCGCGCGCATGCCGCGTCTCCGAGGACGGTTCGGACAGGATTTCGGCAAGCTCCAGGCCGGCGCGCAGTGCGCCCCCGAGCTGTTCCGGCGCGAGGCGCGACAGCGCAAAGCGGCTTCCCCGCAGAAGGAGGTAAGTGCCCCTTTCGCCCTGGCTCGCCTGCACCGTGAGGCGCAGGCCGTCGGGCGTCACCAGGACCTCCTTCACCCTCGGTTCGGCGAGGATGCGGCCCAGCGCGGGCACCACGCGGCCGAGAAGGGCTTCCGCTCCGGCCGTTCCGCGCACCAGAGTGTCGGCCGGCCATGCCGCGGGCACGGGAAGGCGGAGCGGAAGCCGATCGGGTGCGTAGAATTCGGCGCCGACCGGCCGGCGGAGGACATCGAGGGTCGCCTCGGTCGCGAGCGGCATCCGGAGGGTGACACGGAGCCAGAGCTGCGGCAGCCTTCGGTGGACGAGGGTGTCCGGTACGAGGCGGACATCGACCGCGGCCTGTCCAAGACGGCCGCGCAGCGTCGCGAAGCCGGCCCGGTCGCGGCCGAGGCGCGGCGCGGCGAGCTGCCCGGCGCAGGCGTCGAGGAGCTCGCCGCGCCATGCGGCCTCCCTCCGGTGCTGGCGCAGGCAGAACGCGGCGCTGCACAGCAGGATCAGCAGGCTCAGGCCGATGAGCATCGCCGTGCCTCAGTAGCCGCGGGGCTTCGGCCAGGGCATCGTGAACTGGTCGCCGCGGCGGACATACTTGTAGCGGTGCAGGACGAACCAGGCCGAGGCGGCGATGTAGAAGGCCATCATCGCCAGGAGCTGCGTGCCGTAGCCGAGGAAGACCGCGAGATAGGTGACCACGCACAGGACGAGCAGCAGCACGGCCGGCAGTGGATGGAGCGGATGCACGTAGCCGCGCTGGATCGAACCGAGCGGCCATTTCCGGCGGAACAGCACGATCGACAGCGCCATCAGCGTGTAGCCGAGCAGCCCCGACAGGATCGAGAAGGTGATGGTCTGGTCGAGCGGCGTGGAGACGGCGAACAGGATCGCGATCGGCACGAAGAAGACGATGGCGCGGTAGGGCGTGCGATAGGTCGGGTGAACGGCGCCGAACCAGACCGGCATGTAGCGGTCGCGGCCCATGGCGAACCATGCCCGCGAGGCATCGTTGATGCAGCCGTTGGCCGAGGCCACCGTGGCGAACAGGGTACCGAGGAACAGGAACAGCTCCAGCCAGCGGCTGCCCGTGAGTCGGGCGGCGTCGTAGAGCGGCGTCACCGCCTGACCGAGATACTCCCACGGCATCAGGCCGGAGCACACGTACCACGTGAGCGTAGCCGCGATCAGCAGGGTCATCATGCCGGTCATGGTCCCGAGCGGCAGGGCGCGGGCGGGCGAGCGGACTTCCTCGGCGGCCTGGGTCGTGCCCTCGATGCCGAGATAGAACCACAACCCGAAATGCATCGCCGCGAGAATGCCGAGCGAGCCGTAGGGTAGGGCGCCGAGCAGCGCCTCGTGCTGCAGCACCGCGCCGGGCGCCCAGGGCTGGGTCGCGACGAACAGCACGACGATCGCGGCGAAGGCGGCGGCGGTGATGACGAGATTGAGCGTCAGCGTGGCGAGTACGCCGCGGTAATTGAGGAAGGCCAGCGCCACGACGGTGAGCACCATGAAGGCCCGCTTGTCGACGGCACCCTCGAGCCCCAGGCTCTGGGCGAAGGCCTCGATCAGGTCGCCCGCGACGATGGCGTTCGACACCTCCAGCATGGTGTAGGCCATCACGAGGTAGAGGCCGACATTGAAGGCCGCCAGCGGCCCGATGATGTGCTTGGCCTGGGCGTACTGGCCGCCGGCCGCGGCGACCGTCGAGGTGATCTCGGAATCGATCATCGCGACGCAGGTATAGAGGATGCCGGCGAGCCAGCACGCGGCCAGCGCCGCGACCGCGCCGCCCTTTCCGACCGCGAAGTTCCAGCCCATGAATTCGCCCACGAGGACGATGCCGACCCCGAGCGCCCAGACATGGCCGGGCCCCAACACGCGCAGCAGCGCGACCTTCCGGTGCGCGGCCGTGGCCGGCACCGTGGCGGCGACCATTTCGGTGGAGGGTTGAGCGGATACGCGCTCCGCAATCGGTTGCACCGTTGTCATCACGACCTCGCTGCCGTCTCGCCGACCTCGGAATCGACGATCTCGCCCTCCTCGGAGGAGAGGAGGTAGCTCTCGTCGTAGGTTCGGTTGGTGCGCAGGAGATCGAACCCCATCCAGAGCGCGAGGGCGGTCGCGGCCGCCCATGCGCCCCAATTCATCACGGACACCATGATGTGCTCCCCCGATCTGCAGGAAGGTTCGGCAGATGACCTCGGCAGCAGGGAAGGCGGTTCGAGCGGCGGACCGTTCGAGTTCAGGCCTTCGGCGCGCCGTCGAAATGCTCGGCGATGACCTCGCGGTACTCTCGGTCCGAGTAGCGGAACATGAAGACGAAATAGCCGACGATGATCGCGGCGGTGAGCGCCACGAGGGTCCAGTTGAAGGCGTAATCGAACCGGGTACCGATGATCCCGGCCGCCTTTTCCGGCGTGAAGCCGAGCTTCTCCCACTGCCCGGCCATGGTCGGGTTCTGGCCGAGGGAGTCCCATGTTGGGTTCGAAACGGTCGTTGTGCTGGTGCCGCCGCCGGCGAGCTTGAGCCACAGCGGCAGGTATAGGGTGATGAAGACGAGAACCAGCATCAGAACGGCGTCGACGATCTGTCCGACGACGGACTGAACCGGCGGTTCGTAGGGCGTGCGACCGGCCATGTCAGGCCTCCCCCGTCCGGCGCATCTCCCGCAGGCGATCGAGGTAGTACAGGTCCGTCCCGTAGATCGCGTCGCGATCCTCGCGGTAGTGCCGGATCATGGCCGCGATCGCCGCCGTGTTGAGCAGCACGACGCAGGCGCCGACGCCCAGAACGAGCAGCGTGACGCCGCACGTGTCGCAGGCCTGTCGCATGGTCCAGAAGGTGAAGGCGTAAACGAGCCAGACCATGCCGACGGCGAAGATGGCAGCGGCTCGATCCCGGCCGAACATGGCTGCGACGCGCGCATCCTGCATGGCACATTTCCTCCCGGAGGACCGTTCTTGAAAGGAATTCTGGCTTCCTTTCGAGAAATATCCTGCCGTTTCAAACGTGCGTCAAGTCATAATCTGCACTGCACTGCACCATATTGCCGAAGGCGTGCGCAGTTTGTTTCGCGCTTAGGCAGGGCGTGATCCGTCGCCTGAGCGACGGAGCGGCGGACGACGCGCGACGTTTTTCTACACCCTCTCATCATGACCGGAGGACCCATGTTCGACGCAGCGATCTACGACCGCCTCCTCGGTACGGCCGCCTCGATCTCGGAGCCCCTGCGGGCTGCCATCGCGGCGGTCGGCCTGATCGAGATCGCGCCGCCCTCTCACGCCAGCGTCGCCGAGCGGCTGTTCGTCGAGGTCGTCAATCAGCAACTCTCGACGAAGGCGGCCCTCTCAATCTGGACACGCGTCGAGGCGGCAGCCGCCGCGCAGGTGGTCGCGCCGCGCGATCTCTTCGTTCCGGGATACGAGGACCTGCTGCGCGGTTGCGGGGTCTCGGCGAACAAGGTGCGCGCGCTGCAGGCCATTCGCGAAGCGGAGGAGGCCGGCCTGCTCGGCGCGGACTTGGCCGCGCTCCCGCATGCCGAGCGCGCGGCCGTTCTCTGCCGCATCCGCGGCGTCGGCCCCTGGACCGCCGACATGGCCGGCATCTTCCACTTTCTCGACCCCGACATCTGGCCCGTCGGCGACGTGGCTGCCGTCGGTGTCCTGCGGCGCCTCACGGGAATCGACGACACGGCTGCGGTGGCCGCCCGCTTTGCGCCCTACCGCTCGATCCTGGCCCGCTACATGTGGCGCAGCCGGGACACGGCGTCCGTCGCCGCCTGACGCCGTCAGCGTCCGGCTTCGAAGAAGGGTCGGAAGTTCTCCAGCCATTCGCGCAGCCATACCTCGGCCGCCCGCTTGGCGCCCTCCGCATCCTTGGCATGGCCCCAGATGTCTTCCGCGAGCGGGCTCCACCAGGTCCAGAGACGGTTCGACCCGTCGTACTCCACCGTGGCGACCTCGATCGCGCCGATTCGGCCGGTGAAGCGCTGCAGGGGCACCTCGGAGATACCGCCCTGGGTCCAGATGATCGTGTCGTTCGACATAGCTTCCCAACGCCGCGACCGCGCACGCGTTCGGCGACGGATTGCGGGTGAACTCGGAATGTGACGGCCGCGATGATTCACACCGCGACCCGGCGATGGCACTTGACCAAATCGAACCGATCCGGCAAGCGCGCGTTGTCTGCCCATCGTCGCCGCGCGCGTGATGTGCGGCTCCACAGGAACTTTCGACCCCCATGCCCGACGACAGTAGTCGATCGACCACGCCGCCTTCGGCCAATCGCGTGATCTGCGCCTGATCGTCTGATCCGGCTCACCCGCGACCGGCCTTTGGCGGCTGGTCCGACAAGAGGTGAGCCATGACTGACTCCAACGTCATTTCCCGGCGTGCCCGCTCCCGCGCGGCGAAGTCGGGCCGCAACAGCAGCGTCGTTCTCGTCGTGGCGCTGATGATGGCCCTTGTCTTCGTACCCGTGCTGGCTCTTCACGCGGCCGCCGTTTCCGGTGCCGTCGCCGGCGACGAGGTGCGGCCCGACGAGATCGCGACCGCCGTCAGCCACAAGAAGGTGCCGGGCTGAACGACAACGCGCGTCGGCGAACGAAAAAAAGGGGGCGCGCGAGCGCCCCCTTTTTCTTGGCCGAACTCCGGATGGCTCAGGCCGCACGCACCGTCGAGAGGAAGCGCGCGACTTCCGCCCGCAGATGCTCGGATTGCCGC
Source organism: Methylorubrum populi (assembly GCF_002355515.1). Lineage (NCBI taxonomy): Bacteria > Pseudomonadati > Pseudomonadota > Alphaproteobacteria > Hyphomicrobiales > Methylobacteriaceae > Methylorubrum > Methylorubrum populi. Next base: position 242,797 of record NZ_AP014809.1, on the reverse strand, counting down.
GACAGCTCGGAGGCGGAGGCCAGAACCTGGGTGGCGGCCGCGCCCGTCTCCTCCGAGGCTTGTGCCACGCCTGCAATGTTGCTGGTGACTTCCCCCGCGCCGACCGCCGCCTGGGACACGTTGCGCACGATCTCCTGGGTCGCGGCACCCTGTTCCTCGACGGCGGCCGCGATCGTCGCGGTCACGGCATTGATCTCGCGGATGCGCCCGGTGATGCCGCCGATCGCCGACACCGCCTCGCCGGTCGCGCCCTGGATCTGCGCGATCTGACCGGAGATCTCCTCCGTCGCCCGCGACGTCTGGGCAGCCAGTTCCTTCACCTCGCTCGCCACCACGGCGAACCCCCGGCCGGCCTCGCCGGCGCGGGCCGCCTCGATCGTCGCGTTGAGAGCCAGCAGGTTGGTCTGGCTCGCGATGTTGGCGATGAGGTTCACGACGTCGCCGATGCGGGCCGCAGCCTGGCTCAGTTCGTGAACGAGGACTGCGCTCTGATCGGCCTCGCCGACCGCGAGCTGCGCCATACCGGAGGAGGTGCCGACCTGGCGGCCGATCTCCTGCACCGACGTTCCGAGTTCCTCCGCCGCAGCGGCGACGGTGGCGACATTCGAGGCAGCCTGTTCGGCCGCCGCCGCGACGGTGGTCGATTGGCTCGCGGTCTCCGTGGCGGTCGCGGTCATCTGCTGAGCGGTGGCCTGCAATTCGGTCGCCGAGGACGAGACCATTCCGACGACGCCGCCCACGGCACGCTCGAAACCGTCGGCGAGCTCGATCATGGTGCGACGGCGCTCGACCGCGGCGGACTCGTCCGCCACGCGTTTGAGCTCGGCCTGCTCGGCGGCCTTGCGCGCAACGAGGGCCTTAATTCCTTCCACCGCGCGGGCGACGGCGCCGATCTCGTCGCCGCGGCGCGCTTCGACGATGTCGGTCTCGATCTCGCCCTCGGCCATCCGCTCGAGCACGCGGACCAGCCGTCCGATCGGGCGCACGATCCCGGCGATGGCGATCAGCCCGAGCAGGCCGAATGCCGTCAGAAGGCCGGCGGCCGCGATCGTGGTCAGCGCCATCGCGGCGGACTTACCAACTTCCTCGGCTTGTTGTTTCGCCGCCTCGAGATCGCTCATATTGGCCGTGATGCGCTTCTCGATCGCTTCGATCGCCTTGGTCCGGACCGGACGAACCACGTCGAAGGACACCTGCGCCGCCTCCACGTTCTGGTTCTTCATTCCGAGTTCGATCGAACGCTCCACGGTCGTGAAGAAGCCGGCAACCGTGGCTCTGACCTCGCCGAGCATCGTGCGGCGCGCGTCCGTATCGGCCATAGCGATCAACCGATCCGCGCCGCTGAGAGCCCGTCCCCGGGCCGCTTCGAAGCGCTTGTAATGCGCGGCGAGCGCGGGTCCGTTGGTCTCGAGAATGATATTCTTCTCGCTGATGACCGCCTCGTCGATGGCAAGAGCAGTCTGCAGTGCGGTGATGACTCGGGCTGCACGGACGTCCACGACGTCCTGAGTCGTTCGCTGCAATCGATCGAGCGTGTCGCGCGCCAGAATGACGATGCCGGCCGCGACGAGCGCGACCAGTGCGGCCGGAATGACAAGCTTTCCGAGAAGTCTGAGATTGGTAAACCAGCGCATCTGTCTGCGTCGCGGGACCGTATTCGAGCGTCCGCGGGCCGCCCCGGCCACATCGGATCACGATTATGTGAGCATGCGAAGGTTAATAAGAAACAAATCCTTACATTAGTGCGAGCAATATTAAATAATAACTTATGTTATTAGATATGATGCTCGATATCGACGCTCTCCGTCGCCGTCATCTGTTTGGAAAAGTGTTTTCATTGCCGCGGATGAAGCCCGCAGTTGCCACCTCAAATTCGTCCGCCTCGATTGCAGGTGCGCCCGCTACCCTGCATTGCGGCGGCGCTGCCTTCCGCTCGGATCGAGCATGCCTTATGGCGCTCCCGAACGCTCCCGGCACCCTCCTCTCCATCCTCATCCAGGCCTCGCGGACGCATGATTCGTCTCGACAAGATCGGCAAGCAGAACGGTCGGCAGATCGTCTTCATCGAGGCGTCGGCCGCCCTGCAGAAGGGCGAGAAGGCTGGGCTGGTCGGCCCGAACGGCGCTGGCAAGACCACGCTGTTCCGCATGATGACGGGCCAGGAACAGCCCGACGAGGGCCAAGTCTCGTCGGAGCGCGGCATCACCATCGGCTATTTCAGCCAGGATGTCGGTGAGATGGCGGGGCGCTCCGTCGTCGCCGAGGTGATGGACGGCGCAGGACCGGTCAGTTCCGTCGCCGCCGAGCTGAAGGAGCTGGAGGCGGCACTCGCCGACCCCGACCGAGCCGACGAGATGGACGCCCTGGTCGAGCGCTACGGCGAGGTGCAGGCCCGCTTCGAGGAGCTCGACGGCTACGCGCTCGAGGGCCGCGCCTACGAGGTGCTGGCCGGTCTCGGCTTCTCGCAGGAGATGATGGACGGCGATGTCGGTCGGCTCTCGGGCGGCTGGAAGATGCGCGTGGCGCTGGCCCGCATCCTCCTGATGCGGCCCGACGTGATGCTCCTCGACGAGCCGAGCAACCACCTCGACCTGGAGAGCCTGATCTGGCTCGAATCCTTCCTCAAGGGCTATGACGGCGCGCTCTTGATGACCTCGCACGACCGCGAGTTCATGAACCGCATCGTCTCCAAGGTAATCGAGATCGATGGCGGGACGCTCACGACCTATTCCGGCGACTACGCGTTCTACGAGCAGCAGCGGGCGCTGAACGAGCAGCACCAGCAGGCGCAGTTCGAGCGTCAGCAGGCGATGCTCGCCAAGGAGATCAAGTTCATCGAGCGCTTCAAGGCCCGCGCCAGCCACGCCGCGCAGGTCCAGAGCCGGGTGAAGAAGCTCGACAAGATCGAGCGGGTGGAGCCGCCGCGCCGCCGGCAGACCGTCGCCTTCGAGTTCCAGCCGGCGCCCCGCTCGGGCGACGACGTCGCGATGCTCAAGGGCGTGCACAAGAGCTACGGCAGCCGCATCATCTACGAGGGGCTCGATTTCTCGATCCGGCGCAAGGAGCGCTGGTGCGTGATGGGCATCAACGGCGCCGGCAAGTCGACGCTGCTGAAGCTCGTCACCGGAACCGCGCAGCCCGATGCCGGCACGGTCGCCGTCGGGGGCAGCGTCAAGCTCGGCTACTTCGCCCAGCACGCCATGGACCTGCTCGACGGCGACCTGACCGTGTTCGAGGATCTGGAGAGCAGCTTCCCGCAGGCCGGCCAGGGCTCGCTGCGGGCGCTCGCCGGCTGCTTCGGCTTCTCCGGCGACGATGTCGAGAAGCCGTGCCGGGTGCTGTCGGGCGGTGAGAAGGCTCGGCTGGTCATGGCCAAGATGCTCTACGATCCGCCGAACTTCCTCGTCCTCGACGAGCCGACCAACCACCTCGACATCGCCACCAAGGAGATGCTGATCAACGCGCTCTCGGGCTTCGAGGGAACGATGCTGTTCGTCAGCCACGACCGGCACTTCCTGGCGGCTCTGTCGAACCGCGTGCTCGAGGTGACGGGGGAGGGCATCCGGCAGTACGGCGGCGGCTACTCAGAATATGTCGCGAGCACGGGTCAGGAAGCGCCGGGCCTGAGAAGCTGACCGCCGTCAGGGATCGAGAGCGAGACCTTCGTAGCGCGCCACGAGGCCGGGCGGCGCGACGATCCGCCAAGCAATCAGCAGCGCGGCGCGCAGAGTCTCCTCCTCGGCCATGTCGAGGTCGAGGCTCGTCCAGCCCCGCGTGCCCCAGGCGCCCGGGACGGGTTCGAATGCATCCGGCTCCGCGTCGAGCAGCTGCGCCTGCGCCTCCGGCGTCAGCCTGACGACCACCCGCGCCTCATCGGTCCAGAGCGTCGCGAAGATCCGTCCGCCGACCCGGAAATCGGGATGGCCCTGATGGGCGCCCTCGACCACCTCGGGCAGCAGGCCTGCGAGGGCGCGCACATCCTCGGGCAGGCAGGCCATGGCGGCTTGCTACGCCCGGCTCGTCGGCGCCTGCCAAGTGGTGCCCGGATGCTCGCGCACGTCGCCGCTCCGGGTCCCGGTGTCGCTGTCGCTCACCCATTCGCCCGGTTCGGCGATCACGACGACTTCGTCCTCCGGATAGGCCGCCTCCACGAACAGGCGGGCCTCACCCTCGGCGGCGGCCCGCACGGTCACAAGCGGGCGCTCGCCGCCCGCGCTGCGAACCCGCGCGATGAAGAGTTTCGACATGGATCCTGTCCTCCGGCCGCTATCCCAAGACCCGATCAACGCCCAGGCAACGGAAGGGATCATCCGCATCGTATCGCCGATCATGCCCGAAATGCGGTCGCTCGGCCCTCCGTCCGGAGGAGCCTCGAACGCAATCAGACCGCGCCCGGAGGCGCGGTCTGATCAGGCGTGAGGGGTGAGGCGGGCCGGGACGATGCCGTGCTAGAGCCGTATCCGACCTGATTGCATCAGGCCGGCGTCTCTCGCTCATTGTTTTGGCGCGCCTTCTCTCGACGAACCGGTGACCACTTCGTCGGAATGCGCTCTAGACCAGGGCGCCGAACCGGAAGCCGCCGTCGGCGAAGTCCGAGCGGCCCTCGAAGAGGCCGTATTGCAGGAAGTGCTGCATCGGATCGACCTGAGCGGCGGCCACATCCTTGTAGGTCGACAGGTAGGTCGAGGTGTCGAAGGAGGCGGACGGGTCGCGGCCTTCCTTCCAGCCGTACTGATCGTAGTGGCTGAGCGGATTGATGCCCGCGGCCTTCACGTCCGCGTAGGCCGCGAGATAGCCCTTGGTGTCGAACACGGAGTTCGGGTTGCGACCCTCTTTCCAACCGTACTGCTCGAAATGCTGGGCGGCAAAGGCGAAGGTGTTGCTGCTTCCGGCGGCCTGGGCGACGTCGGCATTGGTGAGAAGATAGTACTCCGCGTCGAAGCCGCCGCGGATGTCGCCCGCCCGACCGACCGCGTCATGGATCGCCCGGCCCTCGCTCTGCCCGTATTGCAGGTAGTGCGCGAGCGGGTTCAGGCCGGCGGCCTTCACGTCGGGATTGGCCGCCAGATAGAACTCGTTGTCGAAGCGGGCGCCCGGATCGCGGCCCTCCTTCCAGCCGAACTGCTCGTATTGGTCGAGCGGGTTGATCCCGGAGGCCCTTACGTCGGGATTGGCCGCCAGATAGCCCTTGGTCGAGAAGAAGGCGTTCGGGTCGCGGCCCTCGCGGGCGCCGTACTGGGCGAAATGCGCGTCGGCGTCCTGGCCGGCCTGGAACACGTCCTTGTTGCGGGCCAGGTAGTAGAGGTCGTCGACGAGCGGCTTGCCGTCGTTCACCACGATCGTGGCGTCAGAGAACAGGTAGCGCTCGAAGCCGTCGACGAGATCGCGGCCCTCCGGCCCGGTGATGACGGTGAACCGGCCGGCTTCCGTGACGGTGATGGAGGCGAACGAGGAATTGAAGACGAGCGTGTCGTTACCGCGTCCGCCGGACAGGATGTCGTCGCCGGCGCTGTTGGTGATGACGTCGTCGCCAGCGCCGCCGGCGAGCCGATCAGCGAAGGGCGTTCCCTGCAGCACGTCGTTGCCGCCGGTACCCGGCTGGCTGACGCCGCGGGCCAGCACGCTGTCGCCGCGGAAGGCGAGGTTCTGGATCCGTGTGTCGGCGGCGGGGCCGGTATCGGCCTGGCCGAAGGGCGTCACGCTGTAGAAGGCCTTGAGATACTCGGCCATGGCATCCTGCTCGGTGCCCTGCGCCGCGAAGGTCTCGGTGTTCGGCAGGGAGCTCGGCGTGGCGCTGCTCAGCGCGACGCGGTTCTCGCCGTAGGCCGGGAAGGGATAATTGTCGCCCCCGAGCCCCGGCGCCGCGCTGGTCCCCGTGGTAAGGAAGTCCAGAGTGACGGCGCGGATGCCCCGGTTGGGGTCACCGACAAGCTGGCCGTTCTGCACCAGGGTGTCGAGGAGGAAGCCGTCGGCATCGACGATCGCGGCCGAGATGATCCGCTGTCCCTCGCGGGTGACGTTGCCGTTGGCGTCGAGCGTCTGAGCCTGCCGGCTCGCGTCGAACGAGAAGCTGATGCCGCCGATCTGAGGGAAGGCACCGGGCGTCGCCCCAGGCGCAACCGAGGAGACGGCGTGTTCGAGCACCCGCTCCAGTTCGGAGGCCGTGACCGTGACCATCGCGAGCGCGTTGTTGAAGCGCAGCGAGTTGGTGACGTCGAGCTGCGAGATGTCGCCTGCCGCCTTGCCCGCCGACGCATTGGCGGCGGGAGGCAGCTCCGCGGTGCCGCCGCCGGCCGTCGAGAACGAGCCGATCGAGTCGCGGATGCCACCGCCGTTCTTGATCGAGACGGTGACCGTGCCGTCGTACTGCTTGGCGTACCAGAGATTGGCGTCGGCGCTGAGATTGCCGAGGTTGGTCTCCTCGGTGCGGACCTCGCCGCGGCGGCCCTCGAGATACACGCTGGTGCGTCCGAGGATGTTGCCGTCCTGCTGGCGGATGATGTCGGCGATGCCCGCCGTCTCCTGGATGCCGTCGTTGTTCGCGTCCAGGCCCTCGATCACCTCACGCACGAGGTAGCCCTTCGAGCCGGGGGTGAAGGCCGCGGCCTTGGAACCCCACAGCTGCGCGACCGTGGCGTCATCGACCGCGACGGCACCGGAATTCTCCGAGGTGATCGAGTTGCGGATGACGTTGCCCAGATCGTCGAAGGTGACGTTGAGCCGGCCGACATAGGAATACTCGGAGGCGGTGTTCACCAGAGCCAGGGTCTGGCCGGACGCGTTGGTGAAGAATTGCGGGTAGGCGCCGCCCGCCTTGTCGCCGGGCAGGAGCCGGTCGTTGCTATCAGCCAGCAGGGTGTGCGAGCCGCCGCCGATCAGCACGTCGACGTTGCGCAGGAGCGGGGCGAGCGCCTGCTCGTTGGCGAGCTGCTGCAGGTGCGTGCCGACGATCACCTTGTTGAGGCCCGGATTGGCCGCGAGCACCCGATCGACTTCGGCATTGATCTGGTTGGCCAGGAGCGCGATCTCGTCGCGGCCGGTAAAGCCGTCCAGCGTGACGTTGCCGAGCGTCGTCAGCAGCGGCTCGAGCTGCGTCGTCGCGCCGATGAAGGCGATCTGCTCGCCGTTCTCGACGATGACCGTCGACTTGGCGATCTTGTCGGCGCCGGTGCCGGTCTGGGTCGAGGTCGGTCCGGTCTGCGCAAAGGTCGCGAGATCGCCGTCGCGATGCACGAGGCCGGACAGCGCGGACTCGCGGGAGAAGTTCAGGTTGACCGAGAGGTAGGGGAACTGCGCGCCGACCCAGGTGTCATCGGCCGCACCCGCGGCGGTGCCGAGATTGGCGCCGATGAGGTTGGCGACCTCCGTCGGACCGGAATCGAACTCGTGGTTGCCGAACACCGCGGCCTGGACGCCGATGATGTTCTGGATCGTCACGTCGGCCCGGCCGGGGGAGGCGGCGAGGCGGCCATACGCGTTGGCGCCGGAGAGCCCGTAGAGCTGATTGTAGACGCCGTTATAGGTCGCCGCCATCTGCGGGTCGGCACCCGCGATGAAGAACGGGCTCGGGATCCAGCCGTCGCCGGTCGAGAGCGTGATCGAGTTCGGCGTCGCGTCCTCGAGCTTGTCGACGATGGCCGCGAAGTTCGCCGCCCGCTCGGTCGCCAGCAGGCCGGCTTCCCAATCCGAGGCGTGAAGGATCTGAAGGGTGTAGGTCATCGGAGTGGCCTGCTCGGTGGTGAAATCGAGGTTGTCGCGGGCGATGCCGGCAAAGGTGTTGCCGGCGCTGTCGGTGAAGGCGCCGGCCGGCACGATCACGTCGTAGGTCGTGCCGGGGCGCAGGTCGGCGCTCGGGTTGATCGTCACCGTGTCGCCGCTGATGCGGACCTGTGCGGTGTCGGAGACCGCGATCGTGCGGGTGTCGCCGGCGGCGTCGGTGAGGGTGATGCTGCCGGTGCCGGGCCGAACCGACTCGCTGAAGCGCAGGACGATGTCGGCGCCGGGGGCCACCTTGGTGGCATTGTCGGCGGGCGTCGCGGCGAGGAGCGTCGGCGCGGTCTGGTCGAGGCGCAGGCCGACGAGGACCGGATCGTGGTCGGATTCGCGTGCGGGCGAGCGTCCGTCGAAGTAGCTGGCGGGGCGGCCGAAATCGAGATTGTAGTCGATGGCGTCCGCCTCGTCGGCGTTGACGTGCCACTCGGTGACGCCGGTGACTTGCCGATTCAGGCTGCCGTTGCCGAAGGCGTGGTCGAGGGCGCCGTAGGCACCGTCGAAGACGTAGGAGTAGGGGTTGGCGAGCCGATCCTCGGCGAGATTGGTGAAGCCGGCCGCCTTGAGGATGTCGAGGGCATCCTCCTTGATGTAGGCATTGAAGTCGCCGAGCAGGATCTTGTCGCTGTCCCGGCTCCCCGTCGGGTTCAGGGCGAGCCACTGGGCAAGCGCCGTCGCCGCAAGCTCCCGCTGCTGCTGCCACGCACCCTGGCCGTCACCCTGGTCGGCATCCGCGCCTGTCCCGGCGCCGCTCTTCGACTTGAAGTGGTTGATGACGGCGGTGAAGTTCTCGTTGGTGGCGATTTCGTTGAAGGTCACCGCGAGCGAGGCGCGGCTGGTATTGGCACCGTTGAAGATGTGCCCGATCGTGCTCTGCTGCAGCAGGGCCGGATTGAAGGCCGCAACATCCGTGTCGTCAAGCCGCTCGATCGTGGTGTTCATCGCCACCGAGACCTTGCTCGGCTTGTAGATGAAACCGACCGCGATCGCGTCGCCGCCGAGGAACTGGCCCTGGTCGAGCTGGGCGCCGGGATTGACGTAGGCGTAGGTGCCGGCACCCGCGCGCAGGTTGAGTTGACCGACGAGGTATTCGAGCGCGTTGCCGGGGTCGCCCGGACGGAACTGGTTCTCCAGTTCGGTGAGGCCGAGCACGTCGGCGCCGGTGCCGATCAGGGTCGTGACGAGCTTCTCGGTCTGGCGGGCAAGTTCTTGGGCGCTGTTGGCGCCCCGCGGCTCGAGGCCGATCGCGGTGCGCACCGAGGAGCCGGTGTTGAGGGTGGTGAAGTAGTTGAGAACGTTGAGGCTGCCGACCTTGAGCGTGCCGCCGATCGGGTCCGGCTCGGCGGGCCGCGGGTTGGCGACCACGAAGCGGTTGTCGCCGTCGTCGATGGCCCGCACCCGGTAGGCATTGGTCGGTCCGAAGCCGAGCGTGCCCGTCAGCCCCGTGACCGTGTCGCCCATCCGCGGCGCGCCTGCCGTGCCGTAGCTCGGGCCGAAGCCGTCGAGATTTTCCACCGGTAGGTTCTGGGTATTCTGCCCGTCGTCGTAGGTGATCGAGCGCGCCGCCGTCTGCGCGAGATAGGCGGCGTAGGCGGCCGCGTTCGGCTCGAACTCGTTGGTGAAGGTCTCGGGCCGCGCGCCGGCGGCGAGGCGGATCTCGTTGAAGCGGTCGAGGTTGAACTGCTCGGTGATCGTCAGCGTCTGGGGGAAGCGGACCAGCATGCCTTCGTAGCGTTCGAGGTCGGGCTGCGCGGTCGTGCCGGTGCCGATCGTGGCCGCGGCCGGAAGGTCGACTGCGACCGCCGAGGCCTTAACCTGCTCGGGCGTCAGCGCCCGCGGCGTCACCACCTGGATTGCGGCGGCATCCCGGACGGTGATCTGCGTCTCGCCGTTGAACTCGGTGACGGTGCCGGTGACGCGCACACGGTCGCCCTCGGCGACATCGACGAGGCGGTTGCCGGTCCCTTCGAAGACGAACAGGCCCTCCGAGGTCAGCGGATTGCCGTCCTGATCGGTCGCCTCCTCCTGCAGGTAGAAGCCGCCGAGATTGCGCTTGGCGTCGGCGTCTCCGTTCTGGAAGTCGCCGACAACGATCGCCTCGATCGTGACGGTCCGGCCGACGAGCGGGCTCGCCGCCCCCTCGCCCTGCACCGCGGAGATCAGGCTCACGTCGTCGTTGACGATCGTGCCGGTCGCGGTCGCGGAGGCCGAGCGTACGGACGCGGCGATACCGGTCTGGTTCGAGGCGGCCGTGCGCAGGGTGAGGGCGAAGGTCTCGTCGGCCTCCGGCGGGGCGTCACCCCGCACGCTGAGGCTGACCTGCGCGGAGGCGGCGCCGGCGGGGATCGTACCCGCGACCGTCAGCGGCAGACCCGGCGCGCCGGCGAAGTCGGCACTCTCAGCTGCATTGGCGCCGGTGCCCGTCAGTTCGGCAGTGAAGGCGACTGCACCCAGCGTCCCGTTGCTGCGCTCCACCGTGAAGGTGAACACGGTCTCGCCCGCATTGCCCTCCGACTTGCTGACGGAGAGCGAGTTCGCGGCGAAGCCGATCTCCTGGGTGAAGCCCTGGGGCAAGGCTGCGTAGAGCACGGCGCCGCCATTGGCGACCTCGTTGGCGCTGACGAGCAGCGGGGTGCCGGTCGGGTTGCGGTCGGCGGCGATGAAGGTCAGCACCTCCGGACCGAGATCGGTCGTCGCGCCGGGGAGCGGCGGGACGTAGGAGACGTAAGCCGCGTTGGCCGGATCGGTCACGTCGTAGACGATGACGCCGCTCTGCCGCTCCAGGCCGACGAAGGCGTAGATGCGGCCATTGACGGTGCCGATGGTGATACCCTCGGGCTCGGGCCCCTTGTTGTCCGAGCGGTCGTCGGGCGTGTTGGCGAGCACCTGATCGTTGTTGAAGCGCTCCGGCGCGATCTGGGCGAAGATCTTCTCGAACTCGCCGCCGGTCTCCCGCACCTTGGTGATCGTCCCGTCGGCATTCTGACGGAAGATCGAGATGCCGCGCCCGCCGAGCGTATGGAGTTGGTCGATCACGCCGTCGTTGTCGGTGTCGCCGGTGCGCAGCAGGACATTGAGCCGGGCGTAGGCCGGGTCCGCCTTCAACAGCTGGAGTTCGGGCGTGAGCCGGCTGTTGGCGATGGTGCTCAGCCGGGCGACGTCACCGGTATCATCGGCGCCGCCGATCACCCGCTGGTCGCCCTCGTTGGCGGTGACGAAGTAGGTCGCGCCGCCGGTGGAGAACGAGGCCACGGCGTCGGGCTGGAGCAGTCCGTAGATCGGCGTGTTCGCCGGCGTCGCCGCGATACGGATCGAGGCCGTGCCGTTCGGGCCGTCGCGGTCGGAGGCGTCGAACTCGTTGCCGGCCAGCGAGTGATTGACCGCCCCCAGCGGCTGGATCGCGATCGGCGCCGTGCCGGGATTGGTGAGATCGATGATCGCGACGCCGTTCACCTCCTGAAGGGTGACGTAGGCGAAGCGGTTGTCGGGCGAGATCGCGATGTATTCCGGCTCGATGTCGGCCGCCGCGCTCTTGCCCGGCGTGACGGCGAGCCCGCGGGCCCGCAGGGCCGCCTCGCTGCCGTTCAGCTCTTCGAATCCGACGGTCGCCGTGACCGCGGCGTTGGCCGCACCACCCGAGACATCGATGATCGACACGCTGCCGACCGGGTTGCTGCCCGCGCTAGCCTGCTCTCCCTCGTTGGCGACGAGCAGGCGGCTGCCGTCCCGGGTGAAGACGATCTGGTCGGGTCCGACGCCGACCGTGAGCGAGCGCAGCAGCGTGCCGTCGGCGTTGAACAGCGCGACCCTGCCCGGCGCGTCACCGGTTGCGTTGGCGTAGGCGACGGCCACGAGGCCGTTGAAGACCGCGACCGAGTTGACCGAGCCGTACTGATCCAAGCCCGCGAGCCCGATTTCGCCCGTCTTGCTCAGGGCGCCGGTCGCGTCGAGCCCGACGATCTCGATGCGGTTCTCGTTGGTGTTCTGGATGTAGAGGCGGCTCGTCGAGGAATCGTAGGCCACCACCTCGGCGTTGGGGGCGACTGCCGTCGCCGGGTCGTTCGTGGCGGCATAGGCGCCGAGCCGCACGAGCTGGAGTGCGTTCGTCGGGGCCGGCGCCGCCGTCGCCGTTGCGCCGGAGAGACCTTGGAGCGAGGGCGCCGCGTCGAAGACCGTGATGCCGTTGATGCGGGTACCGACGTCGTCGGTCAGGATCGTGCCGATGCCCTGTCCATCCGCCACGGTGGCGCCCCGCACGTTGGACACCGCGACCGTGAAGGTTTCGCTCGGCTCGATCGCCGTGTCACCGAGGATGTCCACCGCGAAGGTCGCGCTGGTCTGGCCCGCCGCGATGGTCTGGCCGGTGACCGTCCGGGCCAGGTAGTCGCTGCCGGCGGTGGCGGTGCCGTCCGCCGTGGCGATGTCGAAGGTCACGCCGCTCGCGGTCGCCGGCGCATTCAGGGACACGGTGAAGACGAGCTGCTTGGTGCCCGAATCGCCCTCGCTGACCTGAACGTCGTTGATCGACAGGATCGGGAGGGGTGCGTTGGCGGCCACCGCGAACGCGCTGTAGCTGCCGGCACCGACGCGCACGGCATTGTCCTGGCTCCAGGACCCAGCCGAACCGATCGCCGTCAGGAACTGATCGCGCGTGCCGGAGACGGGGCCGTTGTAGCGGCCGTTATCGGCGCCCAGCGCCACGGCGGTTTGCCCGAGGGTCAGCCCGGGCGGAAGCGCCGAGGTATTCGAATTGGTGGCGTTCGGCGAAAAGCTGCTGCCGCCGTCGGCGAAGTTGATCGCGTACAGGAAGGTCGGATTCGCTGAGCTGCCCTGATAGGCGAGGATCTGGTCGCCGTCCGTGCTGAACGAGAACCGCGGGGCGTCGGTGGCCGTGTAGACGGGGGTGTTCGGCCCTCCGGCCGCGCTGTCGGCGGTAGGGTGAATCACCGTGCCGGCGGAAAGCGCCGTCGGGGCGGTGTAGGTGTAGCTGCCCTCGCTGGTGAGGAGCGCGTTGGTGCTGCTGCTCCAGCCATTGTCGGTGAAGGTGATGGTCGTGCCGGCCTCGATGTCGCGCAGGATGACGAAGGCGAAATCATCGGGATTGTCGGCATCGTATCCGACGAAAACGATGTCGCCGGCGGCGAGGCTCGTGGCCATGTCCATCTCCAGGCAGCCGCGCGGGACGGACGCGCAGGTCGCCCGCTGCAAGGCCAAGGGTTGATCCTCGGCCGGGTGCGAGAAGACGCGGCGGTCATGGACGTCCCGCTTTCGGGACGCTCACGGCACGCGGACAGCGTTTCGATCTATGCCAGCCGGATGCTTCGCTAGCGGCGTTCCGCAACAGTACTGTGAAGCTTGTGTCGCCTTGCGAGAATTCGGCAGGATCGTTTCCGCAGGCCGCTCGCGGGACGTCGCGCGAGACCTTCCCGAGACTCGGCAGGCTCGCTTGGGACGTCGATTCGGTCGGTTGCACGTGGCTTGCAGGCGTCTCGCAGGCGGCTTTCGCGCCGATGGTGGAACCGAGGTGCAAGCGGCATGGATGGACGTGCGAGCAAGGTCGGTTCGGCAGCGCATTGGCGCACGCAGGAGATGTTCCTGATCCAGGAGGTCATGAACCTGATCGGCAAGGGCCTGCGCCTCGATCAGGTCGCCCGGGAGATGCTGCATCTGTTGTCCGAGATCGTCGGGCTGAACCGGGGACGCATCGTCCTGCAGGACCCGAGCGGCGACGGCTTCCGAATCGCCTACTCCTACGGCCTGACCCGTGAGGAGGCCGCCCGCGGCCGCTACGCGCCGGGTGAAGGCATCACCGGGCGCGTCATCCAGGATGGGCACCTGATCATCGTCCAGGACATCGACAAGGACCCGACCTTCCTCGGGCGTGCTGTCGCGCGGGCCCAGCTTCCCCGCGGTGCGGTGTCGTTCCTGGCGCTCCCGATCCGGGTCGATCACCGCACGGTCGGGGCCATCGCCTGTCATCGAATCAGGCACCGGGAGCGGGCGCTGTCGGACGATCTCACGATCCTGCGCATCATCGCGACCATGGTCAGCCAGTTGCTGACGCTGAGCGAACGGGTGGAGCGGAAGACGCGCGCGCTCGAGGAGCACAACGACATGCTGGCGCGCGAACTGCGCATCAGGCGGGCGCGCTACGGCATCATCGGCACGTCACCCGCGCTGCTGCGCGCGCTCGTCCAGGTCGAGAAGGTCGCGAACGCGACCGCAAGCGTGCTGCTGCTCGGCGAGTCGGGAACCGGCAAGGAACTCTTCGCCCGCGCGCTCCACCTCGCCAGCCCGCGGCGCGACCGGCCCTTCATCAAGGTGAATTGCGCGGCGATCCCCGATACCCTGTTCGAGTCCGAGTTGTTCGGGCACGAGCGCGGTGCCTTCACCGGGGCCGTCGATGCGCGGGCCGGCTGGTTCGAGCAGGCGAGCGGCGGCACGATCTTCCTCGATGAGATCGGCGAGTTGCCGGCGATCCTCCAGACCAAGCTGCTGCGGACCTTGCAGGAAGGGACCGTGGTGCGCCTCGGTGGCAAGCGCGAGATCCGCGTCGACATGCGCCTCGTCGCCGCGACGAACCGCGATCTCGCCAACGAGGTCTGTCACGGCCGTTTCCGCGAAGATCTGTTCTATCGCCTCAACGTCGTGCCGATCACGCTGCCGCCGCTGTCGGAGCGCCGCAGCGACATCCCCGATCTGGTGCTCCACTTCCTCACTCAGGCGAACCAGAACAACCAGCGCAACGTCAACCTGACCCAGGCGGCCGTGGCGCATCTCGCCCGGCAGTCCTGGCCCGGCAACATCCGCCAGCTCGCCAACTTCATCGAACGGCTCGTGCTTCTCGCCGGCGAGGGCATCCTCGACGTCGAGGACCTGCGGCCGATGCTCGAAGGCGCCGTCGTCACCGCGCCAACACTGCGTGCACCGGGGCAACCGCCGTTTCCCTCGCTCGACAGAGAGGCTGCCTTCCGTGCCATGGGCACCGTGCGCCCTTATCTGCCGGCCGACTCGCACGATCACGAGGCGCTGCGAATGGCCTTGACCCAGGCGGGGGGCAACAAGACGCGGGCGGCCCAGCGCCTCGGCCTGACCGAGCGCCAGTTCTCCTACCGCTGGCGCAAGCTTCAAGTGACCTCGTGAACCGCTTCGGCGAAAACCGACAATGTCGACAAAGTGTCGACATTTACCCACATGTCGCGGACTGAGCGCGCCAGATGATCCGGAATAACCTGCTGATTATGATCGGTTTCTAGAAATAATCGTCGAAATCCTGCTGCTGGCATCCGCCTTGCGCAACGCCCTTCGAGCCGGCCCCGACCACAGCGGGGGCCGGACCGGAAAAGGAGTTGCCGATGAGTGCGAGCGCCGCCCCCACAACCGTCACCACGTATCTGCGCCCGATTGATCGCGACGGACTGATGCAGTTCGCCGAAAAGGGCCGCTGCAATCCCGGCTCGCGCGGGACCAACCGGGTTCATACCGTCGTCGAGGGACAATATCGCACCCTGAGTTACGTCGGCGACCACGCGCCGGTCGTGGTGGACGAACCCTTCCATCTGTTCGGCGAGAACACGGCGCCGGCACCCGGTGAGATCGTGCTGTCAGCCCTCGGCGGCTGCCTGGCGGTCGGAATCACCGCCGTCGCGACCTGGAAGCAGGTGCGCCTCTCCCGCCTCGAACTCCATCTCGAGGGCGATATCGGCAACCCGGCCGCCTGGGGCGCCGGCGGCGCCGAGAAGCTGCCGGAAGAGATGGGCTTCCAAGAGATCCGGGTGGCCGTGACCATCGAGGGCGACGCGAGCCGCGAGGAGCTCGACGAGATCGTGCGCCACGCGAACCGCTACTCGCCGGTGGCCAACTCCATGCGCAACCCGATCCCCTTCACGATCGGCCTGGCCGGCTGAGCCGCGGCCCGAGCCACTCGGCGGGACCGATCGGGTCCCGCCCCATCCCTGCTCTGTGGAGACTGCACCATGCCGAGCGCACTCGCTCTCCGGCCGGCTCACGCCGCGGCTTGTTCCGTGGCGCAGCTGCCCCTGACCCGGCCGGATGCGCCCGATTGGACGGACGCCGCGGTTCTCGGCGGCACGACCGCCATCGCCGACGGCGCGCTGAAGGCCGCGGCGGCGGCGATCGACCGTGGGACCTACCCGCTCGATATCATGGCTCGGCTCGGCGCCGCGGGCGGGCTCGGCGTCCACCTCGACCGGCACGGCGCCCGCTTCGGACTGTCAGTCGCCGCAATGCAGGCGGCGAGCCGGGCCTGCGGCGCCACCGGTTTCCTGATGTGGTGTCACGACGTCTGCGGCCTCTACCTCGAGCAGTCGGGCAACCCGGCGCTTTCCGGCAGCGTTCTCGACGACCACGCGGTCGGCCGCACCTTCGGCGGCACCGCTTTGTCCAACCCGATGAAGGCCTTCGCCGGGATCGAGCCGATCCTTCTGCGTGCGCGCCGCGTGCCCGGCGGCTACCGGGTGAGCGGCATGCTGCCCTGGGTCAGCCATATCGGGCCGGGCCAATATTGCGGCGCCATCGCCGGGGTGACCGGCGCGGGCGACGCGATCAGCCACGAGATCATGTTCCTCCTGGCCTGCGACCGCGCCGAATTGAGGCCCTGCCCGCATTTCTCCGGCATGGAAGGAACGAGCACCTGGGGTGTGCGGCTCGACGATGTGTTCGTCGGCCAGGATAACCTCATCGCCGATCCGGCCCGGCCCTTCATCGGCCGTATCCGCGCTGCCTTCATCCTGCTCCAGTGCGGCATGGGTCTCGGCGTCGCCGACGGCAGCCTCGACGACATGCTGGCGGTCGAGGAGACCCTCGGCCACGTCAACGAGTACCTCGACGACCGTCCCGAGACGATCGCTGCCGAACTCGCCGAGCTGCGCGCCCGCGTGATGCGGCTTGCCGAAACGCCCTATGACGGCGCCACCGACTACCTGATCGACGTCCTCGACGCCCGCGCCCAAGCCTCCGAACTCGCGCTGCGCGCCTCGCAATCGGCTCTGCTGCACCAGGGCGCGCGGGGTTACCTGATGTCGGCGGCCCCCCAGCGCCGCACCCGCGAGGCGCATTTCGTCGCCATCGTCACGCCGGCGATCAAGCACCTGCGCCGGGAGATGGCGCGGCTCTCGCAGGAGATTCTGCCGACCGGCAGCGTCGGGGGAGGCCGGGCATGAGCCTCCTCGAACCGACCGACGGTCTCGGTCCCTGGAAGCAGTTCCTCTGCCGGGCCTGCGGACTGATCTACGACGAGGGTGAGGGCGACCCCGACAGCGGCCTGCCGCCCGGCACCCGCTTTGCCGACATCCCCGAGGATTGGGCCTGCCCGATCTGCGGCGTCACGAAATCGGATTTCGAGCCCTACCAGCGCAGAGCGACGGTCGCCCCGATATCGAGGCCTGTGGCACTGCAGCGGCGGGCGGGTGTGGTGATCGTCGGCGCCGGCCTCAGCGGGTGGAGCGTGGCCGAGGCGATCCGGGCGGAGGATCAGCACGTTCCGATCACGCTGGTGACGGCCTGCGACGGCAGCCTCTACCACAAGCCGGAACTCTCGGTTGCCCTCGGGCGCGGCCTGTCGCCGGACGCGCTGCGCCGCGAGGCCGGCGCGACGGCGGCAGCCCGCCTCGGCGTGCGCCTGATCGCCGACACGGTCGCGGTCGGCCTCTCGCCGGACCGGCGCAGCCTGCGTACGACGCGTGGCACGCTCCAATACACCCGTCTCGTCCTCGCCCACGGCGCACGGCCGGCGCTGCCGGCCAGCCTCGATCCGGCCCTGTGCTGGCGCGTGAACGATCTCGCCGCTTGGTCCGGGCTCCATGCCGAGCTGGTACAGGGTCCGCGCGCGGTCGCGGTCATCGGCGCCGGGATGGTCGGCTGCGAACTGGCCGAGGATCTGGCGCGGGCGGGCCACGCCGTCACGCTCCTCGGCGCCGGTGCGCTGCCGTTATCGGAACTGCTGCCGGAATTGGCCGCCCGGCGCCTGCTGGCGGGTCTCCAGCGAGTCGGAGTCCGTTACCGGGGCAACAGCCTCGTGCGCGGCCTGAGCGGCGGAGCCGACGGCAATATCGTGGTCGCCCTCGCCGACGGGACGAGCCTTGCCGCCGCGACCGTCGTCGCCGCGACCGGCCTCGCCGCGCCTTCGCGCCTCGTGCGGTCCGCCGGTCTCGCCTTCGACCACGGCATCGCCGTCGATCCGACGACGCTGCGGACGAGCGGTCCGGACATCTTCGCCCTGGGCGATTGCATCAGCATCGCGGGGCGGCCGTGCCGCTTCATCGAGCCCATCGCCCGGCAGGCCGCCGTCATCGCGAATGGAATTCTGGGCCGCCCGCATCCGGGCTACGCACATGCCGCTCCCGTCATCCGCCTGAAGACCCGTTCGGCGCCGATCGCGCTGCACGGTGCGCCCGTCGCCAGCGCGCCGTGGCACGTCGTCGAGGAAAGCGAGCAACGGCTCGCGATGGAGCAGCGGCACGACGGCACCGTCACCGCTTGGCTTGCGGCCTGAGGGAGGACACGATGACGGATGCGATCCGCGCCACCGATCCGGCCCTGACTCGAGCGAAGGATCAGGTCACGGCGAGCCGCTCGGGCGCCGCCTTGTGCCCGGCCGTCCGAGGCTTCTTCGACGAGCCGACGAACACCGCGACCTTCGTCGTCTACGATCCCGTGAGCCGGGAGGCCGCGGTGATCGACAGCGTGCTCGATTTCGACCCGGCGGCGGGAGCCTTGTCCTACGCGGCGGCCGACCGGGTGATCGACTACGTCCGCGAGGAGAAGCTGACGGTCACGTGGGTCCTCGAGACCCACGTCCATGCCGATCACCTCTCCGCTGCCCCTTACCTACAGGCGCAGCTCGGCGGCCGCCTCGCCATCGGACGCGGCATCCTTCGGGTGCAGGAAGAATTCGGCAAGCTCTTCAACGCGGGGACCGAGTTCGCCCGCACCGGCGCCGAATTCGACCGGCTGTTCGACGATGGCGACCGCTTCGCGATCGGAGGGGTCGAGGCGGTGGTGCTGCACGTGCCGGGCCATACCTCGGCCGATCTCGCCTACGTCATCGGCGACGCCGCCTTCGTTGGCGATACCCTTTTCATGCCGGATTACGGCACGGCGCGCGCCGATTTTCCCGGCGGCGACGCCCGCCAGCTGTTCCGCTCGATCCGGCGCCTGCTCGCGCTTCCGGACGCGACGCGCCTGTTCCTCTGTCACGATTACAAGGCGCCGGGCCGGGACCGCTTCGTCTACGAGACCACCGTCGCCGCCCAGCGCAGCGCAAACGTCCATGTCCGTGACGGGACGGCGGAGGACGATTTCGTGGCGATGCGCGAGGCCCGCGACCGCAGCCTGAAGGCACCACGGCTCATCATGCCCGCGATCCAGGTGAACATGCGCGGGGGCCGCCTGCCGGAGCCGGAAGAGAACGGAACGCGCTACCTCAAGATCCCGCTGACGACGGGCCGGGCGTGAATCGATGCTGGAGCCGGTTCAATACGCTCTCGGCGCAGCCTCCGGCTCGGTCGTCGGGCTGATCCTCGGACTGGCCGGCGGGGGCGGCTCGATCCTCGCCGTCCCGATGCTGATCCATGTCGTCGGCCTTCGGAACGTTCACGTCGCGGTCGGAACGGGCGCCTTCGCGGTCGCCGCCTGCTCGCTGGTCAACCTCATCGGCCACCTGAGAATGGCGCGGGTCCCCTGGCACGCCGCCGGCTGGTT
The DNA here is from genome assembly GCF_002355515.1 of Methylorubrum populi. Lineage (NCBI taxonomy): Bacteria > Pseudomonadati > Pseudomonadota > Alphaproteobacteria > Hyphomicrobiales > Methylobacteriaceae > Methylorubrum > Methylorubrum populi. Next base: position 223,306 of record NZ_AP014809.1, on the reverse strand, counting down.
CGGCATCGCCGGCATCCTCGCCGCCCTTCTCGGTGCCGATCTCGGCAAACAACTCGATGGAAGCCGGCTGCAATTCCTGTTCGCGCTGGTCATGCTTGCCGCCGCGGGCCTGATGATCAGGCGCCGTTTCGTGCCGCTCGCTCCGAGGCAGAGCGCGACGGGCGGCCGCGTGCCCAAGCTCGTGGGCTACGGCGGCGCGACGGGATTGATGTCGGGCTTTTTCGGCATCGGCGGCGGGTTCCTCGTGGTGCCCGGGCTCGTGGCTGCGACGGGCATGCCGCTGATCAGCGCCATCGGCTGCTCCCTCGTCGTCATCACCGCCTTCGGCCTCACGACGGGTTTGAGCTACGCCCTGTCCCAGCTCGTGGACTGGGCTCTCGTCCTGGCCTTCGTGGTCGGCGGTGCGGCCGGCGGTCTTGCCGGGCTTCGGCTGCGCTCGGTCTGTGCCGCTCGCAAGGGTCTGCTCGAAGCCGTCCTGGCCACGCTCATCGCGGGGGCAGGCCTCGCGATGCTGTTCCGCTGAGTCGAAGCCTGCCGACAATGTCGACATTTGATCGACAAAGTCGCGCTCGCGTTTCCGGCCGCACCGATCCTGTTCGACGCAAATCTCTGATCTGACTGAGAAAACATTTTAGCTCAGATCTTGGCGCGACTGTTGCTGAGAACCTGGGGCTAGCCCTGCCGGAGATCGCGATGGCCCTGTTCGACAATCCCTTTGACGCCCGGCGCCGTCTCGCCCGCGGCGGCTGCTCCTGCGGCGCGCACGAGACCCAGGCCGCGCATGAGGCGGCCCTGCCGGCGGGAGACGCTGCGATCGAGCGCGCGGTCGAGGCAACGATGATGCGCGCGCTGTTTCCGAATGGGGCCGAGCGCCGCGCCTTCCTCCGCAGCGTCGGTCTGGCGACCGCGGCGGCGGCCGTCAGTCAGTTTCTGCCGACGAAGTTCGTGGCCGAGGCCTTCGCGGAGGCGGGCAAGCCCGAGAAGACCGATCTCAAGGTCGGCTTCATCCCGATCACCTGCGCCACGCCGATCATCATGGCCAAGCCCATGGGCTTCTACGAGAAGCAGGGCCTCAACGTCGACGTGGTGAAGACCGCCGGCTGGGCGGTGGTGCGCGACAAGACGCTGAACAAGGAATACGACGCCGCCCACATGCTGGCGCCGATGCCGCTCGCCATCACGATGGGGCTCGGGTCGAACCCGGTGCCCTTCGCTGTACCGGCAATCGAAAACGTCAACGGACAGGCAATCTGCCTCGCGAATAAGCACAAGGACAATCGCGACCCGAAGAACTGGAAGGGTTTCAAGCTCGCGATCCCGTTCGATTACTCGAACCACAACTACCTGCTGCGCTACTACCTTGCCGAGCACGGCATCGACCCCGATACCGATGTGCAGTTGCGCTCGGTGCCGCCGCCCGAAATGGTCGCCAACCTGAGGGCCGACAACATCGACGGCTTTCTCGCGCCCGACAACGTCGTCCAGCGCGCGGTCTACGACGGTGTCGGCTTCATCCACGTCCTGTCGAAGGAGATCTGGGACGGGCATCCCTGCTGCTCCTTCTCGGTGGCGCAGGACACGATCCGCGAGATGCCGAATGCGACGGCCGCGCTGCTGCGCGCCATCCTTCAGGCCACGGCCTATGCCTCCAAGACGGAGAACCGCAAGGAGATCGCCGCGGCGATCGCGCCCGCGAACTACCTCAACCAGCCGCTCACGGTGGTGGAGCAGGTTCTCACCGGCACCTATGCCGACGGGCTCGGCAGCGTGAAGAAGGACCCGAAGCGCGTCGCCTTCGATCCCTTCCCCTACGAGAGCTTCGCGATCTGGACGCTGACGCAGATGAAGCGCTGGGGCCAGATCAAGGGCGACGTCGACTACGCGGCGGTCGCGAAACAGGTCTACCGCGCCACCGATGCCGCCCGGTTGATGAAGCAGGACGGGCTCACGCCGCCGGAGTCCACGACCAAGACCTTCGTTGTCATGGGCAAGACCTTCGATCCAGCCAAGCCCGAGGAGTACCTCGAATCCTTCAAGATCAAGCGCGCGAGCTGAGCCATGCAACGCACCCTCTCGCTTCGCGCCGGCATCCTCTCCCTGGCGCTGCTGGCGCTCATCCTGCTCGGCTGGCAGATCGCCGTGAGCGGCTCGGCCCGGACCGAGGCCATGGACCCGGAATACGCCGCCCTGATGGGGCAGACCGCCACGACCGGGAAGTCGGCCATGCCCGGCCCCCTCGATGTGGGAGCCACGATCTGGAAGCACCTCAAGGACCCGTTCTACGACCGCGGACCCAACGACAAGGGTATCGGCGTCCAGCTCGCCTACTCGATCGGCCGCGTGGCGCTGGGCTACGGCCTCGCGGTGCTGGTGGCAATCCCGGTCGGCTTCCTCATCGGCATGTCGCCGCTGATGAGTCGGGCGCTCGATCCGTACATCCAGATCCTGAAACCGGTCTCGCCGCTCGCCTGGATGCCGCTTGCTCTCTACACGATCAAGGATTCGAGCCTGTCGGCGATCTTCGTGATCTTCATCTGCTCGGTCTGGCCGATGCTGATCAACACGGTCTTCGGCGTCGCCGGCACGCGCAGGGAATGGCTCAACGTCGCCCGCACCCTGGAGGTGGGCCCGGTCCGCCGCGCCTTCACGGTGATCCTGCCGGCCGCCGCGCCGACGATCCTCACGGGCATGCGCATCTCGATCGGCATCGCGTGGCTCGTCATCGTCGCCGCCGAGATGTTGGTCGGCGGCACCGGCATCGGCTACTTCGTCTGGAACGAGTGGAACAACCTCTCGATCACCAACGTGATCACGTCGATCCTGGTGATCGGCCTCGTCGGCATGGTCCTCGACCAGCTTCTGGCGCGCGCGCAGCGCCTCGTCACCTTCCCCGAATGAGGTCCGGCGCGATGAGCAAGCTCCTTCCGTTCACGCGGCGAGCCGGCCGCTCCGCTCCCGCGACCGCCGAGGCCGGGACCAGCCGCATGTCGACATCGGACAAGTTCATCTCCATCGAGGGCATCGCTCGCCGTTATCCGGCACCGGGCGGGGCGACGACGATCTTCGAGAACCTGTGGCTGCCGATGCGCCGCGGCGAGTTCGTCTGCATGATCGGTCATTCCGGTTGCGGCAAGACGACGGTGCTCAACATCCTCGCCGGACTCGATGCCCCTTCCGAGGGCGTCGTCATCGTCGACGGGCAGGCCATCACCGGCACGAGCCTCGACCGGGCCGTCATCTTCCAGGGCCACGCCCTGCTGCCCTGGCGCAGCGTGCTCGGCAACGTCGCCTACGCGGTCTCCTCGCGCTGGCGGAAGGCGGGGCGCACCGAGATCGAGGCGCGCGCCCGGAAGGCGATCGCCACCGTGGGGCTGGCCGGCTCCGAGCACAAGCGCCCCTCCGAACTGTCGGGCGGCATGAAGCAGCGCGTCGGCATCGCCCGGGCGCTGGCCATCGAGCCGAAGATTTTGCTCATGGACGAGCCGTTCTCGGCCCTCGACGCGCTCACCCGCGGCACGCTGCAGGACGAGGTGCGCCGGATCTGCGTCGAGACCGGCCAGACCGTGTTCATGATCACGCACGACGTCGACGAGGCGATCTATCTCGCCGACCGCATCGTGCTGATGACGAACGGGCCGGAGGCGAAGGTCGCCGAGATCGTCGAGAATCCGCTGCCGAAGGCCCGCGACCGCACGCAGCTCCACCACGCGCCCGGCTACTACGCCCTTCGCAACCACCTGATCGACTTCCTGGTGACCCGGTCCCGAACCCTGCGGGACGCGATGCCGGAGGGCTACGACCCGCGCCATCCGCCGAGGGTCAGACCTTCCCTGAGCGAGGCGGACGCGGCGGCCATCGCCGCTGAGCCACCGGCGAAGCGGGCCTGATTCCCACTACCCCTGCCGGCTCGCCACCCGGAGGGCGGCCCGGTGACGCGCGCCTCCGCGGGGGATCGAGCGGGCTGGCGGGTCGCGCTCGCAGCGTTGCCGCTGTAAGGTCCCGCCCCACTCCGTCGAGGCGGGAGGATAAATGTTCGGTTCCGGCGCGCGGTCGCCTGGAGCAGCAGACCTGACTGCGTGCGACAGAGAACCCATCCATCTGCTCGGCACGCTCCAGCCGCACGGCTTCCTGCTCGTTCTGGAGGAGCCGGACCTGCGGATCGTTCAGGCGAGTGCGAACGTCCCGGATCTCCCCGGCTGCCCGGCGGCCGGCATTCGTGGGACGTCCCTCCTTACGGCGTTCCCGCAGGCCGCTGCGGCCCTGGCGCCCTACCTGTCGGAGGGCCAAGCGACAGAGGGCGCCGCCTACTTGACCACCCTGGCGATGGAGGGTTCGGAGGAGGCCGTTTCCTACGATCTCGCCGTGCACCGGGTCGGTGACCTCATCGTTCTCGAGTTCGAGGCGGTCGCGAGCGAGGCCGCCTCCACCCAGAGCCTCGACGCGCTCTATCCGCGCCTGAACGCGTTCGTGGAAGGCCTCCACGCAGCGGGATCCGTGGCCGATCTCTGCGCCCTGCTCGCGTCGGATATCCGGCACATTACCGGCTTCGATCGCGCCCTGGTCTACCGCTTCGACCGCGATTGGCACGGTACGGTCGTGGCCGAGGACGGCAACGGCGTGCTGCCGTCCTATCTCGACCTTCGCTTTCCCGCCTCCGACATCCCTGCCCAGGCGCGAGAGCTCTATCGGCGCAACCGCCTGCGCATCATTCCCGATGCCGGCTACCAGCCCGTGCCGATCATCCCATCGCATAGGCCGTCGACCGGAGCCGCCCTCGATCTCAGCCAAGCGGTCCTGCGCTCGGTCTCACCGGTCCATGTCGAGTACATGCGCAACATGGGCACCATGGCGTCGATGTCCGTATCGATCCTGGTGGACGGCGCGCTCTGGGGCCTGATCTCCTGTCACAACAAGGCACCGCACCGTGTGCCGCTCCAGGCCCGCAACGCCTGCGACTTCCTCACACGCATCTTCGCTCTGCAACTCGCCGCGAGGGAGCGGGGCGCTCTGGCCGAGCAGCGCATCCGGCTCGGCACGATCCAGGCGCGCCTTCTCGCCTACATGGCCGAGGAGGAGCAGTTCATCGACGGCCTCCTCAACCATCCCGAGGACGTGCTGGCGCTCGTCGACGCTGCGGGCGCCGCCGTGGTGACCGCCGAGAGTTGCCGCCTGCTCGGTGAGACGCCAGCTGCCAGCGACGTTCGCAGGATTCACGAATGGGTGTCGAGCCGGCCGATCCATGAGGGCGTCTTCGTCACCGACAGCCTCGGCGAAGACTACCCTCCGGCCCGAGAATTCGCTGATCGTGCAAGCGGCCTGCTCGCCATCTCGATCTCACAGAAATACGCCAGCTACGTCCTTTGGTTCAGGCCGGAAGTGGTGCAGACCGTGAGCTGGGGCGGCAATCCGAGCAAGCCGGCCACCACGGATCCCGACGGCGGACCGGACCGGCTGCATCCGCGCAAGTCCTTCGACACCTGGAAGGAGACCGTACAGGGGCGCTCGCTGCCCTGGGCCGGTCCCGAGATCGACGCCGCCAAGGACCTGCGATCGGCCGTGCTCGGCATCGTGCTGCGTCGAGCCGAGGAGCTCGCGGCCCTGAGCGAGGAGCTGCAGCGCTCGAACAAGGAGCTGGAGGCTTTCTCCTACTCGGTCAGCCACGACCTTCGGGCTCCGTTCCGCCACATCGTGGGCTACTCGGAGCTGCTGCGCACGCGCGAGGGCGCGAACCTCAGCGAAACGGGGCGTCGCTACGTCGACACCATCGCGGACGCGGCGCTGTCGGCCGGGAAACTCGTCGACAACCTCCTCAACTTCTCGCAGATGGGGCGGAACTCGCTCAATCGCGTCTCCGGCGACATGAACCAGCTCGTCGAGGAAGTTCGCCGCAGGATCTTGCGTGACGTGCCGCCGGGCCGCGCCATCCGCTGGCAGGTCGGCTCCCTCGGCCGCGTCTATGCCGACCCGGTGATGCTGCGCCTCGTCATCGAAAACCTGCTCTCGAACGCCGTGAAGTATACCCGCGACAGGCCCGAGGCGCTGATCGAGATCGGCCGCGACGACGATCGCGACGGCGAGGCGGTGTTCTACGTGCGCGACAACGGCGTCGGGTTCGACATGGCTTATGTCGGCAAGCTGTTCGGTGTCTTCCAGCGCTTGCACCGCGTCGAGGATTTCGAGGGCACCGGCATCGGGCTCGCCAATGTTCGCCGCATCGTCGAGCGGCACGGCGGACGAACCTGGGCCGAAGGCAGTCTCGGCCGGGGCGCGACCTTCCACTTCACGCTGCCCTTGCGCGAGGGGGCGCGCTGACATGGCCGACCTGAAGCCGATCCTGCTCGTCGAGGACAACCCGAACGACATCGAACTCACTCTCGCCGCGCTGGAACAGAGTCAGCTCGCCAACGAGATCGTGATCTGCCGCGACGGCGCCGAGGCCTTGGACTACCTGCACCGGCGCGGCATCTACGACCGACCGGACGTGCAGGACCCGGCCGTGGTGCTGCTCGATCTCAAATTGCCCAAGGTCGATGGTCTGGAGGTGCTCGGCGCAGTGAAGGGCGATCCACGGACCCGGGCGATCCCCGTCGTCATGCTGACCTCCTCACGGGAGGAGAGCGATCTCGTCCGATCCTACGAACTCGGCGTCAACGCATTCGTGGTGAAGCCGGTCGGCTTCAAGGAATTTTTCGACGCCATCCAGGACCTCGGCGTATTCTGGGCCGTCCTGAATGAACCGCCACCGCATCGGGGAGGCTGGCCATCGAACACCTGAAGGACGGTGCGGCACGCGGGGCGGAGGTGCCCCTGCAGATCCTGCTGCTCGAAGACAGCGACCTGGACTCGGAGCTTCTCACCTTCGTTCTCGACGGCGCGGGTCTGACCTACCGCCTGGACCGCACCATGACCCGCGAGGCCTTCACGGCCGCGGCGGTCGAGCGGCGTCATGACCTGATCCTCGCCGATTACGTCCTTCCGACCTTCGACGGCCTCAACGCGCTGGCCATCGCCCGCCAGCACTGCCCCGAAACCCCGTTCGTGTTCGTTTCCGGGACCCTCGGCGAGGACATCGCGGTCGAGGCCCTGAAGAATGGTGCGACGGACTACGTCACCAAGCAGCGTCTCGACAGATTGCCGACGGTGATCGTCCGCGCCCTGGCGGAGGCACGGGCCCATTCCGAGCGACGCGCCGCCGAGCAGGCCCTTCACGCGCTCAACGAGACGCTGGAGACGCGGGTCGCCGAACGCACGCGGGAACTCGCCGAGGCGAATGCCGCGCTGCGGCGACAGATCGTCGAGCGCGAGCGCGTGGAGGAGGCCCTGCGGCAGGCTCAGCGCCTGGAGGCCGTCGGGCAACTGACCAGCGGCGTCGCCCATGACTTCAACAATCTTCTCACCGTCATCGCCGGCAACATCGAGTTCCTGGGGCGGGCGGTCTCCGACGACCGCTCGCGGCACCGGCTTGAGATGATGCGCGGCGCGGCCGAGCGGGGAGCCCGTCTGACCGCCCAATTGCTGGCCTTTTCCCGGCGGCAGCGCCTCGATCCGGTTCCCGTTCGGCTGAACGAGACCGCCGCGTCCATGCGCGACCTACTCCAGAGCTCCATCGGCGGTGCGGTGCGCATCGAGATGACGCTGCAGCCGGACCTGTGGCCCGCACTGGTCGACGCCACGCAGATCGAATTGATCATCCTCAATCTGGCCATCAACGCCCGCGACGCCATGGCCGTCGGCGGCTGCCTGACCATCGAGACTGCCAATGTTCGTCTCGGCGGCGCCCCGACGCGCCCCGAGGAGCCGCCTCCGGGCGAGTACGCCATGGTGGCCGTCAGCGATACGGGGTCCGGCATTCCGCCGGACGTGCTTCAGCGCGTCTTCGAGCCGTTCTTCACGACGAAGGAAGTCGGAAAAGGCTCCGGCTTGGGCCTCGCCCAGGTTTACGGCTTCGCCAAGCAGTCGGGAGGCGGAGTACGGATCGAGACGAAAGCAGGGGAGGGCACCACGGTTCGCGTGTACCTTCCGCGCGTCGCCGCCGGCGAGGGTGTCGAGGCCGCCGAGCTGACGGAGATCGATTGTGCGACGGTCCGCAATCCGGGCGACAAACCGTTGCTCCTCGTCGTCGACGACGACGGCGCCGTCCGGGAGATTACGCTCACCAAGCTGACCGAGGCTGGCTACGTCACTCGGGAAGCGAGTTCGGGGCTGGCCGCTATCCATGTCCTCGAGCAGGATCCCTGCTTCGACCTTGTCGTGGTGGATTTCGCGATGCCCGGCATGAACGGCGTCGATGTCGCCGCCGAGATTCGGCGGAGATGGCCGACCGTCCCCGTGATCTTCGTGACCGGATATGCCGATCAGACCGCGCTGACCCGCGGCGGCATCGGCGAGGATCGGATCGTCCAGAAGCCCTTCCTCGACGGCGAACTGGAACGCAAGGTTGCCGCGGCCCTTCCTGCACAGCGCGCGCCGGGCCTGAAGCTCGTGTCGAGCCGGTAACGCCCGCCTCTACCGGGACCGGTCACTCCGTAGCGTTCCGCAAAGCCGTTCGGCCGATTTTCCGAGATAGACTACCCCGTCATCAGGGCACGAAGCCGCGCGGGAGCGCCCCGGCGGGCGAAGCGAATCCCCCTGACAGAAGATGGGTGAGACGCCATCCACTGCAGCCGGGTCCTGGCCCTCGCGCGCCTCAAGCACGTATTCGAAGCCGCCGCTCGTCGAGAGCCCGACGATGGGCGGAAGGTTGAAGGGCCGCACCGTCGCCTGGCCGATTTGGGCGGCATCCGCATCGGCGCGCGCGATCAGGGCTTGTGCGGATTCCGCCGCGCTCCGGCGGTCGGCGAACGGTTTGAGCTGCGCCACCAGGAAGGCGGCGTTCGGCTCCGCCGCCCCGTCCAACAGCGAGAAACCGACGATCGACAGCACTTGGTTGATCCCGGGCATGTCCTTCAGGAGCCCCTCGACCTCGGTCGCGACCGCGCTCGTGCGGGCCACCGAGGCGCCGTCGGGCAGTTGGATCGAGACGAAGAAGGCGCCCTGATCCTCCTCCGGGAGGAAGCCGACCGGCGTGACCCGCGAGAGACCGAAGATGCCGCCCGCGAACAGCAGAACCAGCATGAGCGAGAGCGCGGAGACGCGGACGAGGCGGCGGACGCCTGCGGCATAGCGGTCCCGCACCCAGTCGATCCCCCCGAGCACCCGGCCCATGATGCCGCGCCGCGCGCCCGTCGGACGCAGGAATACCCCGCAGAGCGCGGGCGATAGGGTCAGCGCGTTGATCGCCGAGATCACCATCGCGGCGCTGATCGTCACGGCGAACTGGCGAAACAGCGTTCCCGACACGCCCGGGATGAAGGCGATCGGGACGAAGTCGGAGATTATAGTCGATAAAGCTCAGCCTTTTTCTTGATGGCAATCAATAAAAACCCTGCTTGTCTTCGCCTGAAACTGTCAAAATCCAGCTGCCGATCACGTCGACTTCAGCAGCCAACGGAGCGGGAGGGCGATGGCTGTCAGGGTCGCGACACTCATCGCCCAGAGGAGAACGAACCAGCCGACCCGGCTGAACTGGCCGATCATCCGTGCTCGCCGGACACCCATCAATGATACCCGGATTCCGGCGTGACCTTCCCGCGGAACAGCCAGTAGACGTAGGCCGTGTAGCCGAGCACCATAGGCACGAGGACCGCGGCACCGGCCAGAAGAAAGGCCTGGCTGCTCGGATGCGTGGCCGCCGCCCAGATCGTGATGTCCGGAGGCACGATCGTCGGCCAAAGGCTGATTCCGAGCCCGATATAGGAGAGTAGGAAGAAGCCGAGCGCGCAGAGGAAGGGCATGATCTCCTCCCGCCGCTCCAGCGCGCGCTGGAAGCGCAGCGCGAGAAGTCCGACGAGCACGGGCACCGGCGCCCCGATGAGGATGCCGGGGAAGGAGAGCCAGCGCTCCCGGAAGGGGACGCTGAGGACGAGCATGATGGCCGAGATGATCGCGATCAAAAATAGGGTCGCGAAGCCGAGCGGACGGGCGAGGCGGTAAGCGCGGATCTGCAACTCGCCCCCGGTCTTCCAGATGAGCCAGCATGCTCCCAGAAGCCCGTAGCCCACGACCAGCGCCACGCCGGTCAGAACGGAGAAAGGGGTGAGCCAGTCCCACCAGCCGCCCGCATAGGCCCGGCCGTCGACGCGGATGCCCTGCACGAGGGCGCCGAGCGCGATGCCCTGGCAGAAGGCCGCGACGTAGCTGCCCCAGGAGAAAGCCCGATCCCACCACAGCTGGCCCCGCGCGGTCGCCATGCGGAAGCGCATCTCGAAGGCGACGCCGCGGAAGACGAGGGCGAGCAGCATCAGGATCAACGGCATGTAGAGCGCCGGCAGGATCGTCACGTAGGCCAGCGGGAAGACCGCGAAGAGCCCGCCGCCGCCGAGGATCAGCCAGGTTTCGTTGCCATCCCACACGGGCGCAACGGAGTTCACCATCACGTCGCGGTCGGCCTTGTCGGTCACGGCCGGGAACAGGATGCCGATGCCGAGATCGAACCCGTCCATCGCGACGTAGAGGAACACGGCGGTGGCGATCAGGACGGCCCAGATCAAGGTCAGGTCGAGAGACATGGACATCGCCTCCTTCACTCGGCCGGCTGAGCGTTGGCGCCGGCCGCGAGCGCCGGGGCCGGCGTGATGCCGGCGGTGCGCACCGGCTGGCCGGTGGGCAGACCCGCCTCGTGCGGTCGCGGCGGCTGATTGAAGAGGTGCAGAAGGAACCAGATGCCGGCCCCGAACACGACGAAGTAGACCACCGCGAAGGCGGCGAGCGAGGCCGCGACGGCGGGGGCGGCGATCGGTGAGACGCTGTCGGCGGTGCGCAGCAGCCCGTACACCGTGAAGGGCTGACGGCCGGATTCCGTGACGATCCAGCCCGCCGTGACGGCGATGAGCCCGGAGGGCCCCATCGCGACCGCGCCGCGATGCAGCCAGCGCGAGGTGTAGAGCCGTCCTTTCCAGCGCAGATAGAGCGAGGTCATGCCCAGCCCGATCATCAGGAAGCCGATCCCGACCATGACCCGGAAGGCCCAGAACACCAGAGGCAGGTTGGTCGGCCAGGTGTCGCGCGGCATCGCCTTCAGCCCGCGCACCTCGGCGTTCAGGTCATGGGCGAGATACAGACTCGCGAGCCCCGGAATGCCGATCGCCCAACGGGTCGTCTCGGCCTGCGCGTCCGGCCAGCCGAACAGGATCGAGGGCGCCCGCCGCTCGCTGTCGAAATGGCCCTCCATCGCCGCGACCTTGGCCGGCTGATGGTGGTAGGTATTGGTGCCGTGCAGGTCGCCGAGGACGAGTTGTACGGGGGCGACGATCGCCGCCATCCACATCGCCATCGAGAACATCAGGCGCGCGCGCGGGTTCGACCGGTCGCGCAGGAGATGCCACGCCCCCACCGCGCCGACGATCATCGCGGTGGTCAGGTAGGCGGCGGTGACGGTGTGGGCAAAGCGGAAGGGGAAGGATGGGTTGAACACCACGGCCCACCAATCCTGGGGCGCGAAATGGCCGTTGGCGTCGAGCACGTAGCCCGTCGGCGTCTGCATCCACGAATTGGCCGACAGGATCCAGAAGGCCGAGATCAGCGTGCCCACCGCCACGAGGCAGGTCGCGAGGAAGTGGAGGCGCGGGCCGACGCGCTCCAGGCCGAACAGCATGACCCCGAGAAAACCCGCCTCCAAGAAGAAGGCCGTCAGAACCTCGTATCCGAGAAGGGGGCCCAGAACCGGGGCGGTCTTGTCGGAGAAGACCGACCAGTTGGTGCCGAACTGGTAGCTCATGACGAGGCCGGAGACGACGCCCATGGCGAAGGCAACGGCGAAGATCTTGAGCCAGTAACGGTAGGCATCGAGATAGACCGCCCGGCCCGTGCTGAGCCAGAACACTTCCAGCACTGCAAGAAAGCTGGCCAGACCGATGGTGAAAGCCGGGAACAGGAAGTGCCAAACGACTGTGAAGGCGAATTGGCTTCGAGCCAGATCGAGGGCACTGGGGAGGTAGTCGGCCAACATCTCTGACACCCGATTTGCGGGATTGATGGAATATATTAGTGATAAGTCACATTATATTCTTCGCGACGGTCAGCTTGATCCAGATTTTTTACGCAATTACCTCGGCCGTTCCAGCGAGATTCGCTGGCGTTAAAATGGCAATTGCCGGACGTAATCTTCATTTCTTATGCCGCGTCTGCGCATCGCTGTTTCGAATAGTAGTCCACGGCACTCGACTGAATGAGACGAACCCGGCGGGATCGTCGCACCTCCTGACCGTCTCGTTTGAAGGCACCCTTGACGAATCCCTCAGCAAGAAAGCCCATCACGTTGAAGCTCACATTGATCTCGATCAGACGGGATCGTTGCGGCGCCGGGAGCAGGTGCCTGACTGTGCACCCCGGCCTTCCGTTGTCTCGAAGCGAGAGACCGTCGGTCAGAGGACGGGCGATGGAAAAAGAGCCGCTTCAGGCCGAAGTGCAGTTCATCGGCATCCTGAACGAGTAGCGGGCTGGGCTGCCGGTCGCTGAGATCTGCCGCCGTCGCGGCATCAGCGTCGCGACGTTCGACAGGGCACGCTCGCGCCATGGCGGCATGGAAGCTCGGATGGCCCTGCACTCGCGCAGCAGGCCGGAGCCATCCTTCTCGGCGGCCAGATCCCTGCTCCTGAGGCATTGCGTTCCGTTCGCACTGCCGCTCGACGGTGCCGACACGAAGCAACGTTGCTCCGCCGGGACCCCCCTGCGGAACTCGTCCCTGCCCAACCCATCACGGATGAGATACGGCGCAAGCGCCGCGGCCCGTTCAGACCAGCCGTTGGCACGGCTGGAGGCGGCTTAAGTCATAGCTTCAATGCGGAAATTCCGGCCGAGCGGAGCTTCGGAATAGAATGGCGCGCCAGCTCGAATATAAATGCGAACACGTATGTACTTGAGATTGTGAGGTGAATCGCACTCGCCAGATAGCCACTCGCCCGCTACGACCGCGTCAGAGGTGGCGCGCAGGCGCGGACTGCATGCCACCTGCCGCCAAGTTCGGCCGAGAGTCCCGGCGTCAGCGCGAGGACGAAAGACTTGTTCGTGGCATAGACGGCGTTGAAGCGCTCCGGGGCGAAAGCGACGTTGACGACGGCTGCGTTCGAAACGACGTCGTCTGATGCCCACCGCCGGGAGACACCAACAATGAACGGCCAGACCGAGGGATAGATGACCCGCCTCAAGCTCATGAAGCGGCAGATGTACGGTCGGGCCAAGCTCAATCTGCTTCCTGCGCCGCCGATCGGTGCCAGGTGAGGCAACTGCATCCAGAGTGCGCTAGACCCAATTCTGGACGCCAGTCTGTGCTCAACATTCCACGCTGTTTGACATACAAATAGCGATTCAAATATAATTTCGAACATGAAAGGCTAATCCGAGCAGTTAAAACCAAACTGTTCTGTTTTTCAAGGTCTGCCGCGACGAAATCCTGGTTTTGAAAACATCCGTCTGTACTTGGCTGCGTCAGTGAGGTGCTTGGCTACCATGGCCTCGCTGATAATTAGCATGCCACCTTCATCTCCAAGCAAATATTGGCCCATCGGGAGCGACCAATAACAATGTTGTCGCATCCCCTTATCGAAGGCGTCGGCCAATGGTTCTTCTAGAATCAAGGCGTCAGCCTTTGGCCATAAGGTGACACCCGCAGGTGTGAATACAACGTCCTCGCGTCGGAGCGTGAGGACCCGAGACAGTGGCAGTGCGTAGAGCCTTGCAATAAGTACAGCGATGAGCGCTCGAGCCTCGCGGCTGCTGGCTGGATACTCCAAGCGCTTGCGCCATGTGGTCGCGTCGCGCTGCCATTTTTTATTGGCGGCCAGTTCTGCACGGCTCGGCATTGGCAAGGCGAGGATTGGACCGCCCTGTGCCGCGATAAAGCAGAGAAACTCCTGAAGCGCGTCACGATGCTCCGGGCCTTTGTGGAGCGTGCGCTTAAGGTGTAGCTGACTGAGCTTGGCAAGCGGGGCATCACCGAGTTCGGCGAGGAGATCGACAGCTGCCGTTATCGCCGTCCTTTCGGTGACTGACATACGGACCCGGTCCGCGAAGTCGTTGCGGTATCGATTCAGCAGTGACCGATGTGGGCCCTCCCCATACGCTACAAGGACCTGCATGACCCGGTCCTCCTCAATCTGGTTCATGATCCTGGCGCGATCTAACCTAACTGCACCAACCTCTGCCATGTACGTGATCATGGGAGAGACGCGTTGCAGGCCCCCTGCACCGAGCGCCGCGTAGAGTGCATCGGTCGTCAGGTCATCGGGATGCGGGACCGTAAGCGCGATCTGCCGGCATGCGGCTGCGGCTCGTGCGATACGACCTGTAGCAACCGTTGCCTTAAGTTCGTCGGCCGCTTCCGTGCCGTACTCGGTGAACAGCTTGGCCAACCACTTGTGTGGGATCGTGGCGGCTTCCCTGGCGATCAACCGCTTGAAGTGGTGTTCCTTGCTGCAAGGGAAACAGGGGCCTGGGGCGCTTCCAGATACGACGGCTTGGCAGATCGGGCAGATGTGGGTGGTCCCCACAGAACAGGGGAAGCAGATTTCATCGCCGGCCATCAGGGGGCGACGGCGATCACAGATCCTGCAGCGCCTCTTCATCAGTGCTCAACCATTGCTTCGAAGAGGCGCCAGTCTGCGTCCGGCGGCTCAGGTAAGCCGTTCCAACCTGACAAGCAGCCGCCCGCCGTTCATTCTTTGTTCTAAGGCAATGCGATTCTCAACTGCTCCGAGAGCCTTGCCTTCAGCCTGTGGAGATCGGGGATATCAGCCTGAGCTTAGGCGTTGGAAATGGCGAAGGAATCCTCCCCGGTGATCGATCTGAACACGGTGACGACTAGGTCGCAGACTCATTAAGCTCGGAGCCAGACGCGGACAGCTGCGAGCTTGACGCTGGCGAGGAAGTTTTCCGGATCCTTGTCGTATCGGGTCGCGACCGCGCGGAAGTGCTTGATCTTGCTGAAGAACCGCTCGACCAGATTGCGGTACTTGTACAGGAAGGCGCTGAAGGCGGGCACGGTCTTGCGGTTGGGCATCGGCTTCACGTTGGCCCACGCTCCCTGCTCGGCCAAGCGCTCGCGCCGCGCATCACTGTCGTAGGCGCGATCACCCAGAAGGGTCTGCCCTGGGCCGAGATCGCCGAGCATGTCGTCGGCCGCCCGACCGTCATGCGCTTGGCCTTCGGTGATCTTGAGCGCGATGGGCCGGCCCTCGGCATCCACCAGCGCGTGGATCTTGCTCGTCAGGCCGCCGCGCGAGCGACCCATGCCACGGGATCGGTCGTCTTTTTTTTAGCGCAGCCCGCGTGCTGATGCACCCGCACGCTGGTGGCGTCGATCATCTGCAGGTCGCCCTCGTAAGTCTCTGACACGGCTTTCAGAAGTCGATCCCAGACCCCGCGCTTGCGCCAACGCCGGAAACGGTTGCCGCACGTCGTGTGCGGGCCGTAGCGCGCCGGGATGTCGGCCCAGGGCGCGCCCGTGCGCAGCCGCCAGAAGATCCCGTTCAGCACCCGCCGGTCGTCCGCCCGCTCCTTGCCGCGAACGTCCGTCGGAAGAACCGGCTCGATCGCCGCCCACTCCGCATCCGTCAGGTCAAACCGCGCCATTCGTGATCCTCCAGTCCTGAAGGACCAACGACACAGCCGCTCAACCGTGCCGCCGTTATGAGTTCACGACCTAATGCACTTGACGAGGTGCCCGCCGCGAAGAGGCATGGTCTAAGCAGACTTCGACCATTGCCTAACAGGAGGTCTCAGATGCGCCATAAGCCGACTATGGGCCGGCAGGCGCCGAAACGCCGCTTTTCACCCGTTGGAGACATTTGTTGGCACGGAGCTGTACGGCCGAAGTGCGGTCTCTCGCGCGGTCAAGCAGAGGGCTGATCGCGCTTCGATCCGAGGCGCAAGCCATCCCACGCGCCGCCACTTCAAAAAGATCGTGCGCCGCGTTCCTTCGCCAAACATCCGCGGGCGTATCACGGGGCGCGGCGGACCCGCCGGCCATCCGCGCCACCAGCCTACTTCAAGCCTTCGCTCGGGCAGGACTCGGGATGAATCGGGAAGGCGAAGGCCGCCGCCTCATTGAGCGCCTCCGGCAGCACGCTCATATGGGTGCGGCCGGGGATCAGCTGGAAGCGGCTCGTCACGCCGGGATGGCGGCCGAGCCGTTCTGCCATGGCGCGCGCCCGCTCGACCGTGCTCGCCTCTCGTAGGCGGGCGAGGCGCTGTTCCCGGTCAGGCAGCGCCTGCTGGAACGGCGCCAGCTCCGCCTCGTAGGCACCGGCCAGCAGCAGCAGCTGGGCGCAGACCGGCGATCCCTTCTCGAAGGCGACGATGCTGGGCAGCAGCGATCCGTCCTCCCAGAAGATGCTGGGGCTGGCGGCGATCCAGTGTGAGAACGCGTCGGGCGCGCGGGCGAGCGCGTAGAGAACGAACAGGCCGCCAAAGGAATGCCCAAACAAGGCCTGCCTCGAACGATCGATTGGGCAGCGCCGGGCGATCTCGTCCTTGAGCTCCCGCGTCACGAATTCGAGGAAGGCGGCAGCTCCACCGGTGCGCAGCTCTGGGCCGCCCGGCTTGTAGGGCGGGTAGGTCCGGCCCGGCGGCGGGGTGTAGTCCCATGAGCGGGCCACGCTGTCGTAAGCCTCCTCCGTTGCGGATCCGATCGCGACGATGGCGAAGCGGGAGCCGACACCGCTGCCAGCCGGATAGGCCGCCTGCACCCGCTCGATGTCGATGGCCGTACCGGCCAGGGCGTTGCCGTCGAGCAGGGTGAGGCAGGGCCACCCGGCCGCGGGCGCCTCGCCGGGCGGGACGTAGAGCGTGATGCGCCGGGGGGCGCGGCCCTCGCCAGCCCCGAGAGCGAACCGGACTGTCCCGGGAAGCACGGCGGGCCCGTCCGCCTCCGTCGCCGCCCGGGCCGGGGCACGAAGCGGGAGCCCGATCCCGGCCGCCAACCCCAGGGAGAACTCCATCGAGAGCCGGAGCATCGCGCGGCGCGAAAGGCGTGTCATCGGACGGCGTTCCTCGCGGCCGACGGCCGGTTGCAGCGTTGGAGCATGGGGCGGCGTTCTCCTCGCGATCTGTTAGGCTGCGGGCGGGCGATCGATAGTTGTGCGAGCTGAAAGTATAGGCATCATCTCAAGGGCGGAAAAATCCCTGCCACAAGAATTATACAAAGAACATTCATGCGCATCGATTTATATTAATTCAAAACTGGGAGGATTTTCGAGCAAATTGGCTTGTCTTTTGTACCAATTGCCTTCAAATCCGTTCAAGGCCAAGCTTGAAACCACCGTCCGCACCATGCTCCTGCCCCGCCGCCGTCTCGCCGGCCTGCTTCTCGCCTCCACGGTGCTGTCGTCGGCCCTACCCCTCGCCTCTCCCGCACTGGCGCAGCAGGCCAGCGTCGAGCTGAGCGAGCTGTCAGTCGAGGGCAGCCGGAGCGGGACCGGCCTCAGCGGGGCGGGCGGCAACGTCGCGGTCTCCCAGGACAGCGCCGCCACGAGCGGCGGAGGCGGCGGCCCGAGCGGGGTGACTGGCTATACCGCCCGCGTCAGCCCGACCGCGACCAAGACCAACACGCCGCTGCTGGAGACGCCGCAATCGGTCACGGTGCTCACCCGCGAGGCACTCAACGACCGCAACGTCCAGACACTCAACGAGGCGATCGGCTACGTGGCCGGCGTCTCCTCGAACGTCTTCGGCTTCGATCCGCGCTTCGATTCCTTCTACGTGCGCGGCTTCAGCCTGACCTATGACGGCATCTTCCGCGACGGCCTGCGCCAGATTGCGTCGGGCCTGACCGTGCCGCGCATCGAGCCCTATGGCATCGAGGCGGCCACGATCCTGCGCGGGCCGGCCTCCGGGCTCTACGGCCTCGGCTCGCCTGGCGGCATCCTCGATGTCACCACCAAGCGACCGGTCTTCACGCGCTTCGGCGAGGTGCAGTTGCAGGTCGGCAACTTCGACCGCTACCAGGGCAATTTCGACATCGGTGGCCCGGTCGAAGGCACGGACGGAACGCTCGCCTACCGCATCACCGGCATCAAGCGGCAATCCGACACCTTTCTGCCGGGTGGTGCCGACGACCGCAGCTACATCGCGCCGGCCTTCACCTGGAAGCCGTCCGCCGATACGACCTTCACCTTCTTAAGCGAGTACCAGGAGAACAAGCTGCCGGGCAGCACGACGTTCTTCAACCAGAACTTCCGGCCGACCCGGCTCTATGCAAGCGATCCCGCCTTCAACGACTTCAAGCAGCAGCAGGGCCGCGTTGGCTACGCCTTCGAACACCGCTTCGACGGGGATCTGTTCTTCCGCCAGAACTTCCGCTTCTACGATGTCTCTACCGACTACCGCTACACCTCGATCACCGGCCTCAATCCCGACGGCGTGACCGCGAGCCGCTCCACCGGCTTCTCCCGCCAGCATCTCAGTCAGTTCACCCTCGACAACCAGATCGAGGCGCATCTCGCGACGGGGCCGGTTCAGCACACGCTGCTGGCCGGGCTCGACTACGCACATTACGACTTCAACTACCGCTTCGGCTTTGGCACGGCGCCCGATCTCAACCTCGTCACCCGCAATTACGGCCTTCAGCCGATCCTCGCCGCGCCACTTGGGCCGCGCACCGCGCAGAGCCAGGATCAGGTCGGGCTCTACCTGCAGGAGCAGGCCAAGTTCGACCGCTTCGTGCTGACATTGAGCGGCCGCTACGATTGGGTGTTCCAGAACACGGTCGACACCACGGGCGCCGCGACGCAGCAGAACGACCAAGCCTTCACCGGCCGCGTCGGCCTCAACTACCTGCTGGCGCCGGGCCTTGTCCCCTATGCCAGCTACGCCACCACCTTCGCGCCGCAGCCGGGCACCGACGCCTCGGGCCGTGCCTTCCGGCCGGCGACGGGCGATCAGATCGAGGCGGGTGTCAAGTACCTGATCCCGGGCACCAACATCCAGGCGGGGTTTGCCGGTTTTGACATCGTGCAGAGCAGCGTTCTGCGCACGGACCCGAACAACATCGCCTTCCAAATCGCGACCGGCTCCGTCCAGTCGCGCGGCTTCGAGATGGAGGCGATCGCCAACTTCGCACCCGGCACCAACCTCACGCTGGCTTACACGCATCTCGACCTGCTCTACCTCCGCCAGACCTCGTTCGCGGGGCAGGTGCTGGACGGCAATTATCTCTCCGGCATTCCGGGGGACACCTTCACCGGCTTCCTGACTTACCTGTTCCCGCCGAGTTCGGCCTTGAGCGGCCTGACGCTCGGCGGCGGCGTCCGCTTCAGCGCCAACAGCTACGCCAACGACGAGAACACGGTCCGCAACCCGACCGTGACCCTGTTCGATGCGTTGGTGGCCTACGATTTCGCGGCGATCGATCCGAAGTACAAAGGTTTTCGCGCCCAAGTGAACGCCAACAACATCTTCGACCGTGACTACTTCACCTGTCAGGCGGGCTTCTGCTACCGGGGTGCCCCCGCGACCGTGATCGGCAGCCTGATCTATCGCTGGTGACGAGGGATGAGGAGGATGGCCGGGGGCGCGCGTGCTGAGTGAAGCGGGCACGGGCGTCAGCGATACCGCGCGCCAGAACCGGGCTTCGTCCCGCTGCCATGGAACTTCTGCAATCCACCCCATCCGGACCTTCAGCGGCAGTTCCTCGAATGTCCGCAAGGGGTCAGGAACTCGCCCGCTATCGATAAGCAGGATCTGAGCGACGGCTTCCGAAGACCACCGCTATTCTGCGCCGCCCGGCTCGGACATCTTCCTGTGCCGCTCCGCCTTCATCGAGTCGGGCAGGATGCGGTTCAGCACCGCAGCTTCGAACTGCGTCGCGATGCTACCGGCTACAACCTTCTCCCGGCCCGCCATCATCGCCTCGTAGCCGGCCTTGGCCACATCGGTCGGGTCGCTCTTCGGACCCGCTCCGATGCTGGTGCCGTCCATGCCGGCATGATGGAAGAAGTTGGTCTCGGTCTGACCAGGCAGGAGGGCCGTTACGGTGACGCCGGTGTCGCGCAGCTCGTTGCGGATGGCTTCGGCGAATGAGAGAACGAACGCCTTGGAGGCGCTATAGACGGCCTCGAACGGTACCGGTGTGGTGCCGGAGATCGAGGACGTGAACAGGATGCGCCCGCGCCCCCGGGCGACCATGCCGGGCACGACGAGCTTGGCGAGGTGGACGGTCTCGACGACGTTGATCCGCATGAGGTTCAACTCGTCCTCCCAGCGGTTCTCGACGAAGGGACCGCCGAGGCCGACACCGGCGTTGATGGCGATGGCCTCAAGGGGCCGCTCAGCGGCTTGGATCGCCGCATGCAGTGTCTCGACGCCCGCTGGCGTCGATAGGTCGGCTCGACAGGCTTCGACCGACGTTCCAGCCTCGCGCATCCGGCAGGCCACCTCGTCAACGTGCTCGCTGCGGGCGGCGATTAGAAGGTCGTAGCTATCGGCTGCGAACAGCTTCGCCAGCTCCAGTCCGATGCCGCTGGAGGCGCCCGTCACCACCGCCAACCCCTTGCACTCTCGCACTTCCATCGTCGGTTCCGTCCCACTTGCCATCGCGCTCGTGCCGAGGCGCAACGCTCCGTTGGTCGAGATGATCCCGCGTTGATCTTCGTGCGCTGGAGTCCCTGGCCGTCAGGCTGCATCGCGCCACAAACGGCCTTTCAGACAGACCCGCTGGAATGGCCGCTTGGACTCTGAAAGCTGCCATCAGAAAGGTACGGCAGGTCCCGGCGGCCACAACGTCCTGACGTTGTATGACATTAAAATCGGAGTCGTCGTCTTTGCTGGCCGGCGGAACCGCGGCATAGCCGATCGGCTGGATCCGACTTCCCGGCGCGCACCCATGGATAGAGCGCGCGTGAGCCTGATCAGCTCCGATGCCGGAGCGCATCCACGACCAACGTGAAGGCCGCCGAGGGCTGGAGCCGGCTCGGGTAATACAGGTGGTAGCCCGCGAATGGCTCGCACCACTCTTCGAGGACGCGCCTGAGGCGTCCCGTGGCGATCTCCGAGGCGGCGAGATCCTCCATGACGAAGGCCAGCCCGAAGCCGTCCAGCGCGGCGCGCAGGATGATGTCGTCGTCGTTGAACGCGAGTTGACCCTCGACGCGCACGCGCACCTCGCGTCCGTCCCGCTCCAGCTCCCATGCGTAAAGCCCGCCCGAGGTCACCCGCCGTTGGTTGATGCAGCGGTGCGCGGCCAAGTCCTGCGGCGACCGGGGAACCGGGTATCGCTCGAAGTAGGCAGGCGAGCCGACGACGGCCATGCGGAGGTCCGGACCAATGCGGACGGCGACCATGTCCTTCGCTACCGCCTCGCCGAGCCGAACCCCGGCATCGAAGCGGTCGGACACGACATCGGCGAACCCGGCGTCCAGGCTCAGCTCGACATGGACGTCGGGGTAATCGGGCAACAGCTTGGCCAGCCGCGGCCACAGCGCGCTCATTGCGGCATGCTTCGACGTTGTGATCCGGATGGTCCCGGACGGCTTCTCACGCAGTTCGGTCAGCTCCGTCAGGCCGGCTTCGATCCCGTCGAAATGCGGGGCGATGCGGCGCCGCAGGCGTTCGCCGGCCTCCGTGGTGGCCACGCTGCGCGTGGTCCGGTTGAGGAGGCGCAGCCCAAGCCGGCGTTCGAGTTCCTTCATCGCGTGGCTCAGGGCGGGCTGGGACACGCCCAGCTGCTTCGCGGCACGGGTAAAGCTGCCCGTGCGGGCAACCGCCAGGAAGGCCGCCAAGTCGCCGACGTTCTCCCGCAGCATTCATAAATCCTGACTATAACGCTTAGCGCGTTTGAGCATCTAATCGAATGGGTGCGGACCCGCTACATCGAGCGTGAGCCTCGGCCCCGGGGCAACACCCCTTCAAGAACGAACGCGAGGAGGCGGCCCGGCCGGCGGCCCGGCAGGGCACGGCCGTGCCGCCTCCCATCCGCACGGGAAATCGACATGGCAGTACAAACCGCACCGGCCGGCCTCGCCATCGAGCCGGGCCGCGCTTCCTGGGGGGCCGTGGTCGCGATGAGCTTGTGCGCGGCGACCCTGGTGGCGTCCGAGTTCATGCCGGTGAGCCTGCTCACGCCCATCGCCACCGACCTGCACCTGACCGAGGGACAGGCGGGGCAGGCCATCGCGGTCTCCGGCCTATTTGCCGTGCTGACCAGCCTGTTCATTGCACCGGCGACCCCACGGCTCGACCGGCGTACGCTCCTGCTCGGGCTGACCGTGCTGATGCTGGTCTCCGGGTTGGTCGTCGCATTCGCGCCCAACGCCGTGATCTTCCTCGGCGGTCGGGCGCTCGTCGGCATGGTCATCGGCGGATTCTGGTCCCTATCGGCCGCGACGGTGATGCGCCTCGTCCCGGCGAAAGACGTGCCGCGCGGCCTCGCCATCCTCAACGGCGGCAACGCGCTGGCCACCACGATCGCCGCGCCGCTCGGCAGCTTCCTGGGGCAGTACATTGGCTGGCGCGGGGCCTTCTTCTGCGTCGTGCCGGTCGCCGCGATCACCTTCGCCTGGCTGTTCCTCACCCTGCCGGCGATGCCGAACCGGACGCGGGCTGACGCCTTCGCCACGTTCAAGGTCCTGCAACGGCCGCTGGTGCCGCTCGGCATGGCCGCGGCCGCCCTGTTCTTCCTGGGCCAGTTCGCGCTGTTCACGTACCTGCGGCCGTTCCTGGAGACGGTGACCCGCGTCGACGTCTCGACCCTGTCAGCCCTGCTGTTGGTGCTCGGCGTCGCGGGCCTGGTCGGGACGTCGCTGATCGGCCGCGTCCTACAGGCCTGGTTCCACAGCGCGCTGGTCGCCATGCCGCTGGCGATGGCGCTGCTCGCGGCGGGTCTGATCGCCTTGGGCCCGAGCCTGCCGGCGGTGGCCGTCCTGCTCGCGTTATGGGGCCTGATCGGCACGGCCGCGCCCGTCGGCTGGTGGACTTGGGTGAGCAAGGCTTTGCCGGACGAGGCCGAGGCGGGTGGCGGGCTCATGGTCGCCGTGGTCCAGCTCGCCATCACGGGCGGCGCGGCCTTCGGAGGGCTGCTGTTCGACCATGGCGGCTACCGGACGACGTTCACCTTCGGCGCACTCGTGCTCGTCGCCTGCGCCATCGCGGCGGCCATGGTCGCTCGCGGCGGCCGTGCCACCCTCGGCGGAAACCAGGCTCATGGGACGGCTTGAGCTCCGTCGCCATCTCCGAAGCCGGCGACGGGAAGGCCCCGGCCCGACTCAGGCCGCGGCGATCACCGGCAATTCGTCCAGACGGGTGGTGTAGCGGGGCGAGCGCATCTCGAACTTCGTCGACCAGTCGCGCCGCGCCACGAGCCCAGCCGCCGCGGGCACGACGGCCCCGCGGCCGAACCGGCCGTTGCAGGCGTCGAGCGCCGCCATCAGCGCCGCCCCGTGTTCCCGGTCGAGCCGGCCGAGGCCGGGCAGGGCCCGCTGCGAGGCGGCCAGCGGCACGAGGTCGGTCGTGACCACCCCGGCCTTCGCGTAGCGGTAGCCGTCCCGCCAGACCTTGCGCACGCCGTGCGTCGCCGCCTTCAGCAGCACCAGGGTGTCGTTCGAGGCCTCGGGCAGACCCACCACCGTCGAGACCGAGCGCTGCGGCCGGTCGCGGTCGTGATCCGAGGTGTGGAAGAAGACCGTGACGTGATCGGTCCCGAGTCCCTCGTGGCGCAGCTTCTCCCCGAGCCGGGTCGCGTGCGCGGCGACCGCCTGCTCCATGGTGGCGAGATCCTCGACCCGGCCGGAGAAGCTCCGGGTCACCGCACTGCCCTTCCGGGTCGGGGCGATCTCCTCCAGGTCGAGGCAGGGCACGCCGCGCAGCTCCTGAACCAGGCGCTCGCCCACCACCGTCATGGCCTTGCGCACTGCCCGGGTGTCGAGGTCGCGCACGTCCGCGACGCACTCGCAGCCGAGCGCCTCCAGCTTGCGCGCGTTGGCCGGCCCCACGCCCCAGATCTCGTCGGGCGGGATCCGGGCCATCCAGTGATCGTACTGCACCGGGTCGGTGAGGTCGCAGACGCCGCCGAGTTCCGGCACCGTCTTGGCGACGTGGTTGGCGGGCTTGGCGAGCGTCTTGGTCGCGCCGATGCCGACGCAGGTCGGGATGCCTGTCCAGGCCCGCACCGTCGCGCGCATGTCCCGGGCGAGCGTCATCCGGTCCCCCGCGCGCACGTCCGAGAGGTCGAGGAAGCTCTCGTCGATCGAGTAGACCTCGATCCGGGGCGAGAAGCCCCGGTAGACCGCGTTCACCCGGGCCGACATGTCGCCGTAGAGGGCGTAGTTCGACGAGTAGACCCGTACGCCTTGCGCCCGGCACATCTCCCGGATCTTGAAGTACGGCTCGCCCATGCGGATGCCTAGCGCCTTGGCCTCGCTGGTGCGGGCGATGGCGCAGCCGTCGTTGTTCGAGAGCACGATCACCGGCACTCGCGCGAGCCGGGCGTCGAAGACCCGCTCGCATGAGCAGTAGAAGCTGTTGCCGTCCGACAGGGTGTCGCCGCGCATCTGCTCGGGCCGTGACATGCGGATGTAGGAGTAGGCGATCGGCATCCCGCGAGGATGTCCCGCATCGATTAGGTTTTCGTGCATGGCCTGGGTCGGCGGCCGGGACCGGCCGCCCGTGCGGGGAGGGTGGCGCACGTCGGGCCGGGTCGGCCGACGGCAGGGAGGATCGCGGCTCCCGGGGAGCCGGCCGGCCCTCAGGGTTTTCGGATCCCGACGCGAGTCATGGGCCAAGGGTTACCGAGCGACCGGGCGCGCCACAAGGCGGTAACGCCGTCGTTCCACCGATACCGGAAGGGGTTCTTCACGGATCGTCGGCGAGGATGGCCCGAGCCCCCGAGCCAGCCGCCATGATCGCCCAGCCCTTGTTCGACGCCCTGGCCGACGCCCTCGTCGAGAAGGGGGAGCCCGTCACCTACACGAGCCTCCAGAAGGCGCTGGAGGCCGACCGGGGCCGGGGCACCTCCGATCGCGACCTGCAAGCTCCCTTCGCAGACTGGCGCGCACGGCGCCGGTACAAGCCTCGCCTCGCCGCCCTCGACCTGCCGAAGGCGATGGAGAAGGCAATTGCCGACTTCGCCTTGCTGGCGATGCGCGCCGGCCGGACCCCTACGGACGCCGACGGAGCACTCGCCGCAAAGCTCCCGTACGCGGCCAGCACCGATGGGCTCCTCGACCGGATCGCCGACCTGGAGGAGGTCGTCGACTGCCTCGCCCGCGAGAACCGGGCCCTCAGGACCGAGATCGCCGCCCTGCACGCCGGCCCCGGGACGCCGCCCGCCGACGCTCCGACCGGGAGGCGCAAGCGCGGCACGAGCGCGGCCACGTCACGCTTCTTCTGGCAGCAGATCATGCGCGGGTTCGCCGCGAGGATCCGGTCGGAAGGCCCCCAGCGCCTTGACCAACTCCTCGCCTCCATCGGGGAGGACGACCTGGCGCTGGCCCGGAAGGCATTCCGGCCGATCGATGCCCGAATCCTGAAGAAGGCCCTGGCGGAACGCACGACCCGCAACCGGCACGGTCTGACGGAACTCCCCGATGGACGATACGACGTGACCCGGGTCGGACGAGAGGCGGCCTCGAACGTGTCGTGACGAACGTTTGGTAACGCCCGTGCCTGGTCGCTACGGGAGCGCCACCCTTTGCCGCGTAGCCACGGTAACGATCCGTCGACGCCGTTACCTTCGGGGTTGACGCGCGGATCGGCTTCGAAGCGACGCTTGCTCGACGCCTAGAGGCTGTTACGGACTGATGTGAATTCGGCAGCCCTGCGGAGAAGCAGGACGCTGAAGGCGACGAGGTGCAATCCGGCCAAGGTGGCAGGTAGACGCTCGTAGTCGCGGGCCAAGCGGCGGAAGCGGGCCATCCAGGCGAAGGCGCGCTCGACCACCCACCGTCGCGGGAGCAAGACGAAGCCGCGCTTGGCCTCAGGCAACTTCACGACCTCCAGGGCGATGCCGTGATCAGCCGCCGCTTTCGCCGCGCGCTCGCCCGTGTAGCCCTGAGCGACATAGGCGAGATCGACGCTGTCACCGGTCGCCTCCTGCACGGCGTCGGCCAGGGCCGCTACAGCAGCGCGGTCATCGGCATTGGTGGGCGTGACGTGCAGCGCCAGCACTTGGCCGAGCGTATCGACGGCCGCGTGCAGCTTCGAGCCACGGGTGCGCTTGTGTCCGTCCCAGGCCGCGCGGGCGCCACTCTCGGGCGTCGAACGCAAGGTGCGGCTATCAAGCACGACGGCGGAGGGCTCCTCGGCCCGGCCTGCCGCCAGGCGCAACACGGCCCGCAGATCCTGGACCAGGTTCTCGAAGCAGCCGGCCCGGAGCCAGCGTTGGGCCTGATCGTACACGGCGTGCCAGGGCGGCAGATCGTGGGGCATCGCACGCCAAGCCACGCCATAGCGCACGACGTAGCGTAGCCCGTTGAACACGTCCCGCAGGCTGTGCTCGCGCTGGGCGGCGGTCTCGGGCAGCAGCGTCAGATAAGGGGCGACCAACGCCCATTCTTCATCGCTGACATCGGACGGGTAGGCGCGGCGGGACTGCATCCCCCAGAAACTGGCGCAGCCCCAGGTCCGTAACAGCCTCTAGTTGAACAGGTGCGCCATCTGGCCGTGCCGGCGCTTGAGGTGCAATTCGATCAGCTCGAACAAGCCGCCTCGATTGCGAGCGCGGCGCTCCGGCAAGGCGAGCTCATGGAGCAGCGCATCCATCGCGGCCCTACGCCCCCGGTAGCCCTCGAAATCGTCGAGGTAGGCATCCACGACCCGCTCCGCCCGCACGATGGTGCCGGGCCTGTAGGAAGCCGCGAGGGCGAGGATCGTGCGCACGGTGTCGTCGAGGCTGTCCATGTCGCTAGTAGCGCCGCGTGACCTCCGACGGTTCCGGCTGGCGCGGCAAACACGGTCCCGATGGGCGCTGCCCTGGCCCCCAGGCCCGTCGCCCACGAGGAGCGGTGGACCCTTGGCGTAACCGGTCCGCGCCTCGTGCCGTGGCCTTCGGCCACGTTCGGCCCTCCACCGTCAGGGGCCGGCGATCAGCTCCTTGATGCGCGAGGCGAGCGCCTCCATCACGAAGGGCTTCGTCAGGACCGCCATGCCGGGGTCGAGGTGCCCGTTGCCCACTGCCGCGTTCTCCGCGTAGCCGGTGATGAACAGCACCTTCAGGTCCGGCCGCTTCACGCGGCCCGCGTCCGCCATCTGACGCCCGTTCATGCCGCCGGGCAGGCCGACGTCCGTCACCAGAAGATCGATGCGCACGTCCGATTGCAGCACCTTCAACCCGGCGACGCTGTCGGCGGCCTCGATGGCGGTGTAGCCCAGATCCTCCAGCACCTCAGTGACCAGCATCCGCACCGTCGGTTCGTCGTCGACGATTAGCACCGTCTCACCCTGCTCGGCGCGGGGGGCGCCGGCAAGGTCCGGGAGACCCTCGTCACCTTCCGTCTCGCCGTAGTGCCGGGGCAGGTAGATGCACATCGTGGTGCCCTCGCCGACCTCGGAGTAGATCCGCACCTGCCCGCCCGACTGCCGGGCGAACCCGTAGATCATGGAGAGGCCCAGCCCGGTGCCCTGGCCGAGGGGCTTGGTCGTGAAGAAGGGGTCGAACGCCTTGGCGATGACGTCGGGCGTCATGCCGGTGCCGGTGTCGGTGACACAGAGCGAGAGGTACTGGCCCGGCGGCAGGTCGCGCTCCCGCCCGGCCCGGTCGTCGAGCCACTTGTTGGCGGTCTCTATGGTGATGCGGCCGCCTTCGGGCATGGCGTCGCGGGCGTTGATGCACAGGTTCAGCAGCGCGTTCTCAAGCTGCGGCGGGTCGACCAGCGCGGGCCACAAGCCCGCGGCCCCGACCACCTCGATGTGCACGGACGGGCCCACGGTTCGACGGATCAGGTCCTCCATCCCGTGGACGAGCGCGTTCACGTTGGTGGGCTTCGGGTCCAGCGTCTGCCGGCGCGAGAAGGCAAGCAATCGGTGCGTGAGGGCCGCGGCCCGCTTCGACGCGCCCTGAGCGGCTGTCATGTAGCGGTCGAGATCGGTCAGCCGCCCCTGGCTCAAGCGGGTCTGCATCAGCTCCAGGGAGCCGGAGATACCGGCGAGCAGGTTGTTGAAATCATGGGCGATGCCACCGGTGAGCTGTCCGACCGCCTCCATCTTTTGGGATTGCCGCAGCGCCTCCTCGGTCTTGGTGAGCGCCTCGGCGGCCTCTCTCTCGGCCTGGACGTCTCGCCCGACCGCGTGGATGAACGCTTCGTCCGGCACAGCCGTCCAGGACAGCCAGCGGTAGCTCCCGTCCTTGTGCCGGTAGCGGTTCTCGAAGCGCGGGATGATGGAGCCATCCGAGAGGTCGCCGGCCGCCGCTGCAGTCGAGGCCGCGTCGTCCGGGTGCACAAGGTCCATGAACGAGCGCCCGATGAGTTCGGCCTCGCTCCAGCCGAACAGCGCCGTCCAGGCCGGGTTCACCGCCACGATGGTCGCGTCGAACCGCGCCACCAGCATCACGTCCGAGGACAGGCGCCACATGCGGTCGCGGTCGCGCGTGCGCTCCTCGACCTGCTGCTCCAGGTTGCCGGCCAAACGCGCCAGCTCGGCGGTTGCCTGTTTCTGGTCCTCGATGTCGGTGTTGGTGCCAACCCAGCGGGTGACCCGACCCGCGGGGTCCCGAACCGGCTCGCCCCGCACCAAGAACCAGCGATAGGCGCCGTCGGCGCGCCTTACCCGGTACTCGGTCTCGTAGACGGTCTCGGTCGCACGGGCATGGTCCCAGGCGGCGGCGACGGGCAGGACGTCGTCCGGGTGGACGATGCGGGCCCAGGCATCCGGGCCGAGCAGGCTACCCGTCGGCTCGCCGCAATAGGCGTAGAACTGGTCGTTGAACCAGTACAACGAGCCATCGGGGTGCGCGGCCCAGACCTGATTGGGGATGGCCTGGGCGAAGACCCGGAACTGCTCCTCGCTCTCGCGCCGGCTCGCCTCCGCGCGGAAGCGCTCGATGGCCGCCCGGGTGCGCTCGGCGATGTCGCGGACGAAGGCGAGCTTGTCCGGCCGCCAGTCCCGGACGTCGCGGTCGTGCAGGAAGAACACCGCCACGACGCGCCCGTGCTCCATCACCGGCACGTTGATCAGGGCGCGGACGCCGATGTCGAGCAAGGGACCCGGGTTCCCGGCGGTGCGCGGGTCGGCGGTCACGTCCGTGATGACCACCTCGCGGCCTTGCTCCAGGCCGATACGGACCTCGCCGTAGTCGTCGAAGCGGTGGTGGCCCGCGATGCTGGCGACGCCGGGTGCCGTCCAGTCGCGCTCGATCTCGATGTACCGGAGCGTCTCGTCGACCGTGCCGTAGCCGGCCCGGTCGAGACCGAGGGTCCGTGCCATGACCTCGGCCGCGACGGCCGCCATCCCCGCGGTGTCGCGGCAAGCCTGCAGGCGGTCCCCGAACGTGATCAGGCCGTCCCTGAAGGACTCCTGCCGCCGGCGCTCGGTGAGGTCGCGGGTAACGGTGCCGTAGCCGGTGACCTCGCCTCCCGCGTCGCGCACCGGGAAGAGGGTGTAGTGAACGGGGACGGCCACTCCCGTCGCGAAGTTGCGGAAGGCGAAGTCACCCTCCCAGAAGCCGGTCTCGCGAACCGCCGGGAGCACCTGCCCGAGCACCGTCGGGCGGTCGCCCAGCTCGAAGAAATCAGCCACCTCGTAGCGACGGGCTTCCTCCAGGCTCGCGAGACCGACGAGCCTGCGGCCGGCGTCGTTCAGGAACTCGGCCTTGCCGTCGAGGTCGGCGAGGCCGATGAAATCGCTGGACTGCTCGACGAGGGCCGCCAACCGGCGCGCCTGGGCCTCGGCCGTACGGGCCTCGGTCACGTCGCGGACCGTGCCCACGAAGCGGACGGGCTTGCCGTCCCGGTAGACAGTATCGCCCTTGGCGGCGACCACGCGCTCGACGCCGTCGCGCCGTCCGAGGACGCGGTACTCGATGTCGAAGCCCTCGGGCGAGCCGATGGCCATCTGGACGGCTTGGTCGGCCCGTTCGCGGTCGTCCGGATGCACGCCGGACAGGAAGGCGTCCTCGTACGAGACCGGGTCGTCCGCCGACAGGCCGAACAGGGCGCGGGTGCGCGCATCCCAGGTCAGCGTGCCGGTGACGAGGTCGTAGTCGTAGATGCCGGTGCCGGCCCCCTCCAGCGCCAGCCTGAGGCGGTCCTCGGCCTCCTGCAGGTCGGCCCGGGCGCGCTGGCGTTCTGCGATGTCGGTGACGAGCACGAAGATGCCGTCCACCGTCCCGTCGGGGGTTCGGCGCGGGATGTAGCGGATTTCCGCCTCCCGGGTGCCGCCGCCCCGGTAGGGCATCGCCGCGTCGAAGGTGATCTCCTCGCCGGCGAGCGCCCGCTCCATGACGGGCAGGCGGGCGGCGTAGACCTCCTCGCCGACGACCTCGCGCACGGGCCGGTCGAGGATCTCGCTCGCCGGCCGGTCGAACCAGGTCTCGTACCTGCGGTTCACGAAGCGGTAGACGTGATCCCGGTCGATGAAGGAGATCAACACCGGCAGCGCGTCGGTGACGACCTGGAGCTCGTCCCGGACGCGGCGGGTCTCGCCCTCCCGCGCGATGGCTTCGGTGCGGTCGCGCAGGATCTTGAGGAAGCCCAGGTCCGTGCCGTCGGGCGAGCGCAAAGGCATCAGCTCCCCGCTGGCCCAGAAGCGGGAGTCGTCCTTGCGTACGTGCCATCGCTCGTCGGCCGCGCGCCCAGCCTCGGCGGCGCGCCGCATCTCCGCCGCGGGCTGTCCCGACGCCCGGTCCTCAGGCGTGAAGAACGTCCCGGTCGGCTGACCGAGCATCTCCCCGACCGACCAGCCGAGGATGCGCTCGGCCCCAGGGTTCCAGGCCGTGACCGTTCCTTCCCGGTCCGTGGTGATGATGGCGAAGTCGACTGCGCAGTCGAAGATCGCCTCGCAGTGGGCGGCCCGAAGCGAGGAGCCCTCGCCACGAAGGCGTGCTACCTCCGCCTCCAGCTCGCGCTCGCGCCGCTGGAGTCGCTCGATCTCGGGCTCGCTCACGACCGCGCTCCGATCCAGGTCGAGACAGGCGACGAACGGGAAGGCGCGGGGATGGCGGACGTGATCAAACCAGGTAACCGACGTGGGGCAGAAGGACGGATCTCACCCGCCCAACTAGGAGGGGCGGGCTCGGCGGCAGCGGAGGCGTAGGCTACGCCCCTCCCTTTTACGCAATCGTGCCCCGCGGGAGGGCGGCACAGGTGTCGCACCCGCGTGGCCGCCGTCCGCCACCCCGGGCGTTTTCGAACGGCGCACCGCCTCGCGCGTTCAGTCTCGACCGGCGAGACCGGCTCGCCCGGCCTGTTCGCCGCGGCAGGCCAGGCCGTCCCGGCAAGGTTGGCGTGCTTGGGTGACGATGCGGGATCACGACGGGGACGGACGCACGGGGCCGGGGGCCGGACGACGACCGGTCCAACAGGTGTCGAATGGCTGAACCCGAGCGGCAGGTGCCGGCGCAGCAGGCCAAGTCGAGGCGGATCGTGCTCCGGGCCCGGTGGATCGCGCGGGCGAGCGGCGTCTTCGGGGTCGCCGCCGCCCTGACCGTCCTTGCCGGCTGGTGGTTCGACGTCCCGACCCTCAGACGCATCGTCCCCGGGCAGCCGCCGATGGTCGTGCTCACCGCCATCGGCGTCCTGCTGCTCGGGTCGGCGCTCCTGGTGGCGACGGCAGCCGGTGCAGCCGCGACGACCGGCCGGGCCGGACGCCTCCTCGCCGCCGGGGCGGCGGCCATCGGCGCCGGAGGGCTCCTGCGGTACGTGCCGCCCGGCGACCTCCGCCTCGACGACTGGGCGCAGCGCCTCGTCTTCGGCCCGCTCAAGCCCGGCAGCGGCATGGCCTTGGCAACGGCGACGAGCCTGTTCGCCCTCGCGTCGGGGCTCCTCCTCCAGGACGTCCGATCCCGGCGCTTGCGCCACGCCGGCCTGCTCGCAACCCTGAGCGGCCTCGTCGTCGCGGCGGTGGGCGGGCTCGGCTACGCCTACGGCTTGGGCGCCTTCCATCAGGGCGGACCCTTCTCCCGCATGGCGCTCGTCACCGCCGCCGCCCTGAGCGTCCTCGGCCTCGGCGTGCTGTTCAGCCGGCCGAACCGACCCTGGATCGCCACCCTCCTCGGCACCGGCGAGGCAGGGGCCCTGACGCGCCACCTCCTGCCGGCCTTGGTGCTCGCACCGCTCCTTCTCGGTTGGCTACAGCTCCATGCGGTCCGCGCCGGCCTGACCGAGGCCGAGACCGGCACGGCGCTGCTCGTCATCGTCCTCACCCTCTGGCTTGCCGCCCTTGCAATCCGGATGGCCCGCAACATCGACCGGCGCGCCACCGTCGAGCGGCAGCTCCGGGAGGCGCTGCAGGGGATGAACGCGGCCCTGGAGCAGCGGGTGACCGAGCGCACCCAGGCGCTGGCCGAGGCCCAGGATGCGCTCGTTCAGGCGCAGAAGATGGAGGCCATCGGCCAGCTCACGGGGGGCGTCGCGCACGACTTCAACAACCTGCTCACCATCATCCGGTCCTCTACCGACTTCCTGCGGCGGCCCGACCTGCCGGAGGAACGGCGACGGCGCTACCTCGACGCGGTGACCGACACGGTGGAGCGGGCCGCCAAGCTGACGGCGCAGCTGCTCGCTTTCGCCCGCCGTCAGGCCCTCAAGCCCGAGGTGTTCGATGCCGGCGAGCGCATCCGCGCCATTGCCAGGATGCTCGATTCCCTCACCGGCGCCCGCATCCGGATCGTGACGCAGTTATCCGAGAGC
Organism: Methylorubrum populi; assembly: GCF_002355515.1. Lineage (NCBI taxonomy): Bacteria > Pseudomonadati > Pseudomonadota > Alphaproteobacteria > Hyphomicrobiales > Methylobacteriaceae > Methylorubrum > Methylorubrum populi. Next base: position 190,439 of record NZ_AP014809.1, on the reverse strand, counting down.
CCTTGCCTCGTGCGGGCCGACGCCGTGCAGTTCGAGACGGCGCTGGTGAACCTCGCAGTGAACGCGCGCGACGCCATGGAAGGCGAGGGCACCCTGACCATCGCGCTTGCTTGCGGACAGTCGAAGCCGGCCATCAGGGCACACGCGGGGTCATCCAGCCCCTTCGTGGCGGTCGCGGTGACCGACACCGGATCCGGCATCCCGCGCGACCAGGTCGCCCGCATCTTCGAGCCGTTCTTCACCACGAAGGAGATCGGCAAGGGGACCGGGTTGGGCTTGAGCCAGGTCATCGGCTTCGCCAAGCAATCGGGCGGCGACATCGACGTGTCCAGCGTCGTCGGGCGCGGCAGCACCTTCACCCTGTACTTGCCACAAGCCGAAGCCGAAGCGGGCGTGGAGAGACCTGCACCCGAGCCCGAGGGGCAGCCGCTGGACGACGGCGACCAGTGCATCCTGGTGGTGGAGGACAACGTTGAGATCGGCCGGTTCTGCGTGCAGATCCTGCACGACTTGGACTACGGGACCGTGCTGACCCAGACGGCGGAGGCGGCGCTGGCTGAGGTCGAGGCAGTGCCCTTCCGTTTCGACGCGGTGTTCTCGGACGTGGTGATGCCGGGCATGGGTGGGATCGAACTCGCCAGGCGGCTACGGGAGATCCACCCGGAGATGCCGGTGGTGCTGACCTCCGGCTACAGCCACGTCCTGGCCAAGGAGGAGATCCAAGGCTTCGAGTTCGTGCGCAAGCCCTATTCGGCCGCGGAGGTCGGCAAGGTCCTGCGCACGGCCACGGCGCGCATGCCGAAGGTCCGTGCAGCTTCCTCGGAAACGTAGACCCAAATGGCGCCTTGGCCGGAGCCGTGGTACTCGTGAGCTCCGCGAGCGACTTACCGGCACGGTCAGCCATCGCGCTTCGTCACGGAGCACACGATGGGCACGGCCGCCGCGGGCCCCGCGCTCGCAACCCTCGCCACCGCCCGGGCCGGCAGGACCCAACGCCGGCTCGCCGTCCTCGTCAGCCTCGCCTTCGGCGCGGTCACGCTTGCACTGCTTCCGTTCGCGAGCCGGCCCATGCCGCCGATGCCGGGCTTCGTACCGGTCTACCAATCGGCCTTGACCGTGGTCTACGGCCTGACCACGTACCTCTTCCTCACCCAGTACCAGCGCACCCGCTCGGGGTCGCTGCTCGTGCTCGGGGCCGGCAGCCTGTACGTGACGCTGGTCGTGCTCCTGCAGATGCTGTCGTTCCCCAACGTCCTCGCGCAGGGACGCCTGCTCGGGACCGGGCCGGACACCACGACATGGCTCTGGACCTTCTGGCATCTCGGTCCCCCGCTTTTCGCGCTGGCCTACGCCATCATGGAGGGCGACGGACACGACCGGTCGGTGCCACCGGCGCGCGTCGGCCCTGTCGGCCTGCTCGCCATCGCTGGAACCGTGGCGGCCGCAGCGCTCACGGCCGTGGTCGTGACGCGATACGTCCACCTGCTGCCGAAGAGTGTGGAGGGCGACGACTATTGGCTGCTCACCACCTCGGGCGTCGGGCCCGCCATCGTCGCCCTGACGGTGCTGGCGCTCGCGGTGCTCTGTTGGACCACGCGGCTCCGCACCGTCCTGCAGCTCTGGCTGGCCGTCTCGCTGCTCCTGCTGGTGTTCGACAACCTGGTTACCCTGCCGGGCGCCGCCCGCGGCACAATCGGCTGGTTCGCGGGCCGCCTGGAGGCGCTGGTCGCCGGCTTCATCCTGCTCGGAGTCTACCTGCGCGAGGTCGACTTCCTGTACGCCCGGGCCGAGGCGACGGCCCAGGAGCGTGAGACGCGGCGGGCGGAGCTGCAACTGGCGCGCGACAACCTCGCCCTGGCGCTCGAAGCCGCCGAGATGGGCGACTGGGAGCTCGACCTGCGCACCGGATCCTCGCGCCGCACCCCGAGGCACGACGCGATCTTCGGCTACGGTCAGCCCTTGCCGAGCTGGGACGTCGAGACCTTCCTGGAGCACGTCGTCCCGGAGGACCGCGGAATTGTCCGCATTGCCCTGGATGGGGCGAGCGGCACGGAGCGTATCGACTTGCACTGCCGCATCCGACGGGCCGACGACGGCGCCACCCGCTGGATCGCGCTCCGGGGCAAGGCATACCTCGACGGAGTAGGGGAAGTGACGACGATTGCCGGTATCGTCATGGACACGACCCGGCAGCACGAGGCCGAGGACCGGCTCAACCAGGCGCAGAAGATGGAGGCCATCGGCCAGCTCACCGGTGGCGTCGCGCACGACTTCAACAACCTGCTCACCATCATCGTGGGCAACCTCGACATGATCGTGCGCAAGCCCGACAACGCGCAGCGCGTGGAGCGGCTCGCGACCTCGGCGATGACGGCGGCGCGGCGCGGCGCCGAGGTCACTGAGAAGCTGCTGTCCTTCTCGCGTCGGCAGGTGCTGCGGCCGGAGACGGTCAACCCAAACCGGCTGCTCAAGGATTTCCGGACGCTCCTGCAGCGAGCGGTCGGCGAGACCGTCGAGGTGCGGCTCGACCTCGACGCGAGCCTCGACCCGGTGCGGCTCGACCCGGGCCAGTTCGAGAGCGCGGTGCTGAACCTCGCGGTGAACGCGCGCGACGCGATGCCGGGTGGCGGCACGCTGACCGTGAAGACCTGCAACGCTCACCTCGATGCGCACGAGATCACGGACCGGCCCGACCTAAGGCCCGGGGCCTACGTGCTCGTTTCCGTCACGGACACCGGCCACGGCATGGATGCCGGCACGCGCGCCCGCGCCTTCGAGCCGTTCTTCACCACCAAGGACATCGGCAAGGGCACCGGCCTCGGCTTGAGCCAGGTCTACGGCTTCGTACGGCAGGCCGGCGGCCACGCGCAGATCAAGAGCGAGGCCGGGAGCGGCACGTCCATCGAGCTTTACCTGCCGCGCTCGGTCGAGAAGGCGGTTGAGAGCCGACTGGATAGTACGCTGCCGCTGCGCCGCGCCGCCTCCGGCGAAGTGGTACTGGTGGTCGAGGACGAGCCGGCGGTGCTGGAGATGGCGGTCGAGAGCCTGGGCGAGCTCGGCTACCGGACGCTGACCGCCACGCAGGCCGCCCAGGCCCTGGAACGACTGGGCGGGCCGGAGCGCATCGACATCCTGTTCTCGGATGTGGTGATGCCCGGCGGCATGAACGGGGTGCAGCTCTCGGTCGAGGCCCGGCGCCTGCGGCCCGGCCTCCGGGTGCTGCTGACTTCCGGCTACACCGGGACGGCGCTCGACGAGCACGGCGTGCCGGCCGACCTGCCGCTCCTCAGCAAGCCATACCAGCGGGACGAGCTGGCGAACAAGCTGCGGGTCGTTCTGAGCTGAGTGGATTGAGGACGACCCGCACGGCGAAAGCGGGCCGAAGCTGATAGACGGACCGTCACCGGCGCGGAGGGGGCCGCGCGCATCGCCGCCAAGGTCCACGCCTCGGACGCCGCGCTCGCGGTGCCGGCGACCGGCATCGTCGTGTGAACCTTCAGGGTCGACGTAGGGCCGCTGGTCGAGCACGTGCCCGCGGGCATCTCGCCCGCAAGGGCGCGGAGGGGCTTCGGGTGGACGCGTCCGAGAAGTGACCGGCCGGCAAGGTGGTCGATCTCCAGCCGGGGCGGGATGCCTGACGAGGCGGCGCCGTCCGGTCGGGCGGGGACGCCCCCTTAACCGAGCGGCGTTCCGGCCTCGATCCGCGCCAGGTGCGCCTCGTGCTGGCGCTGAATGTCCTCAAAGGTGGCGAGCAAGGCCTCTGCGTCGGCGACGGGCAGGCTGTCCGCTTTCAAATGGGCGACGAGCGCGCGTTGGTTGGCGACGTGCCCCGCGCCCTCGCGGACGTGCCGCCTCACCATGTCGAGTTCGGTCTCGTCCCCGTCCATTCGGGCAACTTACACCCTCCGGTTTAGAAGGTCTCGCCCCGCCAGTGGGAATCTGTGTCGGGATAGGGCGGTACGGTCCCGACGCGGCAAACGGCCCAGGAACATCGCCAGCAAGGTCGTGTTGCCAGGAGAGCAGCCAACGGGAGACATCGATGTCAGCACCGAGCAGCCTCAAGGAAGTCTATCTGGACGAAATGAAGGATCTTTGGTCGGCCAACGACCAGATGATCAGGACCATCAAGGAGTTGGGCGGCCATGTCTCCGATCCCAAGCTCAAGCAGATGCTCGAACATTCGGTCGGCGGCATCCAGAAGCACACCGACATCCTCAAGGACCTCATCCGGCAGAACGGCGGCGAGGCCGAGCCCGAGCACTGCAAGGGCATGGAGGGGCTCGTCACGGAGGCCAAGAAGCACGGCATCCAGGAGGCGCCGAGCGACAGCAAGTTGCGCGACGTGGAGATCATCGCGCAGTACCAGCGGATGTCCCACTACGGGCTGGCCGGCTTCGGCTCGGCGGCGGCCTATGCCAAGGCGCTCGGCCGCACCGAGGACGAGCAGAAGCTGAAGCAGGCCGTGTCCGAGATCTACGAGGGCGACGAGATCGCCAGCAAGCTCGCCGAGACCCTGGAGCAGGTGGCGGCCTAAGACAGGGCTGAGCCTACCCCACGCGGCGGATGCCTGCGAACAGGCGTCAGCCGCGCGCGTTTCGGTAGGCTCCGCGGCGCGGCGGCCGTCAGAACTCGACGCCGAAGCGTACGCGCAAGTTGTGGCGCGAGAACTGGTTGAGGTTGAACACCTGGTCCGAGAAGTCCGGGTCGCGGTCGTGCCCGAACACCTGCGTCGAGTAGGCCAGAGTGAGGAAGCCCTTTTCCATCACCTGGTAGTGCAGCACCGGGCCGACGAACACGGCGTGGCCGTCGAAGCGGTTCAGGAACGCGCCGTCGTAGGCGCGCATGTACCGGGCCTCCGGGCCGAGGAAGAGGTTGTCCGCGACCTTCGCCATCAGCGTGCCCGAGACCGAGAGCATCGAGGTCCGGTCGACCTCGCCCGAGCCCTTCAAGCGCGACACCTGCGGGTCGTAGACCAGGTTGACGCCGGCCCAGAGCTTGTCCGGCAGGAGCCGCGCGTCGGCGATCAGGCGGGTCTCGACGCTGAACACGTCCGCGCCCTGACCCTCGACGGGCGTGATGCGCGCGTATTCCGGCTCGACTTGCAAGGCGACGCTGAACGGCCGCTGGTCGGTGCGCTTGAAGAACTGGTACTTCAGCTCCAGCGAGCCGCCGTTGAAGGTGCCGAAGGACTTGTCGGGCACGCCGGCGACGTTGCGGCTGTCGCGGGCGTCAAACCAGAGGCCCGGCTCGATGCTGAAGTTGTCGGTCAGGTCGTACTGGTAGCTGATGATGGGCTGCGCCGCGGCGTAGCCGGACAGGCCGGGGCCAGCCCGCCTTTTGCTGAAGCGGCCGATGATGTCGACGAGGACCTCCTGCTCGCCCTTCTTGCCGACGTCGGTGCCCTCGGTGAAGCCGAACAGGTTCTCGGTGTCGATCTTGTCGGGCTCGCCGTCCTTCTTCCCAGCGCCAGCCTCCGTCGGCGCGTCCTGCGTCAACGAGGCCTTGTCGGCCCAGGCGGGCGCGGCGACGGCCAAGCAGGCCGGCGAGGAGGGCCGCGCCGAGGCGCAGCGTGGTCGAGGAAAGGACGGTCACGTTCTCGGTTCCGGAAGCGACGCATTCTCTACCAGCGCTGCGTCCCCTGGATGCTGCCGTTCCGCCACACCACCCACCATCCTCACTTTAGCCCGTGACAAGCGAGTTGCCGACCACGCCGCCCAAGGCCTGGGCGGTGACCTGTGCGGCCGGGGTCTCCACGGGGAACGCCGTGCCCGCCTCTCCGTTGTCGAGCGCCTGGCCAAGGCAGGGCTTCCATGAGAACGGAGGACGGGATGAGCATCTTCGGGTCGATCATGTCGAAGATCTTCGGCGGCGGCAGCGCGAGCGCCCAGGTGGCGGCCCCGCATGCCTCGGAGACGCCGAGCGTGTCGGCCGCGGCGCAGGGCGAAGACGGCCCGACCGGCTCGGCCAGCAGTGCGGTCGCCCCGTCGATGAGCGGCGCGCCGTCCCCGGTCGCAGCGGGCTCGGCCCAAGCGAACGTCGACGTCGGCCAGGTCCTCGCCGACCTGGCGTCGAGCAAGGGCCAGACGCTCGACTACAAGCGGTCCATCGTCGACCTCCTGAAGCTGCTCGACCTCGACAGCAGCCTGCAGGCGCGCAAGCAGCTCGCCGACGAGCTGCACTACGCGGGCGACAAGGAGGATTCGGCCACGATGAACGTCTGGCTGCACAAGCAGGTGGTCCAGAAGCTCGCCGAGAACGGCGGCAAGGTGCCGGACGACCTCAGGCATGCCTGATCCGCGAGATCGGCCGGCCCCTGGAACGCCGGCCCCGGCCAGGGGGCGGACCCGTCCGACCGCGGGCGAGTTGACCCGTACAGTGGCGCCGGCCGTGCCGGCGTCACCGAGCAGCCACCTTGCCTCTCGCCTCGACGGGACCGCCGCCTCATGCTCCATCGATTGGTTGTCGTGCTTGCCCTCGCGTCCGCGGCTTGCGGTCTTGAGACGCGGGCCGGCTCGCTGGCCGAGGCCGACCGGGCGGCCCTGAAACAGCACTGCAGCGGCGACTACGCGACCTATTGCGGCGACCTGCCGCCGGACGGGCCGGAGGTCCAGGCGTGCTTCCGGAGGAACATGGCCGAGCTATCGCCGGCCTGCAAAGCCGAGATCGGGCGCCACGAGAAGGGCGGCAAAAAGGGCTGAACCGCAAGGTTGTCCCGCGCGCCGCGGGCGGGCCTCAGGCGTGCGGCTCCGGCAGGGGCATGCGGACCGACACCCGCAGCCCGTCCGGCGCGAAATCGACCGCCACCTCAGCGCCCGTCTGCGTGGCCAGGACCTTGTTGAGGAGCCGGTGACCGAAGCCCTCGCGCGTCGGAAGCGGCGCCGGTGGCCCGTCGTGTTCGGCCCAGTCCCAGCGCAAGCCCCGGCCTACCGTGCCATCCTCGATCCACCAAGTGACCTGCAGCCGTCCCTTTGGGTCGGCCAGGGACCCGTGCTGCAGGGCGTTGGTGGTCAGCTCGTGCAGTGCCATGCCAACCGGCACCGCGAGTTCCGACGGTAACACGACCGAGGGACCTTCCAGGCCCAACCGCCCGCGCTCGTCGTAGGGGCCGAGCTCGGCTCGCAGCAGGCTCTCGAACGAGGCCGCCTGGGAGAGGTCCTCGGTGATCAGCGCGTGGGTCCGGGCCAGCGAGGCGATCCGGCCCGACAGGGCGCGGGTAAACTCGGGAATGGAGAGTGCCGAGCGAGCGGTCGCATTCATCACCGCTTGGACGGTGGCGAGGGTGTTCTTCACCCGATGATGGAGTTCGCGCACCAGCAGCGCCTGCCGGTCCTCGCCCGCGCGCCGCTCGGAGATGTCGCGCTGCGTCGAGACCCAGTGCGAGATGCGTCCGTCGGGCTCGCGCACAGGAGTGATCAGCCACTCGACCACGTAGTGAGTGCCGTCCTTGCGGTAGTTGACCGCCTCGCCATGCGCGGGCTCCCCGGCTTCCAGGGCAGCCCGAAGCTCGTCCAGCACGGCCCGGTCGGTTTTTGGTCCCTGCAGGAGCCGGGGCGAGCGGCCGAGCACCTCCGCCGCCGCGTAGCCTGTCATGCGGGTGAAGGCCGGGTTGGCGTACTCGATGCGCGGCCCCGGCTCGTCGAGCTCGGCGGAGGTGATGATGATGGCCTCGCCGGACGCCTCGACCGCCGCGCGCAGCAGCGTGAGGTCGGCCGCCCCTGGTCCCGTCTCGTCGCGCACGGCCACACGGCCCTCCAGGAACAGCCGTCGTCGCCCGGCTCGGAAGCTCGATGAATGCCCGTGGCCGGGCATACGATGCCTAACTTGCGATAATGTCCCCGGTTGCCGCGCCCCGTCGCCGCGCTTGGCCGAAGGGCCGGTCGGGACGTCGCACATGGAGCCGGCACGCTGCGCCCGTGACCCGCGGTCAGGCCGCCGCAGCGATGGCTTCCAGGAGCTCTCCCTGCCGGTAGAGCTTGAGCAGGAAGCGTCCGTGGTCGGGCAGCCCGGCGTCGTGCAAGTCCTTGCCGCCGGGGGGCACCACGAGCCGGATGTCGGGCCAGCGTTCGGCCACCCGCCCGGCCAGGGTAAGGCCGTCCATCGTTCCCGGCATGTCGATGTCGGTGAACAAGGCCCCCACAGACAGGGTACGTTCGAGGATGGTCCAGGCCGCGTCGGCCGAGCCAGCCTCCAGGACATCGAAGCCGGCATCCTCCAGCATGTCGACCGCCACCATGCGCACGAGGCCGTCGTCCTCGACGACCAGGACGGGCGCCGTCGGCGAGAGCGGCTTCTTCGGCATCGGAAGCGGTGACCTGTCGGGAAGGTGACGGACAGGTCAATGGCCGAAGGCAGGTCCCGGTTTCAGCTTGGCCAGTCTACGGATAGCGGCCATGTGCGCCATGGCCCGGGCTCGCGGCCTTGACCGCCGCCCGCACCGTGCCGTCGGCTGGGGGGCGAGCCGGGCTCGGGCGGCGCCTACTGGAACATGCGCGTGAGCTCGCCGTGTCGGCGCCTCAGGTGCAGTTCGATCAGCTCGAACAGGCCGCCCCTGTTGCGGGCGTGGCGCTCCGGCAAGCCGAGTTCGCGGAGCAGGGCATCCATCGCGGCCCGCCTCGCCTGATAGCCCTCGAATGTGTCGAGGTAGGCGTCCATGACACGTTCGGCCCGGATGATGGTTCCGGGCTTGTAGGTCGCTGCGCGTGCCAGGATCGAGCGCACGGTCTGGTCGAGTTGGTCCATCGCCTCAGTAGCGCCGCTCGTTCCGCGAGGTTCCGGTTCGTTTGCCGGGACGGGGCCTGTTCGGCGGCCCGCGCGTATCATGCGGGTCGTGCCCTACACACGTGCCAGCCATAGCCTGAAGTCCTGCAGGGGATACATGCCACGTCTGTCGGTCCGGTCCGGTGCGGAGCCCTTCGTGCGACCCGACGTTGCCCGCCCGTACTCGGCCCTCGGCCGGCAGGCCCAGGCGGGAGCCGCGCCATGTCACTGTCCCGTGCCTTCACGTCCTTCGCTGGCAAGGTCGCCAAGTGGGCCGGCCACCCGCTCGCCTTCGCAGCGGGGGCGGCCATCGTCGTCGGCTGGGCCGTCAGCGGACCGTTCTTCGGGTACTCGGAGACTTGGCAGCTCGTCATCAACACCGGCACCACCATCGTGACCTTTCTGATGGTGTTCCTGATCCAGAACTCGCAGAACCGCGACGGGGCGGCCATCCAGGCCAAGCTCGACGAGCTGATCCGGGCGAGCGCGGCCCAGAACCGCTACATCGGTATCGAGAGCCTGACCGAGGAGGAACTCGACGAGCTTCGTCAGCGCTGCGGGACGACGGCCAGGGCCGAGCGCCTGGACGACGTCCTGGATGCCGCCGACGAGGCCGAAGCCAAGGCCCACGAGAAGGCGGCGCGTGCTGCCTCTAGGATAGCGGGCGGCTAGGGCTGGCGCGTCATGCGACCGCCTCGTCGCGCGCTTCCTGCATGGAGGCGAGCGGCGCCTCCAGGCGGCACGTGAGGCCGCTCGGCGCGTGGGTGAGCTTGACCTCGCTGCCGACCTCGGCCGCGAAGCTGCGCTCGATCAGGCGCGAGCCAAAGCCGCGGCGCGTAGGCTGGCTCAGGATGGGCGTTCCACCCTGCTCGGACCAAGTCAGGCAGAACCGAGGTGCCTCGCCCTCGTGAACCACGTGCCAACGCTGGTCCACGGCACCGGAATCGTTCGAGGGCGCGAAGGCGGTCCGCTTCATCCTCGCTGGTGCAGGCACGATCCATCGTACAGACAGGCTCAAGACGTCCGGGTGGTTCCATCCCAGGAGGATTCCGACGGGAAGCCGGCGTGATCCTGCGTCCCGCCGACCTGACCGTCCGTGGCGGCCGTGCGCGGCGGCACGACCTTGCCGAGGATGCGCCCGAGCTGGTCGGCCGAGTACGGCTTGTGCAGCAACTCGAAGCCGTGAAGCCCGTCCTGGGCCAGCACGTGGCTGTAGCCCGAGGCGAGCAGCACCGGCAGGTCGGGCAGCCGCCGCTGCAGGACCTTCGCCAGCTCGATGCCGCTGGCAGCGCCCACACGACGGCGCTGGAATGAAACGGATGCTCGTTCCCTTGGCCCGCCGAGAGGGGCACCAAGGCACCCAGTGCCGCGTTGGCCTCTCCAAAAACCGGAGGCCGCGATGTCGAAGCTCAAGACCGAGGAACGCCAGGATCTGTCCGAGAGCAAGTTCGCCTTGCCCGAGGAGCGCAAGTACCCCGTGGAGGACAAGGCGCACGCCCGGAACGCCAAGGCCCGCGCTGCCCAGCAGGAGAAGGTGGGCAACCTCTCGACGGCCGACAGAAAGAAAGTCGACGCCAAGGCCGACAAGGTCCTCGGCGGTAAGTAGGCCACCTTCGCTCTGGGTCACAGCTGCACGCAGGTCCGCACGGGAGGATGCACGATGGACAATCCACCGGACACTGACCCCAGGCCGCGCCTCGTTGGCGTGAACCACGTCGCGCTGGAGGTCGGCGACCTCGAAGCCGCGCTCGCCTTCTACGGCGCGATCTTCGCGTTCACGCTGCGCGGTCGGGCGGAAAAGATGGCCTTCCTCGACATGGGCGACCAGTTCCTCGCGCTCGCCGAGACGCCGGCCGCCGCGGCCCGCCCGGCCGACTACCGGCCGGACGGTCACTTCGGCCTGGTGGTCGACGACCGCTCCCGCGCAAAGGCGCTCGCCGAGGCTGCGGGAGCCCGCATGATCGAGGGGAGCTTCCTCGACTTCCTCGACCCCTGGGGCAACCGCGTCGAGGTCGTCTCGTACGCCGACGTTCAGTTCACCAAGGCCCCGGAGGTGCAAGCCGGGATGGGTCTCGACCTGTCCAAGTCGGAGAAGGCCCTCCGGCAGCTCGCCGAGAAGGGCATGAACACCGGCGCCATCGGCTGACCGGTCAGGGCCATCGGAGATCCTGGCCCCGGCCCGGCAGAAGTCGCGCGACCGCTCCTTTGCGTGGTCCGCGACCCGTCCACGACCGGCCTCGACCGAGCGCCTACAGAGACGCAAGACGACCCCAGGGCGCTCCCGCCATGTGTCCGTTCGTCAGGGGAAGGCGCGCAGCAGCTCGTCGGCGCCGTAGGGTTTCTTCACCACCGGGACGTCGCCCAGGTCGGGCGGCACCTTGAAGCTCTCGCCGTAGCCCGTCGCGAAGGCGAAGGGGATGCCGAGCTCGGCGAGCCGGCGCGCCACCGGCACGCTCGTCTCGGAGCCCAGGTTGACGTCGAGCACCGCCCGGTCAGGCCGCGACGCCTCGATCAGGCGCAGCGCCTCACGGACCGAGGCCGCCATGTCGACCGCGCTCGCGCCCAGGGCGGTGAGCACCTCCTCGGCCTCCAGCGCGATGATCATGTTGTCCTCGACCACCAGCACCGTGCCGTCGAGGCGGGTCGCGGGCGACGGCTCGCGAGAAGCCGGTTGGGCTTGCTTCGGGGGAGCGGCGCGGACATAGGCCGGCGGCACCACGAAGCGCGCCCGCAGCCCGGTGAGCTCGTAGCGCACCTCCGCCTCGCCCTTGAGCTCGTAGGGGATGGAGCGCTCGATGATGGTGGTGCCGAAGCCGCGCCGGGTCGGCGCACGCACCACCGGGCCGCCGCTCTCCCGCCAATGGATGACGAGGTGGTCGAGGGCGTCGCGTTCCCAGCGGACGTCGATCCGGCCGGCGCTGTCGCAGAGGGCGCCGTACTTCGCCGAGTTCGTCATCAACTCGTGGATGACGAGGGCCACGGTCGTGAACGCCTGCGGCTCCAGCAGGACGTCGACACCGTCGAGCACGACACGGTCGGCCTTCCTCCCGAGGTAGGCCCCGGCCTCAAGGAGCACGAGGTCGCGCAGCGACCCCGGCCCCCAGTTCGAGCTCGTGACCTGGTCGTGGGCGCGGGCCAGCGCCTGGATGCGCTCGCCGACGACGGCGGTGAAATCCTCGGGCCGGTCCACGTTGGCGCGGCTCTGCGTGACCACGCCCCGGATGAGGTTGAGGATGTTGCGCACGCGGTGGTTCAGCTCGGCGATGAGCAACTCCTGCCGCTCCTGCGCCTCCTTGCGCTCGCGCTCGGCCGAATCGGACAGGCGCAGGATCACCTCAAGCAAGGTGACGCGCAGCGCCTCCGCGGTGCGGAGCTCGACCTCGGACCAGGGCAGCGAGCGCCCGCGCACGGTCTCGGTCCAGGCCTCGAAGCTCTTGCGCGGGGTGAGCCGCACCCCGTTCGGGCCGAGGCCCGCCGGCTTCTCCGGGTTGCCGGCCCAGGTCACGGTCCGCGCGACCTCGCGCCGGAAGAAGACCAGGAAGTCGCGCGGCGTGCGCGAGACCGGCACGGCGAGCATGCCGGCGGCGCGCTCCGTGAAGTCGCGGCCGGGCTCGTGCGCCCGCCCGATCTCGTCGACCGCGTAGACGCGGCTCGCCGCGGTGCGGTTGAGGAAGCGCACGAGCCCGGCGAACTCCTCGGCGGTCGGGGTCGCGCCGTGCAGGGAGACCGTGCCGTCGACCCAGAGGCCGATCCCGTCGCTCGGCACGATGGCGGCGAGTTCCTCGACGAAGTCGGGCAGGCTCTCCAAGCCGGTGACGCCGGAGGCGAGCGCGCCCATCAGCCGGTTGTGGATCTCGCGTGAGCGCGCCTCCTGGGCGGCCTCCTCCTCGCGCTGCCGGCTCTCCAGGATCCAGGAGAACATCTGCCCGAACAGCTCGGCGGCGGTGCGCCGCTCCAGGGAGATGTGGCGCGGCTCCATGTGGTGGCAGGCGAACAGGCCCCAGAGCCGGCCGTTGCGCAGGATCGAGACCGACAGGGAGGCGGCCACGCCCATGTTGCGCAGGTACTCGATGTGGATGGGCGAGACCGCCCGCAGCGTCGAGAGCGACAGGTCGAGCGGCTCGCCTTCGGGGTCGCGCGGCGGCAGGACCGCGGCGGCCGGGGCGCCGACGTCGGCGATGATGCGCAGCCAGTTGCGCTCGTAGAGGGCGCGGGCCTGTTTCGGGATGTCGGAGACCGGGTAGTGCAGGCCGAGGTAGCGGTCGAGGCCGGAGCGTGCGGCCTCGGCGATGACCTCGCCGTGGCCGTCGGGCGCGAAGCGATAGACCATGACGCGGTCGAAGCCGGTGAGCGCGCGCATCTGGCGGGCGGCCTCGCGGCAGAGCGGGTCGTAGCCCGCGGTTTGCTGCAGGCGGCCGACCATGCTGCGCACGAGGTTGCCCGCGCTGAGGTGCTCGGGCTCGCTCGGCTCGGCCTCAATGACGATGGCCGGGCCGGACAGGTGCAGCGCCACGTCGAAGGGCGGCTGGTCAGGGAGCAGCCGCACGGCGAAGATGCGGTCGACGGCGTCCGGCCCGCGCAGCGTCTGCAGGTGGCCGCGCAGCCGGTGGATAGCCTCGGCGTCGACGAACGCGTCGAGCGGCAGGCCGAGCAGGTCCTCGACCGGGCGCCCGAGCCAGGCCGGCGCGTTCTCGCTGACGCGGGTGACGATCCAGTCGGGCGAGACGGCGAGGAGAAAGCCGAACGGCTGGACCGAGCCCAGGATGTGGATGGGCTCGCGGTCGCACGAGGCCAGGTCGACGGTCGCGGGGGGCTGGTCAGGCTGTGTCATGGGAAGGCTGCCAGGGTCGCACACGCGTCCGTGAAAGGCCAGCGAGCCGACTTCGGCCCCAGATCGAGAACAACGTCGGTCCTGCTCGGTCAGGTGTTCGCCAGCCGGGCGAGGCTCGCGGCGAGCTCGTCCTTGCGGAACGGCTTGGTCAGCCGCGGCAGGTCGGGCTCGACCCCGTCGCTCTCCGCGTAACCGGAGACCAAGAGCACGGGCACGCCGGGGCGGTCGCTCCGGACCGCCCGCGCCAGGTCGGTGCCGGTGATGCCGGGCATGAGGTGGTCGGTCACCAGCAGGTCGAAGCGTCGCCCGCCGTCGACCAACCGCATCGCCTCCTCGCCCGATGCCGCCTCGATGACCGCGTAGCCGAGCTCGCCCAGCATGTCCGCCGTGCTCATGCGCACGAGCTCCTCGTCGTCGACCAGCAGCGCCGTCCCGCGCGTTCGCGGCGCCTCGGCGGACTCGGCCGCCACCTGCGCGGCCTCCGGCGCCAGGGCGGTACGGGGCAGCCAGAGCTCGACGTTGGTGCCAAGCCCCGGCTTGCTCCGGATGGTCAGCGCGCCCCCAAGCTGGGAAGCGAGGCCGTGCACCATCGAGAGACCGAGACCGGTGCCCTTACCGACGCCCTTGGTCGAGAAGAAAGGCTCGACCGCTCGCGCCAGCGTCGCCGCGTCCATGCCGGCGCCGGTATCGGCGACTGAAAGGCAAATGTAGTCGCCCGGCCGCAGCTTCGAGCGGTGACGGGCCCCGACCGTCTCGGCGCTGGCCGAGATCCGAAGCGTGCCGCCCTCGGGCATCGCGTCCCGGGCGTTCACGCTCAGGTTCAAGAGCGCCATCTCCAGCTGGTTCGGGTCGGCCAGCGCGGGCGACAGCGCCTCGCTCGCCTCGACCACGACCTTGATCTGCGGGCCGGTCGTGCTCGACACGAGGTCGCCCATGCCCGACACTAGCCTAGCGACGTCGACCGGGACCGATTGCAGCGGCTGCCGCCGCGCGAAGGCGAGGAGGCGCTGCACCAGCGTCTTGGCGCGCTCGGCCGATTGCATAGCCCCCGCGATCAGGCGCTGCTCGCGCTCGCCGCCCAGGCCCCGGCGCTGCAGCATGTCGAGCGAGCCGACGATGGGGGTGAGCAGGTTGTTGAAGTCGTGGGCGACACCGCCGGTGAGCTGGCCCATCGCCTCCATCTTCTGGCTCTGGCGCAGCGCCTCCTGGGCGGCCTCCAGCTCGGCCCGGCGCGCCTTCTCCTCGGTGACGTCGCGGGTGATCGAGTAGAGCTTGCCGCCGTCCGGCACGGCCGCCCATGAGAGCCAGCGCCAGCCGCCGTCACGCGCGCGGTAGCGGTTCTCGAAGCGCATCACGGGGTTGCCCTGCCGCACCTGGGCGAACGCCGCGGCGCTCGCCCCGGCATCGTCCGGATGCACGAAGTCGGCGTAGGAGCGGCCCTCGATCTCGCCCGCCGACCAGCTGAGCGCCGCCGACCAAGCCGGGTTGACCGCGTCGAAGGTGGCCGTGCCCATGTCGATGACGGACAGCATGTCGAGGCTGTGCTGCCAGACGAGGCCGCGCTCGCGCGAGCGCTCGACAACCTGCCGTTCGAGGTCGGCGTTGAGCGCCCGCAGGGCCTCCTCCGCCAGCTTGCGGTCGTGGATGTCGACCGAGGCCCCGAACCAACGCACGACCTCGCCGGACGCCGGGTCGCGGTAGGGCTCGGCGCGAACGAGGAACCAGCGGTAGGCCCCCGATGCCGCGCGGATGCGGTGCTCGACGAGGAAGGTGCCGCCCGACCGCCGGGCCGCGTCGAACGCGGCCATGGTGGCCTCGGCGTCATCCGGATGCACGTGGGTGGCGGCGACCTCCGTGGCGGTGGTCGGCTCGTAGGAAGCGCCGGTGTAGTCCGACCAGTGCCGGTTGAAGAACTCGTTGCGGCCCTCGGCGTCGGTGATCCAGACGATCTGCGGGACGGCGTCAGCCATGAGCCGGAAGCGCGCCTCGCTCTCCTTCAGCCCGCGCTCGCCCGCGACCCGCTCTGTCGTCTCCGCCAGGACGCAGAGCACGCCCGCCGGTCGGCCGCTCTCGTCGATTACCGGCGAGTAGTCGAGGTCCATCCAGACCTGCTCGGGACGACCGTATCGGAAGAGCGTGAGCTCCTTGTCCTTGTACGAGAGCGTCCCCCCGGCCAGGCCGACCCGCACGACGTTGTCGTTGAAGTCGGCGACCTCGGGCCAGCCCTCCCGCACCCTGGAGCCCAGCAACTCGGGGTGCCGCCCGCCCGCGAAGACGGAGTAGGCGTCGTTGTAGAGCATGACGCCGTCCTCGCCCCAGAGCATCACCATGGGCACCGGCGAGCGGAGCAGCATCGCGGTCATGGTCCGGAGGCTCTGGGACCAAGCCTCGACGGGGCCGAGCGAGGTGCAGGACCAGTCCCGTGCCGCGACGAGCCGGCCGCAGGCGCCGCCGGCGAGCAGGCTTTCCCGAAACAGGTGAGCCTGGGCGTCGGCCACGGTCGGTCCTTTAGTCAATGGTGTCGTCGGGCGGAGGGTGGGAAGGGCTCAGTTACACCGACCGGCGGGCTCCGTCATGAGCCGTCGTCGCCGCGGCACCGACGAGGAGCGTCCAACTCCGTCGCTACCAGATCCCGGGGACCAACCGGCGGCGCACCCTGCGGGTGTAGTCCTCGTAGCCGGCGAGAGCCTTCCGCAGGGCCGCCTCCTCTGAGAGGGTGCGGGCGACGAGCGGCGAAACCATCACGGTGAGCCATGTCAAGCCCCAGAGCGAGCCGGGGAGGAGCGGCGTCCCCGCCAGCATCAGAAGGGCGAAGCCGTACATCAGGTGGCGCACGCAGGCGTATGGGCCGGTGTCGACAACGACCGGCCGCTTCAGCCGGCTCCGCTGGTGCCCCAGTCTTGAGGGCCACGGCGCTTGTCCCGCTCGATGCCCGATCTCACCTTCACCGCATGGGCAACGAGTTCGACGTCATCATCGTAGGCGGAGGCGCCGCTGGCATAGGCGCTGCACGGCGGCTGGCGGCGCACAACAGGGCGGCGCTGCTGCTTGAGGCGTCGTCGCGCCTCGGAGGGCGCGCATTAACGCAGGATCTCGCTGGGTATCCACTCGACCTCGGCTGCGAATGGCTCCACTCGGGCGACCGCAACGCTTGGGTTGCCATTGCCGAGGCGTCAGGGTTCACGGTCGACCGCAGTGACCCTCCTTGGACCAAGGCGCACCCCGGCATCGTCAAGGACGAGGACGAGCAGGAGGCGGCGCAGAGGGCGTTCGGCGACTGGGAGGAGCGGCTTCGCGTCGTCGCAGCGGGCAGCGACCGGGCCAGTGATGCCCTTGAGCCCGGCGGCGCCTGGAATGACTACGTGCGCGCCTTCGCCGGCTTCATGAGCGGGGTCGCGCCCGAGGAAATTTCCGCCACCGACTACATGGCCTACGACACGGCCTCGACCAATCGGAACTGGAACGTGCCTCTCGGCTACGGCACCCTGGTCGCCGCCAGTCTGCCAACCTCGACGTCACTGCGCTTGGCCACCCCCGTCGATCGGATCGACCTGACGGCGGATGGCGTCGCGGTCTCGACGCGGGCCGGCACCGTCCGCGCCGGGGCCGCCATCCTCACGGTCTCGACCGCTGTCCTGGCCGGCGACGCGATCCGCCTACCTTCCGGGACCGAACCCTGGCGCGAGGCGGCCGCGGCGCTGCCGCTCGGGCGCAACGAGAAGGTCTTCTTGGTCATCGGGCGCGATGCCGCGTTCGAGCCGAACACGCACGCCTACGGCAACCTGCGCGACCCGAGGTCTGCCTCCTACTCGATCCGGCCCAACGGCTGGCCGATCATCGAGGCGTTCCTCGGTGGCGACGGAGCTCGCATCCTGGAGGAGGAGGGCCCGGCCGCCGGCTTCGCATACGTGTCCGCTCAGTTGGTTGCCCTGTTCGGGAGCGAGGTGGCCTCGGCCGTCCGTCCGCTCGCGGCGACGTCGTGGAGCCGGATGGCATCCATCGGCGGCGCGTATAGCTGTGCCCTGCCAAGCCAATCTCAGGCGCGCGCACGCCTGGCGCAACCGTTCGAGGACCGGCTCTTCTTCGCGGGCGAGGCGACGCACCCCTTCGACTTCACGACCGCGCACGGGGCCCTCGACAGCGGCGAACGGGCAGCCGACGAGGCCCTGGCCGCGCTTCGGGACCGGCATCCCTTCGGGGGACGAGACCCGCTCGCCGCCGCGTAAGGGCGAGCGGCCTGGCGACTTCAGCCGCGGCAGCGCAGCGCCTCGGTGTCGCGTACCAACTGACCCTCTACCTACACGCGTTATGTTACCGCGTGCGATCCACGTTGAGCGCTCCGACGTGTAGCACGTGCCCGCTCCGTGGACGCTGCCCTGCGCCGTTCCTCGCGCAGGACCTTGATGGTCGGCTGCCACCAGCCGCGCTCGGTCTCTGCCGGGCCTGCTTCCTCCCGCGCGGGCCAAGCCCGGACCAACTCGTCGTGCGTAGGCCTGCGCCGAATCGCCCCGACCAGCGTGCCGGCCCCAGCCGCAACGCCCGGGTAGAAGCGGGCCGCGACCTCAGGCTCGACGACCTCGCCGGTGACTACCTCGAACACCACGCATCCTGCATGGGTCTGCAGCACGCGCCCCAGCGGCGGCAGCGCGTCCTCGGGCACGGGGTAGCGGTTGCGCCGACGTTCGGCGGCCTCTGCCAGCCTGTCCGCGTGCTCGGGGGCAGCCCTGCGGCTGGCCTCGCGCTTCCGACGCTCCTCGGGTTCGGCCCGGCGGGCAGCGTCCTCGATAGCCGGCCAGCGGCGGCGCAACTCCTCCAGTGACCGGAAGGGCACGCGCCACGCCTTCGAGGCCGGGTCCCAGCGCGCCCAAGGCACCTGCCGTAGTTCGGCGACCACGGCACGCGAATACGGCGTCCGAACCACCAGGTCGTCCGCGACCTCCAGGTAGCGGCTCACGAGCGGCTCGAAGACAAAGGCATCCCGGCCGCGATCGTCGGCATGGGCCAGGACGCCCGTCCACTCGCGGCTTGACCAGGCGTTGAGGCGCCGCGCCGCCGTGGCGCCGGGCACGAACCAAGCGCCCAGGTCCTCGCGCCAGCGCGCACGAGGGAACGCCGCCCGAAAGCGCTCCACGGTCATCCGGTCGTAGGGAAAGGCCGCGATCGCTCCGGGCGCTCCGTCGCCGGCCTCCCGCTGCGTCGCACTGAACTGCTCGGTCTCGTCGGCCACCGGTCGGACTACGCGTTCCCACCATCCACGCCGCCGTGACGGGCGGATGATGTGGAAGTTCGAGCATGTACGGCCGGTTCCCCGCCTACGTCCCCAAGCCTGCCGTCATTGCGACCTCCATGACGAGGCACTGCTCCGCCGGCGGGCCAGCCGACGACGGGCGCCGTATCGACCTTCACGCGGTCCAGGGCGACGTCGGTGCGATAGTAGTCGACGAGTTCGTTCTCGGCGAACAGACTGCGCGTGAGTGCCTCGTAGGCGCGCATGTCGCGGCAGTCGATGACCTGCTCGTTCGGCATCCGGCGCTGCTCGGGCGGACGATCTCACAAGGGATAGCGCATGGCCACGTTGCAGCGGGCATAGCGCCGGCCGAACCGGTCCATGACCTCCGCGTCGTGTCTGAACCCGACCTTCCCGTACAGGTGCACGGCGGCCGCGCACTTGGTGTTGGTCAGCAGGTAGAGCGTCCCGATCCCCATGGCCACCGCGCGGTCGAGGACCGCCCGCAGGAGGTGCTCGCCCGCCTTGCGCCCACGGGCCCGCTCGGACACGGCCATCTTGGTGAGCTCGAAGCAGCCTTCGTCTACCCTCATCAGCGCGCAGGTGCCGACGATGCCGAGGTCTTCCGCCTCCACGAACAGGATGATCCCGCCATGGTCGAGGATCTGGCCACGCGGGTCGGACAGGATCCGGCGGTCGTTCTCCTCCATCGAGAACATTGCCTCGATCCACTCCGCGTTGATGTCACGGAAGCACCCCGCCAACTCGTCCGTGTACTCGCGGATCGCGAGGCCCGAACGTGCCTGGTCCGATCCCTTGGAGTGCCGGACCCGACTTTCGAAGGGAACGTCGTCGAGCCTGCGCTCCAGCGCGGCGAGTTGGTCCAGCAAGGGGCCGGACAGGCCGGCGCACAGGTCCGTCGCGGCTGCGTGGACCCGCGGCCAGAGGCCGGCCTTTGCGCGCGCCATCAGGTCCCGTCCGCCCGGGCTGAGCGACAGCGCCTTCTGGCGCAGGTCCGCGCCCGACCGCGTCCCCTCGACCAGGCCAAGCTCGACGAGGCTCGCGGCCGTCCTGGTGACCGCCGGCTGGCTGACGCCGAGCGCGGCGGCGGCATCGTTGACGCCCAAGGGACCGTAGCGGTCGAGGGCGGCGAGCAGCGGGAACTGCGCGGGCTGGATGCCGAGCCCCTCGTCGCGCAGGACCCTGGCGGCGTCGGCCTGGAAACGGTCGGCCAGCCGTTTCAGACGGCTGCCAAGGAACAGCGGCCCGAGATCGTCGAGAATGTCAGCGACCATGTCGACCTCCATAAGGCCGATATATAACGTGTTATGTTTCAGGGCAAACCGATGGGTGCGTGTCTGTTCGCTGTGACGCATCGCGCGACCGGTCGCTCTCCTCGGATGCCAGGCCACGGCGCCGATCAGCCCGGGGTAAGCGATGCTCCAAGGTGCTCCACGATAGCCCGGACCTTCGCCGATGGCCTCGGACCTGCCGGGAAGATCGCATAGACCTGGGCCGGATCGAGTCGGTAGGCTTCGAGCACCTGGGCCAACTGGCCGGTCCGAAATTCCTCCCCGGCCATGACGCGGGTCGCCAGCGCGATGCCCATCCCTGCCACCGCGGCGGCCAGGATCCCGGACGCCGAGTTGATCCAGAGCTTCGCGGGCACATCGACGGAGGTGACGGTCTGGTTGTGCGTGAAGCGCCAGCTCTCGCGACCGAACAGGCCGTGCTGGACGATGCAATCGTACTGGGCGAGCTCGCCCGGGTTGGTGGGCGTGCCATGGGCCGAGAGGTAGGCGGGCGCCGCAACGACCAGTCGCTCGACCACGGCGAGCCTGCGGGCCCCGAAGGTGGAGTCCGCCAGCGGCCCGACGCCCAGGCGGATGGCGACGTCGACCCCGTCCGTGATCAGGTTCTGGCGCGCATCGCTCATGGTGATCTCGACCCGGAGGTCGGGATGCCGGGCCAGGAACGTCGAGAGCGCGGGAATGACCGCCCGCGAGCCGTAGAGCACCGGCAACGCGAGGCGGATGATGCCCTGCAGTGAGTCCACCCCCCGGGCCGCCTGCTCGGCCTCCTCGACCTCCGCGAGGAGGGATCTCGCGCGCTCCAGGTACAGGCTGCCGGCTTCCGTCAGCGAGATGCTGCGCGTGGTGCGCAGCAGCAGCGTCGTGCCCAGCCGCGCCTCCAGCGCACCGACGATGCGCGACACGGAGGGCTGCGAAAGCATCAGTTCGCGTCCCGCCCGCGAAAGGCTGCCGGTCTCCGCCACGCGGACAAACACGGCCATTTCCTGCCAGCGGTCACTCATCCGGCATCCGGATAGATGTTGTTCGTAACGAGTGAATACACGGATTTGTACGGATAGCCCATCTTCCGGCTCACGGCGCCGCCACGGCGTCAGGGAGAACGGCGATGAGGCTTCAGGACAAGCTCGACGCCATGCGCGAGGCTTTCGAGAGCGGACGCTTTCCGCTGGTGCCGACCAGTGACTAGCTCGACACAATGCGGCGCGCGACCCAGGCGCTGATCGACGGCGACCGGGTGAGCGACGCGCTTAAGGCCGGCGACACAGCGCCCGAGTTCACGCTCAGGGATGCGGACGGCAACAGCGTCAGCTCGCGAACGCTGCTCCAGCGGGGGCCGCTGGTCGCAACCTTCTATCGCGGGGTCTGGTGCCCCTACTGCAACTATGACCTCCAGGCGCTGGAGGAGGTTCGGCCGGAGATCGAGGCGCGCGGCGCGAGCCTCGTCGCGATCTCTCCTCAGACGCAGGCGAACAGCCGCAAGGCGCAGCGCGACAACAAGCTCGGCTTCCCGATCCTGAGCGACCCCGGCACGGCCGTCGCCGCCCGGTTCGGCCTGCGCTTCGCGCTGCCGGACGACCTGATCGAGGTCTACCGCCAGTTCGGCAACGACCTCGCCAGGATCAACGACGATCCGGCCTGGGTCCTGCCGATGCCGGCTCGCTACGTGATCGGGACGGACGGCGTGATCGCATACGCCGAGGTCAACCCCGATTACA
Source organism: Methylorubrum populi (assembly GCF_002355515.1). Taxonomy (NCBI): domain Bacteria; kingdom Pseudomonadati; phylum Pseudomonadota; class Alphaproteobacteria; order Hyphomicrobiales; family Methylobacteriaceae; genus Methylorubrum; species Methylorubrum populi. The sequence goes on along the minus strand of NZ_AP014809.1, from coordinate 168,596 downwards.
CGCAGCGTCCCGACCCGTCGGAGCTTCTGCCGGTGCTCGACCGCCTGTGCGCCGGCGTCCCTGCCTGACCACCCACACCATCACCCAAGAGAAGGAGTGTTTCGCAATGGCTATCAAGATCTACGGCGACCCGGGTTCGGGCAGCAGGCGTCGCGTGACGGCAGCGGCGGCCGCGATGGGCGTCGCCATCGAGGTCGTGGACATCGATCTCTTCAAGGGCGAGAGCCACACGCCCGAGTTCCTGGAGATGAACCCGCACGGGCTGTCGCCCGTGATGGTGGACGGCGAATTCGTCCTCTACGAGTCCGCGGCGATCAACCTGTATCTCGCCGAGAAAGCGGGTAGCGACTTGGCGGGCCGGACGACGCAGGAGCGGTTCGAGATCCTGCAGTGGATGTTCTGGTCGGGCGAGCAGTGGCGGGTCTTCGCGACGCTCACCTTCGATGAGGTGCTCGCCAAACGCTTCATGGGCCAGCCTGCCGACGAGACCATCGTCAAGCTGGCGGCCGACAAGCTCCGGGCGGCGGCCGCCGTGCTGGACGCGCATCTCGCCAAGCACAGCTACATCGTCGGCGACCGGCTGACGCTGGCCGATTTCGACGTCGCCGGTCCGTTCTCCCAGAACGAGCGCACGAAGATCCCGCTGAACGAGTTCCCGAACCTGGTCGCATGGCAGCAGCGCTTGCTGGCCACCGTCCCGGCCTGGGCCGCGACGAAGCGCGAGGTCGACGACCGCATTGACGGCGCGCTCGCGGCGGCGGGCATCAAGCTCTGACAACCGGGCGCCAGCGTCCATCGGGACGACCGGCGCCGAGCCAGAAGGACGGACACATGAAGATCGACTTGATCGGCCGCACGGCCATCGTCACCGGCTCCACCGCCGGCATCGGTCGGGCGACCGCGGAGGGTTTGGCGCAGGCCGGCGCCTCGGTTGTCGTCAACGGCCGCCGGCAGGAGCGTGTCGACGAAGCGGTCCGGCAGGTGCGCGCGGCATATCCTGACAGTGCCATCTCCGGCATCGCCGCCGATCTGTCGACCGCGGAAGGTGCGAACGCCTTCATCGCGGAGGCGCCGGATGCCGACATCCTCGTGAACAACGTCGGCACGGCGTACCTCCGGGAGTACCGGGACATCCGGGATATCGCGGCCATCCCCGACGAGGATTGGCTCGGCCTGTTCCAGCTCAACGTCATGAGCGGCGTCCGCCTGTCGCGACACTACCTGCCACGCATGATCGACAAGGGCTGGGGACGCGTCGTCTTCGTCAGCAGCGAGTCCGGGGTCAACACGCCCAAGGAGATGCTCGACTACGGCATGACCAAGACGGCGCAGCTCGCCGTCTCGCGCGGCCTGGCCGAGGCGGTGGCGGGCACAGGCGTGACGGTCAACGCCGTGCTCCCTGGTCCGACCCGGTCCGAGATCCTCGGCGAGTTCATGGTGAAGCAGGCCGAGGCGGACGGCATCACGGTGGAGGAAGCTGAGCAGCGCTTCCTTCAGGCGCTGCGCCCGACGACCCTGATCCGGCGCTTCGCCACTACCGGCGAGGTCGCGAACATGATCGTCTACGCCTGCTCGGAACAGGCATCCGCGACCAGCGGCGCCGCGCTGCGCGTGGACGGCGGCGTCGTGCGCTTCGTGGCCTGATGTCGAGCGCCCGGCGGGCTCCCTGGACCGTGATGCCGGCGAGACGCGTCAGCCGACGCGGTCCCTCTCGTAGCGCAACCTAATCAAACGCAGGACGAACCATGAAGATCGGTATCGTGGGCAGCGGCCGCATCGGCGGCCTCATTGGAAAGCTCTGGTCCAGGGCAGGGCACGAGGTTCTGTTCTCGTCACGTAATCCGCAGACTCTGGGCGGGCTCGTCGAGCAGGCGGGCGGCAGCGCGAGGGCGGGCACGCCGGAACAGGCAATCGCCTTCGGTGACGCCGTACTGATGTCCGTCCCCTTTCTCGCGCTGCCGGAATACGGGCGCACGATGGCCGAGACCCTCGGCGGCAAGGTCGTCCTCGACACCTCGAACCCCTATCCGAACCGCGACGGAGCCATGGCCGAGGAGGTCAGGCGGTCCGGTCGGGGGACAGGCCCCTACCTGCGCGAGTGGTTCCCGGGCGTCCACATCGTGCGCGCCTTCAACACCGTCTGGGATCGCACGCTGGAGAGCGAGGCCCATCGTGCTGGGCCGCGCGTCGGGATACCGCTCGCTTCGGACGACGCCGAGGTCATGCGGATCGCAGCCGCCCTGGTGACGGACGCGGGCTTCGACCCGGTGACCGTCGGGCCGCTCGACCGCTCCCGTGAGTTCGATATGGGTACGCCCGTCTACGACACCGGGATGTCCGGGCCCGAGGTGCGTGAGGCTCTTGGCCTCCCTCAAGCCTAGCGTCCAGCCGCCAGAGGGAGGCGAAGCGACCGAACAGGTCCAGGACGAGTGCGCCGATCATGTGACCCCGGACGTAGCGGGTAGCGGATGAGGCGACGTGGGTCTGCTACGGTGTGGGACCTCGGCCGGTGCCGTGAGTGAGTGAGGTCGGCGCTGGTCGGGACGTCCTAGCCGCCGACCGTCAACCGGTGAGTATCCGGCGTCGGGTCAGGCGGACCGCGCACCTGACGATTGCCTCTGCTCCTGCGCATAAACGGCCGGCGGCAGGCCCACATGGCGGGAGAACGCCACGCTGAACGTGCTCGCCGAGCCGTAACCCACGCGTTCGGCCACCTCGGCGATGCCGCCACCCTCACGGCGGAGCAGGTCCTTCGCCAGGGCCATCCGCCACGCGAGAAGGTACTCCATCGGCGCGACCCCGACCGCACGGCCGAACCTTTCGAAGAACACCGAGCGCGAGAGCCCCGCCTCGTGCGCCATCCGTGCGACGGTCCAGGCTTCGGTCGGCCGTTCGTGCATCCTGCGCAGCGCCGCGGCCAGGCGGTCGTCGCTCAGCCCCCGCACGAGGCCCGGCGTCGTCGCGGGACCGTCCATGGAGCGCAGCGCCTCGATCAGCATGACCTCCAGCAGCCGCTCCAGGATGAGGTCGCGCGCTGGCCTGCGCTGGCGCGCCTCGTCTCCGATAAGTTGCATGAGGGAGGCCAGCCTGGTCTCGCCCCGGACATGGACGAGGCTCGGCAGGAGCGACACCAGCAGGCCTGCGTCGGGTGAGCCGAAGGTGCAGTAGCCCACGAGCATGCGAATGTCCGCCGGCCGAACCTCATGCCCGATCCGGAACTCGCCGGGCCCCACCTCGACCGGCAGTGTCTCAAAGCCTTCAGTCGGGGGCGTGAGGCTCGACATCTCGAACGTGTCCGCCGCCGGGATCAGGACGAAGTCCCCCGGCTCCAGGATCATCCGGTCGCGCCCCCGGACCGCCAGGCCGCAGGATCCCTCAAGGACGGCGCAGTAGAACGGACGCCCATGCTCCGCTCGGCGGACGCGCCACGGGCCCGAGCCGCTCACGGACTTGGAGAACGCGGCGCTCGGCCGGAGCAGTGTAACGACGTCGGCGAGCGGATCGGTCATTTCCGGACTGACGCTAACGAAAGCGGGACGTACGATTGTAGTCCGTCCCGGCGAGCGGATCTATCCAAAGGCTGTCACAAGCTGTTGGAGCCGACATGCAAACCGTCCTGATCACCGGCTGCTCGTCCGGGTTCGGTCTTGAGACCGCCCGCCTCTTCATCGACCGGGGGTGGAACGTGGTGGCCACCATGCGCACGCCGCGCGAGGTGGGTCTGCCCGCCACCGACCGCCTGCGCGTGCTCGCCCTCGACGTCACCGACGCGGCGAGCATCCGCCAGGCCGTCGAGGCCGCGGGACCCATCGACGTCCTGGTCAACAATGCCGGCATCGGCTGGCTGAACGCCCTCGAAGGCACGCCGATGGACACCGTGCGCGAGCTCTTCGAGACGAACACGTTCGGGACGTTTGCCGTGACGCAGGCGGTGCTGCCGCAGTTTCGCGAGCGCAGGGCCGGCGTCGTCGTGAACGTCTCTTCGAGCGTCACCCAGAAGCCGCTGCACCTGCTCTCGGTCTATACGGTGTTCCTCGAACAGCCGCCCGACCCTGGGCGAGCCGGACAGGACCGCCTCCGGCACGTCGGCCGAGACCAGCGCGTCGAGATCGCCGGCCTCCAGCATGTCGCCGAGGTCCACGTCCTTGCCGACCCATTCCACCTCGACGCCGGGCGGCACCGTGCGGGCCACGAAGTCGATGGGCTCCATCGGGAAGTCGATGCCGCCCACGACCCAGCGGCTCTGCTCGGGCCGCCAGGCGAACTCGTCCGAGAGGACGCCCTTGGCCATCACGCCGGCATCGTGGCCGTAGAGCGCGAGTTCGCCGATCCGCTTGCCGGCCAGGTCCTGCGGTCGCGCGATGCCGCTCGCCCTGTTCACGTAGACCGCCCCGTGGCGAAAGGCACGGTTGAGGAACACCGGGATGGCCACGAAGGGCGAGCGCCCCTCATCGTCGAAGGTGCGCAGGAAGTAGGTCATGCCGAGTTCGGACACGTCGTAGCGTCCCCGGATCATGCCCTCGAAGATCTCGGTGACGATGCGGGCGCCGTGGAAGCGCGGCTCCACGCCCGCGATGCCAACGCTGCCGTCCGTGAGCAGGCGGGTGCGGTCGTAGTCCCAGAAGGCGATGTCGAGTGTCCTGTCGCCCATGGCGACCTCCTTCTCTCAAACCATTGTCGACCCTATTTAGTAAACGTGTTTACTATCTCAAGCTTGGGGTCGGGAGGGCACTCGGCCACGACCCGGTGTTAGGAGAGGACATGGCAGCCGATCCCGAGACCCTGACGGACCTATTCGCCAACGAGACGCTCGGCGCCCCGGAGAACGCCGTCGGCTTCGTGCTGTGGCGGGTGCTGCATCGCTACGTGCGTGAGGTCGACCGCGCGCTCGAGCCGGTCGACCTCACGCATCTCCAGTTCACCGCGCTCGCGCTCGCGGCCTGGATGGCGCGGTCGGGCGAGGCCGTGACGCAGACGGACCTCGCCCGGTTCGGCGACATCCACCCGATGCAGGTGTCGCTCCTGCTCAAGGCCCTCGAAGCGAAGGGCATGGTCCGCCGGTCGCGCCATGCGTCGGACACGCGCGCGAAGCTCATCGAGGTCACGGACGCGGGCGTCGCCGCGCTGCGAAAGGCCATGCCGCTCGCCATCGAAGTCCAGCATCGGCTCTTCGGGAGGGAAGGACAGCCGGGTGGCCCGCTGTTGGCAGCGCTCCTGGCGACCGACCTGGGCGACAAGCCGGCAACCGAGCGTGAGGGAGCCCGAAAAACCCATCGGCGGCCGACGACCCCGCGTGGTGGATAGGCCGCCGGCAGGCATCCGGAGAAGGACACCGGATCGGCTCGTTCCCTTACCGGTGGTCGCGCCGTGCCAGTTTGCTTCGAGGCTCAGTTGGGCCGGTCGACTACCGGATCGATCAGGCGTGGGGCCTATCAGGGTCTCAAGGCCTGTTCGATGAGGGCGCGGACTTCGCGCCAAGCCGAGGTGTGCGGCGTGACCAAGTCGAAGTGGCCGGCGTCCGGGACGTCGACGAGCCTCGGCACGGTCGCGGACTTGCCCCGCATGGCGCGGGCATAGTCGTAGGCGACCCAGGGCGGCACCAGCCGGTCGATCACGCCGCTGACCATCACGACCGACCCGGCCGACGGCGTCAGGGCCGCGGGCGAGACCTCCGCGAGCTTGTCCGAAGGGGCGAGCCGCTCGACGATGCCGGGGCCGCACAGCACCGGGACGAACCGCGCGAACGTCGCGAGGTCGCCCACGCCGCCCAGGCTGATCACGGCGCGCGGCACGAACCGGGGCAGCCCCTGCAGGGGACTCGCGGTCGGAAGCGAGCCGCGCGAGGTCGCCCACAGCGCGAGATGACCACCTGCCGAGTGTCCGGCGAGCACGACCCGCGAGAGGTCAAGCCGGTGGGTGGGCGCGTCCTCTGCGAGCCGGTCGAGCGCAGAGGCGACGTCCTGGTAGGTGCCCGGATAGCCGCCGCCGGCCTCGTTGGCGCGGCGGTAGCCGATGCTCCACACGGCGATGCCACGTCGCGCCAGCTCGGACCCGAGATGGCGCATCTGCTCGCGACCGGCGGTGCTGGCGCTCCAGCAGCCGCCGTGGATGAGGACCGCGACCGGGTGCGGGCCAGGGCCGTCGGGTAGGAAGACGTCGATGCCCTGGGCCGGCGCCTCGCCGTACGCGACCTGCAGGGTGGGCTCGGGCCGCGGCAGGTCGCGGAAGGTCGAGAGCTCCACCGGGTCGGCCACGGCCGGTCCGATGGCCAGCGTCGTCGCCAGCGCGAGGGCAGCACACCGCTTCATGTCAGCCTCCTGCCGGCCGTACCCGGTCGGCACCGACAGATCGCGTTCGCACCCAGCATATCACTCGTTGGTGTCGGGTTCGCCCGCCAACTTGAACAGGGTACCTCCGTTCCGGACATGGACGTGCGACGGAAGCGCCGCGCCAAGCCGATTTTAGCCTCAACCCTTACGGCGACGACCACACTCTGGCCCGCGCTTGTTTGATTGCATTATAAAGTATCTCGAATGGCATGTGCAGGGACAAGCGCTAAGACCACATCTCTGTTCGTCGTATTAAGCCGACTATACGAGAAAACCGATGTAAATTGTCGCACGCGGGCTGCGATCTGCTTTCCAGGCGTTCTCCTCGATGTCGGCGCCCGCAATCCACGCGCCGACGCTCCCACTGGACGACGACGATGAACAATGACGCTCTCAAGACGCTCGTGGCCCAAGGGCTCGCCGCCATGAAGAACGGCGGCAAGGTCGCCGCGCAGGCCACCGACGAGATCCGGAACGACGCCCGCCATCCCGACCTCAAGGCCGCGCTGGAGCAGGGCAACCAGACCTCGCAGCAATGGGCGCAGCGCATCGACCAAGCCCTGCAGGAGGCGGGCGGCAGCGGCGAGCAGAAGAACCCAGTGCTGGAAGGCCTCTACGAGGTCAGCCGCCAGATCCGCCAGCAGGCGCCCGACGACGCCTCGCGCGACCTCGGCATCATCGCCAACGGGCAGTTGGCGCTGCACTACTGGATCGCGGCCTTCGGCACGATCCGCGCGTATGCCGAGCAACTCGGCCTGAGCGGGATCGTGCAGGCGATGCAGACCTCCCTGGACGAGGCCAAGGCGGCCGACGAGCGGCACAACGAGATCGCCGCCACGATCATGGGCGCCTAAGCGACCAACCAACCCTCGGGGTCCCTCGACGCGCAGCATGCGGCTTCAACGCATGCTGCGCGAAGCCGGTGTGATCCACCGGGTAAGCCGACGCTGCTCGATATGCTTGAGCCGGCGCTAGGTCGCCTCAAGGCGATGACCGGCGCCTTTTCGTCTCCGCCGATGCGACCACCAACGCGGCGAGGCAGACGGCGGCGACGTCCTCGGCGAGGCCCCGGGCGCGTCCTGCCGATGTCCGCGAGTCCCCGCCCCGAGCGCCCCGCCCGAGGAGCGTGCCGGCGACCGCGCCAGCTACGCCGGCCAGGGCGCCGTACTCGGGCGATGCGCGCCGGCCGGCCAAGGCCCAGCCTCCGACCGCGCCGATGGCGAGCCGGAGCGCAAACGAGGGCGGGATGCGGCGGTCGGGCGCGAACGGCATCTTGTCCCCGGCCATCTCGGCGGCGGCGGCCGTCGTCGCGACGGCGCGCGCGCCCGGACCGCCGGGAATGAGGTCACCGCGCGTCCGGCCCTGCGACGCCGCCCAGGTCAGGGCGGCGCAAGCGGACATGCTGCGCATCCCCGCCACGAACCCGATGCCGAACGAGGTTCCATATTCCTGCATGCGATCCAGCCGGTATCCCGAGAAGCCCACTCCAGCGGCAAGCCGCGGGCACACCGACTGTTCCGGACCATGGCAGGGCCAGTCTCCACTTCGGTGGATGTCGTCCGCATAATGGGCCACGTTATGCTGATGTTATCGCCGCCGCTTTCAGATCCGCTTTCCCCTTCAGAGCGGACGTCCGAAGAGGTAGGGAGGAAGGTCCGAAAGGGGTCACGAGGAGCCCATCAACTGAGCTGTACTGAACGGCCGCCTGCTTCTTTGCCAAGCTTTGAGGGCGGACCACGATTGGCCAGGAGGTGCAGCAATCAACAGCTAGCCTCGCGATTTTCCGCTTCGGATCAAGTGTCTGTCGATGCCGATCTGATGATTCGTCCAAAGCTGTTAGCGCTTCCGGGATTTTGGACCGTGCTCATGCCTAAGTAGCACAAAGCCTGCTAAAAGCATCAGCCGAAGGTCATGGGACTGCGTAACACAGGTTAGTATTGACTGCATTTCGACCTCCGCTGGAGATCGTGATGGCCTCAGTCTTAAAAGAGAGTCTGTTTCGTCGACAAAAACCCGCTTTTCTCCAGCGCAAAAAGCCGCAGGTCAGCTGAGAAAGGCTGTCTCAGTGCTACCGGTGCGAGTTGCCGGAGACTTGGCGAGCCCGCTCGTTGGGGATGCCACCGACGAGCGGAGACGCATCGCGCAACGCCGCGCCATCACAGGTGCCGCAATCCGGAGACTGAGATCGTGGGTGTGGCTGCGGCCGTAGAGGTAGACGGCCAGCCTTGTCTGCGTGCTCTCGGGGACGTCACCGAGCAGATCGGTGAGCCCATCAGCCTCGGCACGGTAGAGCGCGTTGAGCATTCCAAGCGGCACAGGAGGGATGTCGTCGTACAGCCTGGGACGATAGTCCAGCCGCAGCTCCCTTGGTCACGAGCAGTGTGATCACCTTTTTTGTTCGAGCAGTTTGAACCGTGCTGCCGCCTCCTGCGACCAATGAAGGTGAGGGCCGCTGATAGCCCTCAAACACAGGAGACGAAGATGTCTGGCGGTCGTAAATTGATGAGCCTCGTCCTTCTGGTCGGCCTCAGCGCGGTCGGCGCGACCGAAGCCTTCGCGCACGGGCCGAACCATCGCCCCTTCCCCGGGCACAGGCCGGGCCACGTCGGGCACAGCCATTGGGGCCATAGGCATCATCACTTCAGCCCCTGGGGCTACTCGAACATCTACTATGGGGGGCACTGCCACACCCGTCGCTGGATCAACGACTTCGGCGATGTCGTCGTGCGCAGGTTCTGCCACTGATCAGGCTTAACGACCTCATCGAGCGTGGAAACTTGACGTATCAACGCCAGAACACAGAGGCGTTGCACCATCTGGCGATCCTCAGCATCACTTTCACGCACCTGGCTCCGTTCGGACCCGGGTGCGTTCCTCGTCCTGGGACTCCGTTGAGACGGTAACCACACGTCTTCGTTCTCGGCCTTAGATGCTGCAGCCCCTGCGAAACATTTCGGGGATGCCGGCCAACCCACGCGATCGTTGAACGAAGGGAAGGCGCGGCCTGTACACCGCCGGCGGCGGTGCCTGTCCGCGCACATCTGAGATGATGAGCACAAGGTCAAGCTACGCGAGAGAACCTCCAGCCGTGTCGAAGCTGGAGTGGCCGAGAGCCCACGATTTCTCGCAGCGTACTTTATCGGGGACGTACGCAGTTGCATGACACGCCCACACGGCGTCCTGCCCGCCGGAGACCCTGCGGAGTTTCGACCGCATTCTCCAAAAGGCGAGTGACTTCTTCGTGCCGGCGGCGGTGCGAAGCAGGGCTGAACCCGGCCGGAAATTCGGTGCACATTACTCGCCGGCGTACCGCGCACGGCGGATGTAGGCACCCGGTATGCAAGAACCTACCCGGGATAAAGCGGCCTCGGCCCGCGCCCGGGTTGGGTAGGCGCCGAGCACCGAAACATCGAAGCCCGGCACGAACCCGGAGAACTTCTCCGAGACGTCATTGAAGGGTCTTTCTCCGCAGGACCGCGCCTGCCGCCGCGTCCTGGCGACCGCGGCATCCGCCGAGCGGCTGCCCGTCCCGCCGTTGTTGTCGAAGGAGCCGAGCACCACCCACCAGCCCTCGTCCGCAAGCGGCACGCCGCGCATGGGCTGGGCCTGGGCCGGTGCGACCAGCGTGAGAACCGCGAGGATCAGGGCGACATGCATCTTGGTCTCCTCCCTTCAGCGTACCAGAGCCGTCTCGGGCACTGCGAGAACGACGAGGCCGGGCTTCGCGCGCAGCCGGTCGAGGAGAGCACTCGGATTGTCCTGCCTGTCCGCGGCCTCTCTGAGGCGGAGGCGATAGATGCCACCGGCACGAGGCCCGTCCACGACGGACAACCTGGTCTCCGCGAGGGCTTCCGTAATCTGCGCAGCCGTGGCCGCCGGCGCGAAGGCGACGAGGAAGAAGGTGCCGCCTGTCGAGGGTCCGTTCGCGTTATGGGAGGCGGTCTCGTAAGTCGTCGTCAAACCACCCAGCCACGCGCCCGTCAGCAGCCCCGCCTGCAGCAGGAGTAGGAGGCAAGCGGCGATGGCCGAGCCCGCCAGCATCGGTGGCGACAGGCTCGCCAACGTCTCGCCGATCCGCCGCAGCCAGCCGCGCTCCCGCACCGCTGGGTCCCCGTCAATACGCGCGAACAGGTCGTCTCGGGCCTTCATCGACGGCACGCCGAGGCCCTCGTTCACCGCCACGGTCCCGTCCCGCTCGGCGCGGGCGAGATCGAGCCTGCGCGCGAGTTCCGGTTCGCGCGCGAGCGCCGCTTCGATGCGGGCGGCCTCCGCCGGACGGAGACGGCCGGTGGCGTGCCAGGGCAGCAGCAGCTCGTCCTCGTCGCGCTCCGGGTCGGTCGTGCTCATCGCGGCCTCCTCACGGCCAACCCCGATCGATGCCTGCCTTCAGCAGCAGGTCCGACAGGCGCTTGCGGGCGTGGAACAGGCGGGTCTTCACGGTGCCCGCTGGGATGTCGAGGACCTGCGCCACCTCCTCGACGCCGAGCTCGTGGTAGTAGACGAGGTCGATCACGGTGCGGTGTTCCAGGGACAACGCTTCGAGGCAGCGCCGCATGGCCTCGGCCTTGCTCGCCTTCTGCAGTGAGACCTCCGGCGTATCGGCCTCGTCCTCGATGGCCTCAGCCAGCTCCGGTTCCAGTTCCTCGTGCGGGCGCCGCCGCAGGCTGGAGAGCGCCTTGAAGCGGGCGATGGTCAGCATCCAGGTCGTGACGCTGGACCGACCCTCGAAGCGGCCGGCCTGCTGCCAGACATCGAAGAAGACGTCGCTCATCAGGTCCTCCGCCCGGCTCGGGTCGCGCACCATGCGGACGAGGAAGCGGAACACGGTCGTCGCGTGCCGAGCGTAGAGGCCCTGCATTGCCACCCGGTCGCCACCGGCGATACGCCGGATCAGATCCTCGTCGGAAGGCGTGCTCATCCGCGCCCCTTCATAGGTCGCGTGGGCGAGGCGAGTGGTTCAATCCCGGATGAGGATTTCGCGCCGTGGCTGTCGCCGTCACGGCTTGTCACCATCGTCACGGCTGCGAGTTGGCGCTGACGGGGGTGGCACTTGCCCCCCTCGGCATTGTTCCGTCCGGCTCCTTGGGGGCCATAGGTGCTGTCAGGAACCGCACGGCACCGTCGGCATCGGCGAAGCCGGCGCCGAACTCACGGTCCGGACCTGGGGGACCGAGGTCGCGGGCGCTGTGCGTCAGCGCCGCTCGCACCTCAGCCGGCTTCAGGTCAGGTCTCGCCTGCAGCATCAGGGCAACCACACCGCTGACCTGCGCGGCGGCCATCGAGGTGCCTGAGAGAAGCCCGTATCTGTTGTTCGGCGCGGCGACGAGGATGTCGACGCCCGGTGCGGCGACGCAGAGGTACGAGCCGCGGTTGGCCGCCGGGAAGAGCCTGTCCTCAGCGTCCGTCGCGGTCACGGCGATGACGTTCGGGTCGGCTGCCGGGAACAGTGGCGGCGAGGTCGGGCCGGCGTTGCCAGCCGCGGCCACGTAGACAACGCCGCGTCCGGTTCCGGCGGCCAGGAACTCGGAGAGCGCCGCGTCCCAAGAACCGGCGAAGCTCATGTTGACCACTCGCGCGCCCATTTTCCCGGACCAATCCAGGGCTCGCAGGACGTGCAGCGTAGTGCCTTGGGCCCCGGCTCGCGTCTCGCCCGAGAAGGCGCGCACCACGAGGAGGCTGGCCTCCGGTGCTGCGCTGGCCAGTTGGGCGCGGGCGCCGACGATGCCCGCGATGGCTGTCCCGTGCGGGTGGGCGGCCGCCGCCTTGCCGCCGTCCAGCGCGTCGTGCCGGTCCGTGACGGCACCCTGCAGCGAGGGATGCCCCAGGTCGACGTCGGAATCGATCACGGCGACGGTCACGTCCTTGCCCGTGACCGAGGCGTGCGCCTCCTTCAGGCGGAGCTTGCCCACGACGTACTGTGCGCCGGCGAGGACCGGCATGGCCTCTCCGACGAGCGCGTAGACGTGGTTTGCCTGCGCCGAGGCGACGCGAGGGTCGCGCGACAGGGCGGCGACCACCTCCGCAACCGATCGACGGTCACGGAAGCGGGCTCGGTGCACGGTCACCGGCACCAGCGTGAAGGTGTCCGTGGAGATCAGCGAGAGGCGCTCGCGGCGCAGGATCTCGGGCAGGCTCCCGGCGGACACCTCCGCCTTGAGGACGAACAGGACCTCGCCGGGAACCTCGCCCGGGCCCGCGAGGCTCGGTTGGCTTACGGCCGGGACTGGTGCGGAAACGGGCGCCTGCCGACGCGGCGGAGGCGGTGCTTTGGCGAGTGCAGGCTTCGGCGGTTGCGGCTTGGCGGCGGGTGTCGCGATTGGCTTCGAGCGCTCCGGCCTTTGCGTAACCTTGGGCGAAGATTCGCGAACGGGTGTGGCCTGCTTGGGACGCGGTGCCGGTGCAGGCTCCGCACGATGAACGGGCGACGGGGCCTGTGGCCGGGGACGTGGCCTCGGCCGGTATGCCGGAGGCTCGTCCTCGTACTCCGGTTGTCGGACCGGCCGCCGCGGCGGCTCCTCGTCCTCGACTTCTTCAACCGGCTGTCGCGGGATCAGGCGCGGGATGACGCCGATCATGCCCGGCAGGCCGATCATCGGGCCACCGCGGTAGCCGCCACCGTAGCCGCCCCCTCCGTAACCGCCGCCACCGTAGGGGGCTCCGGCACCGGACCCGGCCGGGCCGCGCATCTGCGCATGAGCGATGAGGCAAGCGGAGAAGAGGAGCACCGCCGCGGTCAGGACGCGGCAGAGCCATCCGAGCATGAACCGAACGAAGGCACTCCGCATCGCAGCACGGGCTCCCGCGACCGCTCGCCCGAGCCGGCGCGCAGCGTCCTGACTGTAGATGAGCGACCAAACTCAGTCTACGCGGACTGGACACTCAGAGCCGCGCAGTTCTGACGGCGAACGCCGTGTCTCATTCGCAGACCCGTACCCGGCGAACATAGACGTTGCCGAAGCCGTCGTAGGTCCGCCGGACCTTGACGATGCACTCGTAGGTCTCGTCGGAGGTGGCGGCGATTGCGCTGCCGACCACCACGGCCCCGAGCGCAAGGCCGCCTAGGACGGCGCCCCCGTGGCCGAAGCCGTGGCTGTGACCGTGCCCGTGGAAGGGCTTCGCCTCGGTGGAGCCTGCTCCGAGAACCAGGCCAACGGTGCAAAGGGCGGCGATGATCTTGGTCCGGGTCATGGCGGCAATCCTCTGAATGGCTCGGGCCGCGCGGTGCGGTTCCGACATTCGTTGGTCGCGCGAGGCCGGGATCTGGTTCGCCAGCTTTCCAAACAAATGGAGGAGCGGTCAGGAGGATCGGGACGGCGTAGTTCGGCAAAAGTTCCGGCGCCCGTTTGCAAGAAGCTCCGCACTCCTCCGGATCATGCGAATCGCGGGGCAGCAGTCGTCCCCTTTCGTCGTGTTGCGGTCAGTAGCCGTGATGGTGATGGTGTGGCCCCGCTCGAAGCCATGGTCGAAGAGGCACGCAGTCTCGGCTTGGCGCGTAGAGCCTGAGCTGATGCGGGGGGAGGGGCGCAGCATTCGTTACGGGAGCTGGCGAGGCTCGTCCGTTGAAGAGTTCCACTCTGTAGGACTTCGCGATCCGTCACGAAGGTCTCCTCGTGTCTGAATAGCGGACTTGCTGCGGCTCAAGAATGAACGTCGGCTTGTGGCGGATTTCGTTGAAAAACTCGGGACCGGTCTTAGGCGGCACCACGACCTGCGCAAGGCGTAGAAAATCTTTCTACCGAGGCGATCATAAGCCGCCGTCGTAGACGGGGATACATCGTCATGTAGAGAAAAATCATTTCTAATTCTCAGCCCGAGATGACGCGCGAAGTGCAGAGCCTGAGTTTTTCAACATCGGGTAATGGGCGGCAGCTCTTCTGCGGAAGTCGTTAGGATCGGCTCTGCTGTTGGAAGAGGAGGCTGATCATGGAGTATTTCGCTGGCCTGGATGTCTCGATGGAGGAGACGCACGTCTGCGTGCTCGACCGCGACGGAGTAATTACCCATCAGGCGAAGGTGGCCTCTACGCCTGCAGACATCGCGCAGGAACTCAAGAAGACGCCCGCCTGCCGTCGGGTTGTGTTCGAGACAGGCCGGATGGCTCCGATGCTGTTCCACGGCTTGGCCGACCATGGTGTGCCGGTCGTCTGCGTCGAGAGCCGGCAGGCTTACCAAGCCTTAAAGTCGCTCACGACGCACAAGACCGACCGCAACGATGCGCGCGGTCTCGCTCACCTGGCACGAACGGGCTTCTTCAAGTCGGTGCACGTGAAGTCGTTGCCGGCACACGCCGTGAGGTCGTTGATCATCGCACGCAAGAAGCTGGTGGGCCAGCGGGTCACGTTGGAGAACCAGATCCGCGGCCTTGCCGTCGTGTTCGGGGTGCGACTGCCGCGGGCGCTCAGCCCTGCGTTCATCGAGCAGGCTCTGCGTTCGAGCGAAGGGATCACTGGGCTGTCTGCCGCCATGCGCGGCCTGATCGGAGCGCGAGCTGCCGTGCTGGCGGCTGTCGCCGCCATCGACGCAGATATCAAGCGGATGGTCCGAGCCTCAGAGGCTTGTCGCCGCTTGATGACGATCCCGGGCGTAGGTCAACTCACCGCGCTCGCCTTCACGGCAGCCATCGACGATCCTGAGCGCTTCAAGCGCTCTCGCGACGTCGGGCCGTATCTCGGTCTCGTCCCACGGCGTTACCAATCGGGCGAGGTCGACTACACCGGCAGCATCTCGAAGTGCGGCGACCGACGGGTCAGAACGCTCCTGTACGAAGCCGCCAACGTGATGCTGACGCGCTGCAGGCAGCCTCTGAAGCTCAAGGCTTGGGCTCTGGCCATTGCGAAGCGCTCGACGATGCGCAAGGCGCGCATCGCTCTCGCGCGTCGGCTGGCGATCATCATGCACGCGATGCTGCGGCAGGGCAGCGAGTTCAAACCTGCCTAGCGGCTGACATCACCGAACAGGAGGCCGAACCGAGCTCCCGAGCGGGAGCGACGCCCGAGGGAGGGAGCAGACGATGGCGCCGATTCTGTAGCATGCGGCCTCGCGCCGACTGCGCTTTCAACCGAGCCGCTCTGTACCCAGCTAACCCCATCAAGTGCCGCACGAGCACGTAGAGAACGCAGGCACCCGAAAGCGTCGAACGCTCTGGACCGAGCTGCCACCCATTGACCCATTAGAGAACAAAATCGGCGCACAGCCGACCAACTGGCATGCGAACTCCTGACCCCTAGCGGACGTTCAGGCGTGCCGGCTCAGAAGTCTGCTCAGTAGGAGCAAGCAGACCTAGCAGCGGCGGCCACGACATCATTTGGTACGGGCACATTTGCGGCCCAATACCCGAGGAGTGTGAAAGTCGAGGTCGGGATAGGGACCGGGCCCGTATCGATCAGCCACGTCCACCCCATCGCTTGCGAAGTCCACTAGGCTGAAAGACGGGACGCCGACCCAAGCTGTTTTGGATCTCAATCTCGGCGGCGGGGCAACGGTCCGAGATCACCCAGACGCTCGGAGAGCGGGGCGTGCCGTTCGTGTTCCTGACCGGCTACGATCCGGAGGTGATCCGGGAGTGCATACGAGACGTCCTACGGCCGCGGACGTTGCTGCCACTCAGGGTACATCGTCGCCGTCCGGTCAGCATGGTTTGCCGATGGCAGCCCTCTGCGACGATTGGGCGAACTCGAACAAGCTTCGTTATCTCCCGTTTGGCAATATCGACGCCGATCTGATCGTCGTCCAATGCTGTCAACGGTCTATGCTCGACGCAGTACGTCCTGCCATTCCGGGCGGCGCTCGATCTGCGCCTTCGCGAACGGACAGAGCGGGATGATGGCGACCCCATCACGCCGGGCATCCTCGACTGCGCGGCGAACCATCTGCTCGCCGATCCTGCGACCTCGCAGGGCGGCCGGGACGTTGGTAGAGTCGATAATGATCAGTTTCTCGCTGGAGCGGGTGTAGGTCATCTCGGCCTCGATACCCTCGACGACGATCCGGTAGCGCCCCTTCGTTGCGCCTTCCTCCCGTTCGACCGTCACGTCGGTCGCCCGTGATGCTTCGTCAGATTGCTCAGCGTCCGGCGCCCGAACCCGGCGAGACCGACCAGGCACGCATTCCAGCAGATCGCGATCCCATCCTCCCCGGTCGGCGGCGGCCTCGTAGGTGGAGACGAGAAACGCCGTGAGAGCCTCGTCGGGATCGGCGGCCGATTGCACAGCGTCGTAGGGCAGAACGAACTCGCCCAGTTCTTCGAGCCAGAAGGCGGCATCGGGCCGAACTGATGCACTGCGAAAGCCGCTCGGCGCCGGGTAGGCGTAGGCGTAGAAGGCGGGATAGTCGAGGCCGCCGCCACCCGGCCAGAAGCCCACCGAGGCAACCTCGCGGTCGTAGGCTTCCCGCGCCACGTCGTCCGGAAGCGCTGGGATGCTGCCGCGATGGAGCGGTGCTCGCCGGCCCGAGAAGCGGGTTACGGCCAAGTCGAGAGCGCCCCAGAACAGGTGGACTGGGCTGGACTTGCCGAGGAAGGAGGTCCGGAACGCCTTGAACACCCGGTCGACAGCCATCAATGCCTGATGGAAGCGCTGTACGGCGTCGCGATCCCAGGGCCGGTCGCGATGATCTTCGCGAAAGGGCATCGGGAAGGGCACCTCGTTCGGCTGTCCGTCGAAGGTGGGCGTACCGCCGAGGTCAGACACCAAGCGGACGAAATCGGCATGGAACGTCGCGACCGTGGACGGGCCGAGCGCGAACGACGCCTGGCGGCCGTCACCATTCGTGCCGACGACCCTGTGCTCGTGAAGGTCGAATAGGATCTCGATCCCCGGCCCATCAGGGATGGGTGAGGAGGAGAGGCCACGAGGCGTGACGTAGAAGGTGGCGTTCCAGGAGTGGTTGAGCCACGGGCTATGCGCCAGCCGGTATTTGCCGGCGATCTGCAGGTAGAGGTGCAGGGCCGAACAGGTCTCGCGCCAACCGAGATAGTCGAGGTGGGGCCACCTGTTGCTCATGCGGCGTTCTCCATCGCGCCTTCGCATATGCGTCGCGCCTGCCGTCTCGGACTGCGCGGCCGGACGCCGCGCCATCACCTTGTCGGCGCCCCTCAAGCCGGGAGCGGAATGTGCTCATCCCGGTCATTGGCCGGCAGGTCGAAGCGCCCTTGGCCCCAGTTCTGCGCGCGCCATTCGGCCTTCGCCGCCTCGATGCGCTCCTTGGAGGAGGCAACGAAGTTCCACCAGATGTAGCGTGGTCCCGCTAGCGTCGCACCGCCCAGGATCATCAGCCGCGCGCCACGCTCGCCCGCGGCCACGGTAATCCTGTCGCCGGGGCGAAAGACCATCATCTGCGCCGCCGCGTAGTCACGGCCGGCGACCGAGATCGAGCCCTCGACGACGTAGATGCCCCGGTCCTCATGGTCGTCCGGCAACGGCAGGCGGCTCCCCGGCTCCAGCCTCACGTCGGCAT
The DNA here is from genome assembly GCF_002355515.1 of Methylorubrum populi. NCBI lineage: Bacteria > Pseudomonadati > Pseudomonadota > Alphaproteobacteria > Hyphomicrobiales > Methylobacteriaceae > Methylorubrum > Methylorubrum populi. The sequence goes on along the minus strand of NZ_AP014809.1, from coordinate 150,813 downwards.
AGAAGGTCTCGGAGAACATCGTCGCTGGGGCGGCCTTTCCATAGGCGGACCCCAGGATCAGGCGCAGGGAGACACCCCGATCCTCGATGACCGGCAGCGCCTCCTTGCCGTGGTGCTCGAAGCTCGGTGCCACGTCCTCGTGGCTCTCGGGCAAGGCGATCCAGGTCTGGATCCCGAACAGGCTGTGGGGGCCGCTACGCGCCGTTGCCGTGGTGCGTTCCGAATGGGTGACGCCGCGTCCCGCCACCATCCAGTTCAGTGCGCCGGGACGGATGACCTGGTCGGCCCCGGTGCTGTCGCGGTGATGGAAATCACCGCGGAAGAGGTAGGTGACGGTGCCGAGACCGATATGCGGGTGCGGCCGGACGTCGACGCCCTGGCCCGTCAGGAGTTCGGCGGGCCCGGCCTGGTCGAAGAAGATGAACGGCCCGACCATCTGCCGGTTCGGCGCCGGCAAGGCGCGCCGAACCTCGAAGCCGCCGAGGTCGCGCGCACGGGGCACGATGAGCGTCTCGATCGCGTCGACGCCCACATCATCGGGACAGCCCGGTTCCAGGGCCGGGTTCCAGCTCATGACCTCAACCTCTCGATGCGGAGCGGCGTGGACGGATCTTTCCGGCAAAAGCCTGGCGTACCGTCTAGCCCGCGACCGCGTGGCGCGGGTAGTCACGCAGGACGTAGAACCGTGTCGCAGGATGTGGAACGCCGCCCGTCAGGAGCGAGACCCGGGCAATGCGTCGTCCAGGCCCCAAAGCTCCGGCGCGCTCTCGAAATGCTCGATCAGCAGCTCGGTTAGCACCCGCACCTTGCGCGAGGCATGAGGGCCGGGCGGCCGAACGACGTAGGCCGCCGCCGGAGGCGGCGGGTGACGCGTCATGACCCGCACGAGCCTGCCCGAGGCGACGTCCTCATAGGTGATGCAGTCGGGCAGCCAAGCGATGCCGAGACCCGCCGCGGCCGCCGCCGCGAGGGCGACGCCGTTGTCCGCCTTGAAGCGGCCCTGCGGACGGAACGTCCTGATCTCGTCGCCGTCCGTGTACTGCCAGGTCTCGGTCCCCTGCATGAGCGCCTGATGGCCGGCAAGGTCCTCAGGCGTCTCCGGCGAGCCGTGCGCCCTGACATAGTCCGGGCTCGCGACGAAGTTCCCATAGATCGGTCCGACCCTTCTCGCGACCAAGTTCGAGTCCGTGAGGTACCCGACCCGGATCGCGCAATCGAACCCCTCCGCGACGAGGTCAACGAAGCGGTCGCCGTAGCTCGCCTGGATGTGGAGCAGCGGGTGGCGCCGTGCCATCGCCGCGATCACGGGCGCAAAATGGGTTGGGCCGAACGTCAGCGGCATGGCCACGCGCAGTCGGCCCCGGAGGTCGCCCCCGGGTGAGACCGTCTCCCTGGCGACGTCGATCTCGGCGCAGACCCGTGCCGCGTAGTCCCGGAACGTGGTCCCGGCCTCCGTCAGCGAAGCGCCGTGCGTGTTGCGGGCGAGAAGCTGGACACCGAGATCGGCCTCAAGCCGCATAAGCCTGCGGCTGACGATGGACTTCGACACGCCGAGGCGACGCGCTGCGGCCGAGACGCCTCCGGTGTCGGCGACCTCGACGAAGGTGCGCAGGTCCTCGATCTCCAAGATGCCGTTCCTCGTTTCGCGACACGGTGTAGCCGGATACCGGTCTACCGTGCGAACATCGGAACTGACACTGTCCGACCTGTCAACGTGGCGGTTGATGCAAGGCGCGCCGCGGGCCCTGCCAACGGAGGTTGATCTCGGACATGGCTTTTCGGAACGGACTCGACTCTCTTCTTCGCCCCGAGGACTCGGTCCTTGTCCTGATCGACCACCAACCTTACCAGCTCGCGAACCTGAACAGCCACGATCCGCACATGGTCGTGAACAACACGACCGCCCTGGCCAAGTCGGCGAAGGTGTTCGGCGTGCCCACCATCCTGACGAGCGTCGTCGCGGAGCGCGGCGGCCTCATCTTCCCGCAGGTGACCGACGTGTTCCCAGGCCAGGAGGTGATCGACCGCACGTTCATCAACACCTGGGAGGATCCGAAGGCCGTCAACGCCGTCAAGGCGACGGGTCGCAAGCAGCTGATCATCGCCGGGCTGTGGACCGAAATCTGCGTGGCGATGCCGGCGATCCAGGCCGCGGGTGAGGGCTGGGATGTGACGGTGATCACCGATGCGTCGGGTGCCGTCTCTGTCGAGGCCCACGAAGTGGCCATTCAGCGCATGATCCGAGCCGGCGTGAACATGATGACTTGGCTGGCGCTGGCGGCCGAGTGGCAGCGCGACTGGGCCCGCTTGGACACCGCCGTTGGGCTCACCGAGGTGCTCAAGCAGCACGCTGCCGGCAGCGGCATCGCCTATCTTTGGGAGCAGCAGCTGCTCGCCACGCCCGTGCCGAAGGCCGTAGGCTAATCGGAAAACGACCGCCGCGCTCGACAGGGTGATCGATGAGAGCATCGAGCCTGTTCGTTGCGGCGGCGCTCGCTACGATCCCCGCCGCGGCCGAGGCTCAGCTCTCGACCAGCGTCGCGCGGGCGCCGACGCTTACCATCGAGCGCTATCCGGAGGACTGGTCCTACCTCGCCAATCCGGCGAGGCGCACGGGCGGCTGGACGGAGCGGTTCAAGTACATCCCGCTGAGCGAGGATGGCTCGATCTATCTCTCGACCGGCGTGGAGATCCGCACCCGTTACGAGGGCTATGCCAACGTCAACTGGGGATCGGCGCGCAACGATTCCTTCGTCTGGCAGCGCGTGATGCCCTATGCCGACCTGCACACGGGAACACTGCGGATCTTCGTGCAGCCGATCTTCTCCGCGATCACCGGCGCCGACCGCCCGCCGCGCCCCATCGATACGACGGGCGCGGACATGCTGCAGGGTTTCGTTGAGGCTCAGATGCGGGCCAGCGAGCGCCTCACGCTGCGGCTATCGGCGGTACGCAAGCTCGTGTCGCTCGGCGCTGGACGCCTGATTGACACGCGCTACGGCCCCAACGTCCCTCAGGCCTTTGAGGGCATCGACGCCACGCTGACGGGCGAGAGCGGCCAGCTGACCGCCTTAACCTTCCGGCCGGTCGACGCCTTTTCCGGTGATTTCGACGATCGCGCCTCCCGTCAGAGGGCGGTCTGGGGCCTCTATGCGATGCAATGGCTGAGCCAGGAACGGGCGACCGGGTTCGACGCCTATTATCTGGGGCTGGAGGACCGCAACGCGGTGTTCGACCAGGGTGCTGGCAGGGCGACGGTCCATACCTACGGCACAAGGTTCTTCGGTGACACCGGCGCCTGGTTCTTGAATGCCGAGGCGGTGCTCCAGGGCGGACGCTTCTCTGGCCATCCGATCGCGGCCTGGGGCGTGGGCGGCGAAATAGGCCGCCGTTTCCTTGATGTGCCGCTGCAACCCGCCCTCAGTCTCACCGCCGACGTGATCTCGGGGGATGCTGATCGCAACGACCCGAAGCTGGGGACCTTCAATCCGCTGTTTCCGAGGGGCAAGTATTTTGGCGCGCTCTCGCCGATCGGCCCGCGCAACCTGATCCACCTCCGGCCCACCGTCACGGTGAGCCCCCTCGACGACCTCGCCGTCTCGCTGACGGGTGCCGCCTATTGGCGACAGAGCACAGGCGACGGCATCTACGCGATCCCCGGCGTCCTCGTGCGCGGCGGCGAGGGCAGCGACGCACGCTTCATCGGCACGCAGATCGAACTCACCACGGCGTGGCAGGCCACGCCGGAACTGAACCTAACGGTGTCGGCAAGCGCGTTCGAGCCCGGGACGTTCATCCGCGAGACGGGGCCTGCGCGGACGATCGGGATGATCGGGGCGATGGCGAATTACCGATTCTGACCGTGACACCTCCGCCGATCCACAGCAGCAACTCAACAGGGATCTCACATGGAAATTGGCGTCGATAGTTTTGCAGCCATCCTCCCCGATCCGGCCACGGGCCGCTTCCCGTCCGCGGCCGGTCGCATGGCTGACCTCATCGAAGAGGTTGAAGTCGCTGACCGGGCCGGCCTCGATGTGTTCGGCATCGGCGAACACCATCGCGCGGAGTTCCTCGATTCCGCGCCCGCGATCATCCTGGCCGCAGCTGCCGCCCGCACGAGCCGGATCCGCCTGACGAGCGCGGTGACGGTGCTGAGTGCCGCTGACCCCGTTCGGGTCTTTCAGGAATTCGCGACCCTCGATCTCATTGCAAAGGGTCGCGCCGAGATCGTCGTCGGTCGAGGATCGTTCGGTGAGGCCTTTCCGCTCTTCGGCTTGGACACACGGGCCTATGATGAACTCTTCGCGGAAAAACTCGATCTGTTTCTGAAGCTCGGCGAGACGACCCATCTCACATGGGAGGGCCGCTTCCGTCCGGCGCTCCAGGGGCAGGGAATCTTCCCACGCCCGCATCAGCCGCGGCTCCCTCTATGGGTCGGCGTCGGTGGAACGCCACAATCGTTTGCGCGCGCCGGCGCGCTCGGCCTTCCATTGATGATTGCAATCATTGGTGGGACGTTCGAACGCTTTCGTCCGCTCGTCGACCTCTATCGCGAAACCGGCATCCGTGCCGGACACAGCCCCGACAGGTTGACGGTGGGCGTCCATGCGATGGGATTCGTCGGCGAGACCGACGCAGCTGCCAAGGATGCGTTTTTCCCCGGCTGGGCTCATCTGACAGGGATCGTCGGGCGGGAGCGCGGTTGGCCGCCGCCGACGCGGCAGCAGTTCGAAGCCATGGCAAGCCCGGATGGCGCGTTCCTGATTGGCGAACCGGCGACAGTCGTGGCTAAGATGCTCCACGCCGATCAGGCGCTCGGCGGCGTTTCGCGCATCACATTCCAAATGAGCACGGCTTCTCTCGAACCGGCAGCGATGCGGCGCTCGATCGAACTGCTGGGTGCCGAAGTAGCCCCGACCATCCGGGAAACGCGAACGAAAAACGAGTTGGCTTCATAGATACAACGATCTGGCGGCGTAGGGCGCCGGTGCTCCCGGTCCAGGCGCCGATCTCCTACGAGCTGCTCGTAAACAACCGAACGACCCGCGAACTCAGCCTGATGATTCGGATGTCCATTCTTGCCGGCGCCAACGAGGTGATCGGATGAGGAGACGGGATGCTCTGGCCGGCATCGGGGCTGCGGCTGCGACCTGGCCCGCGATGGTCCATGCGGAGGGCACAACCCGGCGCATCGGGGTGCTGATGTCGTATCGGGAGGGGGATGATGAGGGGCGGAGCCGTTTGACTGCGTTTCGCGACAGTTTGCGCGAGGCTGGTTGGGTCGAAAGCCGCAATCTCTCGCTCGACGTGCGGTGGCTCGCGGGCGATTCCGAACGCGCCGCACGTGAAGCCCGGGCGCTTGTTGCGCAAGCGCCTGACGTGGTCCTCGTCAACGGCACACCGGGACTCGCCGCGCTGCGGACCTTGACGCGCACGATCCCGATTGTCTTCGTCGTGGTCACCAATCCAGTTGGCGCCGGTTTCGTTGAAAGCTTGGCACGTCCTGGCGGCAACATCACCGGGTTCAGCAGCTTCGAACCAGAGATCGGCGGCAAGTGGCTCGAGAGTCTGAAAGCCATGACGCCCCAGCTCACGCGCGTGGGCGTGCTGCATGATCCTGAGGCCGCCGGCTTCCTGACCCTACTGCGCGGGACCGAGGCGGCAGCGGGGCGTTTAGCACTGCACGTGCAGCTGATCCACGCCCGGAACCCAGCCGAAATTCAAACCGGGATCGAGGGATTCGCTTCCGGTGGGGGCGGCGCGCTGGTCGTGTTGCCGAACCCGATCAACTCGGTCGAGCGTCGAAGCATCTTCGCATTGGCTGAGCGACATCTCCTGCCCGCGATCTACCCCTTCGCGTTTCACGCCAGGGACGGTGGCCTCGCGGCCTATGGGTTCGATGCCTTGGAGTTGTTTAGGCGTGCCGGTCCCTATGTGGCCCGGATCCTTGCGGGCGAAAAGCCTGGAAACCTCCCAGTGCAGGCCCCAACCAAGCACGGGCTGGTCCTGAACCTCAACGCGGCGAGAGCGATCAAGCTCGAGATTCCACCTACCTTCCTCGCCCGCGCCGACGAGGTAATCGAATGAGCGCCGGCGCCCTCGTTCCGGAGGCGGCCCCAGCGTCCTCTGGCGTACCCTTGAAAGCGGCAGGCCGCTGGCGGGTCCCGCTTTCCGTCAAGCTTGCTTTCGCGCTGGTCGGGCTCGTCACCTTCGTCCTTCTCATCAACGGTGGCGTGAACCTTTGGCTGAACTACGAGGAAGCCAAACGGAACGCAGTGCAGGTGCAGGGCGAGAAGGCGCAGGCGGCGGCGGAGCGCGTAAGCGAATTCATTTCCGAGATCGAGAACCAGATCGGGTGGACGACCCGCGCCGAATGGCGACGCGTGCCACTGGAGCAGCAGAGCTACGACTTCATCCGGCTGCTCCGGCAGGCACCCGCGATCACCGAGGTCTCCTATCTCGATCCAGCCGGCAAGGAGCAGATCAAGGTCTCGCGGCTCGAGCCAGACCAGGTCCGCAGCGGCAAGGATTTTTCCGGCGAACCGCGCTTCAGGCAGGCGGTGGCCGAGAAGGTCTGGTTCGGTCCCGTCTACTTCCGGCGCGGGTCCGAGCCCTACATGACCGTTGGGGTTGCACATTCCGGCCGCAACCCGGGCGTCACGACCGCTGAGGTGAATCTCAAGCTCGTCTGGGACGTGATCACGGGGATCAAGGTCGGCGAGAAAGGCTATGCGTATGTAGTCACTTCCGCCGGCCGCCTCATCGCTCATCCCGACCTCAGCCTCGTGCTGCGGAATACCGACCTGTCGAGCTTATCTCAGGTCGCGCGCACGCTGCCTGCAACCGGGAGCGCAGCACCGCCTGCCGGCCACCTCACCGAACTTAGCGATGACCTATCCGGCAATCCGGTCCTCACCGCCCATGCACGCATCGGCCGGGTCGGCTGGCTCGTATTCGTTCAATCGCCCGTGAGCGAGGCACTGGCGCTCGTCTACCGAGCCCTGACACAGTCGCTGATGTTGCTGGGCTTCGGGCTTCTGCTAGCGACGTTGGTAGGAAGCGTGCTCGCGCGCCGCATGGTGGTGCCGATTCGCCGCTTGCAAGAGGGCGCCGAGCGGCTCGGCGGCGGCGACCTCTCGCAGCGTATCGCCATCCGCACCGGCGACGAGATCGAGACGTTGGCCGATCGGTTCAACCAGATGGCCGGCCGCATCCAGGAGAATTACGAGACGCTGGAAGCCAAGGTCGAGGAGCGGACAAAAGAACTCAGCGCGACCTTACAGCAGCAAACCGCGATGTCAGAGGTTCTGAAGGTTATCAGCCGCTCAGCCTTCGATCTAGAGGCCGTGCTTTCCACGCTAATCTCGTCAGCTGGCGAACTCTGCGAGGCGCCGAGAGGCTTCGTCTACCTTCGCGAGGGCGATGCTTTCCGAGCCATGGCTGCGTGCGGTTACTCCGATGCAGACTTTGCGCTGCTCAGATCGACCCCTCAATGGCCCGGACGTGCGAACGTCGTGCAGCGGGTGGCTGCATTGGGACGGGTCGAGCACATTGCCGATTCGCTCGCAGATCCCGAACTCGATTATCCTATTCCCGTAAGTGTCGGCATGGCCCAGGCGCTGCTCGGAGTGCCCCTCAAGCGGGAAGCGCGCACCGATGGGGTGTTCGTCTTGAGCCGTTCTGAGCCGCGCCCTTTCAGCAGCCGCGACGTCGAGTTGGTACAAACGTTCGCCGACCAGGCAGTCATTGCTATCGAGAACTCTCGGCTCTTCGAGCAGGTGCAGGCCCGAACACGTGATCTTTCCCAATCTCTTGAGAACCTACGCAAGGCACAAGATCGACTCGTTCAGTCGGAGAAGCTGGCTTCGCTAGGACAGCTCACGGCCGGCATTGCACACGAGATCAAGAACCCGTTGAACTTCGTGAACAACTTCTCCTCGCTTTCAGTGGACTTGATCGACGAGCTCAACGAAGTTCTGGCGCCCATACCGCTCGACCAATGGGTACGGGAGGAACTCGACGAGCTCACCGGCATGCTAAAGAGCAATCTCGAGAAAGTGGTCCAGCACGGCAAGCGCGCGGACTCGATCGTCAAGAACATGCTCTTGCACTCGCGCGAGGGGTCGGGCGATCACCAGATGGTGGACGTGAACGCGCTTGTTGAGGAGAGTATAAATCTCGCCTATCACGGTGCCCGGGCGGCGAAGCCCGGCTTCAACGTGACGCTCGCGAAAGACTTGGATCCGGCGGCAGGCGAGGCTGACCTCTACCCGCAGGAGATTACGCGCGTCCTACTCAATCTGATCGGCAACGGCTTTTACGCCGCGGCGAAGCGCGAGGCGGAGATGGGCGGAGCTTTCGACCCGATGCTCGCGGCCAAGACACGCAACCTCGGCGACAGGGTCGAGATCCGAATCCGAGATAACGGCACCGGCATCCCGGATGAAGTGGTGGCCAAGATGTTCAACCCGTTCTTCACCACGAAGCCCGCGGGTGAAGGGACTGGCCTCGGGCTCTCCCTCAGCTACGACATCGTGGTGAAGCAGCATGGCGGAACCATTGAGGTCGCGACCGAGCCCGGCGATTTCACCGAGCTCACTATCGTCCTGCCGCGGAGTGGCGCAGCCGCGGCGAAAAGGACAGGCCCAGGATCGGTATTCTGAGATGAGCTTTCTGATCCTAGTCGTGGACGATGAAACTGATGTCGCAGATCTCTTCCGCCAACAATTCCGGCGCGAGCTCCGCTCCCGGCGCTTTGTCATGGACTTCGCCCACTCGGCCCAGGATGCGCTGGACCGGATCGCGGTGTCAGGCGACACGTGCCTGATCCTCGTCCTGTCCGACATCAACATGCCAGGTACGACCGGGCTTGAGCTTCTGCCGAAGATCAAGGCCGCGCATCCGGACGTGCCTGTGATCATGATCACAGCATACGGGGATGCCGAGACGCGCCGGAAGGCAGCAGAGGCAGGCGCCGCCGGGTTCCTGACGAAGCCGATCGACTTCGAGGCACTCCGGCAGGAGGTCGACAGGCGGCTCGCCGAAATCGATCGTGCCGCCTGAATGCGTCGACGCCGAAGGAACAAATCGATGAGAGCAGCGGTGTTCCATAGGATAGTCATCTCCGCCGTGCTCGGCACCATGGCGTGTGCCACCTCAACAGCCGCACAGGGAAGCAGCGGGACGAAAACGGCCATCATCCTGTGCCATTATTTCAGGTTTGCGGGCCGGATGGGGCTGAACATCGCCCCGTCCTTCGTGGCGCGAGTGGATGAGCTCGCCGTTTAATGTCGCCCAAGCCCCCTCTCTGCTTCCTGGCTGCCCGGCATGCCCACTAATATCCTAGTGGTCGATGACGAGCCCGACCTTGAGGCACTCGTCCTGCAGAAATTTCGCCGGCAGATCGGCGCGGGGCAGATCAGCTTCCTGTTCGCCCGTGACGGGATCGACGCGCTGTCGATGCTGTCCGAGAACCCAGGAGTCGACATGGTCGTGTCGGACATTAACATGCCGCGCATGGACGGGCTGTCGCTGCTGGCGAAGCTGCAGGAGGCTGACGAGAAGCTCTCGACAGTGATCGTGTCGGCCTATGGCGACATGGCCAACATCCGCATCGCGATGAACCGCGGCGCCTTCGACTTTCTGACCAAACCGATCGACTTCGTAGATTTGGAGACCACAATTGCGAAGACGATTAGGCACATTGAGGTGCTGCGTCAGGCGCGGCGGCGGCAATTAGAGGCCGAGCGCGCGCACGCCAGCCTGTTGCGCTACTTCTCGCCCAACCTCGCGCAGCAACTCGCGGGTGACGGCTCGATTCTCGGCATCGCCGGAGAGCGGCGCGAGGTCGCCTCGCTTTTCACCGACATCACTGGCTTCACGTCCCTCGTGGAGAGCCTTGAGGCGGCGCTGCTCGCCGAATTGCTCAACGAGTACCTAGCCGAGCTGACAAATGTCGTCTTCGCCTATGATGGAACGGTCGCGAAGATCGTCGGCGACGCGATTCACGTACTCTTCGGCGCGCCAAGCGACCAGCCGGACCATGCCGATCGTGCCGTAGCCTGCGCACTTGATCTCGATAAGGTCGCGGAGGCTCTCAGGGCGCGCTGGTTCGAGCGCGGGGTGAAACTTGGTGAAACCCGCATCGGCGTCCATGCCGGGCCAGCGATCGTCGGCAGTTTCGGCGGCGGCCGATTCTTCGACTACACGGCTTATGGTGACACCATAAACACAGCAGCCCGGCTCGAGGCAGCAAACAAGCAACTCGGCACACGCATCTGTATTAGCCGGGCGGTAGCGGATCAAATGATCCGCTTCTGCGGCCGTCCGGTAGGCGACCTCGTCCTAAGGGGAAAATCAGACGCCATCCGCGCCTTCGAACCACTAACGGAGGAAGCCTGTGGCGAGCAGGCCACGATCAACTATGGCAGAGCTTTCAGCAAGCTGGAGGCTGGCGATCCCGGTGCGATGCCCGCTTTCGCCGCTCTTGTCGGGCTCAAATCTGACGACCGCCTAGCCGAGTTCCATCTCAGACGTCTGCTCAACGGTGCCGCCGGGACTAGGATTGACTTGGTATGAGGAGCCTCGGGTTGAGGTTGAAGCGGGCTGTGTGTCGGAAGCGGCTCGAGCACCATGTCCGCTCTCAGCTGTGTCAGCTCCTTCGAACCGGAAGCTTTCGACCCATTCTCAGTCATTCCAGGCCAATAAGACTGTCGGCAAGCTGGCCGTCCGGAGGCTTGGAAAAGCGACGCACCGATTCGGGGCGGCGTGACGTTACTTGTCGGACCGCGAGCGGCTCGGCTTCGGTAGCCCCGAATGTCATGCTGACGTCGTCTCGACCCAGGTCGAGCGGAGCCACAAAGCAGCCTCATCCAGGCCGCAGATCCTGTCGCCGGCCTATCGTTCAGCCGCGAGTTTGAACGCTTGGAAGCCACACCTCCGCAGGCAAGTCTGCTTACGAAACAACAGCGGGCCTGCCGCCGCACAAGAGCGAAGGTCTGCTGATGGCGCATAGCTGAACAAGAGGCATTCGGACGGAGGCTCGATCAGGTCCCAGGCCAGTGGGCGATGCTCTGCACCGCCCACAGCCTTCTGCAGCTAGCACATGCCGGCCGCTAAGCCCTTCAACCGGCTTCGACTACTCACGCTTCGCTGTTACATCGTGGCCCTCGGGCCCGTCTTTCGCGCGGGCTCCTAGCTGATCGGACAGCGGCCTCGGCCTGTGTAAACGTATGGCCTACCGGCGAAGTTATAACAGACCTTCCCCATCCCAGGCCCGCCACCATACCCGCCTTGTCCGTAGCCGCCTCCGCCGTACTCAGCAGGCCGATAAACCCCACCGCCGGGGCGACCTTGGCTGCCACCGTAGCCTCCCCCCTGGTTCCAGCCGCCAGGACGACCCCCGCTGCCAGGACGGCCTCCACCGCCATAGCCTCCACCCTCATTCCAGCCACCTGGGCGACCTCCACCGGGACGCCCTCCGCCGCCGTAGCCGCCACTCTCACTCCAGCCTCCGGGACGACCACCACCGCCGTATCCGCTGCCCTCGTTCCAGCCGCCAGGACGACCTCCACCGCCAGGACGACCTCCACCGCTCTCGTTCCACCCGCCAGGACGACCTCCGCCGCCACCGTAGCCGCCGCCCTCATTCCAGCCGCCGGGGCGACCTCCGCCGCCAGGACGTCCTTGGCTGCCCGGCTTGCTGCCGATGCTCGGCGTTCCGCCATAGCCGCCGCCCCATTCAGCCTGCGCGGGGACGGCAAATGAGAACATCGCTGCGCCAAATAACAAGGCGCCCATGCCGGATTTTCTATACGCAAGCATTGCTTCCGCTCCTCTGTGAGGTCTAGCCCCCAGGCGACAGAGTGCGTGTTCTTATCTGCCTACAATCGAGTCGGAACCGAAGATTATTATCACAGCCGGGGCCATGAGTATAGATGCATCGTTCGTTCATGCAAATAACAACAAAAGACCTATTAGATTTGATTCCCAGATACCAGAAAATAATCTGAATTTGAGCTCCGTAGGCAGGTGCGAGACGCCATTCTGATGGCTCTAGCCAAAGTTCTGGAAGTGGCGCAGCGCTGATGGTCGGCCTGCGTGCATCATGAGGCCGCTGGGCGTAGGAGGAGAACTCCACCACCGTCTTCTCTCCTGATGCATAGAATCCTGAGCAGGCTCGGCCTGCGCTTCGAAGATCCCGTCGACGAGCGCGCCTTCGTTGCGCGCTTCACCCTCGACGACCTCTTCCGTACGCAGGCGGCGATGCTGCTCGGCGCCTTCGTCTACTGCGTCTTCGCCGTGTGGGACTGGATCCTCGACCCGGCGCACTGGATCGATACCCTGTTCCTACGCCTCACCGTCGCGACTGCTGTGCTCCTGCCCGCCACCGTGGCGCTCAGCTGGCCTGCGGCGCGGCCCTGGGCCGAGGAGATCTACCTCGGCTACTGCGTCGTGCCTGGCTGCGTGCTCAGCCTAATTTACCTGCGGCTGGGACCCGGCTTCGATCATGCTGCCGCAGGCTTGATCATCATCATCCTCTTTGTCTCAACGCTGCTGCCGTTGCGCCTGCCCTCGCTCGCCATATTCTGCGGACTTACCTGGCTCTGGTTCGCCGTGTGCGAGGCCTTCGCGACGCACGAGCGGCCGGGCATGCGGTTCATAAACAACTTCGAGATAGGTATGGCCTACGCGCTCTCGCTCTACGCGGTAGGCGCGCGAGAGTTGAGAGCTCGACGCCAATTCCAGATAGAGGAAGCGCTTCGGCGGGAGACCCAGCGCTCAGAGGCAGCCCTGTCTGAGCTGCGCGAAGCGCAAGCCCAGCTTGTGCAAGCCGAGAAACTGGCGGCCCTGAGCCAACTCGTGGCGGGGGTCGCTCACGAGATCAACACGCCGATCGGCTTGGCCCTGACAACCTCGACGGCCGCCGACGGAGATCTGAGGCATCTTCAGCGCGCGGTCGAGACAGGACAAATCCGCCGATCGGATCTCACGCAAGGCCTTAGTCGTGTAAGTGAAGGCCTGCGGCTACTGTTCTTGAATCTGACGCGGGCAGCCGACCTCGTGCATAGCTTCAAGCAGGTCGCGGTCGATCAAGCTAACGAGGAACGGCGCACCTTTGAACTGCATGGCTGGCTGGATGACCTAATGAGTACGCTTGAGCCGCTCGCGCGCCGCAAGGGCCATGCGGTGCGCATCCGCTGCGAGGACGGGATCATACTCGACTCCTATCCCGGCGCGCTGGCTCAGGTGATCAGCAATCTGGCGCTCAACGCCATCGTGCACGGTTACCCAGATTGCCAGTCAGGCGTGCTCGATGTTGCGGCATCACGGTCGGGCGAGAGCCGGCTGCACATCATCGTTGCGGATGACGGCGTCGGCATCCCGCCAGAGAACCTGTCCAAGGTGTTCGACCCGTTCTTTACCACGCGGCGTGGTAAGGGCAGTACGGGGCTCGGCCTGCACATCGTCTTCAACCTTGTTACCTCAACCCTGCAGGGTCAGATCGCGCTATCGAGCAACGGGGACAGAGGCACGCGCTTCACCATCGACTTGCCACTCTCGTTGTCTGAGGGTGAAGCACGCGAACCAGCCGAACCGCGGGTCGTCCATTGGCAGAGCCCTGGATCAGCCTCTGGCTCATCTGAGCCCTTGGTCTAGCCTGAGGCGAATGGGTGAACGTGACCCCTTGCAGGCTTTCCAGCTTGCTGGCCCAGACGTCCGCTCAACAGGAGGAAGCGGACCTGTAAGCGGCGGCCACGGCATCAGCATGTCGTAGCCCATTAAGCGGGCTTCGCGTTCGACGGCGCGCCCTCCTCGTCTCCGTCGGGCGCGGTGATCAACATGTCCCATGGAGCCGGAGACGGGAACACCTCTCCGAGGAAGGCCAGGAACGCCTTCACGTTCGGGTTGCCGCGTCGGCTCTCCGGCCACAGCGCGGTGATGACGGAGCGCTCGACCGCGAACTCCTGTAGGACGGGCACCAGGGCGCCCCGCTCGATGTACGGAGCGGCGATGTAGGTCGGCGAGATGCCGATACCGCCACCCGCGACCAGAACAGCCGCCACGGCGTCGCTGAAGTCCGTGACGATGCCAGCATCCGGAACGAGCTCGACCGTGCGACTGCCTACGCGGAATGGCCAACGCAGAGCCTGGCCGGTGCTCTGGAAGCGGAAGTTGATGCAGTCGTGGTGGACCAACTCGTCCGGGTGTTTCGGGATGCCGCGTCGCGCCAAGTAGGCTGGCGCGGCGAAGGCGCAGAGCCTGTGGGGGGCGAGACGCCGGGAGACCAGGCGAGAGTCGGCCAGATCGCCGACGCGGATGGCGACGTCGATGCCCTCCTCGATCAGGTCCGCAAAGCGGTCGCCCAGGCGCAGGTCGACCGACAGCTTCGGGTGGCGCTCGCGGAAGCGCGGCAGAGCTGGGGCAAGCAGGTGCACCCCGATAGGGAACGGTGCCGTGACCTTCAGGATGCCGGCCGGCTCGGACCGAGCCGCCACGGCGGTCTGCTCGATCTCCTCGGCCTCGCGTAGGAGCCGCAGTGCCCGCTCATGGATGTCGCGGCCCTCCGGCGTCAGGGTGAGCGAGCGGGTGGTCCGCGTGAAAAGGCTCAGGCCCAGCCGCTCCTCCAGCCGCTGCACGCTTTTGCTCACCGCCGAGGGCGAGATGCCGAGGGAGCGCGCCGCGGCCGTGTAGCTGCCGAGCGAGGCGGAACGCGCGAAGGCGATAATGCCGGTGAGGCGGTCGAGGCCAATCTGTTCCATGATGGCATAACTGAAACGATTTTCAGCCCAATTAGCAAGGTGTCTGCCTAGGGGCATTCTTCCTCTCACCGGCGCAGCAGCCGCGCCGTCGAGAAGGATCATCGTCATGGGAAGCACCCTTCAAGACCGTACCGTCGTCATCTTCGGCGGCACCTCCGGCATCGGCCTCGCCGCAGCCCAGCAGGCTAAGATTGCAGGCGCCAAGGTCATCGTGGTCGGCTTCAACGCCGAAGGTGCCGAGCGCATCGCCGCCGAGAACGCCTTTGCTGGCTGGCGCGCCGCGGACGTGACCCGGTCCGAGACCATCACGGCCGCGCTCGCGGACATCCCGCACGTCGACCATCTCGTCCTGCTCGCCGGCACCTTCGTGGCTGGCAAGGTGTTTGAGGCAGAGGTCGACTACCTGAAGTGCGCCTTCGACGAACGGATTTGGGCCGCCGTACATACGCTGCGCGCCTTGGGCGACCGCCTAGCGAAGGACGGGTCCGTCACCTTCATCTCCGGCGCTTTGGCGGATCGCCCCAGCGCCCAGGGCACCGCCGTGCTGGCGGCAGCCTCGGCCGCGATGGAAGCACTCGCCCGCGGCCTCGCGCTGGAGCTGGCGCCGGTGCGGGTCAATACCCTGTCGCCTGGGACGACCGACACACCGCTCCTCGCCCGCACGCTCGGCGCCCACCGGGACGCCTACGTCGCCGCGCTGACCGAGAAGCTGCCGCAGCGGCGTCTCGGCACGGCCGAGGAGGCGGGCGCAGCGGTCGTCTTCCTTATGAGCAACGGCTTCATGAACGGCGAGACCCTGCACATCGACGGCGGCGCCCGCCTCGTCTGATCCTGCGAAACTGGCCTCGATTGAAACGTAAGCCTTCAAGAAGCTTTCCCATGACACGCTCTCTCACCGGTAAGGTCGCCCTGGTCACGGGTGGGGCGCGCGGCATCGGCGCGTCCATCGTGCGACGCCTGAGCCAAGAGGGCGCCACTGTCGCTTTCACCTACGCGGCCTTGGCGGATCGAGCCGAGGCGCTGGCGGCGGAGCTGACCGCGTCCGGCGCTTCTGTGGCCGCCCTGAGGGCCGACAGCGCCGATTCCGACGCCGTCCGCGGGGCCGTGCAGGCCACCATCGAGCGCTTCGGCCGCCTCGACATCCTCGTCAACAATGCCGGCATCCTCGTTCCCGACACGGTCGAGGACGTCTCGCTCGCCGACTTCGACCGGCAGGTCGCCGTCAACGTCCGGGCGCCGTTCGTCGCTGCGCAGGAGGCCGCCCGCCACATGAGCGCGGGCGGGCGGATCATCTCGGTCGGCAGCGTTGGGGCGGACCGCAGCGGCTTTCCGGGTACCACGGTCTACAGCATGACCAAGGCGGCCGTGGCCTCGCTGACCCGTGGCCTCGCGCGCGACCTCGGGCCTCGCGGCATCACGGTTAACACGATCCAGCCGGGGCCGGTGGTCAGCGAGATGTCGGCCGGCATGGAAGCGATGCTCACGCCGCTGATCGCGCTCGGCCGCATAGGGCAGGACACCGAGATCGCGGCCCTGACGGCGTTCCTGAGCGGCCCGGACGCCGACTTCATCACGGGCGCGGCGCTGACCGCGGACGGCGGCTATCTCGCCTGAACGGACCAAAGCCCTGGCCGACACCATTCAGCCCATGCGTCATCAACATGCGAAGGAGAACACCGATGCCTGACACCGAGACCCCGCCTGCGGCGGAGCCGGACTACGACCGGCTTCTGCGCGCCAACCTGGAGCGCGTATTCAATGAGCGAGACGCCGGCAAACGCGCCGCGGCCTTGGCGGACCTCTTCGTGGACGAACCGGTCATGTACGAGCCGACCAATGTCATACGCGGACGCGATGCCATCTCGGCGGTCGCCGGCAAGCTCTTGGAGCAGTTCGGGCCGGCCTTCCGGTTCAGCCCAGTCGGCATGGCCGTCGGACACCACGGCCTGGGTTCGCTGCGGTGGCAGGCCGGGCCGGAGGGCGGCCCGGTCGCGGTTACCGGAACAGACGTCGCCGAAGTCGTCGGCAGCAGAATCGCGCGCCTCTGGGTACTGCTAAACCCGCCGAGTGAGGAAGTCACAAATCCAGCAGGTACGGGCACAGCAGCGACCCCGTAGGGCTCATCCGAAGGACGTGCGAGGTTCCTAGTGCCCGCACGACCGATTCAAGTCAGACAAGTTCATTCGGTCGTTCCATCGCGTGAAGCTGCTTCGGACACCCACGAGCTTCTATCGCGCGTGTACCGCCATCGCTGAGGCATACCGCGATCTCGCGGCGGAAGTCGCCCGCGACTGGCGCGGCGCCTGCGTGCCCGCGAGGCGGGGCGGCCTTACCGGGTCGCCCCGCCTCGCCAGCGAAGTGCCTCGATCAGGCTTCGCATCGCCGGGCTGACTTGCCGGTCCGGGTAGTAGAGGTGGCAGCCAGGGAACGGCGGGCACCATGAGGCGAGCACCTGAACCAGCCGGCCGGCCGCGATGTCGTCGGCGACCTCGTCCTCCAGCATGTAGCCGAGCCCGGCCCCGGCCCTGACGGCGGCCGCCGCCAGGTTCCCGTCGTTCGCGATCAACTGCCCGCCCGCGCGGACCCGAACCTCCCGGCCATCGCGGGCGAACTCCCAGGGCAGCAGGCTCCCTCCGCCGACCAAGCGGTAGTTCACACAGCGATGCGCCTCCAGGTCGGCCGGCGTGTCCGGTCGCGGGTGGCGCGCGAAGTAGTCCGGGGTCCCGACCACCACCGTGCGCAGGTCGGGCCCGACGCGCACCGCGACCATGTCCCGCTCGACCGTCTCGCCGAACCGGATGCCGGCGTCGAACCCCGCCGCCACGATGTCGGTCAGCCGGTCGTCGACGATCACCTCCACCGAGACGGCCGGATGGTCGATGAGAAAGCGGGGCAGCCTCGGTTCGAGGATGGTCCTGGCGGCGTAGGGGAACGTCGTTAGGCGCAGGCTGCCCGACGGCTCGCCCCGCCAGTCGGCCAGCGCGTCGAGGCCCCGGGCGACCTCGTCGAGGGCGGGGGCGACGGAGCGGAGCAGCCGCTCGCCGGCGGGGGTCGGGGCGACGCTGCGCGTGGTGCGCGCGAGGAGCCGCACGCCGTGCCGCTCCTCCAGCGCCCGCATCGTGTGGCTGAGGGCGGAGGCCGACAGCCCCATCTCGGCCGCGGCCCGGGTGAAGCTGCGATGGCGGGCCACCGCCGCGAAGGCCGCCAGATCGTCGAGGGTGCCGCGTCGCATTCCTGAGCCGTGCTCATAAGCCCTTGCCGACCATAGCCGCTAATCACGTCGTCGGTCGCGGATTACCTCTCGCCCTTCAACAGAGAGGAGCGACGATGGACCTGACGCAGTATCGGACGCTGGGACGCTCGGGCTTGGCGGTGAGTCCGCTTGCCCTCGGCACCATGACCTTCGGCGCGGGCCGCTGGGGCTGCGACGCTGCGGCCGCGGGCGCGATCCTCGACCGCTACGTCGAGGCGGGCGGCAACTTCATCGACACGGCGGACGTCTATTCGGGTGGCATGAGCGAGACGATGCTCAGCGACCTGATCGCGGAGCGCGGGCTGCGCCACCGCCTCGTCATCGCGACGAAGTCCGGCTTCTCGCGCGAGCAGGGCACGCCACTCGCCGGCGGCAACAGCGCCCGCAACATCCGCGCAGGCCTGGAAGGCTCGCTGCGCCGCCTCAAGACCGGCTGGATCGACCTCTACTGGACGCATGTCTGGGACCGGACCACGCCACCCGAGGAGGTGCTGCGCGCCCTGACCGATGCCGTCACGCGCGGGGACATCCTTTACTACGGCTTCTCGAACGCGCCGGCGTGGTACGCGGCGCAGATCGCCACCCTGGCGCGCGCCCACGGCCTGCCGGAGCCGGTCGGCCTACAATACGCTTACTCGCTGGTCGACCGCGGGGTGGAACTCGACGTTCTGCCCGCCGGCCGGGCGCTCGGCATGGGATTGGTTCCGTGGAGCCCCCTGGCGGCGGGCCTGCTGACGGGCAAGTACGGGCGCGACAAGCTCACTGAGGCCGGCCCGGCGGGGTCGCTCCCGGACCGCGCGGGCGACACGGCTGCCGGCGGCAGCGACGGGCGGCTGAACGGCGACAACCCGTTCGGCGGCATGCTGTTCACGGAGGCCAACTTCGCGGTGGTGGACGTGCTGCGGGCCGTGGCGGAAGAGACCGGCCGCCCGATGGCACAGGTGGCGCTCGCCTGGGTCGCGCGTCGGCCGGGGGTCTCTTCGGTGCTCGTGGGCGCGAGCCGCCCGGAGCAGCTCGTTCAGAACATCGCCGCGCTCGACGTCACGCTGTCCCCCGAGCAGCAGGGCCGCCTAGACGCGGTGGGGCGACCACCAAGCCTCAACCCCTACTTCATCTTCGACCTGCCGATGCCGACCATCTTCGGGGGGCAGGCGGTCGAGGCTTGGAGGGGCTCTCCGGGGTCCTGACGTCCCCGGCATGCTGATTGAGTGGGTGCTTCCGCTCCCGTTGCGGACATCCGAGGCACTGACGCTGAAGGACCGGATGGGGTGGGTAACCGGCATTCGGGCAGGCGGTTTCAATGGACCACATCGGCCGCAGAAGCGGACCTTCGCCGCTTGAATGTCACGGAACAGGCTGAGGAGAGGCGCTGAGCTTCAAGATCGCTCGCACCAGCTCTGTCTCCACGAACGGCTTTTCCAGACGCGGTCGGTCATCGTAGCCGGCGGCATGCGGCATTCGAACGTCCCCGGTCGCGAACAGATGCGGCACGCCGAGCATGCCGAGACGGTCAGCAATCGGGAGCGCCGTTCTTCTCCCGCCGAGGTTGAGGTCGAGCACAGCCGCATCGATGCCGCCATCCTCAATGAGATCCAGCGCCCGCTCGACGCTCGGCACCGGCCCGATCACTTCGGCTCCGGCGTCCTGCAGCCAGCGCTTCATCTGGATGGCGATGATGTACTCGTCCTCGACAACGAGGATGCGTCGTCCGTTGAGTGGCTGCGCGGTTTTCGACATGGGCGCACTTTGTGACACAGCGGAGCCCATCAGGGTAATCGCTTCATACAGGTTCGCGATTACGCAGGTTAGGAGAGGGGCATCTCGATCCGGCAGCGCACGCCGTCGGCGCCCATGACGTAATCGACCTCCGCCTCCAAGGCATATGCAAGCGCTTCCTGGATTAACTCGGTGCCGAAGCCACGGCGCGTGACATTCTCTGGCTCGATGGCGACCCCGCTCTCGATCCAGCTCAGTGCCAGCCGGTAGCGGCCGCGCTTGTCCAGAACGATCTCCCAAGACGCGGCGAGCCGGCCGGTCTCGACCTTCAGTGCCCCGTACTTCACGGCGTTCGTGGTCAGTTCATGCACCGCCAGCGCGAAGTTCTGCACCTGTGGCGCCCTGAGCAGAACCTCCGGCCCCACAACGGTCACACGGCCTCCCGCCTCGTCCTCGTATGCGGCTAGTTCGGCCCGCAGCAGCGCTCCGACCTCGACGGTGTCGCTGCCGCCTTTGCTGAGCAGGCCCTGCGCTCGGCTGAGCGCCTTGAGCCGTTCTTCAAACGCCTCAACCGAACCGCCCCGCTTCACCGTCCGATCCGCTACGGCCGTGATCACGCCCAGCAGGTTACGCGCCCGATGCTGCAGCTCATTGACCAGCACTTCCTGGCGCGTGGCCGCTGTCTTCTCCTCGGTGATGTCGAAGCTGACGCCGTTGATGATCCAGGGTCTCTCGCGCTCGGCGCGGCCGCGTAGCTGAATCCAACGACCGGCAGCCGGGCCTCTGGCCACCTTCAGCCGACCGTGGAACTCCTCACCAGGACCAAGCCCCTTGGCCATTGCGGCTTCGAGCCAAGCCACACCTTCGGGGGTCATCAAATCGGCATAGACTGAGACTGAGTGAGGCTGTTCAGAGGTCGAGATACCCCATAGCTTCTGGACGACATCATCCGCCCTGACCGACCAATCGCGGGTGTTCCACCTCCAGGCCCCCATTTCGCCGCTCTCAAGGGCAATGCGGCGTAGCTCCTCGCTCTCGCGCAGCGCCTGGTCAGCGTAACGACGCTTCGTGACGTCCTGACCGATCTTGAGGAAGCCGCGCAGCGAACCGTCGGCGGCCCGCAATGACGTGGTGGTGCCCTCGATGAACACGCGTGAGCCGTCCTTGCGGACGTGCCAGCGCACGTTCGGAGCCGAGCCCTCTCGCGCGGCCATCTCGGTCTCATGGGCATCCTCGCCCTTTTCGCGGTCCTCAGGTGTGAAGATGATGGCTGCCGGCTGACCGATAACCTCCTCAGGTGACCAGCCAAAGACGGTTTCCGCTCCTGGGTACCAGTCGGTGACGCGGTCCTCACGATCTGAGGTGAAGATCGCGTAGTCGCGGGCGTTCTCGACCACGAGGCGGAAGCGTTCCTCGGTGGCGCGCAGGGTGCTCAGCTTTTGCAAGCGGTCGATCACCGGCCCCAGAATGATGGCGTAGGTGCGCAGGAACTCCGTGTCCTGATGGCCGAAGTCGCGCGGCTCGGTCGCGTCGACTTGGAGCAGGCCGTAGGCCTTCCCGCCAGGAAACCGGATCGGCACATTGACGAGCGCTTTCACGCCAGCCTGCTTCATGAACTCGGGGACCTCGAAGCGTTCCTCCTTGCTGATGTCCTGCGAGATGACCGGTTTGCCTTCGTTGATGGCGAACGTCTCTGAGGAGCGCTCGCTCATAGGCAAGTGCATGTGGCCGACGACCGCAGGATCCCAACCTACGCCGGCTCGCACGAACAAGGACCGCCCCTGATTCTGGATCTCCAGCACCTTGGCCCGGCCCGTTCCGAGCGCATCGCCAACGAGGCGGCAGGCTTCGTTGAGCACCGCATCGAGGTTTTGGTTGTGCAGAGTGAACTCGCCGAAGTCGGCTAGCACCTGCTGGCGCTTCATCAACTGCTCATAGTCTCGCATCGCGGTTTCCCAGCCGCGAGGCGTCGAGGACCCGCCTGGTAAGAATTGCGGCCCAAAGCGGTTGCAGCCACTCGGTCAACTTAAGAAACGCACAAGCCAAGGCCGGTTCCATGTTTGCGCCAAAAGGGCCTGTCCGCGCAAAGCGTTTGCATCTGAGTCCCGCCTCATTCACTTCGTACCCGTGAAGGGCCGCCTAGGCACCGTCAGCGGCCCTTCACTGACGAGGTACCGAAGGTCCTCTCAGGGTCGCAAGCGGCGGTTCAAGTCTGGCGCGCCGAGGGTCGGCTCCTGGCGCTGTGCGGACCTGCCGCCCATCCTTGCCGGTTGTGGAGTGCTTCGGACGCAGCGTTGACCAGGGTCCACTCTGATGGTCCATTCCCCAGGTCCGATGCTGCTCAAGACGGGTGATCGAGGGTCTAACCCTTTGATGTCGTACCCCTTCGGTTTTGGCTGAGAATCCTGGCTACCCACCCGCAATCTGCTGGGATTCTCCATAGGGCTGCTTGTCTAAACGCGACCATCAAGCGGTCTGACAGCGCCCGGATTGATCGGACACCGCCGCCTCACTGGCTTTAAGCTTGAGAACACGGCTTGCGTTCACCCGAGTTTCCAGGAATCTTAGCCGTACATGGCGGTTCGCGACTAAGCGGACGCGTCGTGTCGCGCCGGGGAAGGTGAAGAAACTGCCCCACGCTGGCCGGCGGCCAGCCTCGGATGCGTAGGCTGCCGGTCGGCGTGGGACCTCACGTGCTTCGTGGTGTATCGACCCTCCGCTCCGCCGGCGGCGTGCACCTCAGGTGCGTCGAAGCCGGCACGGATGACATCGGGCGCGGTAGCCGGCGCCAAGACATCGCTGAAGTCCCCGGCCGCCGGAGCACCTGTCAAAGGTCGGGGAGCCCACTTCGGCACTGACGTGCCCGCGCCGCTGTCTCCGCAGCGCAAACGCGGACGCGCGTCCCGACGCGAGCCTGATCCGCCTCAGGTCGTGAACGATCTCCCGCGCCCGCTGCCGGTCTCCCGGGCCCAACTCGACGTACTCGAGACCTTCCTCGGTGCCGAGATCGACGCGCTTTTTCGTGACCTGCTGCCATGACGCGCCCGTTCGTCTCGACGGTGCCTGTCAAAGCCCCATCCGAACACGGCGCGGCGAGAGGTCTGTGGATCGCGTCCCATCGCCGCTTTGCCTCTTCCCTTGACCGACTCACCTTGCCGCCAGCTGCGTCGGAGGCTTGACCGATGAAACTGATCAACCGCTCGAACCGCCTCCTACCCGCCCGGGACGGTCAACTACGTGCCTGCCTGTACCTACGTGTCTCAACGGGCCGGCAAGCCGAGAACGACCTCTCCATCCCCGACCAGCGCAAGTCGGTGCGCGCCTACTGCACCGCCCATGGCTGGCCTGTCATCGCCGAGCATGTCGAACCCGGAGCCTCCGCCCTCGACGACAACCGCCCCGCATTCCAGGCTATGATCAACCGGGCCGAGGACGGCGATCACCCCTACGACGTCATCGTCGTGCACTCACTGTCACGCTTCTTCCGCGACGCGCTCGGACTGGAGATGTATGTCCGCCGCCTCTTGAAAGTCGGGGTACGGCTCGTCTCGATCACCCAGGAGTTCGGCGACGATTCTGCCGCCAAGATGATGCGCCAGATGATCGCGCTGTTCGACGAGTACAACAGCCTCGAGAACAGCAAGCACGTCCAGCGCGCGATGAACGAGAACGCACGCCAGGGCTTTTACAATGGCGCCACGCTACCGCTCGGCTACACGCTCGAAGAGATCGAGCGACGCGGCAGCCGGGTCAAGAAGCGTCCGATCATCGATCCGGTTGAGGCGGAAACAGTTCGCCTGATTTTCAAGCTCTACCGGCACGGCGACGGCCGCTCTGGCCCGCTCGGCGTAAAGGCGCTCACCTGCCACCTGAATGAGCGCGGCTATCGCACACGCGCCGGGGCCCGCTTCGGCGTGGCTACGATCCACGGCATACTGACGAACCGGATCTATGTGGGGGAGTGGGGCTTCAACAAGCGCTGCTCGAAAACGCGACAAGCCAAGCCGAAGGCGGAGCACATCGCCATTGCGGTGCCGCCTATCATCGCCTCGGATGAGTTCGAGGGTGTGCAGGCTACGCTGAAGGCGCACAACCCACGCGTCACGCCGGCGCGGGTCGTGACAGGCCCGATCCTGCTCACCGGGCTTGCGACCTGCAGCACCTGCGGCGGTGCGATGACGCTGCGCACTGGCACCTCGGGATCGGGGCAGGTGCACCGCTACTACAGTTGCTCGACGAAAGGACGGCAGGGTCCGACGGGCTGCTCGGGCCGGACGATCCGGATGGACACGCTCGACACCCTGGTCACCGAGCGTCTCGTGGCCGACCTCCTGCAGCCCGACCGATTGCGGGCGACGCTGGCCTCGCTGTGGGCGCTGCGCGCTGAGCGAGCAACGCAGGTCGATGGCCGCGTAGCTGCGCTACGCAGCGAGCTCACGACCGCAGAGGAGAAGCTCAGGCGGCTTTACCGGTTGGTGGAGAACGGCGACGATGAGCCGGACGATCTGCTGAAGGAGCGGCTGTCGAGTTTGCGAGCCGAGCGAGATCTGGCGAAAGCTGCCCTCGGCCGGATCCGTATGGTCAGCCCGAATCCAACTGAGATCGGGCCCGAACTGATCGAGCGCTTCGGGCGTCTGCTGCGCGAGAATGTAACCTCGGGTGAGATCCCTTTCCGGAAAGCGTGGCTTCAGGCGATTGTCGACCGCGTCGAGGTGGGAGCGGACGTGATCCGCATTGTCGGCGACAAGGAGAGCCTAGAGAATGCCCTGACGGGTTCGGGCGGCGAAGCCGTGTCCGGCGTTCGCAGTTCTGTACGGAAATGGCGCGCCCTGCGGGAATCGAACCCGCCTTTTCAGCGTGAAAGGCTGACGTCCTAACCGATAGACGAAGGGCGCTGTCCGTCGGCGCCCGGTCTATAGTCGGGTTCGCAGCCGACGGCAACGGCCATGCCGCAGGAATCCGACGCAACGATCCGACGCTTGACGCGGGACGATCCCGTCGGTTTCTCGGAAATCCGACAGACGCCCCGTTTCCTCTCTGAAAGACGAGCCCATGACCCCGCCGCGCGACCGCCCGGCCAAGCCCTACGGCTTCCGGCCCCGCCCGCGACCGCAGCAGCCGCCGGGACCGGCCGCCCGCGAGGGCAGGGACCATGTCGTGCTCTACGGATGGCATCCCGTGTCGCAGGCGCTGGCCAATGCGGGCCGCCACTTCCATCGGCTGCTGGCCACAGAGAACGCGCTGGCCCGCCTCAAGGAGGCCGGGGTCGAGCTGCCGATCGAGCCGGAACTCGTCCGGCCGAGCGCCATCGACAAGCTGCTCGGCCCCGACGCCGTGCACCAGGGCCTCTACGCGGAAGCCGAGCCGCTCGCCGCGCCGGCCCTCGATGCCATGCCGGACGACGCGCTGCTGCTCGCCCTCGACCAGATCACCGATCCGCACAATGTCGGCGCCATCGTGCGGACCGCGGCCGCTTTCGGTGTCACCGCCATTGTCACCACCGCGCGCCACTCGCCCAACGCCACCGGCGTGCTGGCGAAATCCGCCTCCGGCGGGCTGGAGCACGTGCCGCTGGTGATCGTGCGCAACCTCGCCGAGGCGCTGATCACCCTCGGCGAGCGCGGATTCACCCGGATCGGGCTCGATTCGGACGCCGGTACGCCGCTCGATGCGGTCGGTCCGCGCCGGCCGGCGGTGCTCGTGCTCGGCGCCGAGGGCAAGGGCCTGCGCCAGCGCACCACCGAATGCTGCGACCTGCTCGTGCGCATCGACGCGACCGGAGCCATCCGCAGCCTCAACGTCTCGAACGCGGCGGCAATCACGCTCTACGCTCTGACCCGGCCGGCCGGCAGCCAGGGCTGAGATCGCGCTATCTCCGATGGGCTGCGGCGTACCGGACCCGTCCGAGCGCGCGCCGCTCAGGCGGTCATGTTCCGGCGCAACCATCTTGAGACGTTTCAAGACATTGCGTCGGAGACGCGATTCCGATATCGCTCGCACCGATTTCCTCATCGATACCGTCAGGATCCGGGCGTTGTGCCCGGCGGGCGCATCGCCGGGGCAATCGGCCCTCGACCATCGCTTTGAGCATGCGTCGGCCCTCCGAGAGGAGGCGAGCCCGGCCGGATCGTCCATCCGGCGGGCGGCGGTGACGGGGGCACTTCGCAACACGAGCCGCCGGCGCGGCCTCACGAAATGAGGCCATTCAGGAGAAAGAATGTCTGCTGGTCTGAACGCAAGCTCCGCGGCCCGCGAGGATTTCGCGGCCCTGCTCGAGGAATCTTTCCTCCAGCACGAGATCACCGAGGGTTCGGTCGTCAAGGGCACCGTCGTCGGCATCGAGAAGGATGTCGCCGTCATCGATATCGGTGCCAAGACCGAGGGGCGCGTCCCCCTCAAGGAATTCACCGGCCCGGGCCGCGAGGGCGAGCTCAAGGTCGGCGATGAGGTCGAGGTTTACGTCGACCGCATCGAGAACGCGCTGGGCGAGGCCGTCATCTCGCGCGACAAGGCACGCCGCGAGGAGAGCTGGGTCAAGCTCGAGAAGGCCTTCGAGGCCAACGAGCGCGTCACCGGCACGATCTTCAACCAGGTCAAGGGTGGCTACACCGTCGATCTCGACGGCGCCGTGGCGTTCCTGCCGCGCTCGCAGGTCGACATCCGCCCGGTGCGCGACGTGACCCCGCTGCTCGGCACGCCCCAGCCGTTCCAGATCCTCAAGATGGATCGCCGCCGCGGCAACATCGTCGTGTCGCGCCGCA
This sequence comes from Methylorubrum populi, assembly GCF_002355515.1. Lineage (NCBI taxonomy): Bacteria > Pseudomonadati > Pseudomonadota > Alphaproteobacteria > Hyphomicrobiales > Methylobacteriaceae > Methylorubrum > Methylorubrum populi. The sequence continues at coordinate 124,318 of NZ_AP014809.1, read as the reverse complement.
CCGTGCTCGAGGAGAGCCGCGCCGAGCAGCGCTCGGAGCTGGTGGCCAACCTTGAGGAAGGTCAGGTCATCGACGGCGTCGTCAAGAACATCACCGAGTACGGCGCCTTCGTCGATCTCGGCGGCATCGACGGCCTCTTGCACGTCACCGACATGGCGTGGCGCCGCGTGAACCACCCGTCCGAGGTCGTGACCATCGGCCAGACGGTGAAGGTCAAGATCATCAAGATCAACCACGAGACGCACCGCATCTCGCTCGGCATCAAGCAGCTGCTCGCCGATCCGTGGGAGGGCATCGCCGCCCGTTACCCCGAGGGCGCCAAGCTCAAGGGCCGCGTGACCAACATCACCGATTACGGCGCCTTCGTGGAGCTGGAGCCGGGGATCGAGGGCCTGATCCACGTCTCCGAGATGAGCTGGACCAAGAAGAACGTCCATCCGGGCAAGATCGTCTCCACCTCTCAGGAGGTCGAGGTGCAGATCCTGGAGGTCGATTCGGTCAAGCGCCGCATCTCGCTCGGCCTCAAGCAGACCCTGCAGAACCCGTGGGAGGCCTTCGCCGAGAAGCACCCGGTCGGTTCTGAGGTCGAGGGCGAGGTCAAGAACAAGACCGAGTTCGGTCTGTTCATCGGCCTCGAGGGCGACGTCGACGGCATGGTCCACCTGTCGGATCTCGACTGGAACCGTCCCGGCGAGCAGGTGATCGAGGAGTTCAAGAAGGGCGACATGGTCCGCGCCCAGGTTCTCGACGTCGACGTCGAGAAGGAGCGCATCTCGCTCGGCGTGAAGCAGCTCGGCGGCGATCCCTTCGCGGAAGCCGGCGAGATCAAGAAGGGTCAGGTCGTCACCTGCGAGGTCGTCGAGGTGAAGGATTCCGGCCTGGAGGTGAAGCTCGTCGACACCGACATGCAGACCTTCATCCGTCGCGCCGAACTCGCCCGTGACCGCGGCGACCAGCGTCCCGAGCGTTTCGCCGCCGGCGAGAAGTTCGACGCCCGCGTCATCCAGTTCGATCGCAAGGCCCGCCGCGTGCAGGTCTCGATCAAGGCGCTGGAAGTCGCCGAGGAGCGTGAGGCGATGGCCCAGTTCGGCTCGGCCGATTCGGGCGCCTCGCTCGGCGACATCCTGGGTGCCGCCTTCAACAAGAAGAAGACCGGCGACGAGGAGTAAGCCTCGGCTCGCTCTTCGACGATGCCTCGGGGCCGGCTCTGCCGGCCCCGAACTTATTTTCAGTCCCGTTTGTAGCGTCCCGAGGCGCGCGCGATGGCACACCGCCGCCCGAGCTTAGGCACCGGCCTGAGATGGTTGAGGGGAAAGTCCGCCGGACGCCGCCCCGACCCGCTCCCCCCCGATTTCGAGCCCGCGCTGTACCTCGATCTGAACGCCGACGTAGCGATGGCGGTCGAGGCCGGTCACATCGCCTCCGCGGAAGAGCATTACCGTCTCTTCGGTCGTCGTGAGGGCCGCCCCTACCGTCCACCGGCCGCGAGTGCCGAACTCGGCGGCGGCCTCGCCGGACCGTGGACCTACCGGTACCCCTACCGTGCCTGGCCGGATCTGCCGGCAATCGCCTTCGCTGCGCCTCGCCCGAGCCCGGAGGACGAGACGATCGCGCGCCGGCTCATCGCCGCATGGCAATCCGGTATCGGACGCTCACCGGCTCAGGCGGATAACGAGGGCATGTGGGCCGCCCGGATGCAGGGCTTCCCGGCATTCCATAGAGCATTGCGGAACGGCGATACCGGGCTACTGGCCGACCTGCTGAACAACCTGTTCCAGTCCCATCTCGCGCACGGAATCGCCATGGGGCGGACGATGGCGACGCTGGCCCGCAATGCGCCGACGCCGTTCGCCGCGAGTTGGTGCGACCGTCTTCTGCGGCTCTCGGAGGCCCTCGGCCTCGCCCCTGTCCGCTCACCGGAGCAGGGCGACTTCGCCGCCCCCTTGGCCGGTGATCTGGCCCACCGCGTGAAGCAGGCCCGCCTCGAAGCCGAACTCGGCTTTCCCCTGACCTTTCCGGATGTCGGCGCGCCCTTCGGTGTCCGGTACGGCGCGGGAATCCTGCCTGAGCACGCCTTCAGCCACGCCTACGCCGCCTGGCGAGTTGGACAGCTCGGCGAGTTCGGCCGCGTGGTCGAGATCGGCGGCGGCTTCGGAGGCCTCGCATGGTTCCTGCAGCGCCCCGGCCGACGTTACACGATCCTCGATCTTCCCTTCACCAACGTCCTTCAGGGCTGGTTCCTGCTCAAGGCGGGCCTGGACGTCTCCCTGGCCGGCGAACCGGAAGCCGCGATCCGCATCCTGCCGTGGTGGGAGATCGCGCGGAACGAGAGCTACGACTTGGCCATCAATCAAGACTCGCTTCCCGAAATGCCGCCGGAAACGGCGGCGATGTACATCGCACGCATTCGCGCCATCGCTCCGATGTTCTACTCGATCAACCAGGAGGCGGCGGCACCGAACACCGAAGAATTCCGACAGGTCGTCGTTCCCGATCTGATCGCGGCGGATGGCGGCTATCGGAGATTGAACCGACAGCTCTTCTGGATGCGCGACGGCTATGTCGAGGAAGTCTACGCTCGGCGTTGAGCCTGGCGCCCTCCGACGACATCGCTTTCGGCGACGGCGGGCCCCGGTTGTGCCGCCAGGAGCGGAACAGGCTCTTGCCCGCCTGCCACAGGCGGCGCTAAACACGAGCCGGACTCGGTGGTCGGGATCGAATCCAAGCCCATCAAGGACTTGGCCGACATCCTGATCGATCGGCCGCCCTGGCGCCGGGACAGTTTGCGGGATCGTCTCGGCGAGGCGGGCAGATCCGCGGATCGAACAAGGCAGCGTCCGGACAGGGCGCGGCCTGTGAGATCCCAAGAGAACAACGGTCGGCATGGACCGCTTGGAGAGGAGTTGATCGTCGGATGGCCGCAGACGCCGAGTTTCTCATCGACCGCCGTCGTCTGCGCCGCAAGCTGACGCTGTGGCGGATGCTCGGAATCGGTGCCGCGATCATCGCCGTCGGCGCGGTGGGCTATCGCGCCCGGGTCGGCGAGGGACGATTCTTTCCCGCGACGGAAAAGCAGATCGCTCGGATCTCGATCGGCGGCTTCATCGCCGGCAGCGAATCGACCCGCAAGCTGATCGAGCGCGTCGGCAAGGCGGATTCGGTCGAAGGCGTGGTGATCTCGATCTCGTCACCCGGCGGCACGACGACGGGCTCGGAGGAACTCTACCGCAACCTCCGCGCGCTTTCGGCGAAGAAGCCGATGGTCGCCTTCGTCGACGGCACAGCCGCTTCCGGCGCCTACATCACCGCCATCGCCGCCGACCACATCGTCGCCCGCGAGACCGCGCTGGTCGGCTCGATCGGTGTGCTGTTCCAGTATCCGGACGTCTCGGGCCTGCTCGACAAGGTCGGCGTGAAGGTCGAGTCGGTGAAATCCTCGCCGCTGAAGGCAGAGCCGTCGGGCTTCAGCCCGACCTCGCCGGAGGCCCGTGCCGCCCTGTCCTCGATCGTCCTCGACACCTACGGCTGGTTCAAGGGCTTGGTGGCGGAGCGCCGCGGCATGGATGAGAGCCAGCTCTCCGCCGTCGCCGACGGGCGCGTCTTCAGCGGCCGCCAGAGCTTGCCCCTGAAGCTCGTCGATGAACTCGGCGGCGAGCGCCAGGCCGTGGCGTGGCTGGAGAAGGAGCGCAAGGTGCCAGCAAATCTTCCGGTAAAGGATTGGAAGCCGAAGGCCGAGGGCGGTTTCAAGCTGTGGTCGGCCCTCGGGATCGGCGCGGACCTTCTCGGTCTCGACGGGCTCGCCAGCCGCCTTCGTGCGGTCGAGGACGAAGCCGCGGGTGCCGCCCAGGGCGGCCTCCTCGCCGTCTGGCGCCCGGCTCCGTAAGATTTCGCGCCGTGTCGCGTCCGCACCGCACCCGGAAGAGAGCCGCATGATCAAGTCGGAACTCGTGCTCAAGATCGCTGAGCAGAACCCTCACCTCTACCAGCGCGACGTCGAGACCCTCGTCAACGCGATCCTGGACACCATCGCCGATGCCCTGGCCCAGGGGGACCGGGTGGAACTGCGCGGATTCGGCGCCTTCTCGGTCAAGCGCCGCGAGGCCCGCCGCGGTCGCAATCCCCGCACCGGCGAGTCGGTCGCGGTGTCGGAGAAGGCGATTCCGGTCTTCAAGACCGGCAAGGAGATGCGGCTGCGGCTCAATCGCGCCGGTATCGGCGATGAGCAACCGAGCGCCTGACGCGTTGACCGAATCTCCTCGGCCGCCGCCGCGATGGGCGAGAGGCGCCGTGACCGTTCGGTTCGATGTCTCCCCGCGTCGAGCCGCCATCCCCAAGGTTGAATTGCGCTCTAGTTCTGCGGTCTGAGCCGCGAACGGCGCCCGCTCGAAGGCCGTCAGCGGCCCCGGGCGGGGTCGGCCGAGGCTCCTGCCATTCGTCGGAGACCCGTTGCATGATCCGTTTTCTGAAAGCGCTGGTTCTGCTGCCGATCGCGGTGGTGATCGTCCTGCTCGCGGTGGCCAACCGCGAGCCCGTGACGCTCTCCTTCGATCCTTTCTCGCCCGAGCCGGTGTTCAGCCTCGTTCTGCCGCTCTACACCGTGCTGTTCGGCGCGGTGGCGCTCGGCATCCTGGTCGGCGGGATCGGCAGCTGGCTCGGACAGGCGGGGACGCGTCAGCGCGCGCGCTACCATCGCCGGGAAGCCGACCGCCTCGCCAAGGAAGCCGCCGAGTTGAAGACGTTCGGCACGCCCGGCTTCGAGCCGGGCTACGCCGGGGCCGCCTCCCGGACCGCGCTGCCGGCCCCGGCGGCGCGCTGACGCTTCGGAGCATCCCCGTCAATGGCCGAGGTCCGGATCAAGATCTGCGGACTCAGCGGTGAGGCGACGCTCGACGCGGCACTCGATGCGGGTGCCGACCTCGTCGGCTTTGTTCATTTTCCGCGGAGTCCGCGCCACGTCAGCCTCGAACAGGGGAGCCGCCTCGCGCGGCGGGCACGGGGGAGGGCGGAGCGCGTCGTGCTTCTGGTCGATCCCGACGACACCCTCCTCGCGGCCGCGATCGAGGCGCTCGATCCGGATTGGATCCAGCTTCACGGCGCGGAGTCGCCGCAGCGCGTCGCCGAGATCCGCGCCCGGACCGGCCGAGCTGTCATGAAGGCCGTCGGCGTCGCCGCAACTCAGGATCTCGTTGCGCTTCCGGACTACGCGGGCGTGGCCGACCGCCTCTTGCTCGACGCCAAGCCACCTGCGGGTGCGGATCTGCCCGGTGGAAACGGGCGCAGCTTCGATTGGGACATTCTGAAGGGCGTCGTCCTGACCTCGGGCACGATGCTGTCGGGCGGCCTTAATGCCGACAATGTCGAGGAAGCCCTGGCGCGCACGGGGCTTGCGGCCGTGGATGTCTCGTCCGGCGTCGAGGGTCGTCCGGGCGAAAAGGATCCGGCCAAAATCGCGGCCTTCGTCGCCGCCGCGCGCCGCCGGCGCTGATCACCGCCCGCGAACCCGTTTCTCGACCGCATCGCCGGACGGCAATCTCCGAAGCGTTTGTCCGGCTGTGCCGCATTGCGGCCGTCGTCCCATGGGTCTAGCACGCGAGACGACAATCGATTTTTCGCGAAGGACCGTCCCCGTGACGCTGAACCCCGCTCCCAATTCCTTCCGCACCGGGCCGGACGAGCGCGGTCGCTTCGGCATCTTCGGCGGCCGCTTCGTGGCCGAGACGCTGATGCCGCTGATCCTCGACCTGGAAAAAGCCTACGCCGAGGCCAAGGCCGACCCCTCCTTCAAGGCGGATATGGAGGCCTACGGCACCCACTATATCGGCCGGCCGAGCCCGCTCTACTACGCCGAGCGCCTCACCGAGCACCTCCGCGCCCAGGCGCCGGCCGGACAGGGGGCGAAGATCTACTTCAAGCGCGAGGAGCTGAATCACACCGGCTCGCACAAGGTGAACAACGTGCTCGGCCAGATCCTTCTGGCCCGCCGCATGGGCAAGCCGCGCATCATCGCCGAGACGGGCGCGGGTCAGCACGGAGTCGCCACGGCGACGCTCTGTGCCCGGTTCGGCTTGAAATGCGTGGTCTATATGGGCGCCGTCGACGTTGAACGGCAGGCGCCGAACGTGTTCCGCATGAAGATGCTCGGAGCCGAGGTCGTGCCGGTGCAGTCGGGCACGCGCACCCTCAAGGACGCGATGAACGAGGCCCTGCGCGATTGGGTGACGAACGTCGCCGACACGTTCTACTGCATCGGCACCGTGGCCGGACCCCATCCCTATCCGGCGATGGTGCGCGACTTCCAATCGGTCATCGGCATCGAAACCAAGAAGCAGATGCTGGAGATGGAGGGCCGCCTACCGGATTCGCTCGTCGCCTGCATCGGCGGCGGCTCGAACGCCATGGGGCTGTTCCATCCCTTCCTCGATGACCGCGAGGTCGAGATCTACGGCGTCGAGGCGGCGGGTCACGGCGTCCAGAGCGGTCTCCATGCCGCCTCGCTCACCGGCGGCAAACCGGGCGTGCTGCACGGCAACCGCACCTATCTCCTGATGAACGAAGATGGGCAGATCGCCGACGCGCACTCGATCTCGGCGGGCCTCGATTATCCGGGTATCGGCCCGGAGCATGCGTGGCTGCACGAGATGGGGCGCGTCACCTACCTCTCGGCGACCGATTCGGAGACGCTGGAAGCGTTCAAGCTCTGCTCGCTGCTCGAGGGCATCATTCCGGCCCTGGAGCCCGCCCACGCGCTGTCGAAGGTGCTGGAGCTCGCCCCCGCCAAGCCGGCCGACCACCTGATGGTGATGAATCTGTCCGGACGCGGCGACAAGGACATCCCCCAGGTGGCCCAGATCTTCGGACAGACGCTCTGAGCGGGAGAATGGGCTCCGGGGTCGCAACAGACCGTTGACACCGCCACGCCCTTCTCCATATACCGCGCCCACCGGACGACGCCTCGGCGCCGTCCGCGAGCGTGGCGGGGTAGCTCAGCTGGTTAGAGCAGAGGAATCATAATCCTTGTGTCGGGGGTTCAAATCCCTCCCTCGCTACCAAATTTATGCAACCCCGCTAAGCACTTAGCGGGGTTTTTGTTTGCCTTGCTCTCTGCGGGTTTCGGCTTTAAGTCCTAGAACGGCGCTAGCGCAGCCGAAAAAATTATCGTGCGGGCGTAACGGTTTGCTGGGAGCTCACGGAGCAGCCTAGCGCACTTCTAGCGCAGTCCCCTGCACCGCAGTAACCAGACAGGGCCGCATCGTGAGCACCCCTGCAAACGCCCAAGCCGAGCGCTACCAGCTGTTCCAGCGTGCCGGCAGCACCCGATGGCAGGTGCGCTTCAGCATCAAGGGCCAGGGGCAGTTCAAGCGCTCCCTCGACACGGATGACCGCAGAGAGGCTGAGTGCAAGGCTGAAGCCATCTGGTACGAGGCCACCTACCGCGCCAGGCAGGGGCTCACAGCCAAGACCCATACCTTCGACAGCGTGGCTGAGGCCTATATCGCGCAGATCCTGCGGGAGGTGGAGCGCGGTGAGCGGCGGCCCGACCAGGGCAAGAGCGAGCCCGCAGTGATTCGCCGCTACTTCGTGGGCTACTTCGGCGTCAAGCTCGTCGACGCGGTCACCGAGGCCGATCTCGAGCGCTACGCGGAGTGGCGGCGCACCTACTGGACCGAGGGCCCTGGCAAGCTCGTCACGCACATCGAGTACGAGCGCGGCGGTCACCGCCTGCGCCGGCCCGTACGACGCTCTGCACCGTCCCTGAGCCGCCAGCGCGGTGAGACCGTGGTGCTGCGCGCGCTCCTTCGCTGGGCCACGCGGCAGGGCTATCTGAAGACCCCTCCGGAGATCAGCATCAAGGCCCGACGCTCGCCCGACAACCGGCGGCCGAGCTTCGAGCCGCACGAGTTCGCCCAACTGGAGGCGGCGAGCCTCAGCCGGCTGGTGGATCCCATGATGGACGGCACTGGCGCCGAGGTTCGGGCCAGCGACCGGCGCAGCTGGCGCATCAAGCGGCTGGACGACCATACACGACGCGATCGTACCGTGCTGCACGCCTACGTGATGATCGGCGCGTTCTCAGGCCTGCGCCCCACCGAGATGTACAACCTGACCTGGGGCGACGTGCTGGGCTACCGCGCCGGCAGGGACAAGAGCGTGGATGATCGGGACATCCGGCTGCAGGTGCGGGGCAAGGGCAAGAGCGGCAAGGCCATTCCGCAGAAGGCAGCGATCCCGTGGTTCGACACGCTGTGGATGCTGTTCGAGCGCGGCCTCGGCCGAGAACCCGCTGATTCGGACCCAGTGTTCGCGAGCGACCAGGGCAAGCGAATCAGCTCGGTGGCGAACGGCTTCACCGAGCTGCTGAAGGCAGCCGGTCTGGAACGGGATCACCGCGGTATCAAGCGCACCCCGTACTCGCTGCGCCACTTCTACATCAGCGAGCAGCTGGCGAACGGGGCTGAGGTGCTCGACGTAGCCCGGAACTGCCGGACCTCACTCGCTATGATCGACAAGCACTACGGACAGGTGCGGCTCGAGCGTGTGGTGGACCGGCTGCGACCGGAGTGGACGCGCGCCTGAACAGGCATCTCCGGAAGGGCTATGGAAGTTCATCGGAGGGGGCTCTAACGACACGATAGGTTCGGCGACTCGCCGCGAGCCGAACGTCTAAGGTCCTATGGGGTGACCTGTTATCACAGCGGATGATCCAGGAGTTCCGGGGGTTAATCGATGGGCGATGAAGGCATTGTCGGTGGAGAACAGGTCGACGACCTCACCAAACTCTACAAGACTGATCCGTCCATTGAGCACTACGTCAGGCTCCGTCGCGAGAAGCCGGGCGCTAGAATCGAGGTTGCCGTGATCGGTGGCCTCGAGTCCATGTTCTACATGCGGGAAGAGTTTGAGCGTTACGGAATCGACCCTGATCTCCTAGGCGGCATCTTGGACGCCGACCCAGAGGCGGTCAGCGAGGTTTCGCTGCGCCTTATGGAAAAGATGATCGAGGCTCGGCAGATGGACGGCGCCGGCCAGACGCATCTTATCCGTCGAGGTATGGCTATCCCCGACCGCCTGATCGATTGGGTGATCAGCTGCTCCCTCGACGCAATGAGCTGGAACGATGAACTTGAAGTTCCTCGCGATCTCATCGTGCTGATCAGGGAGCGTTTGGGAGGTCCAAAGCCGCAGTATGAGCAGGAGCGCGAGGTTCGGCACAAGAAAAGCAGCGCTGAAATCCTTGCTGGACAGCTTAAAGCCAAGGGCATCACGCCAACTTTCCGGCTCCTCGGCCAATACCTGAATGTCGCGCCCAGCACGGTAAAACGCTGGTTCGCGCCGGGCGAACTCGAGGAGGCCAGCGATCGCTGGGCGACGTTCTACGATGAGAACGGACAGATGCTTCCACTCAACCGCGTTGGCCGATGAGCGTTGCGCGCGAATTTAGGTGCGCAACGACGGCAACCTCGGCATCGTCAGGGTTAGCGACACCCTACAGCAGGCAAGACGATGCCCAAGCGTTCCATATTGTCCGTCCGTATCCCGCTCGTCGTGGAGGCCGAAGCTGAAGGTCCTCTCGCTGTCTGCCTACTGTTCGCGCTCGTGATCGGGCTCATTGTTGTCACTACCTTGTAGCGATACCCGTGCCCGCGACCCCGCGGGTTACCTCAAAAGCAAGACCGCAGTAGCCGCCTACCGGACATTGCAAGTCGCCGCGGAACCGAAGCGTCAGGCTTCAACGATACTTCATCAAGAGCTCCCGACACCAAAGGGAGTCAGCTCCAGCCGACCATAAAGTAACTTTTGACTCAAACCAACGCATCGGGAGCAATCTTCGTTTGCAATGAGCATAATCACGATCACATAGAAGATGTTGGCGGTCGCAAAGGTCGCTACCGGTCCCATCTGACATGCAAACGTGCAAAGCTCACTCGCACTTCGGCAGCGCCGAAATTGAGCCACGTTCGAAGTTTAGCGCTAACCCCCGACCTACCCTTTGCTCCCAGAGCGCCGAATACCAATATGATCGACCCCTCCCTACGCGCTGTTCTCCGCAGCCGCTACACAATACGCAGATTTTTTGTCATGTTTTGTCTACTTCTAGCAGGACTTCTGGTCTTGCTATGGCTTATTACAGCACTCGGCCCGGATCATGCGGCTTGGCGAGAGGCATCGACAAATTTCCTTGGTAATTTTGCGACCAGCGTTGCGGCATTCCTGGTGGTTTACGGCTTCTACGTCTACATCACACCTCCCGGTCTGCGAAACGCCGAAGTCGTTCCTCTGCGCGACGTCGAAATTGGCGATGAGATCATCCGGGCGAGTGAGGATATCTCCAACTACTGGTTCTGGGGCCGGAGCGGCAACTATTTCCGATCTGTCGTTCTTCCGAAGCTCGACGAGGCAGCGCGCGCTCGACGTCGGCGCATAACCGTCAAGGTAGTGCTTCCAGATCCCTGCCAGGCAGGAAGTGGGGAACTTTATCGACGCCTGAAAATAGGGCTGGGGGAAGCAGCCGACGACAATACACTTGCGGCCAACGTACTCGCGACAGTAGTCGCCACAGTCCAAGCCTGTCGAGCCAACCCTTACCTCAAAGCGGAGATCGGCTTGAGTCGCACCGTGCCAGTCTTACGATATGATCTGTCCTCAGCTGGCGGCCTTGTAACACGCGACGCAAAAAAACTGCCCGCCATCCTGGTCAATGCGCACAATCCCTATTTCGACATGCTGCAGGACGCGGTCGAGAATGAATTAGCGCAGTCAAGACTATTATCCTGGGATGACGCCGCTGCCATGCCGGCCGACGCAGATGGATTCGCACCTGAGCTCCTATCGTCTGTCCGAGGATTACCGATCTTCACCGACGAGGTCGTTGCGGCCGCCCGGGAAGCGATTTCGAAAGCGTCTCGCTATGTATGATGAGGTTATCACGGCCCTTGTGTCAGGGAGGGACATAAGGCGACTCGAGCCGGCGGTATTCGGACGACTGGCAGAACTCTTCCGCGTCCGGATGGAAGAACTGCTTCCGACGGCTGCTCGGATGCACCCGCTTGGCTTTGTGTACGCGACCGATAGACCTTACGAAGGGGTTGGCCTTCGATATCATCTCTGGCCGGCATCCTACGTTGCTTCGGCTGTGGAATCGGTAGCAGGCATTCACGATCATTCGTACGAGCTCAACTCCCTGGTAGTTGCCGGCGAATTGGTGCACGAAACCTTTGTCGCTGAGGAGCACCGTGACGGCCCCTACGAACTACTCGAAGTGAACTATGTTGACAGCGCATCGCAACTTCGACAGACCGGCCGGCGCTGCTCCCTCCGGCAGGACACGGAAACCCGTCATGTCGCCGGAACCGCTTATCGGCTCAATCCAGGGCATATTCATCGAGTACGCACCTTCGGAGGACTTTGCGCGACTCTCGTTGCTACCCGGTTGACCGATAGCAACCGAACACCGCGCGTGCTTCTCCCGGTCGGCGCTCAGATTCCAACGCCGAACGAGCGGCCCAGACTGACTCCGCTCGAACTGTATGACGCCCGCTCAGCATTGGCCGAGATTGCCGCCCTATCATAAGCCAACCACCACCGCGTTGCGGCTATGGCTGAATGGTTGCGGCGCTCCGCCACTCACGGCCTTGAACAATTCGACCACGACCGTGTCCGCTCCAAGGCAGCCCGATGATCATCGAATGCACCAACTGCCGGTCTTACGTTGATGCCACCGTTCGTGGCACTTTCGAGCAACTCTCGAGGGGACAGGGACCGTCATCTCTCTTTTCCCTGCTTTCCTGCCCACAGTGCTCATCGCCAATTTTGGTTCGCCAGACCAACATTGGGAACATGGCTGACGGTGACATTTGGAATAGTCCACAACTCGTATATCCGACTTCCGATCTTCTTGCTAACCCTAAGGCCTCCCAGAATATTCGAAAGGCTTTCGATGAGGCCTGCAGCTGCTATCGCGCTGATGCGTACACAGCATCAGCAATAATGTGCAGGAAGACGCTCGAAGGTATTTGTGAAGCGCACGGCGTGAGCGAACGAACGCTTGCTAGTTCTTTGAAAAAGATGCTTGATTCAGGGCTTATCGATGACCGACTTTTCCAATGGTCTGATTTACTACGGCTGGCCGGCAATGAGGCGGCCCACGGAGCAGGTCTCACGATAAGCCAGCCAGATGCGAAAGATATCCTCGATTTCACCGCTGCGATCATGGACTATATGTTCTCATACAGAGACCGCTTCGAGGAATTTAAAGCGCGCCGAATCAAGCCAAATCAAGGCCGCGATACGTAATTATTCGCCGCGGCCGGCGGCCAATGCGCCGAATGCGTGAAAAAGTAGAGATTGTTATCCATTAGATTCCCATGCGAATAAAAAATGTAAGACAGGTGCGGTTGTAATGCCTATAACTAGTAAGTGTATTTTTATTGTCATTAAGGCGTGCCAGCTTTCCGGCGGTTGAAAGAGTCGAAATGCCGCTTCAGGGATCGTTGACTTGGGCTGTGCGATGGATTTTTTGGAGCGCGGAGCTTGCGTCCACTTAGAGCTTCGTAAGTCGAACCTACTAGACCTGCGCCGATGACAATCGTCCGCGATATAGGCTCGACAGACAGAAGCCCACAATCGAAGAGAGTATGGAGATCGGCTCGCAATAGCAATCCATTTGTTACATGGTTCGTGGTTGCACCCATGTAAGGAGTGATGTGAGCCGCTTCGAGGACGTCAACGACGCTACAAGCCGTCATGGCACATCGGCGTGCGTAAGCATCCAGTAGAGCGTTCCGAAAATTAGCTTGCCCACGGCGAACTGTAATTGCTCTTACAGCACGCTCTGGCTGACTAGCAGAGGCTGGATCGAAGCTGCCGTCATCGCCATGGGTTCCGTCGATCTGGCCAAAGCCGTGCTCCGCGCTGGAAAGCATGCGCTCCAACTCTTCCGCAACTTCAGGCGGAACGCTATTTCCACTTGCCTGCGCTTCAACGAGCTCCTTCGGCACGAGGTGCTGTAGGTCCTCGTAGCTGATCAGGAAATCTTTAGTTGGATCAACAAGCTGATCAAACAAGACGAGAGCACGCCACGCAAGGCCATCGTTGTCGTTGATGCTTTCACGCTCCTCAGGACCACCTACAATCGTACCTGACGCGAAGATCCCGCGAGCTCCCTGTCCCTGTTTGAAAATAAAGACGCGATCACCCGGCTTTGCGGAGCGATGTGAGGAGATGCGCCACCACTCAGTTGCAGTTGAAGGGGTAGCCTCGAAGCGGGAAACGAGTGCTTGAAGCTCCTCCAGGGGCCAGCCGCGTGGGGCCGTTCGGTCCTTCTGTTTGAACGTTAGCCAATATGCCGCCACTAGCCTCGAAACCCTTCTGCATGGTACAGACAAGTCAGAAGGCATGGATAATCGGACGGTGCTTCGGGCGCAACCTCGACTGACTAAAATGAATTCATACCGGTAATCTCGCTCGCCAGTGCCGTGATCATGATCTGCTAATCACCGATCGCGCGTCGGCACTCACCATGGGTAGTTCTGTCAAAGCCAAGAACTCGCCTCAGTTCTTGATGGCAACACGAGGCTTAATGCCCCTCCACGGCGACACGCATCATCTCGTCGTTCACATCGATGTAGCGCTGCGTGGTCGAGAGATGCCGGTGATCAGCCAGCATCATGATCGCCTCGGGCGAGATCCCGGCATGTGCGAGACGGGTGATGAACCAGCGCCGGCTGCTATGGCTTGAGGCAGCGTCCAAACCAGCTTGGACGTAGAAGCCTTTCTTAACTGCGTGTGAACGTTAGCGCTGAATGCTTACTGCAGATTGTCAGCCTGTGCCAAATCTCGGGATATGGCCCTGAGCGCCCTGCCTCTCTCGTGCGGCGAGGAGGAATGGCAGAAGGACAGCCGTAAATGCCTCCGGATGCGAGTAGTTGATCCCATGGGCTGCGGCGGGGATGACGGCAAGGCGACCACGAGGCAGGGCGCCGGCGAGGCTCGTTACGAACTCATAGGGGACGATGTAATCGCGCGAGCCCCAGACCACGAGCGTGGGCTGGGAGACCCGCAGCGCCTTCTCCGCGATGCGATTGTCCACCATACTGCGCAAGGTCCGAATGTAGCGTCTGATCCCACCACGGGCATAGTCGGCGAGTGCTACCCAGGCGAGCGACCAGCGCTCGAACGGCGCGATTAGGAGGAAGCCCGCGATTTGCCGGATGATGCCTCGTGCCTCCGGGTCCGGCGTCGGCCCTTGCAGCACAAGGCGGTCGACAAGCTGCGGGTGATTGACTGCCAGTTCGACCAGCACCTCGCAGCCGAGCGAATTGCCGATGAAAGCCGCGCGCTCCAGTCCGACCTCCTGCATCCAGGCAGCCAGTGCGTCGGCAAGCTCGCCAACCGTGAGCGCCCCAGACGGCTTATCGCTCAGGCCGAAGCCGGGCAGGTCAGGCGCGTAGACTCGCATATGAGGGGCGAGATGCTCCGCGAGCGGGATCATGTAGAGACTCGACATCCCAAGGCCGTGAACTAGGATCACCGGCAGGCAGTCGTCCGATACGGGATCGACCGAAACACGGGCGTGCATTGTGATGCCACCGACGCGGTCGTGTCTCGCCGCGAGTCGACTAAGTCGTACTCTGTGCCCATGGCCCGCACGCCCTCCGGCTGCCGATCGGACGAGGGCCATTCCGGCCAGCAACGCAGCACCCGCCGCGACGGTCCACCGTACAAACACCCTCATCCACTCGCTTTTGCCGATCGCCGCCACGCTCTTTCGGCGGATGAGCGGCTGCTCGCTATGCCTGCGAAGCCGTCTCATCGGCTACGAAAGAGCGTACCCGGGGTCGAAGAATGTTGATGAAGCGGTTCACACGCTCGGCGAGCCAGACGAACGCCTGTTGCCTGATGGCAGAATCATCCAACGCCCCAAACGAGGCGCTATCGCCGATCCGCTGCCGGCCGTAGGGATCCGTGGAAAGGCGCGCCGAGCCGCCAAGTTCTTCGCGAACGCTATCCCATTCTTCAACAATAGCTTGGCTTGCGCGCTCCCCTACGGTACCGCGCGTTGAGGATAGGAAGACGCCGACTTCGTTCTTCAGCATGTCCCGATAGACTGTTAGCCAAGAGCTGCCATTAGGAGCAGGCATCGATACCGAGATGTAGCCTTGCCGAGCTGGGTTGGGTCTAGGCTGCTCTGGATCATCCAGCTTGAGCTGATCCAGAAATGCCTTCCAGAACTCAAAGCGAGCGTCGCCTAGAACTGCACGTTCAGGATCAAGATCGGCTTTGCTGGCGGCATTATCCAGGTCGCCTTGCTCGCCAAGCGCGAAACCCTCTGGAACAGCAACGATGTTGCGGATGATATTCGTCGTTCGTACCAACACCCTCGGTGTGACGAGGCGCCCTCCATCGGGCATCGTGAAAATCGGCAGCTCTACAAGACCCAATGAGAAATGTAGACCAGCATGAGCCTGGAGGTACTCTGCGATGGCCTCAACACCCTCTCGGATGCCATCGCCAACGATGAGCAGAAGGAAACGGCCTCGACGAAGATTGATGGTGAGATTGTCGTTGAACTCAATCTCATTCACCTCGTGGCCAGCCTCTCGCACCAAGCTGAGGACAGGATCTTGCAGCAGTTTCCACTTCAAACAGCGAGAGACCTCGCGCTGTAAGTCCGATGACGACCAGCGGCTCAGCTCTTTGGCGTAATCGAGGATCTGGCCGACCACCTCACGACGGCCCTGAGGGTTTCGCCAGAGTTTGCACTCTACGAGAATTGGCAGACCGGTCGGAGTGATCAGTAGGTTGTCGATCGGACCAGCTGGCGTTTGCAGCTCTCTGCAGATGGCCACCGGACTGGCGAAAATTGCATCGATTTCGCTGATAGGCAGGCAGCATGGATGCGCGTGCACCAGTGCCTGAATCTCCGCTTCGCTTACAGCCTCGGCGCTCGCCTGCTGGCTCAAGGGCGTGAGTGGAACGCCGGTCTTGGAATTGGGTGATATAAGGATAGGAGCGCTATGTTGCCGACTCATAGATGCTGTTTCAATTCTTTAACTGAAGGTCCACAGAGCAATCACGCCAAAGCTTTGTGGTGGCGAGTCTGCGTTCCGTTGAAATAGTGGCCGAGAGAGCAACCAGAATGGCCGATGAGGTGCTCGAAATGCGGTCGCATACCATCCTTGCCCGCACTATGGGCGCGCACCGCTCCGTGACATTCCCGACAGCGTAGTTTGCGTCCCGTATATTTTGTAAGCACGCTTGCCACGTCGACCGGCGTCCATGCCTTGTTCGCCCATAGCTCACATGTGTCGGCATCGTTAGGCATACTCAGCACCATGTCACTCTTGCCCTACCGATCTAAGGTCGAAAGAACCTCGCCGGCTTCGAAGACAGCCCCTCCCACGAAACTGTGAGAAGATCGGACAAAGCGATCGTGGCACCGGTCAATTGAAAAGTCGTGAAGCCTGGACGTAGAAACGCTCGATCAGAGCACCTCTACGGCGGCGCGCATCATCTCGTCGTTAACGTCGATGTAGCGCTGCGTGGTCGAGAGGTGCCGGTGGCCAGCCAGCATCATGATCGCCTTGGGCGAGATACCAGCGTGGGCCAGACGAGTGATGAACCAGCGCCGGCCGCTGTGACTTGAGCCACCATCCAAGCCAGCCTGTACGTAGAAGCCCCTCATTAACTGCGTGAGAACGTTGGCGCTGAACGCCGACCTCTTCTGCGTGATGAGGACCGACTGCGAAGCTTGTGGCGCTTCGATCAGGCTGGATCGGAACTGCTCGATCTCCCGTCGGAGGCGAGCGTTCATGAAGACAACTCGCGCGTGTCCACCCTTTGTCACGGCCGCACTAAGCCGGAGCTGTTCGCGTACCTTGCCCTCGCCATCTACGAGGTCGCCCCAGCGGAGCGCGGCAATTTCACCAACGCGCAGACCCGCCATGTAGCTCAGCATCAGAGCAGTTCGATTCCGACGGCCATATCTGCCCTGACTTGCGACGGCCAAAAGCCGTTTTAGTTCAGCCTCAGTGGGCACCTGGGCCTGCGGCATCTGAAAACCTCATACTTTGTGCGCCTTAATAGCAATGTATGATGTTTCCAAAATGAACTAAGAGCGAGTGCATACCTGCGCTCAGTAAGTTCAACAACTTAGCTGTAAATCTCAGAAAAACTAACTTTTATGATGTTTTGCGCTTGCTTCAGAACAACGCCCGACACGAGCAGCCGTTGGGAGCTCGAGAGCGACACCCGCTGCTCGCGCGCCCCCTTCTCAATGCGCTGTGGAAGCGTCTGCTAACCCGTAATCCGGACGGCTTAAAATGACCGCACCTGGCCGATTTTGTTGAAAAACCCGATGGCTGCCGCGATCACCGTCGGACGGGATGGGCGTCTGTCGTCGGGCCTCGTAGGTGCCTGGCCGGTCAAGCTGGGCTCGGCTGCGGGACCGGGATGATCTTTGCGAGCTTTCTGAGGTTCTGGGCAGCGGCTGCGAGGTGGAACTCGTCTTTCGCTCCGTTCGGCCCTCGCAGCCGGAGGCGGTCGAGCTTCAGGATGCGCTTGAGGTGGGCAAACAGCATCTCGACCTTCTTGCGCTCGCGCCGTGAGGTTTTGCCTTCCTCCGAGCGTGCGATGTCGCGGGCCATGTCCCGTGCGCCCTCGTAGATCGAGCGCGGGACCTTGCGCCTCGGCTCGTTCGGGCAGCACCGCGCCTTCAACGGGCATGGCGTGCAGTCGAACTTGCTCGCGCGATACAGCAGCGTCGCCCCGTCGTTGACCCGGGTGCCGGTCGTGGTCAGCACCTGGCCCGCCGGGCAGCGATAGACGTCGTCCGGCCGGTCGTAGGTGAAGTCGGCGCGTGAGAAGGTGCCGTCGGTGCGGGTCGATTTGTCGAACACGCTGATGTGCGGCTCGATGCCCTGCTCGTAGACGAGCCAGCCCAGCATCTCGGCCGAACCGTAACCGCTGTCGCCCGCCAGCTTGGCCGGATAGAGGTCGAAGCGCTCGCGCGAACGCTCGATCATGCGCTTGGCCGCAGTGACCTCGGCTTGTCGGATGGCCGTGGTCGCTTCGACGTCGACGATGATCGCATGGTCGAGGTCGATCAAATAGTTGGCCGTGTAGGCGAAGAACGCCTGCCCGCCGTGCGCTCCCGTCCAGCGCGCGGCCGGATCGGCGGGCGAGATGAACTTGGGCGGCACCGGCGTTGCTGCCCCGAAAGCGGCCTCGTCGAGGACAGCGAGGTACTCCCGAGCGGCGCGGCTCACCGCTTCGGGCGGCAGGCCGGCAGACTTTTCGACCCCCTTCTGCCGGTTGGCATCGGCCCTGATCAGGCTGCCATCGACGGCAAAGCCTTCGCCACCTACGAGGCCCTCGGCGATGCAGCGGGCCAGCACGGTCTCGAACAGGCGGCGCAAGAGGTCACTGTCGCGGAAGCGGCCATGGCGGTTCTTGGAGAAGGTGGAATGATCCGGCACCCGGCCGTCGAGACCGAGCCGGCAGAACCAGCGATAGGCGAGGTTGAGGTGGACCTCGTCGCAGAGCCTGCGCTCGGAGCGGATGCCGAGGCAGTAGCCGATGATCAGCATGCGGATCATCAACTCGGGATCGACCGAGGGGCGGCCCGTCGAGGCGTAGAACGGGGCCAGCTCCTGGCGCAGGCCAGTGAGATCGACGAAGCGGTCGATGGAGCGCAGTAGATGGTCAGCGGGAACGTGGGTGTCGAGCGAGAACTCGTAGAACAGAGCACCTTGCTCGACTTGCCGAGGTCCCATC
This sequence comes from Methylorubrum populi, assembly GCF_002355515.1. Taxonomy (NCBI): domain Bacteria; kingdom Pseudomonadati; phylum Pseudomonadota; class Alphaproteobacteria; order Hyphomicrobiales; family Methylobacteriaceae; genus Methylorubrum; species Methylorubrum populi. The sequence goes on along the minus strand of NZ_AP014809.1, from coordinate 105,547 downwards.
ATCTGCGTCGATCCCCGCCTCACAAAGGCAGTGAATCACCTCGCAAATGCCGCTGCAACAGCCGAGTTTTTCAACAAAATCGGCCGAAAGCGGAATGGCTGCTGTTAGGCTCAGATTGCGGGCAAGCGGACGTTCAGCGCGGCTAATTTAATGGGCTCAGAGTGCCGTCCTCAGGACCATCCACATCATACCACTGAAGGTCTGCATCAAGTTGCGAATCGGGCGTGACGCTGCTGATGCTGGCGCAAGCTGACGCCCAGTTTTTGCGCTCCGGACCAATGATATGTTTTGCAACTCAAAGTTATTCTTAAAGCAGATCCAACTTAACCGGAGGATACGATCGTCAACCTGAGGCTGATTTAGGTCTTGCGTGCGCTGGATTTGATCGCCTTGACCTCCCCAAGGGCATCCTTGGCGAAGTCCCGCCCTGTGGCGGTAACCACCAAGCCGGCCCTAGCCGCGCGTGCCGTCAGATGGCGAACTCGACGTCCGGCACCACCGCGAGCCGCTCGGGCAACGGCGCCTCGAGCGTGAACCGCACCCAGCCGGGCGGTAGTCGATCCCGGCCTTGCCGCCCATCTCGGACGCGAGCGCCCGCTCGATCAGGCGTAAGCCCAACCCGGCGGTCGTCTCTCTGATCGAGGCCTCGGCCGGAAGTCTGTGACGCGCAGGGTCGCCGATCCGCATCGCGCCCGGCAGACGCACCCGTACCCGCATCATGCGCCGTTGCACAAAGGGCCCGAATTCCGCTCCTTGGTCATCCGGACGACCAAGCTTCGACCTTCCGCGGCAGGATCCCGTGCACGTCCGTCCCGCAGCCTTTTGAAGCTTGCAACTTGCGCGGACTTATATATGTACGTGTGAGCATATATGGGGACGGTGACGATGCTGGCTGAGGGGTCAATCGGCGCTCGACGGACGTCGCGGCAGGCATTCCTGTTCCCCGGGGCGGCGCTGTTCCTCGGCCAGGCCACCGATCAGCGGCTGCATCGCCACAGGGCGTTCGAGGTCGCCATCCCGCTGGAAGGCCATATGCGCATCGAGACGGCGCGCGCCCCGGGCATCGGTCCCGAGGCAGGCGTCCTCGCGCCACTCGAACATCATCGCGTCATCGCGACCGGCAGGACCGCCTTCCTGTGGGTGGATCCTGAAACCCGTGCGGCCCGCGCCTTGGCGCAGGTCCGCCCCTCCGTGGACGGCAAGGGGCACGAGCGGTTGGTGTCACTGCTGCGCGAGATGGACCGTTCGGAGCCGACCCATGACGAGGCATGGGCGCTGCTCGACCTCTGGCGTTCGATCTGGCTCGACGGACTGCCGCAGTTGCCGCGGCTGGACCGCCGCGTGTCAGAGGTTGTCGATCTCATCGATTCCGCGCCGGTACCGCTGGCCAACCGCTACGAGGCTGCCGACCAGGTCGCCCTCTCTCCGAGTCGGTTCTCGGCGCTCTTCACCCAACAGGTCGGCATGCCGCTCAGGAAGTACCTCCTCTGGCGGCGCCTGCTCTTTGGCATTCGCCGCCTCGGCAACGGGGCTTCGGTGACGTCGGCCGCGGTCGAGGCCGGCTTCGCCGACGGCGCGCATTTCAGCCGGGTTTTCCGGGCGACCTTCGGATGCAAGCCCTCGTCGCTCGCGAACATGAGGGTCGTCGCGAGCGAAGCCCACCCGATCTCGCCGCGACCCCGACCGAGCTAGGTCGTGAACTCATAACGGCGGCACGGTTGAGCGGCTGTGTCGTTGGTCCTTCAGGACTGGAGGATCACGAATGGCGCGGTTTGACCTGACGGATGCGGAGTGGGCGGCGATCGAGCCGGTTCTTCCGACGGACGTTCGCGGCAAGGAGCGGGCGGACGACCGGCGGGTGCTGAACGGGATCTTCTGGCGGCTGCGCACGGGCGCGCCCTGGGCCGACATCCCGGCGCGCTACGGCCCGCACACGACGTGCGGCAACCGTTTCCGGCGTTGGCGCAAGCGCGGGGTCTGGGATCGACTTCTGAAAGCCGTGTCAGAGACTTACGAGGGCGACCTGCAGATGATCGACGCCACCAGCGTGCGGGTGCATCAGCACGCGGGCTGCGCTAAAAAAAAGACGACCGATCCCGTGGCATGGGTCGCTCGCGCGGCGGCCTGACGAGCAAGATCCACGCGCTGGTGGATGCCGAGGGCCGGCCCATCGCGCTCAAGATCACCGAAGGCCAAGCGCATGACGGTCGGGCGGCCGACGACATGCTCGGCGATCTCGGCCCAGGGCAGACCCTTCTGGGTGATCGCGCCTACGACAGTGATGCGCGGCGCGAGCGCTTGGCCGAGCAGGGAGCGTGGGCCAACGTGAAGCCGATGCCCAACCGCAAGACCGTGCCCGCCTTCAGCGCCTTCCTGTACAAGTACCGCAATCTGGTCGAGCGGTTCTTCAGCAAGATCAAGCACTTCCGCGCGGTCGCGACCCGATACGACAAGGATCCGGAAAACTTCCTCGCCAGCGTCAAGCTCGCAGCTGTCCGCGTCTGGCTCCGAGCTTAATGAGTCTGCGACCTAGGACGCGGCCCCGTCTCGCGGGACCGTCGTATCGTTCAAGGAATTCCCGTCGCCCGGCCCAGATGTAGGTGCAACCAGCGCAAGACCGGGTCGAGGGCGAAAGCCCCCACGTCAGGTATCCGCATTTGCGCGGAGCTCTTGCAGAAACATGGAGATCATCGATGAGAGCCGTAGGCCCCCGTAAAAAGCACCTTCCCACCGCGCTCGTCGGACTGGTGCTGACGTGCCTCGTCGGATCGGTCATGCAGGTCGAGGCACAGGAGTTTCACGACACCCCGTCGGAGACGATCCGCGACCGCCAGGCATGCACATCTGACGTCATGAATCTCTGCCGGGCCTTCATCCCGAACCGGACCGCCATCACCAACTGCCTGGTCGAGAACATCGACCATCTCAGTCCGGCCTGCCGCACCGTGATCGCGAGCCGTCGATGACCGCGGCACCACTCGACCAGCCCCTGGCCGGCGACGGGGTGGGCGGCGAGGCCGGTCACGGTCATCCGCCCTCGGTGGGCCGCCGCGTCTGCTTGCAGCGTCGACGCCCGACGTTATATGTACGAAAGGACACTTATTCGGCGGGTGGGATGGTTTCTCGACCCAGAGGGCCGGCCGAGGCGGGAACCCGTCCGCGCGGCCGCAGGACCAAAGACATGCCGGACGGTCGGCAGGCCCTTCTCCGTGCGGCGACCCTCGCGTTCTCCAACGACGGCTTCGACGGAGCCGACATCCGGAGCATTTCCATCGCTGCGGGGGTCAGCCCGAACCTGGTTCGCATCCATTTCGGCAGCAAGGCGGAGCTCTGGGAAGCCTGCCTCGACTTAATCGTGACGGCGACGACGCCTGTCATCGACGAGGTCGGAAAGCTTTCCAGGCAATCGGATAGGCCCTTTTACGAACGTCTGAGCAATCTCATCACCACGGTCGCGAACTTCTACGCGGTCCATCCGGAGGTAAGGGATTTCGTCTTCCACCACGGGTCGGACGCCCCCGAGCGAGCGGTGATGGTGACGGAGCGCCTCCTCAGGCCGGCCTACGAGGCCTGCCGTTCGTTGTTCGCAGCCGGCATCGAGGCCGGGATCGTGCGCAGCAGCCATCCGGCCCTGTTCTTCTCGCTGCTCAACGGTGCCGTGGGCCAGCCGCCCGCCTTCCCGGCGATGCTGAATCGGCTCGCGCCCGACATCGACGTCGAAGAGGCGCGCAGGCGCATGGCCGAGACCGTGGTCGCATCGCTGCTTCACCGGGCCGCCTGACCCGACCAGCCTTCTCCCGACGTCGATGGCGCCGGACCGAGCGACGGGACGCCGGCATCACCAGCCGGGTCCCGGCTGGCCAGCGGTCCCGGGCACGATGGTGAAGATTGAGAGAGCCGCCATGCCGCTCACCTTCGTTCGACGTCCATCCTCTCACGGAGGCCGACCACGCCTCCGCATAGGACGCTGGGCCTTCGGCTTCGCCCCCTCGCCGGAAGTCCAGCCAGCAGGCCGCGCGGGCAATAAGCCCGATCCCCGCGCGGCCTCCGACCTCGCCGACTTCCGGGGGGCGGTCCGCGGCAAGGAAAGCCTTCGCCGGTGCCGGTGGACCGAAATCCAGCCGCGGCAGGATCATCGGCTACCCCCGTGCCGAAGCCATCACTTGTTCGAAGAACTTCGAACCCATCGCCTTAAGCCGCGGTGGAGAACTTCGTCTCGGCTGCCGCCAGCGACGGCAAGTCAGTCGTATCGTTCAAGCGTTCAGGGCCGCCTGCCCGTAGCGTCCCTGCTCCGGCCCGAGGGCCGAAGCACCATCGGCCGGGGGGCTCAGTGAATGTGCCGGCTTCCCGGACGATGGCAGTGATGCAAGCCGCGGCACCGACCTTCAGCCTCTTCGGGGCCTTCTTCCCTGCGTGGCTCGTCTGCGCGGTCGCGGGGATCGTCGGCGCGTTGTCGCTCAGGGTGGCATTCTCCGTCATCCAACTCGACGACGGCATCCCGTTCAAGCTGCTGACCTACACCTGTGCGGCCTTGGCCATCGACTGTGGCCTCTGGCTGCTGCTGTTCGGCCCGTGAGCGATATGCGGCCGCATGGTTAAGGCACTCCTCGGCAGGCTCGTCGCCCTCGCGATCATCCTCACGGCGGTCGGCGTAGGCTGGAGCTACTACCGCGCGACGCAGCACAACCCGACCTCCGACGATGCGTCCATCGATGCGGACGTGGTCCACATGGCCGCCTCGGTCGGGGGACGGATCGTCGAGTTGCCGGTGCAGGAGAACCAACTGGTCCGGAAGGACGAGGTGGTGTTCCGCATCGACCCGGAGCCCTACCGCCTGCGCCTGGAGGCGGCCCTGGCCGAGGTGAAGGCCGGCGAGGGCCTGCTCGCGAGCCAGACCCGGGCCGTCGCCACCGAGCGGGCGAACGTGGAGATCGCCGATCAGCAGGTCGTGCGCGCCCGTTCAAACCTCGAACTGGCCACGAACACCCTGGCGCGGATCAAGCCGCTGCATCCGAAGGGGTACGTGTCGGATCAGCAGGTGGACGATGCCGCCACGGCCAAACGCAACGCCGAGACAAGCCTGACCCAGGCGATGCAGCAGGCCGCCGCCGCCCGCGGCGCGGTCGGTGACACGGAATCGGCGAAGGCCAACCTGGAGACCCGCAAGGCCACGGCGGCCCTGGCGGCGCGTGACCTCGCGAACACGGTCGTCAAGGCGCCCCACGAAGGCCGCGTCACCGGCCTCACCGTCAAGTCGGGGGAATTCGTCGCCCCCGGCCAGTCGCTCTTCACCCTGATCGTCACCGACGAGTGGTTCGCCGTCGCCAACTTCCGCGAGACCGAACTCAACCGCATCCGGGGCGGCGGGTGCGCGGTCGTGTACTCGATGATCGACCGGACTGTGCCCATCAAGGGACGCGTCGACAGCATCGGCTACGGCGTCTCGGGACAGGACCGGGTGAACCTGCCGCGTTCGGTCCCCATCGTCGTCCGTTCCGTCGACTGGGTCCACGTCGCCCAGCGGTTCCCCGTGCGCGTGAAGCTGGAGAACCCGCCGGAGGATCTCGCCCGGCTGGGCGCCAGCGCCATCGTCAGGATACCCCGCGATGGCGACTGCTGAAGCACGCGGCCCGTCGCCCCTCCTCGCCGAGTTGGCGCCTTTCCCAGGCCGCACCGGGATGGCCCCGCGGGTGACCGCGGTGTCCGTGCTCGTCGTCCTGGCATCGATGACCTTCAAGGTCCCCGAGACCGCGGTCAGCGTCTTCCTCGTCCTCTTCCTGCAGAAGCCCGACAGCGCGACCACCGTCCTGATGTGCATCGCCCTCTCGGTGCTGCTGCCCATCATCGTGGGGATCATCTTCGCCGTCGCGATCCTGACCCTGGACTTCCCCCAGGCGCGGGTCGCCGCGATGGTCCTGCTGTCGTTCGGCATCCTTTGGTTAGCCTCGGCGAGCAAGCTCGGCGCCCTGGGCAACACGATAGGCCTCGTCCTCGCCTACGGCATCGACCTGCTCGGCAAGGGCGCCAACGGCGAGCTCGTGACCCGGGGCCTGCTTTATGCCCTGCAGTTCTCGATGATGCCGCTCGCGGTGTTGATCGCCTTCAACCTGCCCTTCGGCCGGCATCCGGAGCGGCTCGCGAGGGAGGCGCTGGCGGAACGCCTCAGGCTCGCTGCCGCGTGCTTCGAGGACCCGGGCCGCGCGGATGCCATTCGCGTCGTGGACCTGGACGATGGCGCGATCCGGAAGCTGGTACGTCTGGCCGGTCTCCTGGGCCGTCTGAAGCGGACGTCGGCGGCGCGGCTGGGCGCCCTGATGCCCGTCAGTCGGGCGCTCCTGATCAGGCTTGCCGCCGGTGGGGGCGCCGGACAGCCCACGGACCGTCCCGACCTCGGCGCCCGGTGCCGGGACCTGGCGCAGACGGTCGAACACGGGCGACCGACGACAGGGGGCGCAAGGCCGGCCGTCCAGCCGGGAGACGCCCTCGGGGATCTGGTCACGGAAGCGGAGGAGGCTTTCGCGAGCGGCCGGGCCGCAGCGAAGCCGAAGGTCGCGAAATCGGGATTCCTCAAACCCGACGCGTTCTCGAACCCCGACCACGTCCGCTACGCGCTGAAGACGACGTTGGCGGCGATGGCCTGCTACCTCACCTACGCCATCCTCGACTGGCCGGGCATCCACACCTGCATGATCACGTGCTTCGTGGGGTCGCTGCTCACGGTCGGCGAGACCAACCGGAAGCTGGTCCTGCGCCTATCCGGCTGCCTGATCGGCGCGACGCTCGGCCTCGCGACCCTCGTGTACGTCCTGCCGCACATCGACGGCATCACCGGCCTGCTCGTCGTCGTCGCCGCCGTCGTCCTGCCGAGCGCGTGGGTCGTCGTCGGCAGCGAGCGGATTTCGTACATGGGCATCCAGATCGCCTTCGCGTTCTGCCTGTGCGTACTGCAGGGCTTCGCGCTGAAGACGGATCTGACCGTCGCCCGCGACAGGATCATCGGCATCGTCTTCGGCGACCTCGTGATCTTCCTGGTGGCGACCCGGCTCTACCCCGTTTCGATCCTGCCGGAGGTGGAGGCGACGGTGCGCCGCTTCCTCGCCGGCATCCGCGGCCTCGTGGCGAGGGAGGAGACCGGTCCCGTCGGCCAGCGTTCCGACCCCGGCGCGCTGGAAGCCCTGGAGCGCCTGCGGGACCAGATCGACGCCCTGGCCTACGAGCCGGGCGACGGCCCCGAACGGGCGCGGCCCGCCACCGACATGCTCGACGCCGGGGAGGGTCTCTACGAGCGCGCGGCCCGCATCGGATCGCTCGCCGCGGAGCACCGCCCCCCCGCCATGGCCGGTGCCCGAGCCATGGCGGCTGCCGTGGACGGGGCGATGCACGAGGCGGACGACCCCGAAGCGCCCGCAAGGGGCGCCCCGGACGTGGCCGGGTTCGCCGAGGCGTGGCGGACGCTCCGTTCGGACGCAGCGAGGCGTCACGCACATGCTTAGGATACTCCGTCGCGCCTTCGGTTTGGCGACCGTCCTCCTCACGGCGGGATGCGCGACGTCGTCCCTGGACCTCGCCCCGGCGACGCCCGGCACGCCCTTCGTGCCGCCAGGCGCACCGGCGCCCATCGAGATGAGCGAGGTCGATTTCGGTCTCCCGGCCAGGCCTGCGCTCGCGGTCGTTCAACCGCCGCCGGCCACAGACCCCGTCCGGGTCCACACCTTGCCGGAACTCATCGACATCGCGCAGACCACGAACCCGACGACCCGCATCGCATGGGAGCAGGCCCGGCAGGCGGCTTTGGCGGTCGGCATCGTCAAGGCGAGCTACCTGCCGGTCGTCACCGCCACGGTCCTCGGCGGGTATCAGTATACCTCGTCGAGCCAGACGCTGCCGCTCACCGGCCGGACCGGCAACCTCGGGACCGAGGCTACCGGCACGGTCTCGACGGCAGCCTTGCAGTGGCTCCTGTTCGATTTCGGGCAGCGTGACGCGCTGGCGAAGGCGGCCGGCAAGCTGTCGCTCGCCTCGAACATCTCGTTCAACGCCGTCCACCAGAAGATCATCTATGACGTCGGGCGGCAGTTCTACGAGTTCGGCGCCGCCCGCGAGCGCGTCCGCATCGCGGGTGCGTCGCAGCGTGACGCGCGGGCCGTCCTCGACGCCGCCGAGAGCCGCCTGCACCAGGGCGTCGGGACCACCGTCGAGGTCGCGCAGGCCAAGCAGATGCTCGCCCAGGCCGACTTCGACCTGGTCCAGGGCCGGAACGCCGAGCGGGATTCCTACAACGGCCTCATCGGCGCGATGGGCGTGTCGCCGGTCACGCGGATCCGCGTCGAGGACGCTTCCGTCCATCCTCTGCCCCCATTGGTCGGTGCCCCCCTGGAAACGCTCGTCGGAACGGCCCTGCGCCACAGGCCGGACCTGCAGGTCGCGGTCGCGACCGCACAGGCCAGCCGCGCCGGCGTCGCCGCGGCGGAAGCCGACTTCCTGCCGAAGGTCTTCACGTCGGTCTCGGGGAACTCCGTGAACGGCCGGCTGAGCGTGACGTCGTTGCCCATCGTGGGGAACGTCGGGAGCTCCGCCCTTGGCACGTCGCCAGGAAGCAGCAACGTCACCGTGCTCGGCGGCGTTTCCGTGCCGATCTTCGACGGAGGCGTGCGGGCCGCGCGCCTCGAAGAGGCGAGGTCCCGGACCGCGCAGGCCGAGGACACGTTCATCCGCCTACAGCAGGACGCGGCGCGGGAAGTGGTCGTGTCGGTCGACGCGCTGAAGAGCGCGCTCGCCGCGTTCCGCGCCGCTACCACGCTCGTGGCAGCGTCCGCGGTCAGTTACGACGCGACCCTGTCTGCCTATCGCAGCGGCGCGGGGACGATCACGGCGGCGCTGGAGGCGCAGAGGGCTCTCTTGGCGGCCCGGAATGCGCGGGGCCAGGCCCATGGCACGGCGCAGATCGCCGCCGCCACGCTGGCTTTCGCCATGGGTAGCGCGACCAACGCCCGGGCTTTCTCACGATGACCGCGGCGCCGCCGTCCCGACGACGATCTGCACTTGGCGTGCCGCCGGGACCTGCTTACTGAATGAGCCTCTAGCTTTAAGCTTTAGCAATCTCGGATCGCAGCTCCGGGACGACCTGGAACAGATCGCCAACGAGGCCGTAATCGGCAACTTGGAAGATTGGCGCGTCCTCATCCTTGTTGATCGCGACGATGATCTTCGAGTCCTTCATGCCGGCCAGATGCTGGATCGCGCCGGAGATGCCGACCGCTACGTAGAGGTCCGGGGCCACGACCTTGCCGGTCTGGCCGACCTGCCAGTCGTTCGGCGCGTAGCCGGCATCCACGGCTGCGCGCGAGGCACCCACCGCCGCGCCGAGGCTGTCAGCTAGGGGCTCGATCAACTCATGGAACTTGTCCGACGATCCTAGCGAGCGGCCACCCGATACGATGATCCGCGCGGAGGCCAGCTCCGGGCGGTCGGACTTGGCGATCTCCTCGCCCTTGAAGCTCGAACGGGCCGCGTCAGGCGCGGCGGCGGAGACCGGCTCGATCGGGGCCGCGGCTCCACTTTCCTCGGCGGCCTTGAAGGCCGCGGTGCGCACCGTGATCACACGCTTGCCGGTCGGCGTCTGCACGGTCTGGATCGCATTGCCGGCGTAGATCGGCCGCTCGAAGGTGTCGGGTGCGATGACCTTGATGATGTCCGACACCTGCGCCACGTCGAGCAGGGCGGCCACGCGCGGCAGCACGTTCTTGCCCGTGGTCGAGGCCGAGGCGATGACCGTCTCGTAGGGGTCGGCGATCGACGCTATCAAAGCCCCGACCGGCTCGGCGAGATCGTGATCGTAGACCGCATCCTCGGCAACGAGCACCTTCTCGACGCCGTCGAGCTTGGCGGCCGCTTCCGCCACGGATTTCGATCCGGAACCGAGCACGAGGGCGTGGATCGGTGCGCCGATAGTCTTGGCGGCGGTCAGCGCCTTGAGCGTGCCGTCCTTGATCCGGCCGTTGCCGTGCTCGACGAAGAGAAGTGTGGTCATGTGCGTGCGAACCCCTGTGTGTGCGGGCCGCGCTCGACCGTAGCGGGAGCGCGGCCACGGTTGCGTAGACTTATATGACGCCGGCCTCGACCTTGAGTTTCTGTACCAGCTCGGCCGCGGAGCTGACTTTGACGCCGGCTGACCGGCCCGGCGGCTCAGCAGTCTTGAGCACCGTGAGCTTCGGCGTCACATCGACACCGAGCGCGTCGGGCGCGAGTTCTTCGAGCGGCTTCTTCTTCGCCTTCATGATGTTTGGCAGGGAGGCGTAGCGCGGCTCGTTCAGGCGTAGATCCGTCGTGACGATCGCCGGAAGCGTCAGTGTCACGGTCTGCAGGCCGCCATCGACCTCGCGGATCACGTCGAGGCTGCCCTCGCCGAACTCGATCTTGTACGCGAAGGTGCCCTGCGGCCAGCCGAGCAGGGCGCCGAGCATCTGCCCGGTTTGGTTTGAATCGTCGTCGATCGCCTGTTTGCCGAGGATGACGAGTTCGGGATTCTCCTTTTCCACGACCCCCTTCAGGAGCTTGGCGACCGCGAGCGGCTCGCAGTTGACGTCGGTCTTCACCAGAATAGCCCGGTCGGCGCCCATGGCGAGCGCGGTGCGCAGAGTCTCCTGCGCAGCCTGCGGGCCGATCGAGATGGCCACGATCTCGGTGACCTGGCCTTTCTCCTTGAGCCGGATCGCCTCCTCGACGGCGATCTCGTCGAAGGGGTTCATCGACATCTTGACGTTAGCGAGTTCGACCCCGGAGCCGTCGGCCTTTACGCGGATCTTGACGTTGTAGTCTACAACCCGCTTGACGGGCACAAGAACCTTCATCCTGTCTCTCCTGAAGATCTTCGATGGCTGCACGCGCAGACCGGCGTCACCTCCAGCGCACGCATCACTGATCGAGAAGACCGGCGAGCTTCATCGCCACGCCCTGCGAGCCCTGGACCTTGAGGCGGCCGGTAGAGAATGCGATCGTCGGGCTCAGCTTGCCCCGCACCAGCTTAAGAAGGTTGTCGGAACTCAGCTTCATCACCGTATCGGCCTCGCCGCCCTCGCCGGTGGAGACGTTCACGCCGCCGCCGGTCGCGTCCACGAGGATGCTGCCGCCATCGGTGAGATCGAACCGGACCCGGTAGCCGAGGGCACTGAGCGCCTCCGACCGTTGCTCGATGCAATCGACCAGTTGCCCGAGATCCGCCATTGCTCTTCTCCGCATCGCCTCGAATGAATGCCCCCGCCCGGTTTTCGGCCGAGGAAGCTTCCCGTCAGAACATCGCCTCGTCGAGCGCCATCATCGCGCCCTTGCCGGACTTCACCGCCGCCAGCAGGCCCGCGACCTGGGGCAGGATGCGCTCCATGTAGAAGCGGGCCGTCGCGAGCTTAGCCTCGTAGAAGTCGCGCTCGTCCGTCCCGGCCTCGAGCGCGGTGTGGGAGACCTTGGCCGTGCGCAGCCACATGTAGCCCAACGCCACCAACCCGAAGAGACGCAGGTACTCGGTGGCGGCGGCACCCGCCTCCTCCGGATCCTTGAGGCCCCGCTGGGCGATGTGAGCGGTGGCGAGTTGTAGGGCGCCGAAGGCCTTCGACAGGGGCTGGGCGAGGGGGGCGAGGTCGTCGTCCTCGATCGCCTCGTCCAGGGCAGCGAGCACCGGGTGGAAGAAGCTGCGCAGGTAGCGGCCGGCATGGGCCGGGAGTTTGCGGCCGACGAGGTCGAGGGCCTGGATGCCGTTTGTGCCCTCGTAGATCATCGAGATCCGGGCGTCGCGGACGTACTGCTCCATGCCGTGGTCGCGGATGAAGCCGTGGCCGCCGTAGACCTGCATGCCGATGCTCGCCGATTCGAAGCCGAGATCGGTGAACAGCGCCTTCACGATGGGGGTCATCAGGGCGGAGAAATCCTCAGCCCGCCGCCGCTCGGCCGGATCGGGATGGTGCTCCATCACGTCGAGGCTTCGGGCGACCCAGGCGCCGAGCGCCCGGCAGCCCTCGTTGTACGCGCGGATCGTCATCAGCATCCGCCGCACGTCCGGGTGGACGAGGATCGGGTCGGCGGGCAGGTCCGGCCGCTTGGCGCCCGAGAGCGCGCGGCCCTGGAGGCGCTCCTTCGCGTAGGCGATGGCGCCCTGGTAGGCGGCCTCGCCCGCGCCGAGCCCCTGGATGCCGACCGACAGGCGCTCGCTGTTCATCATCGTGAACATCGCGCGCATGCCCTTGTGCGGCTCGCCCACGAGCCAACCCGTGGCGTCGTCGAACGACATCTGGCAGGTGGCCGAGGCCTTGATGCCCATCTTGTGCTCAAGGGCGCTACAGGTCACGCCATTGCGCTCGCCCGGCGAACCGTCCGCCCGCGGCAGGAACTTCGGCACGAGGAACAGGCTGATACCCTTCACGCCCTTGGGCGCGTCGGGGATCTTGGCCAGCACCAAGTGGATGATGTTCTCGGTGAGGTCGTGGTCGCCCGCCGAGATGAAGATCTTCGAGCCGGTGACGCGAAAGGACCCGTCGTCATGCGGCACGGCCTTGGTCCGCAGGAGGCCGAGATCGGTGCCGCAATGGGGTTCGGTCAGGCACATCGTGCCGGACCACGTGCCGTCCACGAGCTTCGGCAGGTAGGCCGCCTTCAGCTCCTCCGAGGCGTGGCCCTCGATCGCCTGATAGGCCCCGTGGCTGAGGCCGGGATAGAGGCCGAAGGACAGGTTCGTGGAGCAGATCATCTCCTCGACGAGCTTGTTGATGCCCGCCGGCAGGCCCTGGCCGCCATAGGCGGGGTCCGCGCCCATGGCGGTCCAGCCGCCCTCCCGGAACGCCTTGTACGCCTCGGGAAAGCCCTTCGGCGTACGGACGACGCCGTTCTCCAGGCAGCAGCCCTCCTCGTCGCCGGAGGCGTTCAGCGGCAGCAGGCGCTCCGTGCAGAACTTGCCGGCCTCCTCCAGGATGGCGTCGGCGACGTCGGGGGTGAAGTCTTCCAGGCCCGGCAGGGGCTGGGCGTCGGCGTGCAACTCGTGCAGCACGAAGCGCATGTCGCGCAAGGGAGCCTTGTAGGTCTGCATCGGGTCAGTTCCTCACCGGCCGGCCGGTTTCGATGACGCTCTCGAAGCGGTCGAGGGTCGCCTCCGTCCGCACGAGGCGCATGAAGCTGTCACGTTCGAGTTCGAGGATTGCATCCTCGTCCAGCGCATCCAGGATGTCGGCCTCGCCCCCGGAGAGCACTGAGGCCAGTTCCCCCGCCACGACGAGGTCGTGCTTGGTGGCGATGCCGCGACGGGCGAAGCCCTCCGCCGCCATGCGCATGGCGACCCCGCCCGCGGGGCCGGGCAGCGTCACAGTGACGGGCTTGGGTGCCTCGTAGCCCTCGATGAGCGACAGGGCCTTGGCCTTGGCGTCGGCGAGCAGCCGGTCGCGGTTCATGGTGATCCCGTCGCTCTCGCGCAGGAACAGGAGGTCGCGGGCCTCCTCCGCCGACTTGGCGACCGTGGCGGTCGAGATCGTCTCGAACACCTTGGCGGCGGCGGGCATCGGCCCCCTCGGCAGCTTCGGCGACGATTGCCAGCGGGCCAGCATCTCCTTGCAGCCGCCCCAGGCCGGCACGAGCCCGACGCCCGCCTCCACGAGGCCGATATAGCTCTCGGCATGGGCCTGCACGGCATCGCTGTGCAGAAGGATCTCGCAGCCGCCGCCAAGCGCCATGCCGGCGGGGGCGCTCACCACCGGGAAGGGCGCGTATTTCAGCTGACCGTAGGTCTGCTGACCGAGGCTGACCAGCTTCTCGATCTCGCCCCAGGCGGCGATGTTGGCGGCGAACAGGGCCAGCCCGAGATTCGCGCCGACCGAGAAGTTCGAGCCTTCGTTGTAGACGACGAGCGCCTTGTACTTATCCTTGATCAGCTTGATGGTCTTGCCGAGCAAGACCATGATCTGCTCGTCCAGCGCGTTCGACTGCGAGATGAACTCGAAGCAGACCACGCCGTCGCCGATATCCCACAGGGCGGCGGAGCCGTTCTTGAGGAGTGGCTTGGCGGACAGTTTGATGTCCTCCAACCGCAGAACGCCCTCGGGGCGGACGACATCCTTGTAGCCGCCCTCGGCCTGCAGCACCTGCCGACGGCCGTTCTCGACCCGGTAGAAGGTCTGGCCGTTGAGCCCGGCGAGGATCGGCGGGACGGCATGGCCGTCCTTCGCCAGCCGCTCGGCCACGTAGGCACCGCCGATCCTGTCGGTCAGCTCGAACGGCCCCCACTTCCAGTTGTAGCCCAGGCGCATGGCCTCATCGATGGCGGCGACCTCGTCGCTCGCCTCGCCGACGAGCCCGGCGGCATAGGCCAACGTCGGGCCGATCACCTTCCAGGCGTAGTCGCCGGCGCGGCCCTTCAGGTCGAGCACCGCGCGCGGGCCCTTGGCCTCCTTCAGCGCCGGCAAGTCGGCCTTCGCGGAGGGCCTGTACTCACCGGTCTTTAGGTCGATGGCTTCCTTGGTCTTCTGCCCGTCCTTCCGGTTCAGGCGGTAGAAGCCGCCCTTGCCCTTGCGGCCGGTGAAGCCCTCCGCGATCAGCTTCGTGACCACCGGCATCTCGCGATAGGTGGCGTGGAATGCGTCCTCCGGCGGCAGGGCCGCCCGCAGGCTCTTCGTGGTGTGCGGGATCAGGTCGAGCCCGACGAGATCGACGAGGCCGAACACGCCGGTCTTCGGGATGCCGAAGGGGCGGCCCATCACCGCGTCCGCCTCCTCCACCGGCACGTCGAGGTCGTCGGCCGCCGCGATGGCGTTCTGGATCCAGAAGATCCCGAGCCGGTTGGCGATGAAACCCGGCCGGTCCTTGCAGCGGACGATGCTCTTGCCGAGCTTGCGGTCGGCGAAGTCCGCCACGGTCTGGGCGAGCGCCGGATCGGTCTTCGGCCCCGTCACGATCTCCAGAAGCCGCATGTAGCGCGGCGGGTTGAAGAAGTGGGTGATGAGGAAGTCTCGCTGGAATGCCTCGGGCATCCCTTCGACCAGCGCGTCCAGCGGAATGGTCGAGGTGTTCGACGAGACCGCCGTGCCGGGCCGGCGCACGGCGTCGATCCGCTTGTAGAGCGCCTGTTTCGCGTCAAGCCGCTCGATCACCACCTCGATGATCCAATCGACCTCGCCGAGGCGGTCGAGATGGTCCTCGACGTTGAGCGTCTCCACGAGCTTGGCGGCCCGCGGGGACATGAAGGCGGCGGGCTCGGTCTTGAGCAGCTTCGCGATGGCGCCCTCGGCCAGCGCGTTCCGGCCGGCGGCGCCCTCGGGGACGATGTCCATGAGGAGCACCGGCATGCCGGCATTGGCGACATGGGCGGCGATGCCGGCGCCCATGACTCCGGCGCCGATGACGGCGACTTTGCGGATCCCGGTCATCAGATGCGCTCCAGAACGGTGGCGATGCCCTGGCCGCCGCCGATGCACTGGGTGGCCAGCGCGAAGCGACCGCCCTCGCGGGACAGGAGCGAGGCCGCCTTGCCGACGATGCGGGCCCCTGTGGCGCCGAGCGGATGGCCGAGCGCGATGGCGCCGCCGTCGATGTTGACGATCTTTTCGTCGAGGCCGAGGTCGCGCATGCAGGCGAGCGCCTGGGAGGCGAAGGCCTCGTTCAGCTCGACCACGCTTAGGGCGTCGGCGGCGATGCCCGCCCGGGCCAAGGCCTTGCGCGAGGCGACGACGGGACCCATGCCCATGATCTCCGGCTCGCAGCCCGCGACCGCGACCGAGGCGACCCGCGCCAGCGGCTTCAGCCCGTGACGGTTCGCGAAGCCTGCGCTGCACACCAGCACCGCCGAGGCGCCATCGGTCAGCGGCGAGGACGTGCCGGCGGTGACTGAGCCGTCCTGCTGGAAGGCGGGCTTGAGGCTGGCGAGACCTTCGGCGCTGGCATCCGCCCGGATGCAGCCGTCCGTCTCGACCGTGCCGCCCTTGGTGGCGATCGGGACGATCTCGGCGGCAAGCCGCCCTTCTCCCTGCGCCTTGGCCGCCTTGTGGTGGCTCGCCACCGCGAAGGCCTCCTGATCCGCACGGGAGATCTCCCAGCGGCGGGCGACGTTCTCGGCGGTGTCGCCCATGCCCATGTAGGCGCCGGGGCGCTTCTCATGGAGAGCCGGGTTCGGCATCGGGTTGAAGCCCATCATCGGCACGCGGCTCATGCTCTCCACACCCGCGCAGACGAAGGCCACGCCCGCGCCGAGGGCGATCTGCCCCGCCGCCATGTGGACCGACTGCATCGACGAGCCGCAGAAGCGGTTCACCGTGACGCCGCCGACGCCGAGGTCGAGATCGGCCATCAGGCCGATCAGGCGGGCGATGTTGAAGCCCTGCTCGCCCTCGGGGAAGGCGCAGCCGACGATCAGGTCCTCGATGTCCTTCGAGGGGATCCCGATGTCGGCGACCAGCTTGCGCACCACCTGCGCGGCGAGGTCGTCGGGACGGACCCGGGCGAGCGCTCCCTTCTTCGCGGGTGTGAAGGGCGAGCGGGCATAGCCCGCGATGACGATGTCGGTCATGTTTACCTCCCGGAAAGACTACGATGAGAGAGCGCCGGCGACGTCGCGGCTGCGGGCAGCCGCATCGCCTCCGCGAAGCCCTGGGCGCATGGGCTTGTGAAGTGCGGCCCGACCCACGCCTCCAGGGCGGGATGCAGTCCCGGGGATGCGGCCGGAAAGCCTGCCGGCGCCCGGCGGTGGCATCCCGCGGGCAGGCCGGCGCTGCGTCCGACTGAATCCTCGGTGCGCAGCAGTTCTTCGTCGCGAGACCGGCGACGGTTCTTGCGAGCCCTTGCTAGCGCGCGCGCCGCGTCTTGTCGGGCTCCGCGTCGTCGAGGCCGGCCAGAGCGTAAAGCCTGAGCTTCTCCAGTTCGCCGAGCGTCTCGATGAGCGCCTTCTGCTGATCGACGAGTTGATCGATCCGGCCCTGAACCTTCTTCAGAAGGTCGCGCCACTGCTCTCTCTGGGTCGGATCGGCCGCGTAGAGGTCGAGATATTCCTTGATCTCGCGGAGCGAGAAGCCCAACCGCTTGCCCCGTAGGATGAGGATCAACCGGACCTTGTCGCGATGGGCGAAGATGCGGGTATTCCCGGCGCGCTGCGGGGTCAGCAGCCCCTTGTCCTCGTAGAAGCGCACCGTCCTCGCCGTAACCCCCAATTCCGTGGCGAGTTGGGTCACGGTGTACAGCGTTTCGGACACAGACGGCCTTTTCGTGAAGAACGTCATCGTATGCCCCGAGGGTCCTTAGGGTCAACATCATGCCGAAGCCCGCCTGTTCATGGCCGCCAGCCCGGCCCGTTCGCGCTCCTCCGCGATCAGTTCCTTCTTCGACAGCTTGCCGACCGCGGTCTTCGGCAGGCTTGTCCGGATCTCGATTTCCCTGGGCATCTCGATCTTCGAGATACGCTCGGAGAGGAAGGCGCGAAGCTCATCGGGCGTCGTCGGGAACCCGGCGCGCAGCTTCACGAACGCCTTGGGACTTTCGCCGCGGTACGCATCCGGGATGCCGATCGCGACCACCTCTTCGACGGCCTCGTGCTCGTACAGTGCATCCTCGATCTGGCGCGGATAGACGTTGTATCCGCCACAGATGATGAGATCCTTGATCCTATCGACGAGGAACAGGAATCCCTCCGGATCGCGGTAGCCCACGTCCCCGGTCCTGAGCGCCCCGTCGACCAGAACCTCAGAGGAGTCGGCCGGACGGCGCCAGTAACCCGCCATGATCTGCGGGCCCCGGATGTAGACTTCGCCCTTTGCGCCAGCCGGCATCAGCCGATCGGGGCAGTTCGGATCCCGGATCTCGATGGTCGTGTCCACCAGTGGCAGGCCGACCGAACCCGCGCGACGCCGGGCGTCGAACGGATTGACGCTGACGACGGGCGAACTCTCCGTCAGCCCATAGCCTTCCGACAGCCGGCATCCCGTCAGCGCCTCGAAACGGGCCCCGACCTCGGCGGGCAGCGGCGCGCCGCCCGAGATGCACAGACGGATGGAGCGGAGATCGACGTCGGCCGTTTCCGCCGCCTTGTTGATCGCCGCGAAGATCGTCGGGACGGCCGGGAAGAACGTGGGCTTTGTTCGTGCGATCGTGGCGAGGAGTTCCTCGATCTTGAATTGCGGAACGAGGACGATCTGGGCGCCCATATCGAGGGCCAGATTCATCGCGACGGTCATCGCGAAGACGTGGAACAGCGGGATCACGGCGAGCACTCGCTCTTGTCCGTCGCGCAGCCCTCCGCCCTGCATCAGGGGCGACAACTGACGAACGTTTCCGGCGAGATTGGCGTGGGTCAGCATCGCACCTTTGGGCACGCCGGTCGTCCCGCCGGTGTACTGCAGCAGCGCGACATCGTCCGGACGCGGTGCGGGACGTCGCTGGGTAGCGCTGCGGCCGGACAGCAGCTTCGAGAAGGAAACGTGCCGCGCATCGTCATGAACGCGGGCCTTTTCCGTCCGCTTGAACAGCCGATAGAGAACGCCGCGGCCGAAGGGCAAAGCATCCGCAAACGGACAGACGACCAGATGGCGAAGACCGGCCTCATCCGCCACGGCGGCGACGGGGCCATAGACCCGTTCTATGTCGGGCAAGACCATGATCGTCGTGTCCGAATCGAGGATCTGCGCTAGGCACTCCCGCGGGGTATAGAGTGGATTGTAGTTGACGACGGTTCCGCCGGACTTGAGAATGGCGAAGTAGAACACCACCGAATACGGCGAGTTCGGCAAGCACAGACCGACCTTAACGCCGTGTCCGACGCCGAGGCGGATGAGGCCCTCGGCCACGCGATCGGTCAGCTCGCCGACGTCACGATAGGTCCACTTCCGCCCGAAAAAATCGAGCGCCGGCCTGTCCGCGAAACGACGCACGGCCCGGTCGAATACCTCCGGCAACGTGTTCGGCTCACTGGCGGACAGACGTGGTGCCGAGGGTGCGGCTGCTTGCCTGCAACCGCCATCATCGTGGGTGGCCGACATGTTCCCCCCTTCCTGCGTCGCTCTCTTCGGAAGCGCTTCGTTCGAGCAGGTCTGGATTGACGTATACGTTAGTCTATATCCGCATAGGTAAACCAAACGCAAGCCCCCACCCCGGCATTCGATCGCGGCGGTGTCCGGTCGAACTTGGGTTCTGCCGCGCCCGACGGATGACGGGACGCCGGTGGTCGACCTTCGAGATCTCGCTGCCGACGAGGATCCGA
This sequence comes from Methylorubrum populi, assembly GCF_002355515.1. Classification (NCBI taxonomy): domain Bacteria; kingdom Pseudomonadati; phylum Pseudomonadota; class Alphaproteobacteria; order Hyphomicrobiales; family Methylobacteriaceae; genus Methylorubrum; species Methylorubrum populi. Next base: position 86,334 of record NZ_AP014809.1, on the reverse strand, counting down.
GGCGCGGCCCGCCGTTCCGTGCCGAGATCGGCGGCCCTCACACCGCGCGCGCGAATATTTGCGCAACACGTCGTTGTGCGCTGCAGCGAGAGCGCCGTTGGTGCCCAAAGGCCACATCCATTGGCGATCACATTCGGCCGATCGAATTTCGGTGAGAAAGGGGCAATCCGTGCTTGCAACTTTTTGCAGCATTAGTCAGCATCATGACGTATCGGTTATGTTAGTGCCACAAGCCGGCGCGATGAGTCGGTCTCGGCACCTCGGCATCCGATCTTGCCAGCCGCCGTTTCTCCCGCCCGTGCCTGCTAAGCCTGGGCGCTCCGGAACGGACTCAAAATTCGAAATCCGCATCGGCTCAATCAGCGGATTCGTGTGGGGGAAACCATGAATTCACGCCTTCGCATCGGCTCGATTGCCGTCCTCACCGCGCTCTGCGCCGTTACGGAAGCATCTGCGGGCGCATTCGGCCTGCGGGAGCAGAGCACGCAGGCCCAGGGCCTGGGATTCGCGGGTGCGGCGGCCGGCTCCGGCGGCGTGTCGTCGATGTTCTGGAACCCGGCCGTCATCACGATGCGGCCTGGCTTCGTCACCGAGCAGAACCTCACGTATCTCGGTCCCTCTGCGACCATCACCCCGTCCACCGGCACCAACCCGGCCTTCGGGGGCCTCGGCGGCTCGGGCGATATCGGCCAGGGCGCGGTGCTCCCGGCGGGTGCAAGCTCTTACCAAATCAACGACCGCCTCTGGCTCGGCATCTCCACCGGCGCGCCGTTCGGCCTGACTACCAAGCCGAACGAGGTCTGGGCCGGCGAGGTCTACGGTCGCTCTTCGCGAATCTTCTCGCTGGTCTTCAACCCGGTCGTCGGCTTCAAGGTGAACGAGTGGCTCTCGGTCGCCGCCGGTCCGAACATCGAGTATTTCCGCCTAACCCTGCGCCAGGCCCTGCCGCTTCCCGGCCTGCCCCCGACGGCCTATCCCAGCTCCTTCCTGAAGGGTGAGTCCTGGGGTGTGGGCTTCACCGCGGGCGTGAACATCACGCCCTGGGAAGGGACGGCGCTCGGCATCGGCTACCGCTCCTCGGTGCATCACGACATCGACGGCTCGATCGGCGTGCCGATCCTCGCCCTGGCGCCGCTGGCCGGACAGGTGCGCGCAAACGTCAACACGCCGGAGAAGCTCAGCGTGGGCCTGACCCAGGCGGTGAGCCCGATCGCCCGCGTGTCCCTCGGCTTCGAGTGGGACAACTGGTCGAGGCTCGGCACCGTCGGCATCGTGTCGAAGACGCTGGGCGTACCGGTGAACTCCCTGCCGCTGAACTACAAGGACGGGTATTACTACTCGATCGGCGGTGAGTACGACGTGAACGCCGCCCTGACGGTGCGCGCCGGCTTCGGCTACGAGACTTCGCCGATCGACTTCAGCAACCGCTCGGTCCGCCTGCCGGACGGCGACCGCTACAGCCTGAACGTCGGTGCGAGCTACCGCTGGAACAATCAGCTGACGCTGAACGCCGCCTATTCTCACCTCTTCCTGGACCGCTCGCGTATCCTCGCGGGCATCGGGCGGGACTACAACGTTGGCAACATCGCCTTCGCGGGTGTGGTCGATTCGAGCGTCGACATCGTCTCGGTCGGCTTCCGCTACGCCTTCGGCGCCCCGCCGCCGCCGGCGCCCGTCCCGCTGGTCCGGAAGAACTGATCAGGTTTCCGCCCAGCATTTGTCTTGACGGTAAATCGCAGCCTTCCAGGCAGATCGTACGGGATTGTCCGCCGCAACGACCAGGATCTCGTCCAGCCGGGTCGTGTAGCGCGGCGAGCGCATCTCGAACTTGGTCGACCATGCCCGCGCCGGGGTGAACCCGGCCGCGGCTGGGACGACCGCCCCGCGCCCGAAGCGCCGGTTGCAGGCATCGAGCGCCGCCATCAGCGCGGCCCCCGCTCGCGGTCGAGCTGGCCGAGGCCGGGTATCGCTCGCTGGGAGGCGTGGAGAGGCAGGAGGTCCGTCGTGACCACTCCGGCCTTCGAATAACAAAAGCCGTCCCGCCAGGTCTTGCGGACGCCATGCAGTGCGGCCTTCACCAGCACCAAAGTGTCGTTCGACGATTCCGGCAGGGTCACCACCGTCGAGACCGACCGCTGCAGCCGAGTCCGGTCGTGCTCGGAGGTGCGGAAGAAGACCGTGACGTGGTCGGTTCCGAACCCCTCCCGGCGGAGCTTTTCCCCGAGCCGGGTCGCGTTGGCGGCGACCGCCTGCTCCATCGTTGCGTGATCCTCGACCCGGTCGGAGAAGCTCCGGTTCACGGCGCAGCCCTTCCGAGTCGCGGCGACCTCCTCCAGGTCGAGACAGGCCTCGCCGCGTAGCTGCCGCAACAGCCGCTCGCCGACCACTGTCATGGCCTTGCGCACCGCCCGGGGGTCGAGATCGCGCACGTCGGCGGCGCTCTCGCACCCCAGCGCCCCAAGCTTGCGGGCGTTCACCGGGCCAACGCCCCAGATGTCCTGCGTCAAGTTCTGGGCCATCCAGTGGTCGTGGGCGGGTCGGTCCGGTCGTAGCCCGAACGGCTCTGTCAACAAGTGGAGCGGGAATACGGGTATCGGCACCCGCCATGTCTGCTTTGGAGATGCCATCGAACCCCTGCGAACGACTGGCTTGGGCGGATTCTGTTGAAAAACTCGGGTGTTGCGGCGGTAATCGTGAGGTGATTCACTCCTGTCGAGAGACGGAGATCAAAGCAGATGATGGGACCTCGGCAAGTCGAGCAGGGTGCCTTGTTCTACGAGTTCTCGCTCGATACCCACGTTCCCGCCGACCATCTGCTGCGCGCCATCGATCGCTTCGTCGACCTGTCGGGCCTGCGCGCGCACCTGCGGCCCTTCTACAGCACGACGGGCCGGCCTTCGGTCGATCCCGAACTGATGATCCGCATGCTGCTCGTCGGCTACTGCTTCGGCATCCGCTCCGAGCGCCGCTTGTGCGAGGAGGTGCACCTCAACCTCGCCTACCGCTGGTTCTGCCGACTCGGATTGGAAGGCGCGGTGCCCGACCACTCGACCTTCTCGAAGAACCGCCACGGCCGTTTCCGCGACAGCGACCTGCTGCGCGAGGTGTTCGAGATCACCGTGCAACGCTGCATCGACGCGGGGCTCGTGGGTGGTGAGGGCTTCGCGGTTGACGCTAGCCTGATCCGAGCCGACGCCAACAAGCAGCGCTCTGCGGACGCTTCTGAGTCCGTCGATTGGGACGACTTGGCCCGGACCCGCCGGTCGGTGCGCGAGTACCTCGACACCCTCGACGAGGCTGCCTGGGGAGCCGCAAGCGAGAGCACGCCGAAGTTTATTTCCCGCTCCGACCCGGCGGCGCAGTGGACGGGCGCGATGAAGGGCCATGCCTTCTTCGCCTACGCCACCAACTACCTGATCGACCTTGACCACGCCGTGATCGTCGACGTCGAGGCCAGCCGCGCCATCCGGCAGGCGGAGGTCGGGGCGGCCCGTACCATGGTCGCGCGCACGCAGGATCGCTTTGGGCTATGGCCGGCGCGGCTTGCGGCGGACAGCGCCTACGGCTCGGCCGAACACCTCGCCTGGCTGGTGCACGAGCGTGGGATCGAGCCGCACATCCCTGTCTTCGACAAGTCCGAGCGCAGCGACGGCACCTTCAGCCGGTCAGCCTTCACGTACGACCCTGAAGCCGACGTCTACACTTGCCCGGCCGGCAAACCGCTGCGGCAACGCCAAAAGGTCTACCGGACGCCGCCCCCGCTGGTCGATGCGGATGGGATGATGCGCTACCACGCCAGCAAGCGTGACTGCGACGCCTGCGCCCTGAAGCCTCGGTGCTGTCCCAACGCACCCGCCCGCAAGATCCCCCGCTCGATCCACGAAGGTGCTCGGCAGATGGCGCGCGACATCTGTGCCTCGGAGGAGGGCCGCACCTCACGGCGGGAGCGCAAGAAGGTCGAGATGCTGTTTGCCCACCTCAAGCGGATCCTGAAGCTGGATCGACTCCGGCTACGGGGGCCGAACGGGGCTCGGGACGAGTTCCACCTCGCCGCGGCAGCCCAGAACCTCAGGAAGCTCGCCAAGCTGATCCCGGTGCCGCAGCCGAGCCCGGCCTGATCGGCCGGGGCCACCCTCTCATCCAGCCGCCGCGCTCGTCCGACCTGCACCCGATCCAACTAGACCGCGAGTTTTTCAACGAAATCGGCGCTTTGCCGAAGGTCCGCTCTCCGGCCAGATGCCACAGCCTGAAACATGGCGCATAACAACACCTCATCTCCACAAGCGATAAGACATAGCGGCCGCACGTTGCATTAAGGCCAAAGACCAGCGGTAACAAGAGGGGCGAACAATTAGGTTGATCGGTAGAACAGCGGCATTACCGTCTCCGCATAGCAGCTCATCGAGCGCGATGAAGGAGGCGGAAGTGAGCGGTCTACTCAAAACACTGAAACTTGGCCCAGCTACGCCTGCAGTGAACGCCGCGGATCCACTTTCGCGCGCCCGTGGCAGGCTGCTGGAGCAACTGGCCGAGCAGCGGGAACTCGCAACGGCTGGCCTTGAGGGCCGAATCTACCAGCCGCCGAAGCGGATTGCCCTCCGGACAAATGCAGATGGCGAACGCATCCGCACGGAAGTTGCGCGCCGCGTCCGGAAGAACTTCTACCAGGATCAGGCAGGCGCATATCAGTTCGTGATGCGCATCGGTCTTGGCGCAAAGTTTCTCGAACTGCAGCCGGGCAAGCCCGCGATCAACGTGGGTACGCTCGACAAGCTGCCTATCCTGATCGACTCACTTATCGCCGCGGTTCGAGCGGGAGAGCTAGACCCCATGCTGATGGACGCCTTGGCTGCACAGGGCGTGATGATGGCCAAGCGCCGGTCCAAGGCGGCTTAGCCACACCCTGAGAAGGGTAGTCGCCGCCCGCGCTGCCCGAAACACCCGGTTCAGCCATACTATCCGAGGGACCCGATGAGCACAGAGACGATCAAAGACCGCTATCAAAGAACGCTCGGATATATCGAGACACAGTCGAACGGGAAGCAGCGCGCTTTGGATGCGAGCCGTAGGACACTCGGCTTCTATGACCCTCAACAGGATACCACGAAGGACGCACACCAGCGTACGATCGCTCACGGCAACGTGCTGGCGTCACTCATTTTCAACAGCAACTAATGGGCCATGACAGGCAATAAGCTAGTTAGTATCATGTATGTAAAAGTCATGATTATTATGTCTAACAAGACCTGACTACGAACCTGATCCTCTCGAACCCGCCTCTTCTCGACATCAACCACTCCGAATACGACCTGATGTCCTTATTGCTCCACCAGCTACGAGCAACAACATCTCCACCTACATCAACCGAGGCGCTGCCGTTCGCTTTGAAATCTGTCTCGATGCGGAATTTCAAAGCGTACCGGATGACGCTCTTGATGTTCTTCACGACGGTTCGGTGCGCGTCGAACGCCTGCAGATCCACCTGATACGGAGCGCCGTGCCCCGTGGTTCGTAGAGCTTCGGCGAACTCCTCCCGGCTCACCCGGCCCAATGCCACGATCCCATGCAGATGCGGACGCCACACGGTGGAGTCGTCCCGAGGTGCGAACAGCGGCCATCCCAGAGCTTCCATGGCGATCCGCTTGTTACGGCCAAACCCGGGTAGATCACCGAAGTCATCCCGGTCCATCTCCCACCAACCAGTCAGCTGCACGGCATTCCAGCGTGGGTCCTGAGCGCGTCGGTAGGCGACCATGTTCCGGATCCGGCGCTTGGTTACCGCGATAGAGCCATCTACGGAGCCCAGATCCAGCGTCGGCGGCAACAGGAGGGTAAGGAACGCCAGCTGGTCGTTCGGCACCCCAGCGAACGCCTGCTTCAACGCACGACCCGTTTCCATACCACGTCGGCGCATGAAGCAGCGCGGGCACAAGGGCACGCCGCAGGTCACTATGTTACAGCGGCCCTCGTCCATGGTGCCGCAGGCTTCCATACGCTCGTACAGCGGGTGCATCATACCCAGCGCCCCAAGTACCCGGGTGCGTTGCTCGTGCATCCCTGGGCTCAGCCATCGAATCTGACGACGTTCCCAAGGCTCAAATAGCTTGATCAGGGCAGCGCGAAACTCTTTCATGGATAAATACGACATCAGGCTTTCTCCAGTTGAACCTGAGGTATTTAGCAATGAGCCCCTTCGCTAATATACCGACCAAATCCACCGATTAGATCGGCGGAAAGGCATGGCATGCGAGCCTTTGGCTCGCATGCCATAGTCTTACGTAGACTCTGATTGCCCAGCCTGATTTTTCAATGTGATCTGCCAATCACAAGGCCTGTGACACGCCAACAAATTCCAGGAGGGTTTTAGGGCTGCATAGATGACCTATCTTCCTCGCCGAGCGCATTCGGCGGGAGGTGGGTCATGGGTCTGCAGTGCAAGCGTTGTGGCAGTGAGGAGCACGTCAAAAATGGGCTGATGCGCTCCAAGCAGCGGTATCGGTGCAAGGCCTGTGGCCTGAACTTCACCGACACGCCCGCCCGCGGCAAGCCGCTGGCCATGAAGGCCACCGCGGTCCTGCTGTATGTCAGCGGCTTGTCGATGAACCGCACCGCCAAGCTGCTCGGTGTCTCGACACCGACGATCCAGGCTTGGCTGGAGCAGTTCGCCGCCGCCTACGCGCACAAGCCCGAGCCGGAAGGCCGGGCGGTGGTGATCGAGCTTGATGAGATGTGGCACTATGTGAAAAAAAGTCCGAGCCGCTCTGGATCTGGAAAGCTTGGGATCGTGCTTCAGGGCAGTTGGTGGACTGGGAATGCGGCGGTCGTGACAAGGCCACCTGCGAGCGCCTGATCCAACGGCTGCAGCGCTGGCGCACCCGGCTCTACTGCACGGACGCCTACGCTGCCTACACCGCGCTGTTGCCGATCGGGCAGCACTATACGGGCAAGGACGAGACCCACAGCATCGAGCGGGACAACGCCCGGCAGCGGCATTGGCTCGCCCGCTTTCGACGCCGCTCAATCGTGGTCTCGAAAGCCAAGCGCATGGTGGACGTCAGCCTCGCCCTCTTCGCCCGTTTCGCCGGAAACTGCAGGATCAGCGACCTGCTCTCTATGCTAACCTAAAACCCTCAATTCCAGTGCTTTGCGGCGTATCTTGAGCATGTTCGCATATAAACATTAGTTGCGGAGTACATCCCGAGCCTTTTCCAATTCCTCAGCATCGAACACACGAAACAGCTCGAAGCTTGGAAACTGCTCAAGAACCACCTGAAGGAACTGCACAGCGCCGCTGTCACATTTAAGCTTAACTTCTACTAGCGGAGCATTGTCGCGACCCGCGTTACTCACGTCTGTTTTGGACGCCTTGATACCCTTCTCATTTAGGAGATCAGCGAGTGCTCTGTATGTCCAACCTTCATTAAATACACCCCATTCATTCCGGACGAACGCACGCAGGAACAGTCGCTTCAACGCGCCCTTAGTCCCGTCGCGTCGAAGGCCAATGCCCCGCCCTGGCGAACCGATGCGAGCGCTCTGTTCGCAGTAAGTGACCCAGTCGTCATAGTCCTTGAGTGTTTTCAGAACCCGACCGGTACCAAGCGCTCCCTTGCGCCAGCCATCGAACCGTGCACGAACCTCCAGCGCCTCTTGAACGCTACGCCAAGGCTGCGTGCTGAACGCGAGATGCTGCCGACCACGTATTTCCCTTTCATGTGCTCGCCCCGGTCGGCGTTTCATGTCGAACTCGAGATTCAATCGTGACTCTTTGAGAATGCTGGTCATGTCGCTCTCAGTGACCCACATTTCGCGGGTGCTGATCAAAGATTTGTAGGCGTGCTGCTGCCCTGGCTGCCGCTCCAGATAAAGATCAAGCATGTACTCGTTCTGGTCCTCAGCCTCTGCCGGCGGCTTAACGCCGGCCTTCGCAAGGACAATTTGGAAACCGTCGATACCCTGCGCCGTCAGCTGACCACGCGTCCGCATAGCCACGACTTGCCGGACACGATGCTTTTCCTCAAGAATAACGTCCTCACCGAACAGCCTCTGCCGAAGTTTTAGAAAAGCCGCGCAAAGGGGACCAGAGGTATCGATTTCATCTAGAGGAGCATCCGTCAGGAAGCCATCAGTGGTGACGCTGATCACCGTGCGATTTGGAGGCACGCCAGCAATTTGCTCGCCTACGACAGCCCGAATGAAGCTGGTTACATAGGCTGCAAAATATGGGTTTGTGATCGCTGACGGCCGTAGCTCCTCGGTGAAGCCTTTTCGAGAGTTGAACACGCGTTTCGGATGTACACCCTGCGCAGTCTTTCCGTAGAGGCTATTACCGATTTCCTTGAAAAGCTTATCCTCAAGAGATCCCTTTCCATAGACGGCTTGCGCCTCACGTCGGCGCGTCTGAACCATCCTTGTGAATGGTTCGAAGAGGCGCTCGTCGCTTGCCCAGGGGATAATAAGTCCGTTGACGATCTCAATCTCCGCTCCCAATTGCCGTGCAAGGACCAGTTCGGGCGATGCACACACGCTCTCGCCCTCGAGCGGAAACAAGAGACCATGATCGGTCCGGACCGGCAGGCCCGGAAAGCGCGTCCCGTCAGGAAAGCGAAATCGAACATGCGCTAAGCCGAGGACACCGACTCCGAAATCGTCGAGGTTTTTCGACGTACGTATGCCTTCGTAATCGAGAGGCCGAATCGCACACATTGCGGTGGTGTATGCGGCAGGAAGATCGTAGTCGTAGTAGACACCTTCGGGAGTGGGACCGCAGAAGAAACACTCATTACGCCCACCGAGGTAAGCCGCAGCCGCAAATTCCTCGAACAGCTGCCGAGAGGTGATCGAGGCAAGCTGTTTTACCGTGCGGTATCGACGGGTATGTTCGGAGAACAGGGTACGTTTCTCAACGCGCAGCCCGAGAGCGCTATTCAGGTCGACGCCGTCTTCGGTTGCCTGACGGCGCAACATAGCAGGACCAAACCCAGCTAACGTCGCGGGTAAATCCCTCAACCCGTTCTCGCGAGCGAACTCAGCCATACGGATGCCGAAGGCAAGCGGGATGTCGACATCCCGCATGGCATACGCTCTGAATTCCTCGGGCCGCTCGCGATAAAATTTGCGCATCTGGTCTTTGGTGTAACCGGATGGGAGCTCAGCTTTTGGAATTCTGAGAAACTGGCCGACCGTGTCCAAGCTTGCACGGCCCGGCGTAAGGAGCAGGGTATCGACGAAACGGATTCGGATCAGCTCCGGCATGCCGTCGTCGCCAGGAAGGATCAGCGCCTCTTTGTGCTGCGTGCGCTTACGATCAGCGAGCTCGGGCAGCTCCTCTTCGCCGAGTGCGACCGAAAGAGATCGTGCAGTGAACGTTTTCCCGATGGAGTCGAACTCGTCCTTTCGTGCCCAAAAGTCGAAAAAAGTGGTTACGTCGGCCCGAAGGAAGTGGCCAAACACCGTGATCCGATCCGGCCACTCCGTAATCACGCCGGCCTTCCGAGCCTTCTTCAGCATCAACCGGATCGCGGATGCAAACCTCGTCCGCGCACTACGATTCGCGCTATCGACGACGAACAGCTCCGAAACGCTGCGCCCGCCACACTCGAGCTTAAACTGCAGAGACAGTAGATGGATTCGTTCTCGGTCGATGCCGAGCTCACGCTCAAGCGTCTCCCACTCGGCGTCGACGGCCATATAAACCGGCGGCCCGTCGTACTTCCGGCTGCGAGGCTTCTTGCCTCGGGCAAACCGGTGGCGCAGCTTGGCCGCCTTTGAGGTGTAAGTCGACGACGATGATTCCCCAACGGTAGAGTTACACCGTTTGATCCCTGATTCAGCTGGCATTAGGTTGCTCCTGCAACGAAAAGGGGCGCCGAAACGCCCCTTCATAGATGCGATTTAGTTGATATCTCGGGTATTTAGTCCATCAATCTCGATTTTAGATCTTGATAGAATACGCCGAGATCGCCAACATCGTCCTCTTCTACGGAGGCGATCAGGGCTCCGCTGGTTCCGATGATTGCTACCTTGCCGTCTAACGGCTTAGCCACTTTGACCTCGTCAATTCGGAAAATGCCTTTGGGGCCAGCATCCACCCACTTCGAGTTCTTCTTCTTCTCCGTCATCGTCACTCCTGTCGGTTGGGCGACCTTGAGCCGCCGCCTCACTCTGAGGCAGCTCCGACATATCAACAAGTCAGCAATGTGCCAACACAGCATATTGCTGACATGACTACGTAGGCTGGCGTCGTCCTGGCGCATAGGGTAGTGAGACGAACGAAGAGTGATGCGACAGTGCCATGACCCAGGAAAAGCCGAACGTACTGACACAGGAAGAAGCCAAGAAGACACTAAGTGATCTCCTCTCAGCGTTTAGGTTCCTCGAGGCAGCGGCGCCTGATATCACTGTCGAGGGCTTCAAAGCTCTACTAGTAGTGGCTCTTACTAGCTGGGGTAATGACCTTGTACGTCTTCCAGACGTGACAAAAGTGTCGAAGGTGCTCGATAAAAGTCCTTCGAGAGCGAGTCGACTTGCGGGAGCTCTTTCAGATCCAGAGGGATTAGCGTTGGTAGAAGCAAGATCAGGACTTTCGGGCACGCGATCAGAGTCTCTTATCATTACGGATCACGGCAAGGCACTTGTTTCTTCGTTTCTGGAAGTATTGACAGATCGACGGATCGAAGAGCTCCCATTTCAAAATTTTGAAGGACTTCAGGGCGCGAAGAATTCTGCTAGAAGTTCGAAGAAAGAAAAAGAAATTTATCTCAAGCAAAGCGAATATGATAAGGAAACTTTGACGCTTAAGGTTGGCCCAAAATCTGACGTGTTCTCAGATGAAGTACGAAATTGGTGCCTTGATAACTTGAGTGCGCCGCCGATGATGGTGCCCGATGCCGAAGAAGTATTAATTTCCTTCGCGAAAGTGTCTGATGCCGTATATTTTAAGCTTCAATGGTGCTGGTGAACACCTTTGTGTTCCGCTCTTTGGATCTGACTGCCGTAACTTATTCCGGAATCAGCTACCCGCAGGCGGCGCCTGCAATGTGGAGAAGAGTATCAGTTCCCCTTAGCGCAGTGCTAGCGCAGCACCTTGGCGCCCCCTATCCTATCAATGACTTAGCCGTGCTCGCGTTCAGATCATAATCCTTGTGTCGGGGGTTCAAATCCCTCCCTCGCTACCATCATTTTTCCAAGCTCCGTTAAGCACTTAGCGGGGCTTTTTCTTTGCCTTGTCCTCTGCGTTTTTCGGCTTTAATTCCTAGTACAGAGCTAGCGCAGCCGAAAAATTGTCGTGCGGGCGTAACAGTTTACTGGGGGCTCACGGAGCACTGACGGTCCCCCGGATTTTGGTCCGGCCGAAAGGTGAGCTTCCGGATCTCATTCGGCGGCCTGCAGGGCCGCCGCCAGGGCGAATTCCTGGGGCGTTCGCCACCCCAGGGCGGTGTGAGGACGGCTCTCGTTGTAGTGCCGCCGCCACGTCTCGATCTTGCTCCTCGCGTCGGCCAACGACAAGAACCAGTTCGCGTTCAAGCACTCGTCGCGCAGCCGGCCGTTGAACGACTCGACCAGCGCGTTGTCGGTCGGCTTGCCGGGCCGTGAGAAGTCCAACGTGACACCATTCTCGTAGGCCCAGCGGTCGAGTGCTTTCGAGACGAACTCAGGCCCGTTATCGACCTGAATCGCGCGCGGTGCTCCGCGCAGCAGCGCCAAGCGGCCGACGACAGCCACGACCTGCTCGCCTTTGATGCCCTCGTCGACCTCGATCGCCAGAGCCTCGCGCGTGAACGCATCGACGACCGTCAGGGCCCGCAGCCGGCGGCCGTCGAACAGCGCGTCGGAGACGAAGTCCATCGACCAGCGTTCGTTCGGCCGGAGCGCAGCAGGCTGACGCTCACGGTGTGCCGCGCTGACGTTCCGGCGCGGCCGCTTGAGCCGCAGGCTCAGCCCCTCGTCCCGGTAGAGACGGTGAACCCGCTTATGGTTCACCCGCCAACCCTCCCGGCGCAGCAGTATGTAGATCCGGAAGTACCCATAGCGCACCCGGCTCTTGGCCAGATCGCAGATGCGCATCCGCAGCGGTGCCTGATCGGGCTTGGTCGAGCGGTAGCGGACGCCCGACCGGCCGACGCCGAGCGCGGCGCAGCCGCGCCGCTCACTCACCCCGTGCGCCTCCTGAACCTGGTGCACGAGCTCGCGTCGCCGAGCAGGCGTCAGAGCTTTTTTGCGAGCACGTCCTGCAGGATGTGCTTGTCGAGGCTCAGATCGGCCACGAGTTGCTTGAGCTTGCGGTTCTCGTCTTCGAGCTGCTTCAGCCGCCGCAACTCGCCCGTGCCCAAGCCGCCGTAGAGCTTCTTCCAGCGGTAGAATGTCTGCTCGGAGATGCCCATCCGGCGCATCACCTCCGCGACCGGTGTCCCGGTCTCGGCCTGCTTCAGTGCAAAGGCGATCTGCTCTTCGGTGAACCTGCTCTTCTTCACGGCTCTGCTCCTCCCCTCAGGGGCTCACGAAACCGGAAAACTCGCACTCACGCCGGACCAAAGCGATGGGGGGACGTCACTCATGTCACTTCTAGGTCAGGCTTCAGCCCCCTTCCGGAAACACCGCCATCCCGACCACTCAACCCCACAGCACACACTTATCGGACAGGCTCTGAGAAGCAAAGCTTTGAAGCCATCTCAACATAATTTTGATTCAAGTCATTGCAGGAAATTGCGGGACCATGATTGTCAGCGCCGGCCTACACCTATCATTTCGGGGACCGACCCGGCTGCCTGAGAGCAGACCTCAACTAAATCCCTAAAATTTACCCATGAACGAAATATAATTTTGCAAACATGCACTACAGTACAATAGTTTGATGAGGATATGTCGCAATGACATGGATTTTTTCAATCAGAATTTTCTTGTCGGTGGTGGCATTCTGGGCCACGCTTCAAGGCGTTGTTGAACCCGCAGGCGCCTGCTCCCGCTTCGTTTACCTCGGACGAGACGGAAAGATTTTCACGGCCCGATCGATGGACTGGGAAACACCGATCGGAACCGACCTTTACATCCTGCCGCGCGGGATGGCGCGCAATGGTGAAGTCGGGCCAAACTCGATCCGGTGGACGTCGAAATATGGATCCCTGGTCGCGACAGCGTTCGACAACTCAACCTCGGACGGCGCCAACGAAGAGGGCCTTACGGCCAATGTGCTCTGGCTTGAAGAGTCGCAGTACCCGGCTTTCGACGGCAAGGGTCCGCCTGGATTGGCGATCTCAGTCTGGGCGCAATACGCTCTCGACAACTTCGCGACTGTCGATGAAGCCGTTGCCGCCCTTGAGAAGCACCCCTTCACCCTCGTGACGAGCACGATTCCCGGCACCCAGGTCATAGCAAACGTCCATATGTCCCTGTCCGATTCCAGCGGAGACAGTGCAATCATCGAATATATCGACGGCAAGCAGGTCATCCATCATGGACGTCAATACCAAGTTATGACGAACTCTCCGACCTACGAACAGCAGCTTGCCCTTGCATCCTACTGGTCGCAGATCGGCGGAACGGTCATGCTGCCTGGTACGAACCGTGCGTCCGATCGCTTCGCCCGCGCCTCCTTCTACGTCAAATCGATCCCGCCGGATGGAGACTCGGATCATCTCTTGGCCAGCGTCTACGGCATCATACGCAATGTTTCCGTGCCGCTCGGGCTTTCGACGTCGGAACAACCGGAAATATCCTCCACACGTTGGCGCACGGTCTTCGATCACAAGCGCCGCCTCTATTTCTTCGAATCGGCGCTTTCACCCAACACATTCTGGACCGACCTGAACGAGATCGATTTCTCCAAGGAAACGGGAAAAGTGCTGAAACTCGATCTCGGCGTCGATCAGGCCAACGTCTTCGCCGGGAATGCGACACGGTCCTATCGCGAGGCGAAGCCTTTTCCTTTTGCCGGACTGCCGCGATAGAGCGGCGTCCTGGATGGCGGCACGAGCCTCATACCGGGATCGTAGACGCTTGGTTCTTGGCGATACCCGCTGCCCAGACGAGTTCGCTCGCGGGCTCGGCGTAGACGAAGGGACCGTGCGGGACATTTACGAGGCCGTTGGACGGGAGGCCATGGCGACAGGCGCTGATGTCCGCACCTCCACGAGACGCGGTCCAGCGTCTCACCCCTGAGCCGCCCACCGGCGCAGCCGCCTATTAGGCCCGTAGCGCACCTAGCTACAAGGTGGACTGTCCAGTGTTAGCGCATTGCTAGCGCAGCTCACCGGCGCCCCCTGTTGGATCAATGGCTTAGGCGTGTTCGCGCTCAGATCATAATCCTTGTGTCGGGGGTTCAAATCCCTCCCTCGCTACCATTCATTTCACCCGCTAGGTCAATGACTTGGCGGGTTTTTCGTTGGCTGAAACGTGTTCCAGCGGCTTTGCAACGCGCTGCAACACGGCTCCTGGTTTTACAACGGGTTACGACTCGGCGTAGGCTGGTACGTGCAACACATCGGGAACACGGTAGGCATCTTCGGACGCCTATCTCCTGCGATACAGCCTCGGCTTAGTTTTCCGATCACTGCACGGGCAGCCGAGGGCACTCTATACCCGGCGCGCGCACCACCTCCTCCAATGCCTTGCATGCAAGAAAATCCTCGCCGCGGCTGAGCCGGGCGGGACAGCTTCATCGTGGAGGCCTTCTCGACTGCACCCGAAGGGCAGAATGCCGAGAAGCTGGAGGTGGGCGACTGTCGGCGGCCAGGCGCCGGACTTAATTCCGTGTGCAACAGGAAATCCTGCCTGGATATCGCTCGGAATATGGCTGAATTCGCAGCGATTACCCACACAGTGCTAAAAATACTGATTGAGATCAATTGACATAAACAGTCAAGTTCCCTATTCGAATCTGCATTCTAGCGGAAACGCACCTGATAAGGACTGCATCCGATGGAACAGCATCGTGCGAATATGACCAGCTACAAGCCGGCGGTGGCAGCGCTCGTTTCGATAGTCTGCCTATCTCTGCCGGCGTCTGCGCAAGTTGCGGACGGCCATTTTCCTGCCGGGGCCGGCGCACCCGGTAGCAGAAGCGATGCAGATCCCATGCAGGCCAAGTCATCTGATCTCTTCTTCGCCACCCACGATGTCTCCGGAACGCTCGGCAACTCTCTGCCGCTGGAGATAAAGCTTGTCCGCACAGGCAGCGTCTCCATCGAAGCCATCCTCCTTCAGGGCCTGCCTCGAGGCGTGACGATCAGCGACACGATCAACACGTTCTCGCCGTCAGAGGACAAAGGGGATGTCGACATCGCAGCGTGGGACCTTCCGAACATCAAGATCACCCAGGTGGACGAGCGCGAGAGCCGCTTCTCGCTCGCCGTGGCGGCAATCTGGACGGCGGCGTCCGGTGGGAAGCCCAATGTCGCGACGAGCCTACTCAACGTCAGTTTCCGTCCCGACGGTCCCAATCGTACCATCGCCGCCGGCGACGAACCGCGAAGCCCCGAGAAGCCTGCCGCTGCGATGCGCGGAACACCGTCGCCTCCTGAGGCGATCGCCAGCACTGCGGCACCTGATGCATCCACCACGGGCGAGGCTGTCGTGGTGCCGTCCGCCCGTGGCACACCCCTCACGAACACGGCAGGGATCGATCCCCCGGCATCGCCCGCCGTCATAGAGAGAAGGCCGGCCGCTGAGGGCGAGGCTGCACGGCTCGCACGTCCCGCGGAACCCGCACGGCCGACGCTCCAAGTGGACCCGCTGGTGGAGCGCGCCAGGGGCCTGATACGGCTCGGCGATATCAGCGGTGCCCGACTTCTCCTGGAGCGCGCGCAGGCGCGCAACGCTCCGAACGCGACCTTCATCCTGGCTCAGACCTGGGATCCGGACATGCTGCGGCGCTGGAGTGTGCGTGGGCTACCGGGCGATCCGGATCTCGCCAGAACCCTGTACGCAAGGGCCGCGGGTCAGAAGCAGACGGATGAGCGGCTGCTCGCCGCGACGGGCCGCTGATAGCGCGCCTGCCGAAGGTCCGACGATCACCGAGGGACACGCACATGTCGAGGCTTGCCCAATACGCTGCCGTCCTCGGGATCGCCTTGGTGGCGAGCGCAGGCGACCCTGCCGCGGGAGCCCCAGACACGGTACCAACCGATGTCGGCCCCGCGACGGAAGCTGCTCTCGGCGAGCGCATGAACGCCAACACCGTCACGGTGGTGACCGGAACGCCCGGCGGAACATACTTCCGCATCGGCGCCGAGCTCGCCTTCGTGCTGGACGACGGGGATAAGCTGCGGATCCTGCCGATACTTGGCAAGGGCGCGGGCGAGAATGCCTATGACATCCGGTTCCTAAAGGGCGTTGATCTCGGCTTCGTTCGCACCGATACATTGGACCAGCTACGACAGGACAAGCGCCTGAAGAACATCGAGCAGCAGATCCATTACATTGCCAAGCTATTCAACGACGAACTGCATATCATCGCACCGAAATCGATCCGTACGATTAGCGATCTTGCGGGCAAGCGGATCAGCTTCGACGTCAAGGGCAGTGGAACCGACTACAGCGGCCGGGCCATGTTCCGCGAACTCGGCGTGACTGTGGAGGGGATCAACGTCGATCAGCCCACTGCCCTCGAGATGCTGCGCGCCGGCGAGATCGAGGCTGTCGTGTCGGTGGCGGCTAAGCCGGTGGCGTTCATTGCGAACTTCGATCCGGGTGACCGCTTCCACTTCGTGTCAGCCCCCTACCCGGACACGATGAAAGAAGCCTATGTTCCCGCGACGCTGATGCGGGCTGATTATCCGAAGTTTGTCGGCGAAGAGGCGGTGGAGACCGTGGCGGTTGGCACGGTCCTCGGGGTCTACAACAGCCCCAAGGGATCAGCGCGCTATGAGAAGCTCGTCCGCTTCGTCGAGGCCTTCTTCGGCAAGTTCGACAAATTTCTAGCTCCCTCGCGTCATCCGAAATGGCGGGAGGTCAACCTCGCGGCCTCGGTCACGGGCTGGAAGCGCTTCCGGCCGGCGCAGGAATGGCTCGACCGCCACAGAGAGCTGGAGGCCGTTGCCCAGCCGAATCTGGACCGGTTCTTCCAGTCACAGCCTCAGCGGCCGGCCGGAAAGGACGAGATCTATCAAGCCTATCTGAAGTGGCGGCAGGCGCAGACGCCGCCTCGATGACCCCGGAGTTCAACACTCCCGATACGCGATTTCCGATGTTCAGGCGCTGATCGTTGTTTTCGATCGAAGCATTTCGTTCACTTTGAGCGGTGTGGCCCGATGCCGATGCCTGTGCAGGGTCCTGTCCAGATTCAAAGGTGTTTGACGTTCAGTCAGGTCGCTCAACGGACCGCTTCAGGGCCGTATGATTGGGCATGCGAAACCTCCAGCCCAGAAAGTGCAGCGTGTTGCGCGCAGCGCTGCATGACACCCGTGGGTGGTGGGTAGAGCCGTCGCGTCGAAAGCCTGAGCAGGATTGGCAGCTCTCGGCCAAAAGCCTCCGTGATCGTCGGACAACGACGCTCGACTCGTACCCATAAAAACGTCCCGTTGACCAAGCGCTACGGACGCAGCGGCATCAGCCCAAGGATGCCCGGCTTCGAACAGAAGCACGGTCCACCGATATCAGGAACGTGATCTCGAAATACCAGCAAATAAGCGGAACCGGTTTGCGCGCAACTCGTTTGTGCACCGCTGCCATACCGGCAGTTGCAGGTGCAAAGGAGCGGCACGCGCGTGACGGTCGATGTCGACAGGCATGAGCTGAGGCAGATCATCGCTGGCCTGAGCGAAGGGGTGATCCTGGTCGAGCCCGATCAGACCATCGCCTACGCCAATGGGGCCGCGCTTGCCATGCACGGGGTCGAGAGCATCGACGAGCTCGGGAGCGACGTCGATGCCTATCGCGAGCGCTTCGCCCTGCGCTACCGCAACAATCGGACACCGGAACATTATCCCATCGAACGTGTCGTCGCCGGCGAGCAATTTCACGATGTCGTCGTCGAGGTTCGGCGCGCCGATCGGCCGGAGATCGATTTCGTCCATTCCCTGCGCAGCCTAGTCGCCACCGATCGGGAGGGACATCCGAGCTGCCTCGCCCTCATCCTGAAAGACGTCTCGGATCAGTTCGAGGCCGAGCAGCGCTTCGAGGCCACGTTCAACGCGAACCCGGCCCCCGCGGTCATCACCCGGCTATCGGATTTGCGCCACGTCAAGGTCAATGCCGGCTTCCTCGAGATGACCGGACTTACCCGTGACGCCGTCATCGGTCGGAGCGTCTATGAGGTCGATGTTCTGGCCGGCGCACGCAACCGCGAGCTTGCGATCAATCGTCTCAACGAGGGCGGCACCATCCCGCAGATGGAGGCCTGCCTCTCGCTTCCGGACGGCGACAGCCGTTTCGTCATCGTAGCCGGCCAACCCATCGAGATGGGTGACGAGCCCTGCATGCTCTTCACCTTCGCCGATCTCGAATTGCGCCGGAAGGCCGAAGCCGCGTTGCGCCAAAGCGAGGAGCGCTTCGCCAAGGCATTCCGGCTGACCCCCGTTCCGACCCTGCTGGCGCGCCTCGACGCCTTCACGGTGACCGGCATCAACGAGGCGTTTGCCCGGGTCTTCGGTCACGGAGAGGACGGGGTCGTCGGGCGCTCGTTCAGCCAGATCGGGCTCTGGGTCGCGGAGGCGACCCGCGAGCGGTTCGAGGACACGATACGGCGCACCGGGTTCGTGTCAGGGCAGGAGGTCTGTCTCCGCCACGAAGACGGCACCGAGCTCGACTGTCTCGCTTCCGGCGAACGCATCGAGATCGGAGAGGCGACGTTCGCGCTCCTGGTCCTTCAGGACATCACCGAGCGCAAGCGCGGCGAGCGGGAGCTGTTCGAGGCCATCGAAGCGGTCATGGCCGACACCTCCTGGTTCAGCCGCGGGCTCATCGAGAAGCTGGCCAATCTGCGCCAGCCCGGGCCTCGGGACGGCGATGGAGCGAGCCCGACCCTGACGGTGCGCGAGCGGCAGATCCTAAACCTGATCTGCTCGGGGCTCGCCGACGACGCCATCGCCAAGCGGCTCAATCTCTCGCGCAACACCGTGCGCAACCACGGAGCCGCCCTCTATCGCAAGCTCGGCGTCCACAAGCGGGCGGAGGCGGTGATCTGGGGACGCGAGAACGGCTTCCCCCTCCCTTCGCCCAGTACTTAAAAACCGGTCTACCGGTATTTTCGTACTATTGAATAGCGCAGTCGATCGAACATCTGAAGCACGCCGGAGACGCTCCGGTGATTGTTGAGGTGCCTGTGACCGAACGCGCGAAACCAACTTCCGTGGAGCACGCCAAAAGCTCGCTGAAGGAGGCCATCGGAAAGCTCACCGGGAATGCCCGCGTCGAGGCCGAGGGCCGAACGGAGAAGCGCCGGACGCGACCGCCCGAAACGGAGTCGCCCCGCGACTGAACCGGAATTCACCCGGCGCCGCACGGTGGCGGCGCCCCTCACGAACGACAGACAACAGGAGGCCCACATGGTCGATACGGACAGGATCACGGGTGCCGCGAAGGAAATCGGCGGCAAGGTGCAGGGCGCGGTTGGCGATCTGACCGGTTCGCGCAGCGACGCGGTCGAGGGTCGCTTCCGCGAAGCCCAGGGCAGTGCCGAGAACCTCTACGGCCAGGCCAAGGACGCCGTCCGACATGCCGCCGACGAGGCCTACGAAGTGGCCGAGGACGCCTACGAGCAGGGGCGTCGCTACTTGCGCGGCGGCTCGCGCGAGGTCGGCGAATACGTGTCCGACGCGCCCGTCGCCTCGCTCCTCGTTGCGGGCGCTGTCGGCTTCGGCCTCGGCCTGCTCGTCAGCAAGCTCTGACTCTTTCGCATTCCGCCTTCAACGACCATCGGAGTACACGCGTGACCACGATCACAAGCCCTTCCTCCGTCGCATCCGCCGACACCCGGGCCGTCCTTCTCAACGAGGTGTCCTGGGGTGCCATCCTGGCCGGCACCGTCATCGCGATCGTGACGCAGGTCGTCCTGAACCTCGTCGGCGTGGGGATCGGGCTCGCCGCAGTCGGCACCAACGCCGCCGACAACCCGACCGCCTCGACCTTCTCGCTCGGCGCGGGGCTATGGTTCGTGGCCTCCGGCGTCGTCGCCTCGCTGGCCGGCGGCCTCGTCGCCGGTCGCCTGTCCGGCAAGTCCCTGCCGGGCGCCGCCGCTCTGCACGGCCTCGTCTCATGGGCGGTCACCACACTGGTTGTGCTGTACCTGCTGACCTCGGCGGCGAGCGGCCTGGCCGGCGGCACGCTGAGCGCGGTTTCGGGCGCTCTCGGGGGCGCGGGCAACCTCGTCGGCGGCACCGTGCAGACGGCGGCCCAGGCGGCGGCGCCGTCGCTGTCCAAGATCTCCAACCCGTTCGAAGGGATCGAGCAGAAGGTCCGCGAGCAATCCGCCGGCCAGGATCCGCAGGCGGCGCGTGACGCCGCGGTGGCCGCTATCCGGGCCGTGCTGACCGGCGATCCGGCACAGAAGGAGCAGGCCAAGAACCGCGCGGCCGATGCGCTCGCTAAGGCGCAGGGCATCTCGCCGGACCAGGCCAAGACGCAGATCGACGATTACCAGAAGCAGTACGAGCAGGCCGTGACGGCGGCCAAGCAGAAGGCTGAGGCCGCTGCCGCCTCCGCAAAGTCGGCGGCCACGCAGGGGGCCTTCTACGCCGCCCTCGCACTGGTCCTCGGCGCGCTCGCCGCCTTCTTCGGCGGTCGTCTCGGCGCTCCGTCGCCCGTTACCGCGCTCGGCACCTACGACGCCCGCCGCGCCTGACCGATTCCCCTCGGCTCCCGCCACCGGGCGGGGGCCTCCACGACCGGCCCCGCCGGTGACCACTCCCTCGAAGCAGGAGCACATCCGATGAGCAGCACCTCCGACAAGATCAAGGGCCTCGCCAATGAGGCCGTCGGCAACATCAAGCAGGGCGTCGGCAACGTAACCGGCAACGACCGGCTCGTGGCCGAAGGCAAGGCGCAGGAGCTCAAGGGCGAGGCGCAGAAGACGGTCGGCGACGTCAAGGACGGCGCCAAGAACCTCGCCGACAAGATCACCGGCAAGCGCTGACCCAGGGCGCGGGGCCGGCCGTCCCGGCCCCGACCCCACGAATTCCATTCCGATAAGGAGAGCATCATGAACCGCGATCAGTTCCGCGGCGCGTCCCGTCACATCAAGGGCCGAGCCCAGACCGCACTCGGCAGCGTCACCGGCGATCCCGCCCGCCAGATGCGCGGGGCCGTCAATCAGGTCGCCGGCGGTGCGCAGTACGTCTACGGCAGTGCCCGCGACCGGGCGGAGGATCTTGCCCGCGACGGACGCCACCTCGCCCGCGCCGCCCACGAGCGGGCGGACGATCTGATCGAGGACGGCCGCCGCTTCGTCGGCGAAGCCCGGCGCCACGGCCGGGACTACGGTCGGCGCGCCGTCCGCTACGCCGAGACCAACCGCACCTCGACCCTGCTCGGACTCGTGGCCGCCGCCTTCGCGCTCGGCTGGCTCGCGCGTCCCACGCGCTGAGCGCCTCGACCGGGAGCAATGCCATGATCCGCAAGCTTCTCACCGCCCTCGTGCTGCCGAGGGTGATCGCCTTCGTCAGCCGCAGGCTCACCGGCCGAACCACGGCCCCGTCGCGCCATCGGCGCTGAGCCGAACCGACGACATCATCAAACCGGAAGAGGACACGCCATGAGCAAGGGATATCCGTCGATGACGGCCCTGCTGGGACTGCTGGCGATCGCCGGCTACCAGAACCGGGACAAGATCGCCGAATTGCTGAAGGGGAACCAAGACCGGATCGGGCATTCGCCGGTGCCGCCATCGCCGAATCCGAGCGCGGACCAGGGAGGCTCCGGTGCGCTGGACAACCTCGGGGGGCTGTTCGGCGGCATCGGATCGGCCGGCGTGGGCGGCCTGATCGCCTCCGGGCTGAGCGAACTCGTCGAGCATTTCACCAAGGGTGGCCATGGCGAGGCCGCGAATTCCTGGGTGCGGCAGGGACCGAACCGCGATATCGCCGAGGCGGATCTGGAGCGCGCGATCGGTTCGGAGACGCTCGAACATCTCACGCGGCAGACCGGTCTGAGCCGTGCCGCTCTGCTGTCGCGGCTCTCGCGCGAACTTCCTTCCGCAATCGATCGGTACTCGCCGGACGGGCGCCTGCCGGTCTGACCCTACCGGACCGGGCGCGCCGCTCGGTCCGCCAATCCCTTTTCCCTTCCAGACGGAGACCATCCGCCGATGATGTTCCGCCCGACCTTCTGTGCCCTTCTGCTGCTGGCGAGTGCGCCGGCATTGGCCCAGGAGCCCGCACCCGTGGCTGCCCAGCCGGCAACGCTCAACGATGACCTTCGGGCGAAGTTCGTCGCTCAGGCACCGGAGGACGTGGTCGCCTCGAAGTTGATCGGGTTGAGCATCCGCAATGGCGGCAACGAAACTATCGGCTCGGTCGCCGACGTGGTGTTCGACGAACGGCGCGCGGTGAAGTCCTATGTTGTCAGCGTCGGTGGCTTCCTCGGTCTGAACGCCAAGTACGTCGCCGTGGCGCCCGACACCTTGAAGCTTTCGCGCAAGGACGGCGGGACCCTCGACGCGGTGATCGAGACCGACAAGGATCAACTCCGCGCGGCGCCGGAATACATTTATCTCGGAGCTGAACCGAAGAAGTGATCGGGCCGCCAATCGACCGCCGTCGGCGCGATCCGGTGCCTGCGCCGCATTGCGCAGGCGGAACCGACCGACATGTTCCTCCACCTTCGAAATCTTGCATGAAATTCCGCATGAAAAGTCTTCGCGCGTCTGTGCTGTGTAGCGCCCTTTTCGGCATCGTCACCGTGGGTTCCGCCCAGGCGGACGACACGCCGACAACGGCGGGCGCGGTCGATCGGCTCAAGGGTCTGACGAATGAGGTCACCGGCAGCGCGAAACGCGGCGTCGGCAACCTGACGGAAGACGAGGCGATGAAGGCCGAGGGCCGCGAACAGAAGCTTGGGGGCCAGGCGCAGCAGGAGCGCGGCAGAGCCAAGGATACGGTCGAGAACGCCCTCGACAAGTAGCGCGTCGGATTTCCCGGCGGCGCGGGCGGCCGGGATTCTTCTACCGTTTTGACGCTGACGGGGACCGTTCACCGACGGAACGGCCTCGAACGAACGGCGCTTGATCGTGAATCGACGTCCCGGATCACGCTCACGATGGACAAGTTCCTCTACTACCTCGTCACCTTCCTCGAATCCGCTCTGTCGGTGGTCGGCATCCGCGCGACCTACGAGGAGCCGCGCTACGCCGTGGTCGAACGGCTCGAGCGCGGCGTCGAAATTCGGGACTACGAAGGGCGCGTGGCGGTCGAGACGGATGCGAGGGGCCAGCAGGACGGTGAAGCGTTCGGGCGCCTGTTCCGATACATCACAGGCGCGAATGGTGGAGCGGCCCGCATCGCGATGACCACGCCCGTCGAGACCAGAGGCCGGCTGATCGCGATGACCGTGCCGGTCGAGCAGGGCGCGGCGGGCACGATGCGATTCTACCTGCCGCGGAAGGTGGTCGAGGCAGGGGCACCGGAGCCGACCGAGCCCGGTGTCCGGCTGGCACGCATCCCGCCCGAGCGGCTGGCGGTCCTGCGCTTCTCCGGCAGCGCGACGGCTGAAGCGCGTGAGCATCAATCCCGCATCCTCACCGAGGTGCTGGGCAGGGCAGCGGTCGGGAAGCCGGCGCGGCCGCCGTTCTTCATGGGCTACGATCCCCCCTTCTCAGTTCCTTTCCTGCGAAGGAACGAGGTCGCTGTCCGGTTGCAGTCCGCGAAAACCTGAATGGCGGAGTGCGCGGGGATCAGACTCCATTGCGCGTCGTCCTCAATTGCCTCTGATCCAATCCGCGGCTCCCGAGGCGGAACGGAATTCCTCCAGAGCGTGGACACGTGCCCTCGGAAGCGCCTCACGGGCCATGGTCGCGAGGGCATGGCCGGGGCCGAGTTCGAGCACGGTCTCGCAACCATACTCCCGGCAGGCCACTAGGCAGGCGGCCCAATCGATCGTCCGAGAGATCTGGCTTGCGAGCTTCGACAAACCGGCCTGAACGTCGAAGACGGCGGCGCCGTCGAGGCCGCTGATCAGCCGCGGCGCCCCCGCGGGCGGGCGGCGCGGGCGCTCGGCAGCGAGCGCCTCCTCGAAGCGTCGGCTTGCCTCGCGCAAGATCGGCGTGTGCGAGGGCGTGCGCACCGAGAGGACCACAGCCCGCTGCGCACCGGCCGCGCGGGCTCGCGAGCAGACCTCTTCGAGCGCCGCACGCGGACCGCCGACGACGGCGCTGTCGGCGGCATTGCGGATGGCAAGATGGCAGCCGTGGCCTTCGGCCATCGTCTCGATCTCGGCAAGGCGCAATCCGCGGATTCCGGCAAGCGCGAAGCCCTCGCCGCTGGCGGCATCCATCGCTTCGGCACGGGCCGCGGCGAGACGCAGGATCTCCTCCGCGTCGAAGCGGCCGGCGCATCCCCAGGCCGCGAGATCGCCGATGCTGTAACCGGCAACGATCGCGCGGGCCGGACGGGCCGCTTCCACGATGGTCCAGCCCGCCAGCGCGGCGGCGCAGCAGAGGATCTGTCCGGTGCGGTTGCCGTGCAGATCCGCGCCCGGCGCGCGAACGAAGGCCCGGGGGTCCTGGCCGAGGATACGCGCCGCCGCGGCGAAGACCGGTTCGGCCGCGGGCCAGTCCGCGGTGAGATCGAACATGCCGGGGTGCTGTCCGCCCTGGCCGGACAGGAGGACCGCGAGCGTCATGGACGAGCCTCGATGGCATCCACGAACAGCGTCATGGCGAGGAGGTCCGCCGCGCCGCCGGGGCTTAGGTTGCGAGCGACGAAGGCGCGGTGCAGCGCCTCGGCGCGTGCCCGCCAGTCGGATCGAGCGACACCGCCCGCCGCGATGAAGCGCGCCGCCTCGGCACGCGCGAAAGCGAGCCCTTCCGGCCCGCCGCGATGCAGCAGGTTCGTGTCCTCCAGATGCGCGATCAGGGCGAGGCAGGCCTCCACCCGTGAAGCTCCATCGTCGCCGGGACGGACCCGCCGAGCGCGCCTCAGGGCCGGTAGGCCGACGCGGTAGAGGCTCGGGAACCCGCTGGCGGCCTCGACCGGCGCGCCGCCGACTCCGTGGCGGCGACGTACCCACGCGCCCGGGGCGTGGAGCAGTACCGTACCGTCGAGGATTGCCGCACCGTAGCGTTCGCGCACGAGGGCACCGAGCGCCCCGGCCGACGGACGTGCCAAGGCTCCGGCCGCGACGCAGAGGAGACCGAGCCCGAAGATCGCGCCGCGATGGGTGTTCACGCCCCCCGTCGCGGCCCGCATCGCCGCTTCGGCGTCGAGACCGATGCGGCGCAGAGCCGGCATCGTTGCCCCCGCGGCACCGGCGAGGGCGAGATCGCGGAAGAAGGGCGTGATCGCCGCACTGCTGTTCCGGAACGTTTCCGCGTCCATGTCGGCGTGGCTGCCGGAGTCGATCGGACTCACGAGGCCGGGCTTCGGGTAGGTGTCGAGTTCGAGACGGAGCGCGTCTGCGGCCGCCCGCGCGATCGTGTCGGCCCGAGACGATCGGCCGACGATCTCGTTGTTCGGAAGGGACCGAAGCGCTTGGAGCCGACTCATTCTCCAACTCCTGCTAAGCCGCCCGCCGGCCGGCCCGCGAGAACTGCGGCGGCCTCGCGGAGAACCAAACGGTCACGGTGCTTGACCAGAACCGTGTCGTCGGGCGCGGCGGCGTGCAGTTCGCGCCAATTCACGCCGCTTCCGTCCGGAAACAGGATCTCGCCGTCGAGGCGCATGGGTGCGCGCGCGTCGATGTTCGCCAAGCCGTCGAGCAGGCCGGGCGGAATCGCAGCCCGGACCGGCCAGAGCAGGTCGAGGTCCGATCGCTCCGACAGGTAGGGCAGGCCGGTCAGGCTCTGCCAGAGCAGGCTCCCGAAAGGACGCGGCGCGAGGCCATGACACTCGCTCAGCGCAATGAGCGCTCCCAGCGTTGCGGCCCAGGCAGGTGGGCAGGCGCCACGTGACTCCGCCAGCAGGAGGGGACGGCGCGGACGGACCGCGTCCGGCGGAAGAGCGAAGCCGATCCGGCGCTTGCCGTCGCGCGGCGGCAGCGGCAGGCCGACGGGGATGAGCCCCGCTTCGTCGCCCGGATTCCGGCGGCGCAGGATGACCGGTCGCCCGTCCTCCGCCCATGCCGCGACGTGCGGCACCCCCGCGAGGTCCGCGCGCGCAGCGATCGCTGCCGCCCAGGCGCCCGGCTCCACATCGAGCAGGTCGTGGCGCCGGTACGCCTCAGCCACGGCCAGCCTCAGCCGAAGGCCGCTTCGCGGACGACCTGCGCGGCAATCTCTTCCGCCACCGGCCGCCCGCCGCGCTCGCGTCCGAGCCGGTCGCGAACATCCTCGGACGGCATGGCATCGATCACGGCGGCGATCTGGGCCGCAAGAGGCTGGTCCGGGTCGAGCACGGCCTGCACCGCGCCGGTGCGCACCATGTTGTCGAGGCCGGGTGCGAAAACCGGCGTGTCCTTGGCCATGGCTTCGAGCCGGTCGAGCGGCAGCTTCGTCACGCGCGCCACCGAGGGCAGGTCCATCACGCTCGGATTGGCCCCCGGCAGGCCGACGAGGACGCGGGTCGCCAGGGCCGTTGCGATGAAGGCGCCCGCCGCCGAGTGGCCGTAGATCAGCCCGACCGTCGGGTGGCCGTGGGCGTCGGCGAGCAGCAGCGTCTTGGCGAGGTGGGCGAGATACTCGTTGAGGCCGAGCAACTCGTCGCGCCGGCTCATGCGCTGACTGTCGGAATCGATGGCGACGAGAATCGGCGTGCCGCCGCCCCGGCGCACCACGTCGAGGACATCGCCCGCGAGCCGGCAGGCGCCGTCGACGCCGAGGGCGGTATCGCCGTCGATGCCGATCACCGCGAGACGGCCGCCCCTGAACGGACCCTCGCCGCTGACGAGACCCTCCTCGACGGTGACGGAATGGCCTTCGGGGAACAGGCCGGCCAGGATCTCGGGCAGCGACGTATTAGCGCGCGTCATGGGTCGTCTCCCCGAGGTTGGCGAGCAGGGCATCGAAGTCGGCCGTGGTCAGCGCCGGCACCGCCTCTGGATTGTTGACGCCGAGCCGCGCCCAGATCTCGACCGCGTCGCGACAATCTCCGAAGCGCGCGAGCCGCTCCTCCAGGCGCTTCTGCTCGGCCTCCAGGGTAGCGAGATCGAAGGCCGGGGCACGGCCGATCCCGTCGAGCGCCGCCTGCCGAAAGGCCGCGACCGTGTCGTCGGCATAGGCGTCGGCGCCCCCGGTGAGGCGGCGATGCTTGCCGCCCATGGTGCGCCAAACCAGGGCACGGTCGCGGGAATCGAACTCTTCCGCGCCCTTGTTGGTCTCGATCACCTCCGGTCCCGAGACGGAGATACGTCCGCCCTCGGAGACGACGAGGTGCGAGCAGGTACCGGCGATCAGCCCGCCGCCGCCATAGGCCCCGGCCCGTCCGCCGATCAGGCCGATAACGGGCACGCCGGCTGCACGAACTTCTGTGATTGCGCGCATCACCTCGGCGATGGCGGTCTCGCCGGCATTGGCTTCCTGCAGACGCACGCCGCCGGTATCGAACAGGATCAGCACCGCGTCCGGCTTCAGCATCAGGGCGGCGCGCAGGAGGCCGACGAGCTTGGCGCCGTGCACCTCGCCGAAGGCACCGCCCATGAAGCGGCCCTCCTGCGCGGCGACGAGCACCGGCTTGCCGTCGAGGCGGCCCGAACCGACGATCATGCCGTCGTCGAAGGCGCGCGGCAGGTCGAACAGCGGCAGATGCGGACTCATCCGGCGCTGCTCCGGACCGATGACCTCGCGAAAGCTGCCGGCATCCAGAAGGCCGTCGATGCGGGCGCGGGCGCTCGCCTCGTACCAGCTCGTGGCCCAGCCCCTGCTGGCGGGGTCGATGATCCGCTCGCTCATCCTCAGACCTCCATCAGCCGGGCGCCCTGGAGCAGGCGCAGGGACACGGTGTCGGGGCGGGCGCCGCCGTCGTTGACCGTGATGCGCAGGCCCCCGGGCTGGGCGCGTGCGACGAAATCGGCGACCACCGCCGCCCAGACCTCGCCGTAGCCGCGGATCGGCGTCTCGATCTCGACCGTGCATTCGGTCGCGGGCAGCGTGCGTTCCAGCAGCACTTCGAGGTTTCCGGAGGCGACGACGCCGGTGATGGCCTGCGCCTTGCCGCCGGGCAGGGCCTTCTGCGTCGTGTGTCGGAAGCTGAGCTTTTCCATCGCGGCCTCACCAGTTCCGGAACTTCGCCGGCGGCTCGTAGAGCCCGCCCGACCAGTGCACGAGATCCTTGATCGACTTCGCCGCGAGCAGGGAGCGGTCGGCGTCGAGAGGTTCGATGCCGAGATCCTCCGGGCGGCGCACGATACCGCGCTCGCGCAAGCGCTCGACCATGGCCCGGTCGCGTCCGCGGCCGATCTCGGTGTAGCCGGCGACCCCGCGGATCGCCTGCTCGCGCTCGTCGGCGGTGCGGCACAGGAGGAGGTTGGCGATGCCCTCCTCGGTGACGATGTGGGTGACGTCGTCGGCGTAGACCATCACCGGCGCGAGTTCGAGGCCGATCTTCCTGGCGAGTTCCAGCGCATCGAGCCGCTCGACGAAGGCCGGCACCAGCCCCTCGCCGAAGGTCTCGACGATCTGCACCACGAGCTTGCGCCCGCGCATCAGGGCCGGATCGCCGGTCACCTGCGCCTCGCGGCCGGCCTTCATCCAGGTGTCGGAGGGGTGGCGCCGCCCGTGCGGGTCCGAGCCCATATTCGGGGCGCCGCCGAAGCCGGCCACGCGGTTCTGCGTCACCGTCGAGGAATGGCCGGCGAGGTCGATCTGCAGGGTCGAGCCGATGAACAGGTCGCAGGCGTAGAGGCCGGCGGTCTGGCAGAAGGCCCGGTTCGAGCGGAGAGAGCCGTCGGCGCCGGTGAAGAAGATGTCGGAGCGCTCGCGGATGTAGCGGTCCATACCCACTTCCGAGCCGAAGCAGTGAACTTGGCGGACCCAGCCCGATTCGATCGCCGGGATCAGGGTCGGGTGCGGGTTGAGCGCCCAGTGCGTGGCGATCTCGCCCTTCAGACCGAGCCGCTCGGCATAGGTCGGCAGCAGCAGTTCGATCGCCGCCGTGCCGAAGCCGATGCCGTGGTTGAGGCGGCGGATGCCATACTCGGCGTAGATCCCCTTGATCGCCATCATGGCCATCAGGATCTGCGTCTCGGTCATCGCGGCCGGATCGCGGGTGAACAGCGGTTCGACGTAGAACGGCTTGTCGGCCTCGACCACGAAGTCGATCCGGTCGCCTGGGATGTCGACGCGGGGCACGCGCTCGACGATCTCATTGACCTGCGCCACCACGACACCGTTCTTGAAGGCGGTGGCCTCCACCACAGTCGGCGTGTCCTCGGTGTTCGGCCCGGTGTAGAGGTTGCCCTCCCGGTCGGCCGAGACGCCGGCGATTAGCGCCACGTTCGGGGTGAGATCGACGAAGTAACGGGCAAACAGCTCGAGATAGGTGTGCACCGCCCCGAGCTGGATCTGCCCGCCATAGAGCATTCGGGCGATGCGCCCGCCCTGCGGCCCCGAATAGGAATAGTCGAGCCGCTTCGCGATCCCCTGCTCGAAGATGTCGAGATGCTCCGGCAGCACGATGCCGGACTGGACCATGTGCAGGTCGTGCACGCGGCCGGGGTCGCACTGGCTCAAGCCCCGCGCGAGGCAATCCGCCTGCTTCTGGTTGTCACCCTCCAGGCAGACCCGATCGCCGGGCCGCAGGATCGCCTCCAGCAGATCGACCACGGCCGAGGCCGCCACGACCTTCCCCGCGGCATGGGCCCGGCCCGCCTCGATCCGCGCATCGCGGGCTTCCCGTTCCCGACGCCAGCCGCTCATCCGGTCCGCTCCCTGTAATGGCCTCGCTGCGCATACACGCCTCGACCGTTCGGCCGGCTTCGTATGTCGTGCGGCGTTCTAATGCCGGTTTTTGTATTCCTCCTTGCGTCAAAGTCAATATCTTGCATACGATGACCGAACAAAAACGAATCACTGAATACGGGAAGGAGACGCCTGATGGCGGCTGCATGCAAACGGCCCATCGAAGGCCGCTGGACTGACGAAAGGCCGGCCGCGCGGTCGGTTGGCTCGCGCTGGGGAGAGAGCCGATGACGATCCTCGGCGTCGCGCTCCTCGCGATCTGCACGCTGGTCGGCGTATTCCTGGGCGACCTGCTCGGGATCCTGCTCGGCGTGAAGGCCAATGTCGGCGGTGTCGGCATCGCCATGATGCTGCTGATCGCCGCCCGGATCTGGCTCATGCGCCACGACCGGCTCGGCCACGCGACCAAGCTCGGGGTCGAGTTCTGGGCCAGCATGTACATCCCGATCGTGGTGGCCATGGCGGCGCAGCAGAACGTCGTCGCGGCGGTGAGCGGCGGCCCGATCGTGATCATCGCGGCGGTCGGCAGCGTGCTCCTGTGCTTTGCCGCGACCGCCCTGCTCGGCCGGATCGGCGGGGGCCCGGCGCGGGACGGTGCCGAGGCCGAGCAGGCGGGCGCCGTCATCGCCGGAGACGCCGAGGCGCCGTCCTCCGCGCGACCCACGACCGGAGCCGGGAGGTAAGACCATGCTGCACATGCTGGAACACGTCTTCGTCGAGCAGAGCCTGGTCGCCGCCTTCGCGGTCATCGGCGGCCTGATGCTGGTGTCGAACTTCATCGGGAAACGCCTGACCGGCGGCCGGGTCCACGGCTCGGCCATCGCCATCGTGCTCGGACTGGTGCTGGCCTATCTCGGCGGGCTCGCCACCGGGGGCAAACATGGACTCGCCGACATTCCGGCGCTCGGCGGCATCGGTCTGATGGGCGGCGCGATGCTGCGCGACTTCGCCATCGTCGCCACCGCCTTCGAGGTCGATGTGATCGAGGCGCGCCGCGCCGGCCTCCTCGGCGTCGTCGCACTGGCACTCGGCACGGTGCTGCCCTTCATCGTCGGCACCGTGACGGCAATGGCCTTCGGATATCACGACGCGGTGTCGATCACGACGATTGGGGCGGGCGCGATCACCTACATCGTCGGCCCCGTGACCGGCGCGGCGCTCGGCGCCGACTCGACCGTGATGGCGCTCTCGATCGCCACCGGCGTCACCAAGGCGGTGATGGTGATGGTGGGCACGCCGCTGGTCGCCCGGCTGATCGGCCTCGACAACCCGCGCTCGGCGATGGCCTATGGCGGCCTGATGGGCACGGTCAGCGGGGTCGCGGGCGGGCTTGCCGCCACCGATCCCAAGCTCGTTCCCTACGGGGCGTTGACCGCGACCTTCCACACCGGCATCGGCTGCCTCGTCGGCCCGTCGCTGCTGTTCCTGATCGTGCGGGCGCTGGTGGGGTGAAGCGGGTGGGAGAGGGCTGCGAGATGGACGGCATGGCCGAGGGGCGCGGCCTTCTCTCCGACCAGATCCGCAATGCCCTGACCGACGAGATCGCCTCCGGCGTGCTCGCGGCGGGCATCGCTCTCGACGAGCAGGACCTCGCGGATCGTTTCGGCGCCTCGCGCACCCCCGTCCGCGAAGCCCTGCGCCAGCTCGCCTCGAGCGGCCTCGTCGAGATGCGCCCCCGGCGCGGCGTCGTCGTCACCCGCATGACGCCCGAGCGGATCATGGAGATGTTCGAGACGACCGCCGAGTTCGAGGCCTTGTGCGTGCGCCTCGCCACCTACCGGATGACGCCGCTCGAACTCAGCGCGCTGATGGACCTGCACGAGCAATCGGCGGAGCCGGTGGCGGCGCAGGACTACGATACTTACGACGCCCTCAACCGCGCCTTCCACGAGGCGCTGTACCGCGCGACCCACAACGGCTTCATGGCCGAGCAGGCGCTCGCGATCCGATCGCGCTTGTCCGCCTTCCGCCGGACGCAACTTCGGCAGGGCGAGCGCATCCTGCGCTCGCGCGCCGAGCACGGCGAAATCCTACAGGCGATCGCCGAAGGTGACGGCGAGGCGGCGGCCCGGCGGATGCGGGCCCATATGCTCAATGCCGCCAGTGCCCTCGGGCGTTACGTCGCCGAACATGCCAGTGTGTAGCTCCGAAGACGATCCGAGCTGATCGGCACGTGTGAACGGAGACGGCACAGTCTATCGTCGGCTGTTCGCTGGCCGGGCAGACCGATCCGCCTCGGCTTGGTTCGTGGCTCGGCTCAGAGAACCGCATGTTCGACTGGAACGATCTTACCTTCTTCTTGGAGCTCGCCCGCCACGGCCGGCTCATGCCGGCGGCGCGGCGGCTCAAGGTCGACAACACGACGGTCAGTCGCCGGATTGCCGAACTGGAGCGCGACCTCGACACCAAGCTGTTCCAGCGCTGCTCCGATGGCTTCCTGCTGACCGAGGCAGGCCACAAGCTCTTCGTCGTGGCGGAAGGCATCGAGCAGAAGATGCTGTCAGTGCCGGATCTGCTCGGCCTTCCCGACGGCGCCGAGCCCGCCGGACGCGTCCGGGTTGCCAGCATGGAAGGCATCGCCGCCTTCTACCTTTCGGCCAAGTTTGCCGAACTCGCCGCAGCCACGCCGGGTCTCGTGGTCGAGCTGGTCACCGAGCGGCACCTCATCAACCTGACCAAGCGGGAAGCCGACATCTCGGTCTCGTTCGTACCGCCCCAGGGGCCGCGTCTCAGGGTGCGGCGAGCCGGCGAGTTCCGCCTCGCCCTCTTCGCATCCGAGCGCTACCTGACCGCGCGCGGATCGCCGCGCACGCGCGGTGATCTCAACGACCATGATTTCGTCGATTACGTCGATGATCTCGTGGCAATCGAGCCTGTGCACTGGCTGCTCGAAGTCTTGAAGCCCGCGAATGTGGTCTTCCGATCCACCAGCATGGCGGCGCAGCAGACCGCCGTCGCCTCGGGCGCCGGGATCGCGCTGCTGCCGCTTTTTTCAGCAAAGACCAACCCGGCCCTCGTGCCGGTCCTGCCGGACGAGATCGTCGTCCGTCGCAAGCTCTACCTCTCTGTGCATGAAGACATCGAGCATGTCGGCCGCGTCCGCGCCGTGACCCGCTTCCTGAGTGATCTGTTCATTCGCGAGGCAGGCTATTTGAACGCGTTCTGAGCACGTCTCGGCAGGTTTGCAGCGGCCCTTGCGATTTTTCCATCTTCGCGGTGGCGATCGTCTCTGTTGCAAATGCGGCATTCCCATTGCGGAGCCGCACCGATGTCCGTTCTCTATCCGAAGTTCAAAGCGGCCGCGTGCCACGTTGCCCCGGTCTTTCTCGACAGCGTTGCTTCCGCGGAGAAGGCGGTGGCCCTGATCGGCGAGGCGGCCCGTGCGGGCGCCGACCTCGTGGTCTTTCCCGAGGGATACATGCCGGGCTTTCCGCTCTGGGCGGCTCTGCGCGCACCGATCCACAACCACGATCTCTTCAAACGTCTCGCCGCCGAATCCGTGCGGCTCGACGGCCCGGAGATCGGTGCGGTGCGGGCCGCCGCGCGGCGCAACGGCGTCCTCGTCTCACTCGGATTCAGTGAAGGCACCGAGGCCAGTGTCGGCTGCCTGTGGAACGCCAACGTTCTGATCGGCCGCGACGGCGCGATTCTCAATCACCACCGCAAGCTCGTCCCGACCTTTTACGAGAAGCTCATCTGGGCCAACGGCGATGCCCGGGGATTGCGCGTGACGCCGACCGAGATCGGCCGGGTCGGCATGCTGATCTGCGGTGAGAACACCAATCCGCTGGCACGATACGCGCTGATGGCACAGGGCGAGCAGGTCCACATCTCGACCTATCCGCCGGCTTGGCCGACCCGCCCGCCGGGCGAGAGCGCCGCCTACGACCTGAAACGCGCCATCGAGATCCGCGCCGGAGCCCATGCCTTCGAGGCGAAGGTCTTCAACATCGTCTGTTCCGCCGTGCTCGATGCAGGCGCCAAAGCGATCCTCTGCGAGGGCGATCCCGCGCTTGCCGATCTCGTCGATCGGACCCCGGCGGGCGTGTCGATGATCCTAGATCCGACCGGCTCGCACGTCGTCGCCCCGCCCCAGGGGGACGAGACGATCGTCTACGCCGACATCGACACCTCGGCCTGCGTCGAGCCCAAGCAATTCCACGACGTCGTCGGCTACTACAATCGCTTCGACATCTTCCAGCTCAGCGTCGATCGCACGCCCCGCGAGCCGGTCAACTTCGGCACCGGCGCACGACCGATGGCATACGCCGCCGACGGCACCGACGGAGCTGTGGGCCTCACCTCGGATGGCACAGACGCGCATCGGAGCCTCGATGAGCCGCGCGCAGCCCAGCCGCAGCGCCGCGCCGATCACTGAGACGTTCGCGCGGATTTCACATCCCCCGGCTTGCCGGAGGTGTTCGGCAGCCCCCTCGCCGATGACGGAGGTGCATCATGCTTTCACCGGACAGAGTGCTCGTAAAGGACGAGGCCGACGAGATCGTGAAGCTTTCACGAAAACGATCGCGCGTTGCCGTCGCGCTGAGCCTCGTGATGATCACGATGTATTTCGGCTTCATGACGATGTTTGCCTTCGCCAAGCCGACAATGGGGACAATGCTCGCCCCGGGATTATCGCTCTGCATCCTTCTCGGAGCGGGCGTCATCGTCGGATCATTTGCACTTTGTTTTGTCTACGTCGTCTGGGCGAACCGGTTCTACGATCCGGCCGTGCGCCAGATCATGCGCTGAGGAGGGAGCGATGCAGGCAGCCAACAATCCACTCGCGGTCACCTTCTTCTTCCTCTTCATGGCGCTGACGCTCGGCATCACCTACTGGGCCGCGCGGCGCACCCGCACGACGGAGCAGTTCTTCGCCGCAGGCGGTCAGATCACGGCTTGGCAGAACGGCTGGGCACTCGCGGGCGACTTTCTCAGCGCGGCCGCACTGCTCGGCATCGCCGGCATCATCACGTCGAACGGCTTCGACGGGCTGATCTACTCGATCGGCTTTCTCGTCGGATGGCCGATCATCTCGTTCCTCATCGTCGAGCCGCTGCGCAACCTCGGCAAGTTCACCTTCGCCGATGTCGTCGCCTATCGCCTGCGGCAGCGGCCGGTGCGGATGGCCGCCGCCCTCGGCACGCTGACGGTGATCCTGCTGTACCTGATCGCCCAGATGGTCGCGACCGGCTCCCTGATCAAACTCCTGTTCGGTCTGCCCTACACCGCCTCGGTCATCGTGGTCGGAACGGCGATGCTCATCTACGTGATCTTCGGCGGCATGCTGGCGACGACTTGGGTCCAGGTCATCAAGGCCGTCCTTCTCTCCCTCGGCGGCCTCGTCCTCGCGCTCCTTGTACTCGTCCATTTCGAGATGAACCCGCTGCGCCTCTTCTCGGCTGCCGCCGAGCGATACGGCGAGCGCGTGCTTCAGCCGGGCTCCAAGGTGGCGGGCAGCGGATGGGACGCGATCTCCCTCGGCGTCGGCCTGATGTTCGGAACCGCCGCCCTGCCGCACATCCTGATGCGCGCCTTCACGGTGCCGGATGTGAAGGAGGCGCGGATGTCGATCCTCTACGCCACCGGCATCATCGGCTCGTTCCACCTCCTCGTCTTCGTGATCGGCTTCGGTGCGATGGTCCTCGTCGGTCCCGAAGTCGTGACGAAGGCCGGCGGCGGCGGCAACATGGCGGCCCCTCTGCTCGCCCTCACGGTCGGCGGCAACGGCTTCTTCGGCTTCATCTGCGCCGTCGCCTTCGCGACCATGCTCGCGGTCGTTGCCGGCCTCACCCTCTCGGGCGTGGCGACGGTCTGCCACGACCTGTGGGTCAACGTGGTTCGCAACGGTCATGCGCCGGAACGCGAACAACTCACCGTCGCCCGGATCGCGACCGTCGCCATCGCGGCCCTGGCGGTGTTCCTCGGCATCGTGTTCGAGGGGCAGAACGTGGCCTTCATGGCGGGCCTCGCCTTCGCGGTTGCCGCGGCCGCCAACTTTCCCGCCCTGCTGCTCTCCATCACGTGGAAGCGTTTCACGACCGCGGGCGCCGTCGCCAGCATTCTGGTGGGCACCATCGCCTCGCTCCTGCTGATCAGCCTCTCGCCGACGATCCAGGTCGATGTGCTGGGACGCAACCTCGCCGACGTCTCGCAAGCGTGGTGGTTCGTGCCGATGAAGAACCCGGCCCTCATCAGCATGCCCCTGTCCTTCCTGGTCGCGATCGCCGTCTCGCTCGTCACCTCGGAGGATGGCGCGGACAGCACCTTCCGCGAGATGCGCCGGAGGATCATGTTCGGTGCGCCGAGGGAGGCCTAGCCGGCAGCTGAGCCATAGGTCCTGTCGCACGGGCGGGGCGCCGGCAGGCGGCCCGCCCCGATGTCTTGGCATGGACGGCTCGTGCAGGCGCGTTGGCGCTGCCCCCGCGGCTCACGGCCGTTCAGCGAGCCCGGCAGCAAAGCGTTGGGCCGTCGCGATCCGGCGGCTCGTGATCGCCGCCATCGAGGCACGAGCTTGTTCCAGGATGGCCGGCGGAGCCTTGTCCGGCGTGCCGCTATCGAACGGCGGCTCGGGTGCGTAGGCCATGTAGAGTTGGATGGCCTTCGCGGCATCCTCGCCCCGCAGTTCCGCCGCAAGCCGCAGGGCGCCGTCGATTCCCGCCGTGACGCCGGCCGCGAACACCCACCCGCCGTCGACGACGACGCGCGCGTCCACGGGGATTGCGCCGAAAGAGGGCAGCAGGTCGAAAGAGGCCCAATGGGTCGTGGCGCGGCGGCCCCGGAGCAGCCCCGCTGCTCCGCACAGCAGGGCACCGGTGCAGACCGAGAAGACGCTGCGTGCACCGGCTGCCTGACGCCGCAGCCAATCGAGGACGGCCCCGTCGTCCATCAGATCCTCCTGGCCGAAGCCTCCGGGGACGTGAACCACGTCGAGCTGCGGTGCGTCGTCGAGGGTCGCATCCGGCGTCAGCCTGAGGCCCCGCACGTCGCGAACGGTTTCAGCCGACTTGCCGTAGAGGCGGTAGGTTGCGTTCGGGAGACGGGACAACACCTCGAACGGACCGGTCAGATCAATCTGATCGACGCCCTCGAACAGCAGCGAACCGATCTCCAGGTGGGTGTCGGGCGGGATCATCATGGCCTCCGATGGACAAGCGGAGGCTACCGCGGCAGGCTCTGGCAAGAATGCCAAAAGTCCCTCGCTTCTCGCCAAATGATCACCGGCTCGTGGAGCTTCTCGCCTTTTCGGAGGTGCAGATGCTCGATGTCGCCGGACCGCTTCAGGTCTTCGCATCCGCTAACGAGGAGGCGAGACGGGCCGGAGTCGAGCCGCCCTACCGCCTCCGCGTCATTTCCCGCGACGGAGGTGCGATCGCCTCCTCGGCGGGCTTGGCACTCGCGACGGAGCCGCTGAGCGCGACCTCGGAGGAGGTTGATACGCTGATCGTGGCCGGTGGCCCCGGCGTCGACAGAGCCGCGGAGGATGGCGGCACGGTCGACTGGCTGCGGCGGCGCGCAAGTCGGGCACGGCGCGTCGCGTCCGTCTGTACCGGCGCTTTTCTCCTCGCCGCCTCGGGGGTGCTCGACGGGCGGCGGGCGGTCACGCACTGGTCGTATTGCGAGGCGTTCTCACGCCGCTTTCCCGCCGTGCGCGTCGAACCGGATCCGATCTTCCTGCGGGATGGACCGGTCTGGACCTCGGCCGGGGTGACGGCCGGCATCGATCTGGCGCTCGCGCTGGTCGAGGAGGATCTCGGCCGGGAGACGGCTCTGGCTGTGGCGCGCTACCTCGTCGTCTTCCTGAAACGTCCTGGCGGCCAAGCGCAATTCAGCGCTGCCCTCTCGCTGCAGATGAGGGGCGACCGTTTCGAGGCGCTGCACCGTTGGATGCGGAGCAATCTGGCGGCGGACCTGTCGCTGTCCGCGCTTGCCGCGGAAGCGGGAATGAGCGAGCGCAGCTTCAGCCGGCGCTACCTCGAAGAGACCGGCCTCACGCCGGCGCGGGCGGTCGAGCGCCTGAGAGTCGAGGGTGCAGGTCAGATGCTCATCGAGACCGATGATCCGGTGAAGCGGATCGCACGACGCTGCGGTTTCGGCTCCGAGGAAACCATGCGGCGCAGCTTCCTCCGGCAGCTCTCGACCACGCCGCAGGACTATCGCTCGCGCTTCGGTGCCGGGCCGCGGATCTAGGACGATGCCCGCCTCTTCGATGCTCCGCGAACCGGCCCCGGCTCGCGATTTGACGGACCGGGAACACCGGACCTGCGCGGTTTGCGCGCGGTCCGAAACAGTTTGGCCCGTCGCGGGTATCCTCATCGCTGTCGCATCGACGCGACAGGATAGGAGCTGCCGGGATGGGACATAAGCCGCTGCGCGAGCAGGTCATCGTCGTCACGGGAGCATCCAGCGGGATCGGACTCGCGACCGCGCGGATGGCCGCGCGGCGCGGCGCGCGCGTCGTGCTCGCGGCCCGCAGCGACGATATCCTGGCCAAGGTCGCGGAGGAGCTCGGCCCCCGCGCCACCTACGTCGTCGCGGATGTCGGCCGGCGCGAGGACGTCCGGGCTGTCGCCGACCGGGCAATCTCGACGTTCGGCGGCTTCGATACCTGGGTCAACGTGGCCGGATTGACGGTCTACGGACCGCTTCGCGAGATCGCACCCGAGGACCATGAGCGGCTGATCCGGACGAATCTGTGGGGCACCGTATACGGCTCTCTGATCGCGGCCGAGCATCTGCGCGAGCGCGGCGGCGCCATCATCAACGTCGGCAGCATCGCCTCGGACCTCGCCTTCCCGTTCCAGGGGCTCTATGCCGCCTCGAAGCACGGGGTGAAGGGTTTCACCGACACGCTGCGCATGGAGTTGCGGGCAGAGGGCGCTCCGGTCTCCGTGACGCTCGTGAAACCCGCCTCCATCGACACGCCGCTGCCGAACCGGGCACGCAACTACATGGACCGCGAGCCGACGCTTCCGCCGCCGATCTATCCGCCGCAGGAGGTCGCCAACGCGATCCTGCACGCTGCCGTGCATCCACAGCGGGACATCTTCGTGGGCGGAGGCGGCAAGCTCTTCGTCATGGGTAAGGAGTTCGCGCCGGGGGCCTACGACGAACTCGCGCCGGCCATCATCGCGATGCAGAAGCGGTCGGAGCCCCCGCGCAACCCGGAGGGCGCGCTGCACGCGCCCCGGGCCGCCGGACAGGAGCGCGGTGATCCGCCGATCTACGTCATGCGCACCAGCGCCTATACCCGCGCGAGCCTGCACCCCCTCGCCACGGCCGGACTCGCGGCCGGGCTGGCGGCCGCGGCAGCCCTGGTCCTCGGCGGCCGGACGGGCCGCCGATCCTGAGAAAGGCGCCGACCTTATCGTCAGGCAGCCCGCTGGTCGGCATAGCGAAGGCAATGCTGAAGGTAGCCGACCTCGTGGCGCCCCGCGAGCTCAACGACGCTGGACCACAGCCAGGACGGCGCCCCGTCTCCGGCCCCCCGCGTCACCTCGGCGCGCCAGCCTGAGCGTGCCTCGATCTCCATCTGCCGACCATGGGCCTTGCCGACCACGTAGGCGAGGTAGTGCGCGGCCCGCACCGCCTCCTCGCGGCTGAACTGGTCGACGTCGAGCTTCAGATCCTGCGGCGCCAATTCTCGCACTACGACCGGCCGGCCGAGAAGGCGCACGGGCAGCATGCGTTCGCCGAGATTCGGTGACAAAGCTCGCGCGCCGGCCACGACGCGTTCGGCCGGATCCGACGGCATCTCGGCACCGGACGCGGCCGGCGCGGCGGGTTCGACGGCCTCCTTCAGGTCCACCAAGGCAAGGCGACGCTTGCTCTCGAGCTCGGTGATGCCGACGAGCGCGGCGTAGCGCAGGAAGCCCAGCGAGCTGCATCCCTTCATCCAGTAGGCCGCGTCGATGAGGCGGGCCTCGGCCTCCTCACTTCGCCCATTCAGCGCCAGCACGAGGCGGCGTACCTTCTTCTCCGTGAAGAGGTCTTCGAGGGCCCGACGCTCATTCCGATCGAGAGCCCAGAACTTGCGTCCCAGCGGGATGGCGGGCTCCGCGCCCTTCAGGCGCTCCCGCGCGAGGTGCTTCCAGTGCCGGCCGAGGGCACGGCGACGCACCGAGCGCACCACATCCGGCTCGGGCGGCTGCCGGTTTTCCTCGTTTTCTCCGAGGCCCACCGCGTAGCCCGCAATCATCTCCTTCAGCATCCGGGCCGTCACGACACCGGGGAGGTCCGAGCCGCGGGCCGCGCTCGCCAGCGACAGTCCGAGGCGAACGAGGTCATGCGTCGGATTGCCGATCACCGTCTGGTCGAGATCCCGGATCTGGATATCGACGCGACCGTCGGCGTCGGCCAAGGGACCGAGGTTTCCGAGATGACAGTCACCGCAGATCCAGATCGGCGGCCCTTCCGGCAAAGTGCCGCGCGGAAGTCCGTCCAACCACTCGTAGAACTTCAGAGTGTTTCCGCGAACGTAGGCGTGCGCCGATCGTGCCATCTTGAGCGTGCGCTGCCGCTCCAGCACGATCGCACGCTCCTCAGGACCATACGCGCCGTTCATACGCATCAAAACACCTTCGCCAAAACACCATCGCTCCGGGGCGCCGATCTTCCGGCCCGGTCCGAGCGTCAACGCGCGCGAACGGGTCGGTGAAGCGCGGCCGATCGTCCTCGACCCGGATTACCTCGAAGCACAGAACGTGCTGACGCGGAACCGCGCCCACCGTGGCAGCCGATAGCAACCAAACGGTTGTATCTTGAAGTGTGGTGCCACGATTGCTCAGCATTCATTGCCTCGATACGAGCATCAAAGGCTAAAGCGCGAATTTGCCTGCGAATTCAGGCGGCATATGAAGCTGGCGGGGTATGTCTAGTGCGAATTGACATACTGCTTCCGGCCATGTGACGAGGGCAGATGCCCACGGCGCAGTCCCACAGAAGTCTTTCCTATGCCGGCCTGGGCGTTCTTTTCGGTCGCTCGGCCGTGCCTGGTTCGGAACGTTCCGTGGGAAAGCGCGTCCGCATCCTTCCGCTGATGGCGGTCGTCGCCGTGCCCTTATTCCCTGTTTCACAAAGTGAGGATCTCCAGGCGTGACCGACGCTGAGGCCGAGGAACTGCGCCGGCATATGGAAGCGCTGGAGGCTGAGAATGCCCGTCTGCGCCAGGCGCTCGAGGATCGAAACCGCGACCCCGACATCGACCCGCATGCGATGCCCGCCTCGACCCTGGCGAACAGCCGGGCGCAACTGCGGGAAGCGCTCACGATCGCGATGGTCGGTGGCATCTATTTCGACCTCGATGGCCAGCTTCTCGATGCCAACGACGCGTTCCTCGCCATGTGCGGTTACAGCCGCGAGGACCTGAGGGCCGGACAGCTCAGCTGGCAGGTGCTGACACCGCCGGAATGGCTCGACATCTCCTGGCGCGCCCTCCACGACCTGAAGACCACCGGGCACAGCACTCCCTACGAAAAACAGTATTTCCGCAAAGATGGCTCCCGGTTCTGGGCTCTGTTCGGCGCCACACTCCTGGAAGACGGCCGCGGCTTCGAATTCGTCATCGACATCACGGACCGGAAGCAGGCCGAAGCCGATCGGGCCGCGCGCGAGGCGGAACTTCGTCTGATCGCCGATGCCATGCCGGTGCTGATCGCCTTCATCGACCGCAGCTTGACCTACCGGTTCGCCAATGCCGCCTACGAGACTTGGTTCGGCCGCACCCCCGAGCAGGTTCTAGGCCGCACGATCGAGGAGATCCTCGGCACCGCCGAGTTCGAGGCACGCCGCCCGTTCATCGAACAGGCCATGGCCGGCGCGGACGTCCATTTCGAGCGGAGTTGGCCGCGCGCTGACGGACAGCCGCGCGAAGCGGCGATCCGCTATATCCCGAGTTGCGGTCCGACTGGCGAGGTCACCGGCATCTACGTCTTCGTGCAGGACATCACGGACCGCAAGCAGACCGAGGAACTGCTGGCCTTGCGGGCTCGGCAGCTAGAAGCGCAGGTGGCCGAGCAGGAGAAGGCCCGGGATCGCATCTGGAACCTGTCGCCGGTCCTCAAGTTCGTGGCGCGCCACGATGGCGAGATCCGGTCGGTGAATCCATCCTGGACACGCTCCCTCGGCTGGACGGAGCAGGAAACCATCGGGCGCAATGTGCTCGACTTCGTCGCCCCCGACGGACGGGAGCAGGCCGCCTCCGACCTGATGCGGCGGGCCGCTACCCCCGCATCGGGCGACATCGAGCTCGCGCTTCTCACGAAGGAAGACGGACCGCGCCACGTCTCGTGGACCGTCGTGCCGGGGGACGACCTTCTCTTCGGGTTCGGCCGGGACATCACCGAGCAGCGCGTCGCGGAAGAAGCCCTTCGCCAGTCGCAGAAGCTGGAGGCGGTGGGACAGCTCACCGGCGGCGTGGCGCACGACTTCAACAACCTCCTGACCATCATCCGCTCGTCCATCGACTTCCTGCGCCGCCCGGAACTGCCGGAGGACCGCAAGGCACGCTATCTCGACGCCGTTTCCGAGACCGTGGACCGCGCCGCGAAGCTCACCGGGCAGCTTCTGGCCTTCGCACGCCGCCAGACCCTCAAGCCCGAAGTGTTCGAGGTCGCGGGACGCCTGCGGGCGATCGCCGACATGCTCGATACCCTGACGGGTGCCCGCATCCGCGTCGTCACGGAAGGATTGGAGACGACCTGTCACGTCCGGGCGGATGTGAGCCAGTTCGAGACGGCGCTCATCAACATGGCGGTCAACGCCCGCGACGCCATGGAGGGGGAGGGCACCCTGACGCTGCGACTGACGTGTTCTGTGCCGATGCCGCCGATCCGCGGTCATGCCGGCGCTCCGGGTCCGTTCGCCGCAATCGCCCTCTCCGATACGGGTTCAGGCATCGCAGCCGACCGGATCGGCCGCATCTTCGAGCCGTTCTTCACGACGAAGGAGGTCGGACGCGGAACCGGTCTCGGCCTCAGCCAGGTCTTCGGCTTCGCCAAGCAATCCGGTGGCGACGTCTCGGTCGAGAGCGCGGTGGGTCGCGGCACGACCTTCACCCTCTTCCTTCCCGAAACGGAGGCTGCACGGGAAGCGGTTGAAGATGGGAGACACGGCAGCGAACCACCGGTCGGCGCAGGCCAGCGCATTCTCGTCGTCGAGGACAATGTCGAGGTCGGGCGGTTCGCAACGCAGATCCTGCAGGATCTCGGGTTCGAAACACGGTGGGCAGCGAACGCCGAGGAGGCCCTGGACGCGCTCGGGTCCGAGAATGCGGCGTTCGAGGCGGTGTTCTCCGATGTCGTGATGCCGGGCATGGGCGGGATCGAACTGGCCAAGCGGCTGCGCCGCACGCATCCGGATCTGCCGGTGATCCTGACCTCCGGATACAGTCATGTGCTGGCGCAGGAAGGCGCACATGGCTTCGAGCTGGTGCAGAAGCCCTATTCGGCCGAACAGGTCTCGCAAGCCCTCTGCAGGGCGATCGCCCCGCGAGCCAGGTCCGGCCGGGTCATGTAGGAGCG
The DNA here is from genome assembly GCF_002355515.1 of Methylorubrum populi. Lineage (NCBI taxonomy): Bacteria > Pseudomonadati > Pseudomonadota > Alphaproteobacteria > Hyphomicrobiales > Methylobacteriaceae > Methylorubrum > Methylorubrum populi. The sequence goes on along the minus strand of NZ_AP014809.1, from coordinate 42,837 downwards.
TCGAAGGCGGTGCCCCGCGCGGATCCGTCCGAAGCCGGCACAGGACCGACCGCCCGCCCGTGTGATATCGCCAGCGCTGGCGCCTGACCCTACACCGCCTACATTCGGTCGGGAGCCATCACACGGCAGGGGAGCTCCGTCGGAACCAATGAACGAGGCAAGAGGGACGACAGGTGCTCGGTCCGATGCCGACATCAGGATCTCGACCGGCGTGTCTGGCCTCGACGAGGTTCTCGGCGGCGGGCTGACGCCGGATCGGCTCTACCTGCTGGAAGGCACTCCCGGGACCGGAAAGACGACGCTCGCGCTGCAATTCCTCCTCGAAGGCACGGCGCGAGGTGAGCGGAGTCTCTACGTCACGCTGTCGGAGACGGCGGATGAACTCCTCGCCGCGGCGGCGAGCCACGGCTGGTCCCTGGACGGGATCGACATCTACGAACTGGTCAACGAGATCGGCCTCGATCCCGACAGCGAGCAATCCATTCTGCACCCGTCCGAGATCGAGCTCGGCGAGACGGTCCGAGAGGTCATCGCCCGCGTCGAGAGCGTGAGGCCCGAGCGCGTGGTATTCGACAGCCTATCGGAGCTGCGCCTGCTGGCTCAGAATTCCCTTCGCTACCGCCGCCAGATCCTGGCTCTCAAACAGTTCTTCTCCAAGCGGTCCTGCACCGTGCTGATGCTCGATGACCGCACGTCCGAGAGCGGCGACCCGCAGCTCCACAGCATCGCCCACGGCGTGATCTCCCTCGATCAAGCGCCGAGGGAGTTCGGTTCCGAGCGTCGGCGCCTCCGTATCGTCAAGATGCGCGGCATCAAGTTCCGGGGCGGCTATCACGACTTCGTCATGGAGACAGGCGGCATCGAGATCTTCCCACGCCTCATCGCCGCCGACCACCACGCGACCTTCGATACGAAGGCACAATCGACGGGTTCGAACGAGCTGGACCTGCTGCTCGGCGGCGGCCTCGTTCGCGGCACCAATACCCTGCTGCTCGGACCGTCCGGCGTGGGCAAGACCACAACCGCAGTTCGTTGCATGCTCGCCGCGCTCGAACGCGGCGAGACGGCGACGTACTACCTGTTCGACGAAGGGCTCAACACCCTGATCACCCGCGCCGCGTCACTCGGCATGGATATACGGCCGCATATCGAGGCGGGACGGCTCACCTTCAAGCAGATCGACCCGGCCGAGCTCTCGCCGGGGGAGTTCGCCGCGATCGTCAGGCAGGCCGTCGAGGAGCGCGGCTCGACCTTCGTCGCCGTCGACAGCCTGAACGCCTACCTGCACGCGATGCCGGGCGAGGAGTATCTCGTTCTGCAGATGCACGAACTGCTGAGCTACCTCAACCAGAAGGGTGTGACGACGCTGCTCGTGCTCGGGCAGCACGGCGTCGTCGGCGAGATGCGGACCGACATCGACCTGAGTTATCTCAGCGACTGCATCCTGCTGTTCCGCTTCTTCGAATCGCGAGCGGAGATCCGAACCGCGCTCTCCGTCGTCAAGAGCCGTGTGAATGCGCACGAGCGCACGATCCGCGAATTGCGGCTCTCCAACGACGGGCTCCGTGTCGGCGAGGCACTGGACGACTTCGAGGGCCTGCTCACCGGCATGCCGTCCTACCGCGGACGGGTGTCGATGTTGAGGGATCGCGAAGCACCGGGAACCGACACGTGAGCGGATCGTCCGAGGAGCGAGTCCTCATCCTGGCTCCGCGCGGGCGCGATGCCGCGGTGATCGAGCAGGTGCTGGCTCGCTCGGGCATCGACAAAGCCGCATGCGCGGACGTGGCGGAGTGGGTGGCGTGCCTGCGCGCCGGCGCGGGGACCGCGATCGTCACAGAGGAGGCCTTGGCCGACGATGACATCGCGGAACTGTCGGGCTGGCTCGATGCGCAGGCTCCGTGGTCGGACTTTCCCTTCGTCGTGCTGGCCACGCGTCAGGCCGGCCCGCGCACCCGGCATGCGGCCGAACTGCTGAAGCGGCTCGGCAACGTGGTCTTGCTCGAGCGCCCGATCAACGCCGAGACACTGACCAGCGCCGTCCTGTCGTCCCTTCGCGCGCGGCGTCGCCAGTACCAGGCACGGGAACATCTCCTCGAACGGGAGCGGGCACAGGACCAGCTCCGTCTCGCGAACGAGGAATTGGAGCAGCGCGTGGCCGCGAGGACGCGCGAGGTCGAGGCGGCCCACGAGACCCTGGCCTTCGCGCTCGATGCGGCCGGGATGAGCTCGTGGGACATCAACGCCGTGACCGGTGTCCATCGCCGCTCGCCGCGCTTCGATGCGGTGTTCGGCTACGAGGGCGGGGAGAGGGCCTGGGACCGCGAGACGTTTCTGGGCCACGTGCTCGACGAGGATCGCGGCATCGCCGAGGAGGCCTTCGCGGGCATCGCCGAGACCGGCCGGCTCGATTTGGAGTGCCGCATCCGGCGCACGGATGGAGCGGTGCGCTGGATTGCCATGCGCGGGCAGGTCAAGCGCGACGAGGCCGGCCGGCCGCTGCGCGTGGCGGGCATCCTGATGGATCGCACGGAGCAGCACATCACGGAGGAGGCACTGCGGCAGGCGCAGAAGATGGAGGCGATCGGCCAGCTCACCGGGGGCGTCGCGCACGACTTCAACAACCTCCTCACCGTGATCGTCGGCGGCCTCGACATGATGCTGCGCCGCCCCGAACAGGCCGACCGCGTGAAGCGATTGGCCGAAGCGGCCATGGGCGCAGCGCGGCGCGGCGAGCAATTGACCCAGCAGTTGCTCGCCTTCTCACGTCGCCAGATGCTGCGGCCGCAGACACTCAACCCGAACCGGCTGCTGCTCGACTTCAGGCCACTCGCCGAGCGCGCGGCCACCGGATCCGTCGAGCTGGTCTTCGATCTCGACCCGGCGTTGGACCCGATCCGCATCGATCCGGCCCAGTTCGAGGCGGCGGTGCTGAATCTCATCGTCAATGCGCGCGACGCCCTCGAGGGCAGCAGCGCGCTGGCGCGCATCGCGGTCACCAGCCGGAACGTCCGGCTCGGCACCGCCGCGGTCGCCGACAAGGGGGTGCCGCCGGGTCCCTATGTCATGGTCTCTGTCACGGATACCGGCAGCGGCATCCCGGCCGACAAGCTCCAGCGCGTCTTCGAGCCGTTCTTCACCACCAAGGAGGTCGGCAAGGGGACCGGCCTCGGGCTCAGCCAGGTCTACGGCTTCACCCGCAGCGCCAAGGGCTTCGCGCAGATCGAGTCCGAGTTGGGGAAGGGCACCACGGTCAGCCTGTACTTCCCGCGCTCGACCGATCCGGCCGGCGAGGAGATCGGGACCGGTCCGGTCGGCTCGATCCCGCTGCGCCGCGCCGGAGAGGGCGAGACGGTGCTGCTGGTCGAGGACGACGAGCAGGTCCTCGGAATGGCGGTCGAGAGCCTGGAAGAGTTGAGCTACCGGGTCATCGTGACTCGCAACGCCAGCGAGGCTCTCGATTACCTTCGCGGCGTGGAGCGCATCGACATCCTGTTCTCGGACGTCGTCATGCCCGGCGGGATGAACGGCTCGCAACTCGCGGTCGAGGCACGCCGCTTGCGGCCCGACATCAAGATCCTGCTGACCTCGGGCTATGTCGCGAATCTCGACGAGGGTCAGGTCATCGGGCAGGGCGAGCTTCCGGTGCTCAACAAGCCTTACCGCCGCGACGAACTTGCGCGGTCGCTCAGATTGGTGCTCGGCGGCGAGAGAGCCTGATACGGGCAGAGCCGCCCATCCATTGGCGCGTCGTGCGGACGGGCTCTCGCCGAGACCGCAGCGGAAACCGGGCGGAGCCGCCCGCCCGCTGATCAGTCGTTGAGATCGATCACTCTGCGCTTCGGCGGGGGCCGGTCCGGTGCCTTGCCGGGGCTGCCCAACCATTCGGGCGAGTCCTTGTAGCTCGCGGCCGGCGGGGTCTTGCTGTTGAGTTGGTCCCGCTCGGCCTGAGCCGGACTTTCGATCGGTGGGATGGGAGCGGATTGCGGGTATTGCGCCGCGGGCCCACGAAGCTGGAACCCGTCGATACAGCGGCGGAGCGCGATCGGGTCCGTGATGAACGTACACTCGTTCACGTTGGTGATGGCCTGGGCCACGGTGATCTCGGGCGAAACCGAGAGCAGGATGGCAAATGTGGTCAACATCCGTCCCATCGGCAGCCTCCCGATCTCCGATACCCATCTGACCGCTCAGGCCGCCGTCAGCGACTCGCCGAAGGCGCAACCTGACGAATCTCGACTTCGCTCGGTTCACTCGGCCGTGGCCGCTTCACCTGAGCCTGCGGCGGAGCCGTGCCAGTCTGCCCGCGCCCGGCACCGGCCGAGCCGGCGGGGAGGGCGGCCGCACCCGTATTCGCGCCTTTTCCGTCGATCCGTCCGAGGCGCACTTTGACACCACGAACGGACCGGCCGGCCGTGTCGTAATCGCATTCGTAGGTGATGCGCACCCACTGGCCCTGCGGATTGAGGAACCGCACCGAGTCGCCGCGGAACTTGACGACCGTATCCGCTCCAGCCGGCGGTTCGGCTTCCTGGAAGATCGTCCCGGTCGGCCGGTTCATCCACTCGAAATCCGTCGGTGCCTGGCGCTCAATTCCCGGCACGCAGGCCTGCACGGCCGCGGGGATGGCCTGCCGCGCGCAGGCTGCATCGCACCCGGCCTTAGCGCCTTCGGTCGAACCCGGCTTCACGTCCGGCTTCGCGTCTTGGGCGGAGGCCGCGCACAGACTCAAGCCGACCCATCCGATGCAGGCCAGGGCACGGCCCCATCCAGACAGGGACACGGCCCAACCCGCCCTCGGTCCAGCCACGATCCGTGTCATCCGTGGAACTCTCCATTACCCGCGCGAGCACGCCAGTGCCCGGACGCAACCCGCTTCGGAAGGCCTATCGACCCATAGACGCCATTTCCACGCTCCACCACTAACGAACGGTCGAGTCGGGCCGCTTTCTCAGCGTCGGACTGATCATTGCGCGGGGCTGTTGCCGAAATGTAAATTGAGGATTCATGCCCGGATAAAAATGCGCCGCCTCCGGCAAAATCCAATGCAGATACATCGACTGTCGGGGCGCCTCTCCAGATATCTACGGCCGGATCGCCCCAAAACTCTTGAACTGAGAGGAGAATTTCGGCACATTCTGATGAAAAATCAAGATCACCAATGTTACCACATCAGGTTTTGAGCCGGCGACAATTGGCAGACTCGAGCAAGTAGGGCAACCAGCTCCGGCTGCCGTGACGTGCCCGTCTTGCCGAAGATCGAAGCGAGCTGCGTGCGGAGCGTCGCGATACTGACTTTGCGACTCTGGGCGATCGTGGCCAGCGGAACGCCTCTGCTGAGTTCCGCGGCGAGACGTCCCTCGGCCGTGGTGAGGCCGAAGATCTTCTCCAGGACCGGAGCGCACACCTGAGTGCGGACGGCGAGATCGATCAGGATCAGCAGCCGATGGGCCTCTCCCATCGCGGTGATGTCCATGGCTTGAAAAACCAGCCGCTGGTCTGTGCGCGGTCGCTCCAGCTCCACCGTACCGAACGGCTCCACCAAGGCGTTACTGATCGTTCGAGTTGTGAACGGCTCGGCCTCCAGTGGCAAGGAATCAGGTCTATCCGCCAGGATGATGCGCTTCGCAAGGCTGTTGCAATCGATCGTTTTCACGCGGCAGTTTATCAGTACCGCCGCCGATCCAACCTTATCGAGAACATTGAGAAGAACGATTTTTTCCGGCATCCGAAGCGTTCACGAATTTACAATCAAATTACATTTCTCGATGCCGCGTAAATTTCTGACTATCCGACCTAACGGAGTGTCTACAAGCGGCCCCCGCCGTACGATTAACGATACAAGCCCAGTGATGCAATCAAGCCACTGCCGGTCATTACGGATCGCGTGAAATTGCACACAGCGGGAAACTACGCACGTTTCGGCATTGGCATCCTAAAGACTGATATAGGAATCCTGCGTACCTCCCTTGTTGCAAAGACCTTCTGCGCCCTGGGCATCCCCGAGCGCAGTGCAATCCGAACAAAGTCGATCAGCACACGCGATAACCCGAAATATCGCGAAACACACAAGTTCGGGCAATCGTCGGACGAAAGTCCGATCTGCTATCAGAATTGTAGGCTCCGATCGCAACGTATCTTTTCAATATCCATTTGTATCATCGCGCCCATCCGCGCTCAACTTAGACAATCAACTGCCCGATCTTCGCAAATTTTGCCAATCCATTAACGTAAACAGTCCGTTTCGATCCGACCGGGCATCTTATCATTCGAATGAATGATGCGGCTTTTGCCGGCCTCTCGTATTTAACCTCTCGTTAACGACTGCACGAGGCAGCCGCTCCACCCGCCGGACCGGTTAACAATCGGTGAAATCCGGTGAAGCGGCCGCTGGATGACAGAAATCAACTTACAGGGGATGAGTCATGAAGCACTTCACGATTGCGACCGTCAGCACGCTCGCTCTTCTCGCCGCCTCTCCGGTCTTCGCTGCCAGCCACAACTCGGCCGAGACCACTCAGGACGGCAATTACAACATCCTCGATCTGACCCAGACCGGCGATGATGGCACTGCCAACATCACGCAGAAGGGCGAGAACAACGGCGATACGAAGAAGGGCGCCAAGAGCACGCAGTCCGGCAAAGCCAACTCGGTCACGGTCTTGCAGGACGGCTCGAAGAATTCGTTCGTGACGCAGCAGAAGGGCGGTCGGAGCAACTCGATCGATCTGACCCAGACCGGCAACCACAACTCGTCCGACGTCACCCAGGAAGGTGGCCGGAATGCCACCGTGACGGTGTCGCAGGACTCGACCGAAAGCGGCGCGAAGGGGCATTCGGCCAGGTCGACACAGACCGATACCTATAACTCGCAGATCGAAATCAAGCAGGTCGGCTCGAAGCAGGCGGCTTCCGCCCGCCAGGAGGACGGCACCCGGAACGACTCGAAGATCCTGATCGAGCAGTCGTTTGCAGACAACATGGCGACTGCCGGCCAATCGGATGCCGCTGCCTCCACGGTGTATATCGGTCAGGCTGGCTACGGGAACTCGGCGATCGCCACTCAAGTGGCCACGAATAACACCTACGCCACGATCTACCAGGCTGGTGTCAGTCAGACTGCCGAGATCCTTCAGAGCGATACCCGCAATTCGACGGCGACCGTCGTGCAGGGCGGCTTCTATAACGATGCCTATGTTTACCAGGCTGGTTCGAAGGGAAGCAACATCTTCGCGACCCAGTTCGGCTTCGGCAACGAAGTGAAGGCGTCGCAGGTCGCCTCGGATGGCGCGCAAATCGTGGTCACGCAATTCGGAGCTGCCAACAAGGCCGACATCAAGCAGAACACTTCGAATGAATCCGGCATCTACCTGACTCAGGCAGGCCTGCTGAACTCGGCGAAGCTCGAGCAGACTGACTCCGCCGGGAGCACGATCACCGGCTTCCAGGCCGGCACTTCGAACATTCTGAATGCTTCGCAGATCGGCAGCGCGAACAGCACGATCCTGAGCACCCAGACGGGCACCGGCAACGTCGCGAACATCGCGCAGCGCCGCTAACCTCGAAAATCGATCGAGGGGCGTAGCCGCCCTGAAAGCCGGTGGCTACGCCAACGCTACGGCCACGGCCATCGACCTGCCTCGTCAGGCCGATGGCTCTTCTCACTCCGACATCGCCTACGATTGGCGAGCCATAGCGGGCTTGCCGTATCCCGTCCCCTGGACAGGCGGACAAGTGCCGAGAGGCGACCGTTCGGGCTTTTGCAGCAATGCGGGAGATCATGATGACCGGCGACCTTCCGCCTCCGCCCATCGTCTGCCTCCTCTCGGAGCACCGCGAGGGTTCGCTCCTTCAGATCGAAGCGGAGATTCGATCGACCTCCGTGAAGTCAGGGACCTACCGCCTGCTGGTTCGGAAGCAGGGGTCATCCGGCAGCACGCAGATTAGTCAGCAATCGAATTTCTCCATCGCTTCGAATTCCACCGTACGACTCGATGGACTGCGCATCTCGCTCGAGCCGGACGGACGCTATCGGGCGCAACTCTCTGTCCGTATCGGCGCCATCGAGTACACGTGCGAGCGAGAGGGGCCGGACGTGTCTACTCCACTCTGAAGCCGGTTCGATCTCGTCCCCGACCGAGCAGCGGGTGCCGGGGTCCATTTGCTCCACCGCGCTGTGGCACACAGGTCACGCTACCTCGGCGGAACAGCTCTGAGGCCTACGACCGAAGCGTTTGCGCGTTGACTTCAATCCAAGCGCATCTCAATACAAAATCCGCAACAGGAGATTAGTCTTTTCCGTAGGGTATTTTTAATATGTGCTGATGTAGGATTCGCAGTCAGCACATGTTTCCATTATAAAGAAGATGGGATCGGCAAATCAACAGATTTGAATGGACGGAAGAACGATATGATCAGTACCATTCGAATTTGGTCGCCCAGACATACAGCAAGGATCCTTGCAGCTTTCGGCCTTTGCCTGTCTCTTTCCGGAAACCTGTCCGCGCAGCAAGCGGGTCTGGCCGCCCCGGTCACCGGGCAGCCGATCTCCACCGAAGTCGCCGTCGAGTACGCGATGATCGGAGCGGTGTCGCTCCCGATCCGAATCCTCGGCCTCAACGGAAACGTTGCCGGACCGGGCGGTCAGATCGCCTTCAATCAGCAGATCGGTAATGGCAACCGAACCGATATCAATCAGATCGGGAAGGGTAACGCTGCAGCCGTACAGATCTTCGGCGACGGCAACACCGCGGCGATTGTCCAGCAGGGGACGAACAACCTCGGACTGGGCGCGATAACCGGCTCCGCCATCCGCTTCGATCTGCAACAGAACGGCATCGGCAACCAGGCCGACCTGAGCGTCAACGCGCCTGCAGGCGCGAACCTCCAAGTCCGGCAGGACGGCAACGGCAACAGCGTCTCCGGGTCCGTCCCAGGCGCCGCCAACGTCGTCGTCAACCAAGTTGGCAACGGCCTCTCGCTCGACGTCAGTCAAACCGGCGTCCCCAAGAGCATCAACATCCAGCAGGTCCGCGCCCGCTGAGGTGCGGGCGTCCGGCGCTTGAGTAGGTGAGCCCGACCATGAAAACGCGCATCTTGGCCGCAAGTGCTCTGCTGATGCTCTCGGCCGGACCGGTCCCGGCCGGCAATCTCATCTATCAGCCGGTCAACCCCGCTTTCGGAGGAAGCCCTCTCAACGGAAACTGGCTGCAGAGCGAGGCCAATGCCCAGAACATGCCGCAGGCCCGAGAGCAACGCCTGAATCAGATCTTCACCAGCCAGACCGGACGCAACGGCCAATCGCTGACGCCGGGACAGATCTTCGCGCAGCAGCTGCAATCACAACTCTACAGCTCTCTGGCGAACCAGATCACGCGGGCAATCTTCGGCGAGAACGCTCAACAAAGCGGAACGTTCGAATTCCAGGGGACAAAAATCGACTTCAACCGCGAAGGGGCGAACGTCCGAATCAACATCTTCGATGGGCAGACGAACAGTACCGTCCTGGTGCCTGCTGGCCCATAACGTGTCCAAGCTCGATATCGCCGTCTCACGAAAGTCCCGAGATCAAATCGGACGCGTTCGATGCGGTGTTTGAACCACGATAATCCGAAGGTTGCACCAAGCAACCCGGTCATGATCGGGATTTTTGATCCTTATGTGGGCTGAACATTTCTCGATCCGACGCCTCGCCGTCGGTGGTCTTCTCGCCGTGACGCTCGGTTTGGGCGGTTGCGTTGCCGTCGGCGAGCGCGAACCGCTCAACGAGGCGCCGACTGTCACCGAGACCTCGCCGACGGGCTTGAACCTCGAATTGCTTCCGCCCCCCGTCAAAGCCGTGGACCTTGCCGTCTACAGCTTCCCCGATCTGACCGGCCAGAACAAACCGAGCGACAACTTCGCCGAGTTCTCGCGAGCCGTGACGCAGGGCGGCGCCGCCTTCCTCGTGGACGCCCTGCGCCGCACCGGCGGGGGCAGTTGGTTCCGGGTCGTCGAGCGCGGCAGCCTCGCCAACATCCTGCAGGAACGGCAGCTTATCCGGGCTACCCGCCAGGAATTCGATCAGGACCAGGCCAAGCCCCTGCCACCGATCCGCTTCGCCGGTTTGCTGGTCGAGGGCGGAATCCTTGCCTACGACGCGAATTTCGTCACGGGCGGCATCGGCGCCCGCTATCTCGGCATCGGCGGCGACATCCGCTATCGCCGCGACATCGTAACGGTCGGGATGCGCATCGTGTCCGTGCAGTCGGGCGAGGTGCTGACCAGCGTCACGACGACGAAGACGATCTACTCGATCGGCCTCAACACGAACACGTTCCGCTACGTCGCGGTCAACAAGCTGTTCGAACTCGATGCGGGCGTGACACGCAACGAGCCGACGCAGTTCGCCGTGCGGGAATCGATCGAACTGGCCGTCTACTCGACCTTGATGGAGGGCGCGCGCAAGGGCCTCTGGAGGTTCCGCAATCCTGCAATCGGCCAGCGACTTCTCCAGGAATATATCGAGCGGGACAAGCCGTTGCCGCCCGCCAGCGCGAACGCCGAGATCGTTCAGGAAGCCGTCGTCGTCGCGAAGAACTGAGACGATGCGCGCTCGACTGGCTTGGATGGTCTCGGCCCTGGTGGCTGCGGTTCTGTTCCCGTCGCCCTCGCAGGCCGATGTCCGCTCCCGCGTTGCGGTCGTGGATCTGACCGCGATGGCACAGGCTGAGGCGCCGATCGAACCGCAAGGCGCGGCAATGATCGCAATCGTCGAGAAGATCGTGCCCGAATTTCCGGCCTCGGCGATCTCGACGCTGATCGCCCAGGCGGCGGCGAGCAGCGGTGTTCCCTCCGATTTTCTCCTGAAATTGCTGAAGCGAGAGAGCGGCCTGAACCCGATGGCCGTGAGCCCGAAGGGGGCGCTCGGCATCGCCCAGTTCATGCCGACGACGGCGGCCGAGCGCGGTCTGGCCGATCCATTCGATCCGATTCAGGCCATTCCAAAGGCGGCCGAACTCCTGCGCGATCTGCGTCAGCGCTACGGAAGCTGGGCGTTGGCGGCAGCCGCCTACAATGCGGGACCCGGCCGGGTCGATGCGTGGCTGCTCGGTCGCCTGAGCCTGCCGAAGGAGACGGTCGATTACGTCGCCAACATCACAGGCGCGGACACCTTGAGCTCGACAGCGGTCTATCGTCCGGTCGGCTCCGGTTGGCCGCTCCAGATCGCATCCTTCGCGGCCCCCCTTCCGTTGTTCAGCATCACACCGGAGTTCCCTGGCGTCCGCACACCGGACCGCCGCGAGACGTCGGCGGTGGCGAAAGGAACAGCGAAGCCGGCGGAGGGCGTCACGGCGCCTCTCACGACGGCTCAGCTGCGCGCCGCAGCCGGAGGCATCGTGCGGTCAGCGGGCGCAGCGAGCAGCCCCTGCGCCGCGCTGCTCAACCCGGCCGCGCAATGTCTCAACTTCAGTCGGTATTGAACCGTTCGTATCGTATCCGCTTGAACCATCCCGTCGGTCGTCCGTCACGCCCCGGCGCCGACAGCCAATCCACAATCCTCGACAGCCACCGAGTGGCTGCGGGACTCGCACGAGATTCGGATACCCGGTTCCATCGCGCCGCCTCCGAGCGGGGGCGGCCGGCGGTAACGAGGGAAGCGGCCGGAACGGGCCCGCATCACGACTTCGCGCGCATCGTCACGTTGGAGAGCGTGGTCGCCGTCGGTACAGACCCAACGACGACCCGCTGGTGCTCGTCAACGACCCTGCTTCAGCGTGATCTGGTTGAATGAGCCGGATTGCGCGATGACGGCGGTGTTGGACACACCGCTCTGCATGATGCGGATGACGTTGCCGATGCCGGCCTGCGTCGCATCGATGCGATTGGACTGACCATCCTGCAGGCCGTAGAAGGCATTGCCCTGACCGGGGCTCGGAAGGTTGTCCGTCGCCGTCGACACGCGGTTCATCGTGTTTCGGAGGGCACCGTTCTCGATGTCCTGCATCGTCGCGTCCGACCGTGTCAGCAGGGCAGAGAGGTCTTGTGCCGAGGCGGACACCGGCATCTGCACCACGGCAGCGAACGCGACACAGAGCGGAACGATTTTTCGCATCGGGGGACATCCTCTCGTCGCCCGAAGATCCGTCGTCTCCGTTAACAAAGCTTGTAGAGTTAAGTGGTCGCCAGCAATCGCTGGACCCCGGCCTGCCGGCAATGGTCGCGACATCAACAGAGTTTTCCGAAGGCGGGGCCTCATCTGAGGATGGCTCAGGAGACTCGGGATCCGATGACACGCCCGATCCTCGATTGGCTGGACACGAGAGACGGACTCGATGCCCCCTTTAGGATCGGCTGTACCAGCCGCCCGGGCACCCGAGCCGCCCGCCGCCCCTAAATGCATCATCGTCGAGTTCCGTGCCCCAGCCGCGGTACCCGTCCGTCCTCGCTGCGGATCACCTGAGGCGCGGATCGTGCGGCGTCAGGTGTTGGAGAGGCGGCTCAGCGTATCGGTCAGCGTCAGGGCGAACAGGATGGCGAGCCAGAACAATCCGCAGGCCGCCGCCAGCCGCACTAGGTCGCAGACTCATTAAGCTCGGAGCCAGACGCGGACAGCTGCGAGCTTGACGCTGGCGAGGAAGTTTTCCGGATCCTTGTCGTATCGGGTCGCGACCGCGCGGAAGTGCTTGATCTTGCTGAAGAACCGCTCGACCAGATTGCGGTACTTGTACAGGAAGGCGCTGAAGGCGGGCACGGTCTTGCGGTTGGGCATCGGCTTCACGTTGGCCCACGCTCCCTGCTCGGCCAAGCGCTCGCGCCGCGCATCACTGTCGTAGGCGCGATCACCCAGAAGGGTCTGCCCTGGGCCGAGATCGCCGAGCATGTCGTCGGCCGCCCGACCGTCATGCGCTTGGCCTTCGGTGATCTTGAGCGCGATGGGCCGGCCCTCGGCATCCACCAGCGCGTGGATCTTGCTCGTCAGGCCGCCGCGCGAGCGACCCATGCCACGGGATCGGTCGTCTTTTTTTTAGCGCAGCCCGCGTGCTGATGCACCCGCACGCTGGTGGCGTCGATCATCTGCAGGTCGCCCTCGTAAGTCTCTGACACGGCTTTCAGAAGTCGATCCCAGACCCCGCGCTTGCGCCAACGCCGGAAACGGTTGCCGCACGTCGTGTGCGGGCCGTAGCGCGCCGGGATGTCGGCCCAGGGCGCGCCCGTGCGCAGCCGCCAGAAGATCCCGTTCAGCACCCGCCGGTCGTCCGCCCGCTCCTTGCCGCGAACGTCCGTCGGAAGAACCGGCTCGATCGCCGCCCACTCCGCATCCGTCAGGTCAAACCGCGCCATTCGTGATCCTCCAGTCCTGAAGGACCAACGACACAGCCGCTCAACCGTGCCGCCGTTATGAGTTCACGACCTAGGGTATCGGCCCGGTCGAGCCGCATGAACAGCAACGCCACGAGGCCGGCTTGGGTCGCGGCAATCCCGAAATTGAGGGCCCCAGCCCAGGAGGCGGGAGCAGCGTAGGCGGTGACAACGCTCAGGCCCAGAAGTGCGAGCAGCAGCGCCCAGACGACGAGGCCGCGCAGCCAGATTCCGCCAGTCGACGGCCGTTCATGCTCACTCATCCGCCGCGCCCGTCGAGATAGAGCATGGGGTAGAGCACGATCCAGATCATGTCGACGAAACCCCAATAGAGCATCGCCACCTCGACCTGCGGGCTCTCGAACAGAAAGCCCGGCTCGCGCCACTCCTTCCAGATCAGGCGGACGACGAGGCCGATGCCGATCGAGAGGTGGATGGCGTGGATCGAGGTCGCGAGCCAGTAGAAGCCGAAGAAGAGCTGCGTGGCCGGCTCTTTCAAGGCGAAGCCGGCGCCGGGCACGAGGTGCTTCTCGATGTCCTCGCGGTATTCCAGCCCTTTCACCACCATGAAGGCGAGGCCGAGCCCGGCGGTGAGGGCGAGGCACCACAGGGTCAGGCGGCGCAGACCTTCCCGTTCCGAGGCCTGCGAGGCGATCGCGGCGCAGAGCCCGCTGGTGAGCAGGAGGGCGGTGTTGAGCGTGCCATAGACGATGTTGGTCTCGCGCGCCGCGGCGGCGAAATCGGCGGCGTGTTCCAGCCGCATCGCTGTGTAGAGCAGGAACAGCGCGCCGAAGAACAGCACCTCGCTGGCGATGAAGATCCAGATGCCGAAGGTCGCCCCGGCGCGCTGGTAAGCGAAGGCGGGGCCTTTCGCGAGGCGGAGTTCGTCCCAGGGTTCGCGCAGGTGCCGTTCGGCGGTCTTCTCGAGGAGGTCGCCGCCCGCGCTCACGTCAGCGCCCCTTCCTCGGCGATACGCGGCTCGTCACCCGGCGGTGTCGCCTCCGGATGGTAGTCGTAGGGCGGCGCGAGGACCTGCGGATTGCCGAAGAAGTTCTGCCGCGGCGGCGGCGAGGTGGTGCGCCATTCGAGGCCGGAAGCGTTCCAGGGGTCGTTGAGGGCGCGGCTGCCGTAGAACAGCGACCAAGTGAGGTAGCCGAGGGGCATCAGGTAGGCGACGGCGAGCACCGCCGCGCCCGAGGAGGAGAGCACGTTCCAGACCTGGAATTCCGGCGGATAGGAATAGTAGCGCCGCGGCATGCCGAGATAGCCGGCGATGAATTGCGGGAAGAAGGTGAGGTTGAAGCCGAAGAACATCAGCAGGGCGGCGAAGCGCGCCCAGCTCTCCGGATACATCCGCCCCGTCACCTTCGGCCACCAGAAGTGCAGGCCGGCGAAGTAGGCCGACACCGAGGCGCCGACCATGATGTAGTGGAAATGGGCGACGACGAAGTAGGTGTCCTGCACGTGGACGTCGATCGGGACGGAGGCCAGGAAAAGGCCGGTGAGCCCGCCCATGGTGAACAGGCCGAGGAAGCCAAGGGCGTAGAGCATCGGCGATTCGAAGCCGATCTGGCCGCGGTAGAGCGTTGCGGTCCAGTTGAACACCTTGATGGCGGAGGGCACCGCCACGATGAACGAGAGGAACGAGAACACCAGGGCGGCGAAGGGCGACATGCCGGAAGTGAACATGTGGTGGCCCCAGGTGAAGAAGCCGATCACCGCGATCGCCACCAGGGCGTAGACCATGAAGGAATAGCCGAAGATCCGCCGCCGAGCGTAGCAGGTGATGACCTCCGAGATCACGCCCATGGCCGGCAGGATCATGATGTACACGGCCGGATGCGAGTAGAACCAGAACAGGTGCTGGAACAGGATCGTATCGCCGCCGCGGGCCGGATCGAAGATCGGCAGGCCGAAGGTGCGCTCGGCGACGACGAGGATCAGCGTCAGGGCGAGAACCGGCGTGGCGAGCACGAAGATCAGGCTCGTCGTGTACATCGACCACACGAACAGCGGCAGGCGGAACCACGTCATTCCGGGGGCCCGCAGGTAGTGGACCGTGGCGATGAAGTTGACGCCCGTGGCGATGGTCGAGAAGCCGGAGACGAAGACGCCGAGCACGGCCAGCGTGACGAAGGTATTCGAGAACACCGTCGAGTAGGGAACGTAGAAGGTCCAGCCGGTGTCGATGCCGCCCGCCAGCACAGCGGCGAGCGTCAGCAGCCCGCCGGCCATGTTGAGGTACCACGAGATCAGGTTGAGCTTGGGGAAGGCGAGATCGCGCGCGCCGATCATCAGCGGCAGCAGGAAATTCCCCATCGTCGTCGGGATCGACGGGATGAGGAAGAACCACACCATGACGATGCCGTGCAGCGAGAACAGCTTGTTGTAGGTGTCCGCGCCGACGACATCGCCCTGCGGCGTGAACAGCTCCAGCCGCACCAGCGTGGCGGCCGCGCCGCCGATGAAGAAGAAGAACGTGATCGAGAGCGCGTAGAGGATCGCGATGCGCTTGTGATCGGTGGTGAGCAGCCAGGAGCGCACGCTGTGCCCCTCGGCGAGGTAGCTGACCGGCAGGCCGAGATCCAGCTCGCGGGGATTGGCCAGCGTCGAGGCATCGGACGAGGCGCCGCTCATCGGAGGCTCCCGACGACGGATGGATTGCGCGTCATGGCGGGGTGTCTCCCAAGGCGGGCGCGCCGGGCACCATGGCGGGGCTGCGCAGGGATTGGTTCGGCGCGCTCTCCTGCGGGGTCTGCCCCGGGGCGCAGATGTTCTGCGCGGGCGCGAGGTTGAGCGAGCCGATCAGGTCGAACCGGTCGGTGCCGTGGCGGATATAGGCGGTGAGCGCCTGGATCTCGCCGTCGGAGAGCTTGCCCTCATAGCTCGGCATGATCGGCTCGTAGCCGGCCACCACGTCGCGCTGCGGCTGGAGGATCGAGTCGCGGATATAGGCCTCGTCCACAGTGGCGGTGCGCCCGCCGTCCAGCGGCACCGACTGGCCCCAGATGCCCGCGAGCGAGGGGGCATGCACCTTCGAGCCGGCCGCGTGGCAGCCGGAGCAGCCGCGCTCGGAGAACAGCCGCTCGCCGAGTTCGGCGAGCCCGTCCCGCTCCGGCTGCTTGGTGAGCCATTGCGCGTAGTCCTGCGGCTCCATCACGATGACCCGGCCGAGCATGCGCGAGTGGTCTGTGCCGCAATATTCGGTGCAGAGCAGGTGGTAGGTGCCGGTCTTGGTCGCCTGAAACCACGTTTCCGTCTGCTGATAGGGCAGGGCGTCGCGCTTCAGGCGGAAGGCCGGGACGTAGAACGAGTGGATCACGTCCTGCGAGGTCAGGAGCAGCCGCACCGGGGCACCGACGGGGACGTGCAGCTCGTTGATCTCGCGCGTGCCGCTGGGGCCTTGCGTCTTCCACATCCACTGCTTGCCGACGACGTGGATCTCGATGGCGTCCTTTGGCGGCGAGAAGGCGCCGATCTCGACCGAAGCCGCCCACCAGAAGATGAAAACGAAGATGAAAAGGGTCGCGGCGGTCCAGCCGATCTCGAATTCCCGCGAGACGAGGCTCGGCATCTCGCCGCGCTTGGCCGACGAGCCCCGGCGGAACCGGATCGAGAAGGTGACCACGAGCCCGACCACCAGCAGGACGATGGCCGAGGAGATCAGCAGCAGGCCGATGAAGATCGCATCGACCTTCGCCGCCTGAACGGAGGCGGAGTCCGGACGCAGGAAGGCGGGGATGAGAGCGTCGAGCATCAGGGCGTCCCTTTCCCCGGCTCGGCGTTCGCGGGCGTGCGGACGGCGCCCGGCCCGGCGCCGGGCGAGAGGACGGCGCTCGACGCACCGCCACGGCTGCCGAGGGCGGGCGTTTGCTCGGGCTGGGCCGGCGCTGCGTAGGCCGGGCCGCCGCGCTCGGCCAAGAGCCGCATCGCCTCTGTGATCGGGACGCGGGCGATTCCCTTTTCGCGGTCGATCCAGGCGTAGGCACTGAGCTTGGCCCGCTGGTCCTTCAGCATGGCCGCGAGATCGGCCTCCGGACTCTGCTGAAGCCGGGGCGCCGGAAAGACCCGCGCCTGCTGGACGAGCGGCCCGAGCCCCTGACGATTGTAGTAGAAGCGCAAGCCCCCGACGGCGACGGCGGTGAAAAGGACGATGAACAGGCCGGTCAACAGCAGCGGCTTGAGCCGGATATCGGGCGCCTCCGTGCCGGGCGGAGCGTGACCGACGACGTCGTCGTGGACCCGCGTGTGGAGCTGACCGCGCGCCGCATCAGACATGACGGAGCCTCCCGATACGCCGCACGATGTGCCGGGACGCGAATACGGAGAGAAGCACCAACACGACGAGCGCGACCACGGCCGCCGCGGCAGCGGAACCGGCCTCGGCGCCGTAGGCCGGCAGAACGAACCAGGCGAAGTGAAGGGCGACGCCGATCAGCACGAGCAGGCCGACGCCGCGCAGCAACGCCGGGCTTTTGCGCACGGCCGAGAAGAGAAGGGCGAGAAAGGGCAGGATCCCGCCGAGGATCAGGCTCGCGACGAGGACGCCGCTCCACGGGCCAGCACCGCGCTTCAGATACCAAGCCGCCTTGGGCGGAAGGTCGCCGTACCAAGCGACGATGTAGGACATCAGTTCGAGGTAGATCACGCCGAGAAGCGTCGCGAGCATCAGGCCGGCAAGGTCCGAGGCGCCGCGGCTGTCGAGGCTCCGCGGGCTCGCCAGTGCCGCGAAGGCGAGCGCGGCGAGGATCTGGTGCAGCGCGACGTCGGCGGGAAAGGCCGAGGAGTTGAAGCCGGGCTCGACGGAAAGGATCCAATCGACGGAAACGAGGCTGATGGTCAGGCCGTAGAAGGTGAGGCCGAGGCCGGCGACGAGGGTGTTTGTCCGACCTGACAGGTAGAGACCGGCAAGGATCGACCAGCCGAACAGCGTCACGGCCGCGCGGACGAGGAACAGCGTCGGATCGAGATAGAGCCGGAGGACATCCGCCTTGGCGCCGATTCCGGCGGACCAGGGAAAGGCAGCCTGCAGCCCGAGGGCGACGCCGAGGAAGGTCAGCGCGACGAGCGGCACGAGGGCCGTCGCCGGCCGCAGGACGTTTGCCAGGATCTCGCCCCACCGCCCGCCGGTGACGGCATGGATCATCGCGAGAACAAGTGCGCCGACCGGCACCGCGCTCCAAACGATCCAGGCGAGGAGCCAGCCACGAGAGAGAGCATCGCTCACGGCAGCTTCTCCGCGAGGCCGGGATTCTCCGCGACGCGGGCGCCCTGGGAAAGCTGCAGCGCGCGGATATAGGCGGCGATCGCCCAGCGGTCGCGCGGCTCGACCCGGTTGGCGTAGGCGTACATCACGCCGTAGCCGCGGGTGATGACATCAACGAAGTAGGCGGCCGGCGCCGCCCGCAAGCGGTCCTCGTGATACGAGGGCGGGGCGGGAAAGCCGCGCTGCACCACCATGCCGTCGCCGTGGCCGGTATAGCCGTGGCACGGCGTGCAGATCGCGTCGTAGCGCTGGCGCCCGCGCTCCAGCAGGGCGGCGTCCAGGGGCGGGGGATCGCGCAAGGCGGCTTCGCGGGCGAGCGCGCCGATCTCGACTGTGCCTTCCGGCGGGCGGCGCGCCTCGGCTTGATCGGCAAAGAGCGGCGCCTTGCCATAGACCTCGTAGCGCGCCTGCTGTCGCATCGATTGATCCTCGCAGGCGCCGAGGGCGGCCAGCAGTGGCAGCAGGAGGGGCAGGGGGCGCCTCACGGGTGCATCTCCGCGACGAGCAGGGCGCCGGCCCGCTCAAGGCTCTCGCGAAGCGCCGTCGCATCCTCATCCTTCGGTGCGATGAGGAGAAGGAAGCGGTCCTGGCTTGCTCGCTCGAACTGCGGGATCGCGAAGAGCGGGTGGTGCAGGCGCGGCAGCCCGCATGTCCAGAAAAGGGCGACAAGACCGGCAATCGCCGCGATCAGCACGCCGAACTCGAACGGCACCAGCAGGAAGACCGGCCAGGAATGGAGCGGGCGCCCGCCGGTGTTCAGCGGGTAATCGATCACCGCCGAGTACCATTGCAGGGCGTACATCGCCGCCGCCGCGCCGAAGCCGGCCAGCGCCATCGCCGGTCTCACCGGGTTGCGCGGCGGTGCGAAGGCCTCGGTGAGGGCCGGCACCGGAAAGGGGGTGAAGGCGTCGAGCGCGCGGTGGCCGTCGGCCGCGGCGAGCCGCATTGCCCGCACGAGTGCCTCGGGGGTGTCGAATTCGGCGAGCAGCGGGGCGCTCATGCCGCCGTCCCTCTCGTCGCACCCTCGTCATGGGCGAGCTGGCTCACCTCGTGGATCGAGACGATCGGAAAGATCCGCACCAGCACGAGGAAGCCGAAGGCGAACATGCCGAGTGGGGCGACCAGAATCACCAAGTCGTAGACGCTGACGTGATAGGTCCGCCACAGGCTGACGGCGTGCCCGTGCGAGAGCGTATTCCACACGATCAGAATGCGCTCCAGCCACATGCCGAGGTTGATCACCACCGCGATGATCGCCAGCGCCCAGAGGTTGAGGCGCACGCGGGCGAACCAGAGCGCCTGCGGCACGAGGCAGTTGCAGAACAGGAGGCTGTAGTAGAGCCAGCGATAGTCGCCGGTGAAGAAGTAGGCGATCACCGAACGGTCGGCGTGATCACCGCCGTACCAGCCCATGAACCACTCCGTGGCGTAGGAGAGGGTCATGACGAGGCTGGCGAACAGCATCACCTTCGCCATCGCATCGAAATGAGCCGGGGTGATCACCGCCTGCAAGTTCAGGCCCCAGCGGATGACGATCGCCAGCACCACCACCATGGCGAAGCCCGAATACATCGCGCCGACCACGAAATAGGGCGGGAAGATCGATTCCTGCCAGCCGGGCATCAGGCTCGCGGCGAAGTCGAGGCCGACGATGGAATGGACTGAGCAGACCAGCGGGACCGCCAGCGCCGCCATGGTCCTATGGAAGGTCTCGTAGACCGCCCAGTGCCGCGCCGAGCCGCGCCAGCCCAGTGCCAGCGCGCCGTAGATCCGCCGGCCGATGCGCGACTGCGCCCGGTCGCGCATGGTCGCGAGGTCGGGCAGCAGGCCGGTGAACCAGAAGATCAGCGAGAACAGCAGGTAGCTCAAGATTGCCCAGAAGTCCCAGACCAGCGCCGAGCGCCATTGCGGCCAGAGATCCATGGTGTTGGGGTAGGGCGCGAGCCAGTAGGAATAGAGCGGCCGCCCGAGATGGATGATCGGGAAGATGCCGGCGATGGCGGCCGCGAACAGCGTCATCGCCTCGGCGAAGCGGTTGATCGAGGCCCGCCAGTGCTGGCGCGTCAGCAGCAGCATCGAGGAGATCAGCGTCCCGGCATTGCCGATGCCGATCCACCAGACGTAGTTGGCGATCGAGAAGCCCCAGACCACCGTGGTGTTCACCCCCGACAGGCCAATGCCAATGGTGAGCACCGCACCGATGGCGATCACGGTGGCGAGCACCAGCGGCAGCACGCCGAGGAAGGCAATGGCCCACGCCCGGCCCGGCCCGCGCCTCTGGATCGGATCGGCGACTGCGGCGCAGATCTCGCCGTAGCCGAGCCGCTCGCGGGCGATCCATCGATGCGGTTGCACCGTGCCGCTCACGCGTGATCCTCCTTAAGGTCCGGGTTGGGAGCGCGGAGGTTCGCGAGGTAGGTCGTGCGGGGTCGGGTGTTCAGTTCCTCCATCAGTGCGTAGTGCCGCGGATCCTGCCGCAGCTCTGCGATGGCGTTACCGGGCTTGGCGAGATCGCCGAAATGGATCGCCCGCGTCGGACAGGCCGACTGGCAGGCGGTGGCGACGGCGCCCATCTCTCGCCCGTCGCGTTCGGCCGCCTGCCGTTCGGCGGCGATGCGCTGGATGCAGTAGGTGCACTTCTCCATCACGCCGCGGGCGCGAACCGTGACATTGGGGTTGCGCTGGGCCTTCACGGATTCCGCGCCGAGATTGGCGTAGGGCTGGCCGTCGGCGTAGCCGAAGAAGTTGAAGCGGCGGACCTTGTAGGGGCAGTTCGCCTCGCAGAAGCGGGTGCCGACGCAGCGGTTGTAGACCTGAAGGTTCAGGCCCTCGTCGTCGTGGACCGAGGCCGCGACGGGGCAGACCGGCTCGCAGGGCGCGTGCTCGCAATGCATGCAGGGCACGGGTTGAAATCCGGCCCGCGGCGCCTCCGGACCGCCGGCGTCGTAGATGTCGATGCGCAACCAATGCATCATCCGGCCGCGGGCGATCTCCTCGGGGCCGACGACGGGGACGTTGTTCTCGGACTGGCAGGCGACGACACAGGCGTTGCAGCCGATGCAGGCATCGGTGTCGATCACCATGGCCCAGGCATGGCCGTCCTTGTCGCCGGACCAGGGGGCGAGCAGGCTCGGCTGGTCCGCGCCGATCCCCTTCGGCTCGGCCTTGCTCAGCGCCGCGAGGTCGATCTGCCGGAACAGCTTTTTCGTTTCGCCCTCGATCTCCACGTAGTTCTGCGTGCGCAGGATCATCTCAGACCGGCCGGTCTTCGTAAGTTCGACGTTCGTCAGCAGCCGTGACGCCACCTGCGTCGCCACTTTGTAGCCGTCGGCGCCGACACCGTTGCCGATGGCGCCGGCCCGCTCGCGGCCGTAGCCGAGCGTCAGTACGCCGACGCCCTCGGCGACGCCGGATTCGATGGCGACCGGCACGTCGATCGAGCGTCCACCCGCGCTCGCCCGCACCACGTCGCCGGCCTTGAGCCCGCGCCGTCCGGCCTCCGCGCGGGACAGCGCGAGCGCGTTGCCCCAGACCTGTTTCGAGATCGGCTTCGGGCATTCCTGAAGCCAAGCATTGTTGGCGAAACGCCCATCCCAGAGGCAGGGGTCCGGCCGCAGCTCGACAGTCAGGCCCGCGGCTCGGCCGAGGTCCGGCAGGGCGATCAGGCGCGGCTCACCGGGGTCGAGGACCGGCGCCAGCGTGCCTTCGACGATGCCGTCGTGCAGGCAGCGGCGCCACCAGCCCTCGAAGTCGGTGCCCCCATGCGCCTTCCACGTCTCGCGCACGAGCGCATATCCCGCCGTCGCGGTGCGGCTGGAGAACAGCGGCAGGATCTCGTGCAGCGAGCGCCCATCGTAGAGCGGGCGGAGCAGCGGCTGGACGAGGCTCGCCGTGCCATCGGTGGCGCGCAGGTCGGACCAGCTCTCCAGTTCGTGCGTCAGCGGCAGGTGCCAGTGCGTGGCGCCCGCGGTCTCGTCGCCGTGCAGGCCGGCATGGACGCTGAAGCGGGCGCGCCCGATACGCTTGGCGAGTTCGAGATCGGCCGGTGCCGTCGCGACCGGATCGCCGCCGAGGATCGCGAGGCAGGTCACAGTGCCGCGATCGAGGGCGTGCGCCAGTTCGGCGAGGGTCGAGGGCTTGCGTCCCGCGATCCCGTCGGGCGGCACGATGACGTCGACGGGCGCCCGCAGACGCGCGTTGATCCAGTGCACGAGCGCGTGACATTCCGGTGCCAGCGCGGGCCCGGCGAGCACAAGGGCGCGTCCCTCGCGCGCCTTGAGATCGTCGGCAGCGGCCCGGGCAAACTGCCGGACCGCCTCGGGCAGTTCGGGGCCCGGCAGACCGGCGCCGAGGACGTTGGCGACGGTCGCCAGGACCGCCGGCTGATCGAACGGATGGACGGCACGGCGCGCATCGGCCTTCACGCCGGTCAGCGTCAGCGCGGCCTCCGCCACGTAGAGCCGGCCGAACCGCGCCCTGTCGCGCCGCCGGCCGATGAGGGCGTTCGAGAGCCGGATCTGGTCGGGTCCGGGCCCGAGCGGGTCGGCGCCGACGCACAGGATGGTCTCGGCCCGGTCGAGCCGGGGCAGGGCGCGCAGGCGCCGGCCGAAGGCGAGTTCGGCGCCGCGCGCGGCATTCTCCTCCTCGACCGCCTCGTGGACGTGCCAGGCGGCCTCCGGAAGATCGCGCAGCAGGGCGTCGATCTGGCGCGCGAGCGTCGGCGAGGTGACGCGGCCGGTCACGAGGTGCAGGCCGCGACCGCGAGCCGCCCTCACCGTCGCGAGCGGTCCGCTCAATGCCCGCTCGAACATGTCCCAGGAGGCGATGCCGTTGACCCGCTCGGTCACCGTGCGCGAGCGATCGGGATCGTAGAGGTCGAGGATCGCGGCCTCCGC
Organism: Methylorubrum populi; assembly: GCF_002355515.1. Classification (NCBI taxonomy): domain Bacteria; kingdom Pseudomonadati; phylum Pseudomonadota; class Alphaproteobacteria; order Hyphomicrobiales; family Methylobacteriaceae; genus Methylorubrum; species Methylorubrum populi. The sequence continues at coordinate 19,335 of NZ_AP014809.1, read as the reverse complement.
GAACACGTCGGTCGCGCCGAGGCTTGCCGGATGCAGCGGGTTGCCCTCGATCTTGATCGGTCGTCCGTCCACGGCGATGGCGTGGACGCCGCGTGCCCAGCCGCTGAGGGAGAGCGCCGTCGCGTAGCGCACGGGCACGCCGGGCAGGAGCTGCTCGGGGAAGCGCACATACGGCACGATCGTCTCGACCGGCTTGGAGCACCCGCCCGCAGCGAGCGTGACGCCGGCGCCGAGCAGTCGCAGCGCCTCGCGGCGCGAGGGAGGGGTCAGCGGTGGCATATCGAGCACTCGCTCAGCCGCTCGGGCGATTTGATGTGGCGTTCCTCGACGAGACGGGCGCCGATCACGGCCTGATCGGCCGGCGGCTTCCAGGTCATGTCGAATACCGCCTCATGCGGGCGGAGGTTCGGCGCAGGGTCGCGATGGCAGTCGAGGCACCAGCCCATGGTGAGCGGGGCCGACTGCCGCATCAGTTTCATCGTCTGGACCGGACCGTGGCAGGTCGAGCAGCCGACCCCCTTCGCCACGTGAACCGAGTGATTGAAGTACACATAGGCGGGAAGGTTGTGGACCCGATTCCAGGTCAGCGGACGTCCCTCGGCGAGGCTCCGGCGCACCGGCGCCAGCATCGGCGCGTTGGTCCATTCCTGCGAGTGGCAGCTCATGCAGGTCTCGGTCGGCGGGATGCCGGCAAATGCCGCCTTCTCCACCGATGTATGGCAGTAGCGGCAATCGATCCCGAGACCGCCGACATGGTGCTCGTGGCTGAACGGCACCGGCTGCTCACGGGTCACGTCCTGGGCGGTCGCATAGGGCGAGCGCCACAGCGTATAGGCGAGCCCCATCGCCAGAACCGGCGCGGCGCCGATCGAGGCGAGGACGAGGCGGGCCACGGTGTCCGCGCCCGGATGAAAGATCTGCACCATCCCGCGCGAGACGCCCTTCGCTCACTCACTCCGGCACTGCCTCGAATCCAGGCTGATCGAACATGCCGGCACCCACAAGTAAAAATGCCAGATCCCGATCGGATTTTCTGCAAAAATCTCTTTATATCAAACAAATTTGATCTTCAACATAAATATATAAAGAGATATCGACTGCGATGTTTATATATACAACTCTACATCAGCATCGTGCTCCTAACACCTCGAAACACGCCCGTTTCCGCCCCCAGATGCGGCCTGTGATCGAGGGCACGGTGCTGTTGCCGACCCATCACGATCACGGCCACCTCACCCGGGAACGGCACCTGAACGGCTAACCTTCCGCGTGGGAGAAAGATCAATCGCAGCCGTGTCGGATCGCGGCCGTTGCCGGCCGATGCGTGCGGGCAGATCGGTGTCATGCACCTGATCGGGATCGGGGTGCCGGTTCGGCGAGAGAATGCGCGCCGAAACCGGGACCGGCGAACCCTGACCGGTCCGCCCGACTCCAACCGGAGGGAACAATCCGGCGCCCGCGCGACGGTGCGATCCGAAGGAGCATTCTCGGTGCACGGCTGCCCGGTGCTTTGCGCCGAAACCCTCGCGAACGCCCCGGCCGGCAAGTAACCTTTCAGTAAACAAACATCGTTAACGAAAAAATCGAACGCCGGACGGAATGTCTTTCGGTCGACTGTCGCCACACCGACCTTATCGGGCCGCGCAGTTCTGCCTGAAGCCGGCGGATCGCGTGGATCATCGTTCGGGGCCGGCCGGCCTCGTCAGCGAAAGGCCTTTGCCATGTCGGAGACGGTCCAAGCGGGCAAGAGCGCGGCGAAGACGCCGGCCGGAACGATGTCGCCCGAGGAAATGCTCAAGCGCGCGGTCGCCGGCGCGAAGGCCGGGTCGGCCGCAGCGCCGACCACGCCGTCCGCGCGCAGGAGCCTCCGCCTCGGCGCCAATGGCCGTCTCGCCGCCGCGAGCGCGGCCGCCCTGATCGGGGGCCTGTCTCTCGGCCTTCTGGCCGCGCCGCAGGAGCGTTCCGGGGACATATTCGCACAAGTTCAGGCCGAGTTGTCGGCGGGGCGGCAGGAAACAACCCGGCTCGCCCAGGAGATCGACCGACTGGCACGGACCGCCACGGCCCTGCGCGAGGCGAGCGAGGCCGCCCGCAACGAGACCAAGTCGCTCGCGAGCAGCCTCGGCGATCGGATCGGTCGCAGCGAGCAAGCGTTCGAAAAGCGGCTGACGAGCCTGACCGAGTCGGTGACACGCAGCGAGCGCGAGCAGAGCGAGCGCATCGCCGGCATGATCGCGCAGTTGGAGAAGAAGACGCCGGCCGCCGCCGTCGCGCCGGCCAAGCCGGATCCGAAACCGGAGGCGCGCGCCGCGGAGCCGACACAGACCGGCAGCCTACCGGACAAGCCGAAGACCGAGACCGTGGAGGGCTGGGCTCTGCGCGACGTTTACGACGGTGTCGCGATCCTCGAAGACCGCCGACGCCGGCTCGTCGAGGTCGGTCGGGGTGACGCAGTGCCGGGGATTGGACGGGTGGAGGCGATCGAGCGCCGGGGCCGGCAATGGGTCGTGGTGACGCGCCAGGGCATCATCACGCCACAGACGTGGTGAGGACGCGCCGCGTCAGGTAACCGGCAGGATTTCGGCGGGCGTGACCGCGCCAAGTGTCGTGCCCGGCACGGCGGGATCGATTTCCGCCAGCATCGTCGCCCGCTCGGCACGCATCCGACCGCGCTCGCGTGCCTCATCGCGCGCGCGCGGCGTCGCGTGGAGGATCATCGCGAGAAGCACCTCGCCGTCGCCCTGTTCTGTGAGACTCTTCGCATCGAAGACTGGCATGTCCCGCTCCCGCCCTCGACGAGGGCACGCGGTTTGCGAGCGAAAGCTCGACCGTTTGTAAAGAACCAGCGAATTGGGGATAAGTTCCACCAATTCATCGGCTTTAACCGCGCTTTCATATTTGCGCCGCAACAGACGCTACTGCGGTGCGAAACCGCACGCTACGGCCGCAATAGTTGTACAACTCAGGTTCGCGGCCAATCCAGAAGGTTTGGTGCAACTCCACGGAAGTCCGTCTCGACTTGATAGAGATGGCCCGCCATCGGATCGATTGTCGGATCCCGGCCGCGCAGGCACGTCGTCACATAGAGCGTCGAGAGGTCGTCCCCGCCGAAGGCGCATTTCGTCACGAACGGCGTCGGCATCGGCACGACATAGGCCACCCGCCCATCCGGTGCGAAGCGGGTGACGCGCCCGGCACCGTAATGGCAGATCCAGAGGTGATCCTCGGCGTCGACGGTCAGGCCGTCCGGCTTGCCCCAGCCGTCTTCGAATCGAAGAAGGGATCGTCCCTCGCCAATCCGATCCGCGTCGAGATCGTGAACCTGTACGACGCCGTTGGCGGTGTCGATCGTATAGAGGCGGCGGCCATCCGGACTGACGATCGGACCGTTCGTAACGGCGGCAGCGCTGCCGAAGGTTTCGAGGTGTGTCCCGTCCCAGCGATGGAAGCGGCCGGTCGGGGCTTCCTCGGCATCATCCATGCTGCCGAAGTAAAGCCGCCCGTCCGGCCCGACCTGTCCGCTGTTCAGCCGGTTGCCTTCCGGATAGTCGTCCGGACGCACGAGGGGCGTGCGGGATCCGTCCGACAGCCGCAGGGCAGCGACGCCCGACTTGAAGCCGGCGACCACGCGATCCGGGTCCCGGGTCAGGAGGGCGAAGCCGATTTTTTCATCGAGGGGCAGGCGGATGGTTTCGTTCGTCGCCGGCCAATGTCGCCAGACCGCCGGGTTCTCGATATCGACCCAGAGCAGAGAACCGTCGCGAACATCCCACACGACCTCCTCGCCGAGGGCGCAGCCGCAGGCGACCGCCACGCGCGGCGTCTTGGGATGGACGGGTGGGATCATCATGGCTCCGGAATTCGAAGGGAAGGGGCGCCCGGCGCCCGCTTCGAACAACGCGCCGTCGCGCGGCTTTATCCTTCGCGTCGAGAACGGAACGGTCGATCCGGCCCGCTCTATCGCGTCGCCTCCGCCACGAACTCGGCATTGATCGCGAAGGCGGCCATCGCGCCCTCCGCCGCGGCCACGACCGCGAACTGAACCCGACGCGAAGCGTCGCCCGCGACGTAGAGGCCCGGCACGTTGGTCTTCTCGTATTCCCGGGTCGGCACCACACTGCGGGTCTCATCGAGTTCGCAGCCGAGCTGCGTGATGAGCGGCGAGGGACTGCAGGCGAACGGCATCAGGAACAGCGCGGTGCAGGCCGTTTCGCTATAGTCGCGGAAGCGCAGACAGGTGGGACGCGAACCATTTCCCTCGAGTCGCGCGATCTCCGTCTCGATCACGCGAACCCCGTTGCGTTCGAGCCGGTCGCGGTCCTTGCCCGTGAGATCGCCGTCGCCGCCATTGGTGCAAAGCGTGACGTCGCGGCTCCAGCCGGTCAGTTCGAGCGCGAGGCCGCAGCCGCCGTGCCCGCGGCCGTACACGACGAGCGGACGGTCCCGGACCTCGAAGCCGTCACAATAGGGGCAGGAATGTACACCCGTCCCCCAGTAGGTGTCGAACCCCTCGATGTCGGGGATGTCCTGGGCGAGGCCGGTGGCGAGGATCAGGCGGCGCGCCCTCTCGCGGCGACCGTCGGCCAGGACAACGATGAAACCGTCGCCGTCGCGGGAGGCTTCCGTCACCGAGATTTCGCGGCACTCGACGGTGTCGTACCGCTCAAGATCGGCCCGGCCCTGCGCCCGCAGGTCGAAGGGTGGGGTGCCGTCGCGGGTGAACAGACCCCAGGTGCGCGGGGTCGCGGCGTTGCGCGGCTCGCCCGCATCGCAGAGCAGGACCGTGCGCCGCGCACGGCCGAGAATCAGGGCGGCGTTGAGCCCGGCCGGGCCACCGCCCACGATGATGACGTCATGCATGCTGATCTCCCGGCCTACCCGCCGGGAGACAAGCCGCGCGATCGCGAAAGGGTTTCGTGAAAGGGCGCCAGATCAGGCGGCGCTCTTCACCGGCACACCCTTCTCGGACAGGAAATGCTGCAGCTCGCCCGACTGGAACATCTCGCGGGCGATGTCGCACCCACCGACGAACTCGCCCTTCACGTAGATCTGCGGGATTGTCGGCCAGTTGGAATAGGCCTTGATACCCTCGCGAACGGCCATGTCGTCGAGCACGTTCACGCCCTTGAACGGTACGCCGAGGTAATTGAGGATCTGGACCACCTGTCCGGAAAAGCCGCACATCGGGAATTGCGGCGTGCCCTTCATGAACACGACCACATCCTGGGAATCGATCTCGGTCTTGATGGCGGTGTTGACGTCGGTCATCGCGCGGTCCTCGTTGTCTCGTCGTCTCGGTCGGATGTGAAATCAGACCTGTCCGTCCGATTTCAAGATCGGCTCAATCCTGGGGAACGCCGGTGGTCAGCGCAAGGGCGTGGAGCACGCCCCCCATCCGCCCCTGGAGCGCGCCGTAGACCATCTGGTGCTGGGCGACGCGGGTCTTGCCCTTGAAGGCGGAGGAGATGACGGTGGCGGCGTAGTGGTCGCCGTCGCCCGCCAGATCCTTGATCTCGACCTGCGCGTCGGGCAGCGCCTCGCGGATCATCGACTCGATCTCGCGCGCATCCATCGGCATGGGGGCTCTCCGCTCGCTTTCGTCTCGTTACGCCGCAGGCGCGGCCGGCTGGCTCGCCATGTAGGCAGGGAACCAGCCCTCGTGCGCGGCCTTCAACGCGGCCACGGATATGGTCTCTTCGCCCGGCAGCACCAAGCTGTCGCCGCCGACAATGCCGACGGTGGCCGCGTCGATTCCCTGCGCCGAGGCGCTGTAGAGGAGATCGGCCGCCGCCTCGGCGGGCACCGCGATCAGGTAGCGAGCCTGATCCTCGCCGAACAGGTAGGCATGGGCCGGCACGCCGTCGGGCGCCGCGGGGAGTGCCGCGCCGATCCCGCCGGCCATCGCCATCTCGGCGAGCGCCACGGCGAGGCCGCCGTCGGAGAGGTCGTGCACGGTGTCGACGATCCCTGAAACGATCAGGCTGCGCACGAAATCGCCGTTGCGGCGCTCGACGGCGAGATCGACGGGCGGCGGCGCGCCCTCCTCGCGGCGGGCAATCTCCGAGAGATAGAGCGACTGGCCGAGCCAGCCCTCGGTGCGACCGATCAGCACCAGAACGTCGCCCTCGCGCTTGAGCGCGACCGTCGCGTGGCGCTCCACGTCGTCCATGACGCCGACGCCGCCGATGGTCGGGGTCGGCAGGATGCCGACGCCGTTGGTCTCGTTGTAGAGCGAGACGTTGCCGGAGACGACGGGGAAGTCGAGGGCGAGGCAGGCCTCACCGATTCCCTTCAGGCAGCCGACGAGCTGGCCCATCACCTCGGGCTTTTCCGGATTGCCGAAATTGAGGTTGTCGGTGATCGCCAGCGGGCGCCCGCCGACGGCAGTGATGTTGCGCCACGCCTCCGCCACGGCCTGCCGGCCGCCCTCGACCGGATCGGCCTCGCAGTAGCGCGGGGTCACGTCGGTGGAGATCGCGAGGCCCTTCGGCCCGTCCTCGACCCGCACGATCGCCGCGTCGCCGCCCGGTTTCTGCACGGTGTTGCCGAGGATGAAGTGATCGTACTGCTCGTAGACCCAGCGCTTCGAAGCGAGTTCCGGCGAGCCGATCAGGCGCTTGAGCGCCTCCGCGTTCGGCACGCTGGCCTCGACGCTCGCGGCCGCGATGACCGGCTGGTGCGTGTTGGCGATGTGCGGCCGGTCGTAGAGCGGCGCCTCGTCGCCGAGCTCCTTGATCGGCAGGTCGGCGACGGTCTCGCCGTTGTGCTTGATGACGAAGCGCAGCGTATTGGTGGTGTGGCCGATGACGGCGAAGTCGAGGCCCCACTTCACGAAGATCGCCTCGGCCTCGGCCTCCATGCCGGGCTTGAGCACCATGAGCATGCGCTCCTGGCTCTCCGAGAGCATCATCTCGTAGGGGGTCATGCCCTCTTCGCGGGTCGGCACGTTCTCCAGATGCAGCTCGACGCCGAGATCGCCCTTGGCGCCCATCTCGACGGCCGAGCAGGTCAGGCCCGCCGCGCCCATGTCCTGGATCGCGATGACGGCGCCGGAGGCCATCAGCTCAAGGCAGGCCTCCAGCAGCAGCTTCTCGGCGAAGGGGTCGCCGACCTGCACGGTCGGACGCTTCGACTCGCTGGCCTCGTCGAACTCGGCCGAGGCCATGGTCGCGCCGTGGATGCCATCGCGGCCGGTCTTTGAGCCGAGATAGACGATCGGATTCCCGACGCCGGTGGCCGCCGCGTAGAAGATCGCATCGGTCCGCGCGAGGCCCACCGCCATGGCGTTGACGAGGATGTTGCCGTCGTAGCGCCGATGGAAGCCGACGAGGCCGCCCACCGTCGGCACGCCGAAGGAATTGCCGTAGCCGCCCACACCCGCGACGACACCCGAGACGAGGTGGCGGGTGCGCGGATGGTCGGGCGAGCCGAAGCGCAGGGCGTTGAGCGCCGCGATCGGGCGCGCGCCCATGGTGAACACGTCGCGCAGGATGCCGCCGACCCCGGTCGCCGCGCCCTGATAGGGCTCGATGAAGCTCGGGTGGTTGTGGCTCTCCATCTTGAAGACGCAGGCCAGCCCGTCGCCGATGTCGATGACGCCCGCGTTCTCGCCCGGTCCCTGGATCACCCACGGCGCCGAGGTCGGCAGGCCGCGCAGGTGCTTGCGCGAGGACTTGTAGGAGCAGTGCTCGTTCCACATCGCCGAAACGATGCCGAGCTCGGTCAAAGTCGGCTCACGGCCGACGAGGGCGCGGAAGCGCTCGTACTCGTCGGGTGTCAGGCCGTGCTGGCGCACCAGCTCGGGAGTGATCGGAACATCGTTGCGAAACATCCGAGGGTCCTGTCCCAAACCTCTCTCGCGTGTCGATCCAGCTCCACTCGGAGCCGGTCGGAGGCGAACCCGAGAGGTTCGCTGCGAAGCGAATTGACTTTGTGCATCGCTCTAGAGCGGATCAGCACGCGCTGCAAAGGGCGCGTACGGCCGCTGTCGGCTTGCGCACAAGCCGGTTCCGCCTTTTCCGTCAGGTGAATTCCGGGGTCGCGGCCACGACGCGCTGCCTCCGGCAGCGCTCCACCGCCTCATGGACCGGCTCTGGTCCCGCCACGAAGGCGACGTAGTCGAAGCCGTTCCGCGACCGGCTCGACATCAGGAGCTGGAAATGCATGCGGAACAGGTTCCAGCGCCGTCGCGCGACCAGCGCCGGCTCGATCAGGTCCTCGATCTCGACGCGCATCACCGCGAAGCGGTCGCGGGGCGGTGCCGTCAGGCCTGAGGCGCTGACCGGATCGCGCAAATGGATCGAGAGCCAATCCCAGTTGGCGCGGATGTCGAGCCAGCCGATCGCGGCGTCGCGGCCGATCCGATCGAGCGCCCGCCGCGTCTCGTCTGCCCGCGGATCGAGGGTGATCCACGGGATCACGCTGCCGATGGTCACCAGCGTCACCGGGGTGCCGCGCCGGCCGAAGCCGGGATCGGATTGAAGGATGCGGTCGAGGCACTCGAAGGCGAGAAAGCTCGACGAGGAATGCCCGATCACCACGATCTCGTGGGCTTGACCCTCGGCCCTCCGGATGCGCTCCGCCCACGGCCCCAGGCGCGCGCGCATCGCGGTCTCGCATCCCGAGGCATGGTCGTGCGTGAAGGCGGTATCGTCGACGAGATGGGTGACGTAGAGCGGTTTCCCGCGTGTCAGCTGGGTGAGGAACGCCAGGATCACGTAGGCGAGCACCGGAACGAGGGCCGCGCAAGCCAGGGGAGGCAGCTGCGCGAGCGGCGTCAGCGTCACCGCCGCGACGGCAAGCGCGAGGCTCGCCAGAACGAAGACCAGATAGAAATGATGGACGCTAGCAATGACCCGGTAGAAGCGGCGCGCCTCGCGTTGGAGCTTTCGCATGTAGCCGGACCGCCAAAGGCGCCATCCCAATCCCGGAAGGCTTGCGAGCCGGCGCAGGTTGGAACGGGGAAAGCGGTCGCGGACGATGTCGTCCCAGCGAAGGAGGCTGTAACGCACCCGCGTCGCGGCACCATCGGCCTCGCTCCGCACATCCCAATCGAGGCTGATGCCATCCTCGGACCGGACCGGTTCACCGACGGCGATCGTCAGGCCGCGCCGCTCGGCCGTGAGGCGACTCTCGCGGCGGAACAGGCCCCAATAGGTTTCCGGCTCGCGGGGATCGAAACCCGGCAGATAGAAGACCTGCCGCACCGGCTGCGTGTGGTCGGGATCAGGAATAGCGGGGCGCTCGCCTCGTGGAGGGACCGGGCGCGCCGAAGACGCCGCCGGTTCTCCCGCTGCCTACACGATGAGCAAGGCCTGGGGCGAGGGCAAATCGGTTACAACTCTGCCGTCAGTCCGCCTCGATCCATTCCCGCAGCTTGGTCCAGCGCCGTCGGGCGGAACTCTCACGGATCGCCATTCCGATCGCCCGGCGCTGACCGACCAGCACCACCAGGCGGCGCCCGCGGGTGACGCCGGTATAGAGGAGGTTGCGCGCGAGCATGGTGCGGTGCTGCGTCACCACCGGGATCACCACGGCCGGATATTCCGAGCCTTGCGCCTTGTGGATCGTGGTGGCGAAAGCGGGGACCAGCGTGTCGAGCTCGGCGAAGGGATAGATCACCGGGCGGCCGTCAAAATCGACGCTGAGCGCCTCCTCCTCGGCATCGATGGCTTGGACCGTGCCGAGATCGCCGTTGAACACGTCGCGGTCGTAGTCGTTGCGGGTTTCCATCACACGGTCGCCGGGTGCGAAGCGCCAGCCGAAGCGCTCGACCTGCGCCGGGGGCGAGGGATTCAGCACGCGCTGCAGGGCGTGGTTGAGGTTGCGGCTGCCGAGCGAGCCGCGGATCATCGGCGTCAGCACCTGGATATCACGGGCCGGGTCGAGGCCGAATCGGAGTGGGATGCGCCGGGCCACGAGATCGACGAGCCGGTCGACGCCCTCGTCCGCGTCCTCGATCTCGACACTGTAGAAGTCGCTCGCCTCGCCCTTCGGCGCGGCTGCCGGCATGCGGCCGGTGTTGATGTTGTGAGCGTTGACGACAATCCGGCTCTCCGCCGCCTGCCGGAAGATTTCGGTGAGCCGCGCCACCGGCACCCGGTTGGAGGCGATCACGTCGGCCAGGATCTGGCCGGGACCGACGGAGGGCAGCTGGTCGACGTCGCCGACGAGGATCAGGCCCGCATGCTCCGGCACCGCCTTGAGCAGGGCATGCATCAGCGGCACGTCGACCATCGAGGTCTCGTCGACGACGAGAAGGTCGCAGTCGAGGGGGTTGCCTTCGTCGCGCTGAAGTCCGCCGTTGCGCGGGTCGATCTCCAGCAGGCGGTGGAGGGTACGCGCCTCCAGTCCCGTCTGTTCGGCCATGCGCTTGGCCGCCCTGCCGGTGGGGGCGGCGAGCAGAACCCGCACGCCCTTGGCGGTGAGGATGCGCAGGATCGCATCGAGAGTGCTGGTCTTGCCGACGCCGGGCCCGCCGGTGAGCACGCACAATTTCGAGCACAGAACCAGACCGATCGCTTCGGCCTGCGAGGCGGAGAGGGTCTTCCCGGTCCTGGCCTCGACCCAGGGACGGGCCAGGGCGAGATCGATGGCCGGCCAGGGCGGGGTGCCGGCGGCACGCTCGACGAGCCGCATCGCGATGGCGCGCTCGGCCCCGTGCAGCCCCTTGAGAAACAGGCAGGGTTCGCCGCGCAACGTGTCCGCGACGACGTCGCGGCCCTCGCGCAGGGCGAGCGCGGCAGCGATGCGAACGAGGTCGGCTGCGACGTCGAGCAGTTCGGCGGCGAGGCTTACCAACCGCTCGACGGGCAGGCCGCAATGCCCCTCGTCCATCGCCGCCTGCAGGGCGTAGGATACGCCGGCGGCGAGCCGTTGCGGCGCATCGCGGGCGAGGCCGAGGCGCAGCGCGATGGCATCCGCCGTGCGAAAGCCGATACCGCGGATGTCGCGGGCGAGGCGATAGGGATCCTCCGCCATCACCTTCAGCGCATCGCAGCCGTAGGTGCGGAAGATGCGGGTTGCCCGCGCCGTGCCGACGCCGTGGGCGTGCAGGAAGATCATGATCTCCCGCACGGCCTTCTGCTCGGCCCAGCCCTTGACGATGCGGGCGGCGCGCTTGCGGCCGATGCCCTCGACCTCGGTGAGGCGGGCCGGTTCGGCCTCGATGATCTCGAACACCGCCTCGCCGAAGGCGGCGACGATGCGCTTGGCCATCATCGGGCCAATGCCGCGCATCTGACCCGAGGCCAAGTAGCGCTCGATCCCCTCGATCCCGGTCGGGGGCGTGACCTGAAGTGTGTCGGCGCGGAACTGGAGGCCGTGCTCGCGGTCGGTCACCCAGCGCCCGGCGGCCGTCAGCCACTCCCCGGCGGCGATGGCGGGGGCATGGCCTACCACCGGCACGAGATCGCGCCGGCCGCGGGCATGAACCTTCAGGACGCAGAAGCCGGTCTCGGCGCTGTGGAAGGTGACGCGCTCGACCGAGCCCGCGAGCAGGTCGAGATCGGGCGGCCGGACCGGCGCGTTCATGCCCTCACCCCATCATGGTTTGGAGAGATCGAGACCTTCGGATTCTGGTTATGCCGCGCGGCTGCCGCGCCCGCCCTTCTTGGCCGGCGGCCAGCCCAGCGCCCGCAGGCGCGCCTTGGCGTAGTCGCGCACCTCCTCGCGGGTGCCGTGCGGCATGGCGTTGAGGATGCCTTGCGTCCGCTCGTCGAGCATCAGGTCGGTCACCGCGTTGATCGATTCCGCCTCGTCGATCAGACGCTTGAGATCGGCCTCCTGCTCGGTCACCTCATCGAAGGCCGGGGTGGCGTCGAAATCCTCGTCCACGGCCCGGATTGCCATGGGCTGGTTCTGGCGGAACTCGTCCGCCTCCTCCTCGGAATAGACGAGGCCGTGCAGCTCGATCAGCTTGAGGATCACCCGATCCTTCGCCCGTTTCTCGGCCATGGCGTAGACATAGGCCGCCTGCCGGCCGGAAACGCGGTAGTTCACGTTCACCAGCGCCTCGCCGATCGACCACTCGATCCGCTCCTCGCCCGCCTTCTCGCCCGGCATGCGGCCGGTGACGAGGATCACCGCCTCGTCGCGCTCGCTGCGCAGGAGGGTGGGCGGGTCGAAGCGGATCTTGGTATGGGCGGCGATCCGCTCCAGGGTCTTGTGATAGATGACGGCGGTGCCCTGCACGCGCCAGACGTTGCCCGCGAAGGGCTCGCCGTAGCGCACGAGGATATCGGCAATCTGCTTGTCGGCGGTTCTCATGGTGCGTCCCTCAGGATGTGGACAGGGCCCGTGAGCGGAAGCGCGCCGCCTCTGCCGGCGGCCTATGTTCGTGTTATGTTCTTTCTGTGGACAATATGTGGATAACCCTTGCATGGCAAGCCAGCCGACACGCGACAGGCGGTCCCGCCGAGTCGCCGCCCGATCGCGAGAAGGTAACCGGGCGCGGTGATCGGCCGGCCGATGAGCCTCACCCGGCCTTTTTGGCGTCGTCCAGAAATTCGCGGATCGCATCGGTGAACCGCTCGCCGTAGGCGTCGCGCTTGCGCTCGCCGACGCCGTGGACGGAGCGCAGGGCCCAGAGATCGACGGGTTTCGACCGCGCCATTTCGATCAGTGTTCGATCGGGGAACACCATGAAGGCTGCGATGCCCTCGGCACGGGCGATGGTGGCACGCAAGCCCCGGAGGTGCTGAAACAAGGCCTCGTCGGCCTCGCTCAGCGCGTTTGCCTCGTCGTCGCGTGCCGACGGGCGTCGGCCGCGCGGCTCGGCCTTCTTCGGCTCGGGATCGGGCCTGACCTCGATCGCCTCGCGCCCGAACAGGATCGCCTCGCCCTTCTCGGTCATCACGAGACCGCCGTAGCCGTCGGTATTCTCGGCGACCGCTCCGGCGGCGAAGAGTTGGCGCAACAGGGCGCGCCAGGCCGCCACAGGTTTGTCGGCACCCACGCCGAAGGTCTTCAGCGCCGTGTGGCCGTTGCGGCGGATCGGTTCGCTCTCCTTGCCGTGAACCACGTCGCAGACATAGGCCGCACCGAAGCGCTGGCCGGTGCGCACGATCGCCGAGAGCAGCTTCTGAGCCGCCACCGTCCCGTCGATGAGCGAGACGCCGCTGCGGCACAGGTCACACCGGCCGCAGCGCTCGCTTGCCTCACCGAAATAGCCGAGAAGCGATTGACGGCGGCAGGCGGCGCCCTCGCATAGGGCGATCATCGCCTCGAGCTTGCGCCGCTCGACGCGGCGGCGCTCCTCCGAGATCTCCTTCTCATCGATCTGGCGGCGGCGCAGCGCCATGTCGTCGAGGCCATAGAGCGTCAGGGTGTCGGAGGGCAGCCCGTCGCGCCCGGCGCGGCCGATCTCCTGATAGTAGCCCTCGATGTTGGTCGGCATGTCGGCGTGGCAGACGTAGCGCACATCCGGCTTGTTGATGCCCATGCCGAAGGCGATCGTGGCGGTCATCACCACGCCGTCCTCCTGCAGGAAGGTGTCCTGGTTCCTTGCCCGCACGCCCTGGTCGAGCCCGGCATGGTAGGGCAGGGCGTTGAAGCCGTCGCCCTTCAGGGTGTCGGCCAGTTGCTCCACGCGCTTGCGCGACGAGCAGTAGATGATGCCGCTTTCCGCCCGCCGGTCGCGCAGGAAGCGCTCCAGCTGGCGGGTCGGGTTGTCCTTGGGCTGAAAGGTCAGCCGGATGTTCGGCCGGTCGAACGAGTGGACGAAGGTTTTGGGCGGCCGCCCCGCCGGGAACAACCGTTCGGCAATCTCGGCCCGGGTGGCCGCGTCGGCGGTGGCAGTGAGCGCCAGCGTCTGCACGTTGCCGAGCGCCTCGCGGGCTCGGGCGATCTCGCGGTATTCGGGGCGGAAGTCGTGGCCCCATTGCGAGACGCAATGCGCCTCGTCCACGGCGAGCCGCCGCACCCCGGCGCCGCGCAGCGCGTCCATGCAGCCGTCCATCAGGAGGCGTTCCGGCGAGACGAACAGGAGGCGCAGGTCGCCCGAGCGGATCTTGCGCCACGTCTCCCGCGAGGTCGCTTCCGCCACGGTCGAGTTGAGGGTCGCGGCCTCGATGCCGAAGGCGTGCATCTGTTGCACCTGATCGTGCATCAGCGCGATCAGGGGCGAAACGACCACCGTCAGCCCGGCATCGACCAGGGCGGGCAACTGGTAGGTCATCGACTTGCCCGAGCCCGTCGGCATCACCGCGAACACGTCGGCGCCGTCGAGCACGGCGCCGATCACCTCGTCCTGACCGGGGCGGAAGTCGTCGTAGCCGAAGGTCTTCTTCAGCGCGGCACGGGCCTCGTCGAGGCGAGCTGTCATCGGGTCACTTGCGAAGGCGAGAGGCTGAACGAAGCCTCTATCCAGCTTGCGGATGAGGCGTGTAGGCAATAGCTTGCGGGCGTCTACACAGTGAGGCCGCCATGCCCCTGAACATCCGCAGCGAGGAGGTGAACCGCCTCGCCGAAAAGCTGGCATCGCAGGCTCGCGTGAGCAAGACCGAAGCGGTGCGTATGGCGCTTGCGAACGAACTGCAACGCCGAGAATCGTCCCTGCCGCTGGCCGATCGCATCAGGCCGATCCAGGATGCCTTCGCGCGTTGGCCGAAGACGGGCATGAAAGCCGACAAGGCATTCTTCGACGAGATCAACGGCGAACCCTGATGTTCGTCGATGCTTCCGCGATGGTCGCCATCATCGCGCGCGAGCCTGAAGCGGAGGCGCTGACGGTACGGCTCGAAGAGGCACGGACGAGATACACGTCGGCGGTGGCCGTCTTGGAGACTGTCATGGCGCTGCGCCGCCTCGGCACGGGAACGGTCGCGCAGGCCGAACATCTCGTGCGGCAGTTGCTTGAAAGCGCAGATATCGAGGAGGTCGCGATCACGGGCCGGGAAGCAACCGCAGCCATCGCGGCTTACGCGCGCTACGGCAAAGGCCAGGGCCACCGGGCCCAACTCAATCTCGGCGACTGCTTCGCCTACGCCTGCGCGAGCACGCGCAACGTTCCGCTCCTCTTCATCGGCAATGATTTTTCGCAGACCGACATCGTCTCCGCGACGGCTTGAGCCTCAGGTCGACGTTCGCAGGATCCGCCCGTCCGCGACCCCGATCAGATCGGCGCGCCCCTCCAATTCGGCGAACAGGGCCGGGTCGGCCCCCGTCATCCAGACCTGACCCTCCAGCGCTTCGAGGGCATCGAACAGCCCGCCGCGGCGGCGCGGATCGAGATGGGCGGCGACCTCATCGAGGAGAATGAGGGGGGTGAGCCCGCTCATCGCCCGCACGAGGCGGGCATGGGCCAGAACGAGGCCGATCAGCAGCGCCTTCTGCTCGCCGGTCGAGGCGGTGGCCGCCGGCACGTCCTTGGGGCCGTGGCGCACCAGAAGGTCGGTGGTCTGCGGCCCGATCAGGGTGCGGCCCGCCGCCCGGTCGCGATGGCGGCCCTGCATCAGCGACCGGCGGAAGCGGTCCTCCGCCTCCAGTGCCGGCCAAACCGCGACGAGGTCGTCGAGATCGCCCTCCAAGCGGATGGAGGCCCAGGGGAACGGTGCGGCATCGTCCCGCGTCTCGGCGATCAGCCGGTCGAGGCGCTCCACGGTCTCGCGGCGAGCCAGCGCCACGGCGACGCCGAGTTCGGCCACCTCGCGCTCGATCGCGTCGAGCCAGCGGCCGTCGTCCGGCCGCTCGTCAAGCAGGCGGTTGCGCGAACGCAGGGCCCGCTCCATCGCCGAGACGCGGGCGCCGTGGCCGGCATCGACGGCCAACACCAGCCGGTCGAGGAAGCGGCGACGGTCGCCGGCCGCGCCGCGGAAGAGCCCGTCGAAATCCGGCGTGAGCCAGACGATCCGCAGGAATTCCGAAAAGGCGACGGGGGAGGGGGCGGGCGCCCCATCGATACGGCAGACGCGGCTGCCACGCCCGTCATAGCCCGGCGGCTCGTAGCCGGAGCCGAGCCGGTGCTCGGCCTCCGCCGTCTCCAGTGTGGCCGAGACGGCGAAGCCGCCCGGCCCGCCGACCCGCGCCATGGTCGCGAGATCCGCCCGGCGCAGGCCGCGGCCGGGGCAGAACAGCGAGACGGCCTCGAGGATGTTGGTCTTTCCCGCGCCGTTCTCGCCGACCAAAGCCACGAAGCGGCGCGTCGTGGCCAGATCGAGATCGGTGTGGTTGCGGAAATCGCGGGCGATCAGTCGGGTGAGGCGTGTGCCTCCCGGCAGGGTGTCCATCCGAGCGATATATCCGATCCGGCCGGAGCCGGAAGCGGACTCACACGCGCATCGGCATCAGAACGTAGAGGGCGGGCGCTCCGTCGCGATCCTGGATCAGCGTCGGCGAGCCGGGATCGGCGAGCTTGAACAGCGCCGTGTCGCCCTGGAGCTGGGCGGTGATATCGAGGAGGTAGCGGGCATTGAAGCCGATATCGAGGGCGGAGGCCTCGTAATCGACATCGAGCTCCTCGGTCGCCGAGCCGGCATCCGGGTTCGTCACCGAGAGCGCGAGCCGTCCGTCGCCCATGGCGAGCTTCACCGCGCGGCCCCGCTCGGACGAAATCGTCGAGACGCGGTCCACCGCCTTGGCGAAGGCATCGCGTTCCACGGTGAGGCGCTTGTCGTTGCCGGTCGGAATCACCCGTTGGTAGTCGGGGAAGGTGCCGTCGATCAGCTTCGAGATCAGGGTCACGCCCCCGGCGAAGGTCAGCCGAATCTTGGCCGGCGACAGCTCGACCTGCACGCTCTCGCCGCCATCGTCCACGAGCTTCTGGATCTCGGCTACCGCCTTGCGCGGCACGATGACACCCGGCATGCCGCGGCTGCCCTCGGGCGCGTCGGTCTCGACCCGTGCGAGCCGGTGCCCGTCGGTCGCCACCGCGCGCAGCTTCAGCGAACCCTCGACCTCGACGGTGTGGAAATAGATGCCGTTGAGATAGTAGCGCGTCTCCTCCGTCGAGATCGCGAATTGCGTCTTCTCGATGAGCTGCTTCAACTCGGCCGCGGGAATGGCGAAGGAATGCGGCAGCTCGCCCGCGGCGAGATCGGGGAAGTCGCCCTCGGGCAGGGCGCCCAGGGCGAAGCGCGAGCGGCCGGAGCGGATCGTCATCTGACCCGTCTCGCCGGAGGTCTCCAGCGAGACCTGCGCGCCCTCCGGCAGCTTGCGCACGATGTCGTAGATGACGTGGGCCGGGACGGTGGTGGCACCGGCATCGAGCACGTCCGCGGCGACGGTCTCGGTCACCTCGATGTCGAGATCGGTCGCCTTCAGCTGCAGGCCGTTCTCGCCGGTGCGCAGAAGGACGTTGGAGAGGATCGGGATCGTGTTGCGCCGCTCCACCACCCGGTGGACGTGGCCGAGCGATCTCAGGAGGGCCGCGCGCTCGACTGTGACTCTCATCGGAAAACCCGTCGTCTCTTGAACAATCGGCCCGTCCGCCATCGGTCAGGCCGGATAACGGAGCCTCTCCCTCGAAGCGCCCTTCCCGCCATCGCGGCCGGAGGGCTGGTCGGTGACCGGGCGTTTCGCGAAGCGCTCCGTAGCGGAACGGGCCCGGCAGCTTGGCGAAGCGCCCCCGCGAAGGCAAGGGCGCCGTCCGCGCTGTCCCGCCTCGCGCGGGGGCGAAGACCGAAGGAGTGCTTCGATCCGAGCAAGGCCAGCCCCGGCATCGGAAGATGCGGTCGGCCGCAATCGTGAGGGCGAAGCCGGGATGCACCCGGCTCCGCCCTCGGCTTCGGCGCTCAATCCTGGAGCATGCGCTTGAGCAGCTCGACCTCGTCGCCGAGCACGGCGTCCTCGCCGATCTGCTTCTCGATCTTGCGCACGGCGTGCAGCACGGTGGTGTGATCGCGCCCGCCGAAGCGGCGGCCGATTTCGGGGAGAGAGCGCAGGGTGAGCACCTTCGACAGATACATCGCGATCTGGCGCGGCTTCACCACGGCGGCGGTGCGGCGCTCGGACAGGATATCGGAGCGCGAGACGTTGTAGCGCGAGGCCACCAGCTTCTGGATGTCCTCGATCTTCACCCGCTTGGGCTCACGATTTTTCACGAGGTCGCGAATCGCGGTCTCGGCGGTCTCGACGGTGACCGGAGCGCCGGTCAGCGTGGCATGGGCCAGGAGCCGGTTCACCGCGCCTTCGAGGTCGCGGCCGTTCGCGGTGATCGCTCGGGCGACGTAGGCCGAGACCGCGGGAGAAACCTCGAAATTCGGGTGGCTCTGCCGCACGGCATCGAGCCGTGCGGAGAGGATCGAGGCACGCAGGCCCTCGTCGAGCCCACCGATCTCGACGACGAGGCCGCCGGCGAGGCGCGAGCGCACGCGCTCGTCGAGCGCCTCCAGCTCCGTCGGCGGACGGTCGGAGGCGACGACGACCTGACGTCCGGAATCGATCAGAGCGTTGAGGGTGTGGCCGAACTCGGTCTGGATCGACTTGCCCTGGATGAACTGCACGTCGTCGAGGATGAGCAGGTCGATCGCCCGCAGGCGCTCCTTGAAGGCCAGCGCACTCTGCGTTTTCAAGGCGTTGACGAAGCCGTACATGAAGCGGTCGGCGGTGAGGTAGATCACCCGTCGTCCCGCCTCGCGGGCGGCGTGGCCGGCGGCATGGAGCAGGTGCGTCTTACCGAGTCCGACGCCTGCATGGACATAGAGCGGATTATAGAGCGAACCGTCGCCGTCGCTGCGGGCGATCCGCTCCGCCGCGGCGTGGGCGAGCGCGTTGGACCGGCCCACGACGAAGTTCGCGAAGGTGAGCCGTGCATCGAGCGGCGCACCGTTCAGGTCGACCGCGGCCGAATCGCCGCGGGGCGACGTGATCTCGGTCTCGACCAGAGGACCGGGCCCCTGGAGGGCGGCCGGTGTCGCCATGGCGTGAAGGCGCGTCAGGGGACCGCTGGTCGGGTTCGACTTCGCCGGGGCGCCGGCACTCGGGCGGGCCGTTGCGGACGGGCCGCGCACGCCGACCTCGATGCGACTCACGTCGTCGGCCTCGGCCCGGAAGGTCGTCAGCACACGATCGAGATAGTGCGATTCGATCCAGCTCTTGAGGAACCGGGTCGGCACCGTGAGGCGAGCGACGCCGCCCTGCACATCTTCCAGCTCGAGGCGGGCGAACCAGCTGGCGAACACGTCCTCGCCAAGCTCCGCCCGTAGCCGCCGCTTCACCCGCGTCCAGGCCGCGGGAAAATCCACGTTCCCCCTGCCGTTTCCGCCATCGCCGTCCGACATGCTGCCGTCGAGGTGCATCACCGTGTCTCCTCGCATCCAAGCCGGCGGACCGGAGGGGATGCGTACGCATACGCCACACGAGAGAAGGCAACGCCCGACTCGGGCGGTGCCCAGAATG